>NZ_CATKOZ010000003.1:0-357684 GCF_949769135.1 Sphingopyxis sp. Geo25 | reverse complement strand
GAAGCCAGCCTCCACCGCCAGCCGGTGGACAGGGATGTTTCGAAGGCTGGTTCTCGTCTTGGCCCGCTTGGTCGCTCCACCCTCCGCTTCCTCCTCGAGGCGCTGACGCTTCGGATCGCGCTCGATGGCGATATACCAGATGCCGTCCTCCTCCCGCACATTCGTCGGTCGCAGGTTGGCTAACTCACTGCATCGGCAGCCGGTCAGTGGCGCTAGCAGCATGAACCAGAACAGCGCGCCATCGGGATTGATCGTCGCGTCCAGCATCACCGGCAGCGCGAACAGCGTTCGCAGCTGCTCCCCGTTGAAGGGCAGGCGGTCGTCGTCGAATGCGTCCCTGCGGTTGACCTTCACACCGCTGGCCGGGTTATGGTCAATCAAGGACATCTCGTTCTCGGCGTGCGCTAGCGCCGTGCGCAGCGCCTGCAGGTTCTTGGCCGCCGTCTCAGGGGAGACGATCCGCATCTTTTTTGCCTTGGCCAGCGCCACCTGATCACGCAGCGGTAGCGACGAAACGTCCTTCTTCGGTCGGTAGGGCAATCGCTCCATGATACGACGGAAGTCGAGGACCGTCGCCTTCGTGATGGTTTCTACAGACATATCACCGAACACGGAGATGAACCGGTCGATCGATGCCTGGAATTCGTCCTGCGATTTCGGCGTGGCGCTGGTTTCATCACGCCACGCCTTGAACACCTCCGACAACTTAGTGCCCATAACTGGGTCGTTCAGCGGGGCTGACCGTTCCACCGGCAGAAAATCGGACATCGCCGTCATCATTGGTTGCAGCACGGTCTGCACCGCCGTCGGCCAGTGCCCGAAGCGGTGTTCCGCCAGACGGCGGAGGATACGTTCGGCCACCGCTTCGAACAGCGGCCCCTTCGGCTTAAGCACCACGCCCGCTGCCTGCGCGACGATCTGCGCCTCGAACTCCGCAGCCTTCCAGTCCCGTGCGGATAGGTGCGCGCGAGCCACCTCGCGAAACGCCACCCCCTTGAATGCAGGGTTCGTTTCGAACAGATCGATATTGATCGATACCGCGTCTCGATGCGCGAACGTCCTAAACGCGCCTGTGGCATCCGGCTGCTCGATCGGCCAGATATCTTCGTCGGCCTCGCCAAGCGCTTCTAGCTGCGCCTTGCTGGCATAGGTGCCGCCCCAATCCAGCCGTGCCCGGAAAGCCATCATATGAAGCATGGTGAGGCACACGTGATCGAAGCCGCGCGCGATGTCATAGTCCGCTGCGACCTAGTGCGCCTTGATGTTCGCACGGGCAAGTGCATCGAATCCATCTGCCACGATTTTGTCGGCCTGATCATCGACGGCGATGGCACCGGCGGCGTCGAGCGCGCGCATCAGGTCGTGAACTTCGACGAGCTTGCGCGCATGCAGGGCACGCGCTTTCACCTCATCGGCGGTGCCGAGCGATTCCTTCCATTCGCGCTTGCCGACGCGTGCGCGGTATCTCTCCGGCACGCCCATGCGAAACCAGAACATTTTCGACTTGGGATGACGCCATAATCCAGCCACGCGCAATCTCATCTTTGTGCCACCTTGTTGTATCACCAGGCGGCTGCTAAGTCGATGAATTGCGCTGTATCGGCGGAAATCCAATCTTCGGTGAGAAGATGGTGACCCCTACGGGAATCGAACCCGTGTTTCAGCCGTGAGAGGGCCGCGTCCTGACCGCTAGACGAAGGGGCCTTGTCGGTCGGATGTATCGGGAGAGAAAGGGCCGACCGCCCGGCTGCATCCTGCCCGTCTGTACCGTGGTGACCCCTACGGGACTCGAACCCGTGTTTTCGCCGTGAAAGGGCGACGTCCTAGACCGCTAGACGAAGGGGCCGTCAAATCGGTGAAGCGGGGCCTTAGACGGGCGTTCCCGTGCGGTCAAGCGCGCGCGCAAATTTATTGCGCCATCGCCGGTCGTCCCGTCGTCGGTCGCCCCCCAACGCTGGCGGGAGCCAGCCGTCAGTCGGCCCCCCAGGCTGGCAGGAGCCAGCCGTCAGTCGGCCCACGCGGCATCCTCGAGGTGGAGTTCGGCGGCGGGGCGGCTGCCCCAGTCGTCGCGCTTGGCGCGCCCCGCGAGCCACAATTTGCGCCCGCGCGCGTTCAGCAGCGTCTGCCCCAGCTCGGTCTCGGCGGCGCGAAAGGCGATCGCCTTGAACCGCGCGCCATCCTCTCCCGCGACGATCAGGCGGAGATGGTCGGTGCCGACGATCCCCGATTCGACGATTCGCACCGGTCCCGTCGCGACGCGCGGCGCGGGCCAGCCGGCGCCATATGGCCCGGCGCTTTCGATCGCGTCGCACCATAAGGGACTGATCCCGCGCGGCGCGAGCACCGCGTCGATCAGCAGCGACTTGTCGCCGCTCGCGCGCTCGACGTCCGCCGCCAATCGCTCGTTCAGGAAGGCGCCGACCGCGTCGACCTTGGTCTTCTCGACGGTCAGCCCCGCCGCCATGGCATGGCCGCCACCCGCGACGAGCAGCCCCGTCTCCTTCGCGGCGAGAATCGCGGCGCCCAGGTCGACGCCCAAGATCGAGCGTCCCGAACCCTTGCCGACGCCATCCGCATCGACTGCAATGACGATCGCCGGGCGGTGCAGCCTTTCCTTGAGCCGCCCCGCGACGATGCCGATCACCCCCGGGTGCCAGCCGTCGCCCGCGACGATCGCGACGGGGGCGTTGGCGCAGGCCGCGCTCGCCTCGATCGCCTGGTCGAGCACCGCCGCCTCGATCGCGCGGCGTTCCTCGTTGAGGCGGCCCAGTTCCTGCGCGATATCGGCCGCCTCCTGCGGATCGTTCGTCGTCAGCAGCCGGACGCCAAGGTCCGACTTTCCGACCCGCCCGCCGGCGTTGATGCGCGGCCCCAGCGCAAAGCCCATGTCGCTCGCGGTCGGCGGCCTGGTCAACCGCGCGGCGTCCATCAGCGCGGCCATGCCGATATTGGCGCGCTTCGCCATCACCTTCAGCCCCTGCGTCACCAGCGCGCGGTTGAAACCCGTCAGCCGCGCAACGTCGGCGACCGTACCGAGCGCGACAAGGTCGAGCAGCTCGATCAGCTGCGGCTCGGCGCGGCTGCCGAAATGGCCGCGTGCGCGCAGGGTGCGCAGCAACGCCGCGCCGAGCAGGAAGGCAACCCCGACCGCGGCGAGATTGCCGTGGATCGCCGCGTCGGGTTCCTCGTCGAGCCGGTTCGGGTTCACCACCGCAAAGGCTTGCGGAAGCGTCGTCGCGCACTGGTGATGGTCGACGACGATCACTTCGACGCCTGCCGCGCGGGCCTCGGCGATCGCGTCGAACGCCTGTGCGCCGCAATCGACGGTGACGATCAGCTTCGATCCTGCCTCGCCGATCCTGACCAGCGCGGCGCCCGACGGACCATATCCCTCCATCAGCCGGTCGGGGATATAGGCGCCCACCGGCACGTCGAGCGCGCGGAGCAGGCGGACGAGCAGCGCCGCCGAGGTCGCGCCGTCGACGTCATAATCGCCGAAGATCGTCACCGCCTCGCGGGCCTCGACCGCATCGGCGAGCCGCGCGGCGGCGGCGTCCATGTCGCGGAACAGCGACGGGTCGGGCATGAATCCGCGCAGGGTCGGGGTACGCTGGCGCTCGATATCGTCGCGCGGCACCCCGCGCGCCATCAGCAATTGGGTGACGAGATCGTCGGGGGCGAGGCTTTCGCCGCCCATTTCGGCGCTCGTGCGCCGCCAGTGCCAGGGCTGGCCGCTGATCGAGTGGGTGATGCCAAGCGCGGCTTCGGTCATTGCCGCAGCCCTGCCGTCAGGATGCGCGCGCGCAGATCCTGCGCGACGCCGAGCGGGATCGCCGGAATCTCGTGGCTGGCAAGGCTGCTTCCGCCCGGCACCCCGAAAACAAGCGTCGCGAGGCCGAAGGGGCGGAGGATGAAGTCGGTCTTTAGGTCGACGCTCTGCACCGACGCGTGCGGCAGCAAGGTCATCTTCGGCTTCCACCAGCCGCGGCGGATCGCGACCTGGTCGCCGATATCGGCCCACAGATGATAGCGCGCCGCCCAGAGGGCGATCGGCGCGATCAGCGGCGCGGCGACGACACCGAGCCAGCCGACCGCATTGCCGAGCGAGAGGGCGACGATGCCGCCGATCGTCGCGGCGGTCGCGCCGATGACCGGGCCGAGCGCGACGATATGGTGGCTGTGCTGCCACGCCTGCGCGGCGTCGGGGCGGCGGATCGCGACCTCGTCCAGCACCGGGTCGATCTCCTCGATCCGGCCGAAGGGAACGACCTGATGGTCGCGTTCCTTCTCGCCGTCGCTCGCAAGGCTTTGCAGGCGCAGCTCGTGCCAGCCGAAGCGTTTGCGCAGGCAGCCGGTGACAAGGATCGCCGCCTGCACGCGCTTCACCGGCACCGCGACGTCGGTGCGCGTCGTCAGGCCGCGCGTGCGGCGGAGCGCGCGCGGCTCGCGCGTCAGGCGGAAACCCCAGTTGGCGAACACCATCGTCGCGATGCCGCTCGCGAAACCGATGAACAGCAGCGAGATCGCGGCGCCGATCCCGGCGATCCAGCGGTGCGCGAGCAGCCAGCTGTCGAGCCCGTAGCGCCCCGCGACGTCGATCCAATCGGCGGGATTGAAGATGTTGAAGTCGAACGGCAGCAGATTGTCGAAGAATTGCATGCCGCCGCCGACGACCGCGAGCGCGGCGAGCGAGAAGTTGAACAGCCCGGCGACGAGCAGCCGGCGGGGCCCCATCGCGAAGAGCAGCCGGTCCTCGGCGAGCGCGGGGGCTGGGTCAGGCGCATCCGCCGTCGGTGCTGCGACGGGCGCGCTGCGATGCGCGCGGATCGTCGTGCGCAGCGCCTGCGCGGCGTCGAGCCCGATCGCGTCGAGATGCGCGTCATTCTCCTTGCCGCCCGCGCCGGTCTCGAACCCGACCTTGGCGATGCCGAGCGCGCGCGACACCAACCCCTGTTCGATGCTGACGTCCTGGATGCGGTCGAAGGGGATGGTGCGATGCTGGCGCGACAGCACGCCGCTTTCGATCACCACCGCGTCGTCGCCGACGATGAAGCGAAATCGCATCCATTGCAGACAGGCGGCGGCGAACGCGATCAGCAGATAGGCGAGGATTGCCGGGACAATCCAGACCCAGTTGCCGGTGAAGCCAAGCGCCGCGACTGCGGGCAAAAACTGCAGCGAGCGCGGCCCGATCCGGACAAGCGCGAGGGCCAGCGTCGCCGGGTGCAGCCGCTGCCACTGCGGCTCGTCGGCGGCCGCGGGAAGGGCGGCGGCGTCGCTCATGCGAAGTCGGTCTGGATATGCCGGCGGATCGTCTCGCGCATCGCGGCGGCAAGGTCGCTGCGCAGGCCGGGCAGGGTGACGGTGCTGTTGTGCGTGCCCGATGTGTGGACGACGAGGTGCGAGAGGCCGAACCAGCGCTCGACCGGCCCCTGCCCGACGTCGATATGCTGGACGCGGACGAAGGGGACGATCGTGTCGGTGCGGAACAGCCAGCCGCGCGCGACGCGGAGTTGCCCCTCGCCGATCCGGTAGCCCCAGCGCGAAACGCGGCGCGCCGGAAAGGTGACGATCGCTATCGCCGCAAACAGCCACGCGGCGACGCTGACCAGCCCGGTCGGTCCGCCGATCCGCGGCATCACGAGCAGGTCGAACACCGTGGCGCCGATCGCGAGGGGCAGCATGTTGAGCGCGGTCGTGATGCGCAGGACATGGCCATAGGCGGGATCGACCGGACCCAGCCCCTCGCTCGCGTTGAGCGCGTCGGGCGCGAAGGGGTCGGTGGGCGCGGCAGCGGTGTCGGTCATGATCCTCCGTTAGTCGGTTGGCGTGTCAGGGCACAACTATATTGAAGCGCGGGTCCTGCGGCGGATGCAGCGCGAACCACGACAGGAACGCCATCCGGTCGCCGTCGATCTTGATCGCGCCCGACTGCATCAGCGCCGGGAATTGTGCTTGCCCCAGCATCACATCGTCGAGCGTCCCCCGGTCGATGGTGATCGTCGCTGTCGGTGCCGGGTCGGTGACGCCATAGCGCGGGAACTCGACCCCGCCGCCGACGACCACCGCGACGGCTTCCTTGCTATCGGGCAGGATGAATTGGAAGGTGCCTTTGAGGCCCGCGCCCTTGGTGGCATCGAAACGCGTCGCGAGCGCATCGAAGAAGACCCCGGTCGGGATCGCGCTCACAAAGCTGCGGCTCTGCCCGTTGCCCGAAATGCTTTCGACCGCATTGCCGCGCAGGCTCGCCGCTGCGGCGAGATAATAGTTCCGCCAGGCGCCCGATTCGGCCTGATAGCCCATCTGGTCATAGGCCGAGGCGAGCGCCGCGCGCGCCTCCTTGTTGTCCGGCTGCGCAAAGACGAGCTTGTTGAGCAGCTCTGCCGCCCAGCGATAGTCTCCCGCCACGATTGCCGCCTTGCCCGCCGCGAGCAGCTTGTCCGCCCCGCCCGCCAGCGCGACATATTTGGGCGCGCTCTGCTCGGGCGGCAGCGGGTTGAAATTGGCGGGATTGCCGTCCCACCAACCGAAATAGCGCTGGTACGTCGCCTTCATGTCGTGATTCAGCGTACCGTAATAGCCGCGCGTCCCGAAATCCCTGCTCTGCACCGGCGCCTCGGCGGTCTGGTCGGCGAGCTCGTGCAAGGTCGCGCCCTTGTTCGCGAGGAACAGTGTCCGGTCGTGGACATAGCGGTACGCGTCGCGCTGGTTCGCCAGCAGCTCGCCGACCTCGCCCGTCCCCCACGTCGGCCAATGATGCGATCCCATCGCGACCTCGGCGCTGCCGCCCCATTTCAGCAGCATCGCGTCGATCACCTTCGACCAGCGCAGCGCATCCCGCACCTGCGCTCCGCGCAGGGTGAGCACATTGTGCAGCGTGTGGGTCACGACCTCGGTGGTGTGCAGGGCCTTGTACGCGGGGATATAGAAGACGAACTCCGACGGCGCCTCGGTGCTCCCTGCATCGAGGAAGTCGAAGACCAGTCCGTCGATCGTCAGCGTTCCGCCCTTGTCCGACACCGTCTCGGTCGGTTCCATATAGCCGATCGTCCCCGACGACAGCTTGGGTCCCAGCCCGGTATCGACCTGCCCCCGCTCGCCCGGCGCCAGGATCGACCCGAACATGTAGAGCGCACGCCGCCCCATCGCGGTCCCAGCGAGGACATTCTCCGACGTCGCTTCTTCGGAGAAGCCGTGCGGCGCGATGATCCGCACCTTGCCAGCCTTCACCTCTTCCGGTGTGACGATCCCGCCGACCCCGCCGAAATGGTCGCTATGGCTGTGGCTGAAGATCACCGCCCTGATCGGCAGCACCTTGTCCTTCGCCTCGACCGTATCGGCGAACAGCTTCCACCCCGCGGCGGCCGTTTCTTCGGACAGCAGGGGATCGACGACGATCCAGCCGCTCTTGCCGCGGATGATCGTCATCACCGAAATATCGTAGCCGCGGATCTGCCAGATCTTGCCCGGCACGACCTCGAACAATCCGTGCACCGCGTCGAGCCGCGCCTGCCGCCACAGCGACGGGTTCACCGTGTCGGGCGCGTCCTTCGATTGCAGAAATTCATAGGGCCGCCGGTCCCAAACCGTTTTGCCTTGCTTGTCGAGAATCACCCCGCCCGGAATCTCGGCGAGCTTGCCGCGCCGCACATTGGCTTCGTCGCGCGGGTCGTCGAGCGGCAGGCGCCTCGCGATCTCGGCCTGCGCGGTGCGCGTGGCGTCGCTCGCGGCATCCTGCGCGATCGCGGCGAACGGTATAGCGCTGGCAAGCAGCACGGCGGTCAGTCGGCGCATGTTATCCTCCCCTGTTTCGGGGCAGCTTGCGCCGTGCCGCCGGGCTTGGCAAGCATCGCGGCATGACCGACGCGCCGCACCTGCTGATCGCCTGGCACAGCCGCACCGGCGGCAGCGAAGCGCTTGCGCGCGCGGCCGCCGATGGGGCGGGGAGCGCGTCGCTCATCGCGGCGAACCGGGTCGTACCGGACGATCTGCTCGCGGCGGGCGGCTATCTCTTTGTCGGTCCAGAAAATCTTGCGGCACTGTCGGGCGCGATGAAGGAGATGCTCGACCGTTGCTATTATCCCTGCCTCGGCAGGCTCGAAGGGCGCCCCTATGCGACGATCATCTGCGCGGGTTCCGACGGCGAAAACGCCCAGCGCCAGCTCGACCGCATCGCGACCGGCTGGCGGCTCAGACGCGTCGCCGATCCGATGATCGTGAACACCGATGCGCAGACGCCCGAAGCCATCCTCGCCCCCAAGACGATCCCCGCGAACCGCCTCGCCGAAGCGCGCGATCTTGGCGCCGCATTGGCGGAGGGGCTGGCGTCGGGGATTTTCTAAAGCACGCGGCATCGACACTCCGAACTGTACTGTTCACATAATACAGTATGCGGACGGTGTCGATATGCGCTTGAAGGACGGTTTGGGGCAGGAAGCGGTCGTTCTCTTCGTTTCATGCAGCGCTGAAGGAATGGATCCCGGATCGAGTCCGGGACGACGATGAAAGATATGCCGGGTGCCAGCCGATTCGCGCCAACCTCAACGCGCGCCGAACAGCGCGGTGCCGACGCGGACATGCGTCGCGCCCAGCATCACCGCGGTTTCATAATCGCCGCTCATCCCCATCGAGCGAAGCGGAAGGCCATGGCGTTCGGCGAGTTCGTCGAGCAATGCGAAATAGGGCGCGGGTTCTTGCGTTGCGGGCGGGATCGCCATCAGGCCGTCGATCTTGAGCCCCGCGTCGCGCGCCTCGGCGAGCAAGGCCGGCAGGTCGGAAACGGCGCAGCCGCCCTTCTGCTCCTCGTTGCCGATATTGACCTGCACGAAGAGTTGCGGTTGCTTGCCCGCCTTGGCGCAGGCCTTGGCGAGCGCCTGGACCAGCGACGAGCGGTCGACCGAATGGATCGCGTCGAACAGCGCCACCGCTTCCTCGGCCTTGTTCGATTGCAGCTGGCCGATCAGGTGCAGCGTGACCCCGGGGGTCTCGGCGCGCAGCGCGGGCCATTTGGCCGCCGCTTCCTGCACGCGATTCTCGCCGAAATGATGCTGGCCCGCGGCGATCAGCGGGCGGATCGCCTCGGCCTCGTGCGTCTTCGACACCGCGATCAGTTCGATCCCGGCGGGCTCCCGCTGCGCGCGCTTCGCCGCACCCGCGATATTCGCCCGTACTTCGGCCAGCCTGTCAGCAGCGTCGCTCATATTCGATCCTCGATCGGCGCGTTGCGCGCGCCCGCGACGCGCCTATAGGAAGGGCGATGGTCGGACGCCACCCCTCCCGCCCCCGAAACCTGCCTGCGACATGGCTGTTCAGCGACGAGCGGCTCGCGGCCGGGATGCGCGCGCTGGCAGCGATCGTGCCGCCCGGCAGCGGGATCATCGTGCGCCACGACGCGCTGCCGGCGGGATTGCGCTGGCGGCTTGTCCGGCGGCTCCAGCGCGTTGCGCGGACCCGCAAGCTGATGGTCCTGCTGGCGGGATCGCCTGCGCTTGCGCGGCGGTGGGGCGCCGACGGCGTTCATCTCCGCCAGCCGATGGCCCAGCGCGCGCGGCAGGCGCACCGCCTCGGCCTGGTCGTCACCATGCCGGTTCACGATGCGGGCGAGGCGCGCGCGGCGCGGCGCGCGGCCGCGCATGGGGCCTTCATTTCTCCGCTCTACCCGACGCGGTCCCACGCCGGAGCCCGCGCGCTGGGCCGCGCCGCCTGGCTGCGACTGGCGCGGCTCGCGGGCGGGAAAGCCATCGCGCTCGGCGGAATGACATCCGCCCGCGCGCGCGCGCTCCAGCGCGCAAGCGGCATCAAAGCCGGCTGGGCAGCAATCGATGCGTGGGATGAGAAAGCGGCGAAACGCCGGAGACGTCAGAAGCGGAACGCCGTGCCGACATAGACCGCCTGGCTGTCGCGGCGCGCGTCGGTCAGCGGCTGCGCGCGGTCGTCTGTGCGATAGCGGACGCCGGCCGTCACATCGATATTCTTGGTCAGGCGATAGCTGCTGACGACATCGACATTCTGGTCGTCGCCGGGCGCGGTGACGCGGTCGGTCGCGCCGGCGGGATCGCTCGGCCGGCTGAGGACGCGCGTCGCGAAGCGCGATTTCTTCTCGGCGAGCTGTTCGGGTTCGCGCGCGACCGGCAGATTCTTGAGGTCGATGCCGCGCGGCAGCGCCGGGGTGACGAATTTCTGGAAGCCGACCGACGCGCCAAGGTCATAGGCGACGGGCGCGACCGCGATCGGCGCCTTGGCGCGGCCGGCGGTCAGCGCGGCGGTGCGCGCGGCGCTCGACGTGTCGTCGCGGCTGCGGATCACGACGGTGATCGCCCGGTTCCGGCGGCCCTCGTCGGTCAAGGCAGGGGTGAAGCTGAAGCTGCTGCGCGCTTCGGCCGACATCTTGGCGTAGCGCGCGATCAGCCGCGGGTCGCCCGACGCCGGGGTGAACTGGCCGAGCAGCGTTTCCGAAAGCTGGGTGTCGCGGATGCGGTCGGCGCGGGTCATCGCCGCGAGCGCAGGCGGAAGTGCGACTGAAATCGCCGCAGCGGCGACCAGCCCAGACTTCCAGAGATGTCGCGATGTCCGCGCCATTAAACTGCGACTCCAACCCCAATCGAATCCCCAGATAGGCCTGCGGGCCCAATATTTCCAGTGATTCACGAACGAATGATCCCGCCCTTCCGGCTTTTCGCCGAAGCTGTTGCGTTGACACCACAGTGCGACGCTTTGATGACCGCGCGATGAATGGCGGAAAAGAGGCGATTGCCGCGCTTGCGGCACGGGAACAAGGGCGATAGAGACGCTTGCAAATTCCGCACGCGTCCGTGCCCCGATCGGGGAGGCGACGCCCAAATATAAGGTGTTCCGGCATGTTCCAGCTTCCCGTCCCTGCCACGTTCGGCCGTCGTCCGGCCGCGCTGGCGCTGCTCGGGCTCGCCGCGCTCGGCCTGTCGGCCTGCGCCGGCAAGGAAAAGCCGAAGGCCGACCTCGCCGCGTCGCAGGTGACGACGATCGGCGTAAACTCCTATCTGTGGCGCGCGTCGCTCGACGCGCTCTCGTTCATGCCGCTGCTCCAGGCCGACTCGTCGGGCGGGGTGATCATCACCGACTGGTACGCGAATCCGTCGAACCCGGGCGAACGGATGAAGGTCACCGTGTCGATCCTCGACCGCGACCTGCGCGCCGATGCGCTGCGTGTCGCGGCATCGCGCCAGGTGTCGCAGGGCGGCGCCTGGGTCGACGCGCCGGTGCAGGCGGCGACGGTGCAGAAGCTCGAGGAAATCATCCTTACCCGCGCCCGCGACCTCCGCCGCTCGGCCATCGAAGGCTAATTCCCGGCGCGGATGCGCGCCGACTGACATCAACGGGGTAACTGACCAATGACCCGCGAAACGCGCTTTGGCGCTCTCGCCGCCGATGCCCGCTGGCAGGCCGCCTGGGACGCCGCGAACAGCTTCGTCACCACCGACAGCGCCGACAAGCCGAAGGCCTATATCCTCGAGATGTTCCCCTACCCCTCGGGGCGCATCCACATGGGGCATGTGCGCAATTATGCGATGGGCGACGTGCTCGCGCGCTTCAAGCGGATGACCGGCCACGACGTGCTCCACCCGATGGGCTGGGATGCGTTCGGCATGCCCGCCGAAAATGCTGCGATGGAAAAGGGCGTCGCGCCGGGCGGCTGGACGCGCGACAATATCGCGTCGATGCGCGCGCAGCTGAAGCGCCTCGGCCTCGCGATCGACTGGAGCCGCGAGCTCGCGACCTGCGAGCCCGATTATTACGGGCAGGAACAGGCGCTGTTCCTCGACATGCACGCCGCGGGGCTCGTCACGCGCAAGGAAAGCTACGTCAACTGGGACCCCGTCGACATGACCGTGCTCGCGAACGAGCAGGTGATCGACGGCCGCGGCTGGCGCTCGGGCGCGCTCGTCGAAAAGAAGAAATTGTCGCAGTGGTTCCTCAAGATCACCGACTTTGCCGATGAACTGCTCGAAGGGCTGAAGGGCCTCGACCAGTGGCCCGACAAGGTGCGGCTGATGCAGGAAAACTGGATCGGCAAGTCGCAGGGGCTCGAATTCAGCTTCCGCATGGCCGGCGGCGCGCCGGGCTTCGACGTCTTCACGACGCGCCCCGACACGCTCTATGGCGCGAGCTTCGCGGCGATCTCGCCCGACCATCCGCTCGCCGAGAGGCTGGCCAAGGATTCGCCCGAACTAGCCGCGTTCCTCGAGCTATGCCGGCGTCAGGGCACCGCCGCCGAACAGCTCGACACCGCCGAGAAGATGGGGTTCGACACCGGCCTGTCGGTCGAGCATCCGCTCGATCCCAACTGGCATTTGCCCGTCTGGGTCGTGAACTATGTGCTGATGGACTATGGCACCGGGGCGATCTTCGGCTGCCCGGCGCACGACCAGCGCGACCTTGATTTCTCGCGCAAATACGGCCTGCCCGTCCACCGCGTGATCGCCGACGGCGACGAGACCGGACAGGTCTTCCACGGCGACGAGGCATATGTCGGTCCCGGCAAGCTGGTGAACAGCCATTTCCTCGACGGGATGACGATCGAGGAGGCCAAAGCCGCGATCATCGCGCGCGCGGAGCATGAGGGCTGGGGCAAGGGCACGACCGTGTGGCGCCTGCGCGACTGGGGTGTTTCGCGCCAGCGCTATTGGGGCACGCCGATCCCCTTCATCCATTGCGACGCCTGCGGGCTGGTGCCGGTGCCGAAGAGCCAGCTTCCCGTCGTGCTGCCCGAGGACGCCGATTTCTCGGTCCCCGGCAATCCGCTCGACCGCCATCCGACGTGGAAGCATGTCGCCTGTCCAAGCTGCGGCGGCGACGCGGTACGCGAGACCGACACGCTCGACACCTTCGTCGATTCGAGCTGGTATTTCCTGCGCTTCGCCTCTGCGCCCGCGGACAAGCCCTTCGACCCCGATGTCATCCGCCGCTGGCTGCCCGTCGACCAGTATATCGGCGGCATCGAACATGCGATTCTGCACCTGCTCTACGCGCGCTTCTGGACCCGCGCGCTCAAGAAGCTGGGGATGATCGAGATCGCCGAACCGTTCGCCAGCCTGTTCACGCAGGGGATGGTGACGCACGAAACCTACAGCCGCGACCAGGGCGAGGGCCATGCACCGGTCTTCTTCACCCCCGACGAGATCGTCCGTACCGCCGACGGCGCGACGCTGGCGGCCGATGGCGCGCCGGTCGATGTCGGCCGCGTGATCAAGATGTCGAAGTCGAAGAAGAATGTCGTCGATCCCGACGCTATCCTCGACCAATATGGCGCCGACGCCGCGCGCTGGTTCATGCTCTCGGACAGCCCGCCCGAGCGCGACCTGCCGTGGAGCGAGGCCGGGATCGAGGGCGCGTGGCGCTTCGTCCAGCGGCTATGGCGCATCTTTGGCGAGACCGAAAATGCCGGCGACGGCGGCGAGGACAAGGGGCTGGCGCGCAAGCTGCATCAGGCGATCGCCGGCGTGGCAGCCGATATCGAGGCGCTCGGCTTCAACAAGGCTGTCGCGAAGATCCACGCGCTCGCGAACGAGATCGAGAAGGCACCGCCCTCGGCGACCCGCGCCGAGGCGTGCCGGACGCTGATCCTGCTTGTCGCGCCGATGATGCCGCACCTTGCCGAGGAGGCGTGGGCGGCGCTGCCGGAGGGCCAGCGCACGACCGCGATGATCGCCGACGCCGCATGGCCCGCCGCCGATCCCGCGCTGCTCGTCGACGACGAGGTGACGATCGCGATCCAGGTCGCCGGCAAGCTGCGCGACACGATGACGCTCGCGAAGGGGATCGACAAGGGCGCCGCCGAAGCCGCGGCGCTCGCGCGCCCGCGCATCGCCGAACTGCTTGGGGGGACCGCGCCGAAGAAGGTGATTGTGGTCCCCGACCGTTTGGTGAATATCGTTCCCTGATGCGCAGCCTCTTCGTCTCCGCCCTTGTCGTAGCCTCGCTCGCCGTTGGCGGCTGCGGCCTGCGCCCGCTCTATGCGAACGGCAGCAAGGGGGCGGTGGCGCAGGTGCTCGCCGACGTCGATGTCGCGCCGATCGAGGGGCATTCGGGCTGGCTCGTCCGCAACGCGCTCCGCGACCGGTTGCAGGCGACGCAGGGCGGGCATGGCGCGGGCAAACGGCTGCGGCTCGACGTGCGGCTCGAGGATTCGATCACCGGCTTCGGCGTCCGCGCCGACGATGCCGTGACGCGCGAGCGGCGGACGCTGCGCGCGCGCTACCAGCTCGTCAACGCCGCGTCGGGCGAGGTGTTGCTCGACGCGACCGCGACGCAAGACTCGGGAATCGATGTCGTCGGCAGCGAATATGCGACGATCGCGGCCGAATCGACCGCGCTCGAACGGCTCGCCTCGGGCGTCGCCGACCAGATCGTCGCACGGCTCGCGGTGTTCGCAAACCGCGGCGGCGGCGAGTCCGCCGACCCGCCGGCGGCGCCCGGCGGCTAGGCAGATCAGGGATTAATCCGCTTTCCCGAGCGAAGACGAGGGACTATGCCGAGCGAAGTCGAGGCCGTGCGTTCCGGTTCTCGTCTCGCTCGAACGAGCCCCTCGTCTTCGCTCGGGGATGCGGATAAACTGAGGATTGCCCGGTAATTCCATGAAGAGCGTCAAGCCTGCCGACTTCGAACGCCAGACCCGCCTCGATCCCGCGGTTCGCTTCGCCCTCCTCACCGGTCCCGACGAGGCGACGATGGGCGCGGTGGCGCAGCATCTGATCGGGCTGGCGGGGAAGGACGCCGAACGGCTCGACCTCACCGGTGCGCAGCTTTCGCAGGATCCGTCGTTGCTCGCCGCCGAGGCCGCCTCGATGTCGCTTTTTTCGCCCGCGCGCGTGATCCGGCTCGAAATCTCGGGTAGCGGCGACGACAGCCTCGCCGCCGTCGAAGCGTTGCTCGCCGCCGACACGGTGATCAACCCGGTGATCGCGACCGGCGCATCGATCACCGCCAAGTCGAAACTCGTGAAGCTCGTCGAAGGGTCGGACCATGCGGTGGCGGCGATCTGCTACCAGCCCGATCGCCGCGCGCTCGTCGGCATCGCGATGGCCGCGGCGCAGGAGCAGGGGCTGCGGCTCGCCAATGCCGAGGCGCAATTGCTCGTCGACCTCGTTTCGGGCGACCAGGCGCTGATGCGCCGCGAGATCGAGAAGATCGCGCTCTTCCTCGACGCCGCGCCCGACCGGCAGCGGCAGGTGACCCCCGCCGACATCGCCGCGCTCGGCGCCGCGACGCACGAGGAGGATGTCAGCGAATGCATCAACGTCGCGCTCGGCGGCAAGGTGCGCGATCTGCCCGAGATGCTGAGCACCGCGGCGGCGGTCGGCGTCGCCGAGATCCGCATCATCCGCGCACTCGGCATCCGCGCGATGCAGTTGGCGCGGCTGCGGGCAGAGGTCGACGCCGGCGCGCACCCCGCGACCGTCGTCGCGGCGAAGAGCAGCGGCGTCTTCTGGAAAGAGCGCGACGCGGTGACCGCCCAGCTCCACATCTGGGATTCGGTCCGCATCGCGCGGCTGATGACGCGGCTGCTCGATTGCGAGCGCGCGCTCAAATCCTCGGGCACCGCGGGCGCGGTGCTGTTCCGCAAGCTGATGACCGACATTGCGCACCAGGCTGCGCGGGCGCGCTGATTTTCCTCACGCGAAGGCGCGAACAAGAAAGTCTCACACAAAGACACAAAGAGGTCGAGTTGTCTCTGCGAACGCAGCGGATGACGCAACGTCGCTTCTAATTCGGCCGGACGAAGTCCGGTGTTGTTGCAACAAGTGGCTGCCCAGTGTTGCTTGCGATCTGGACTGCCATCTTTATGTCTTTGTGTGAGAAATTTCTATCTTCTTCGTGTGAGACAAAAAGAAACCGCCCGCTCGCGCAAGCGAACGGGCGGTTCCCGTAACCCTATCTACGCGATCAGAATTTGCCGCGCAGCGTCACGCCATAGGTCCGCGGTTCGGCGAGGAACTGCGAGAAGAGCTGGCGGCCGCCCGGATATTGCGGGTCAGCGAATGCGGTGCCGGTCGAGGTGCCGCCTTCCTGGAACGGCGAGTTGAACGCCACCTGCGCATATTGCTTGTTGAAGATATTCTGGCCCCAGAATTCGACGCTCCATTTTTCATCCGGGCCGCGAAGGCCGATGCGGGCATTGAAGATCGCATAGCCATCCTGTCCCTTCTGCGGGAACAGGTCGGAGCCGGTGTTATAGTCGCTGGTCATACGGCCATCGATATAGACGAGGCCGGTAAGCCCGCTGCTGCCGATATCGGGCGTCCAGGCGATGCTGCTCGTCGCGACCAGTTCGGGCGCGTTCGACAGGTTGTCGCCCGGGAGCAGGCGCAGCGCCTGATCGAGCGGGGCGCCCGAATTGTTGCCGACCAGATTGCTCCTGTACTTGGTTCGGGCATAGGTCAGGCCCGCGGTCATGCGGAAGCTGCGTGCGGGAACCAGCGAAGCCTCGAGCTCGAAGCCCTGCGAGCGCACGCCGTAACCCACGTCGTCCGACGGGCAGGCGCCCGTGGTTGCCGCCGCCGCATTATAGTTCGGCGCGCCGGTGAACTTGCTCTGGTCGCGATCGCCGCCGTTCAGGCTGCTCGAGCAGCCGTTGATGTTCTGGACGAGGAAGACCGTGCCGTTGAACGTGTTGAGCTGGAAGCTCGAGAAGTCCGACCGGAAGAAGGTCAGGCCGGCGCTGAACGGGCCGCTCGAATATTTTGCGCCCAGTTCGTAGCTGTTCACCTTTTCAGGGTCGAACTGCAGGTTGCCGACCAGTCCCTGCGCGCCGCCCGCGGTTGCCGCGAAGGGCAGGATCGGCGATTTCAGCGCCGACCGGTCGAGGTTGAAGCCGCCCGCCTTGTAGCCGCGCGAGTAGCTCGCATAGACCAACAGGTCGTCGACCGGCTTGAACGACAGGATCGCGGTGCCGGTAAACTCGTCTTCGCTACGCTTGTCGTTGATCGACACATTGTTGAGTTCGGCGGTCGAATTGCCCTGACAGCTGAGGCCGATCAGTGCGCCGGCGAGCGCGCGCGCGGTCGCGTTCGTGCTCGACAGATCGTCGAGAACGAGTCCCTGCACCGTGGTGCAAACCGTGTTGTCGTTGGTGAAGGTCGCCGAGAACTTCTTCTTGTCGTTCGTGTACCGCAGCCCGAACGTGAAATCGAGCGTGTCGGTGATGTGGAAGATATTGTGCGTGAAGAGCGCCCAATTCTCGCCATTCTGACGATAGACGTCGTTGATGCTGCCGCGGTCGTTGAGACCGTCGAGCGCGTTGAAGGCGGCGAGGATGTCAGGCCCCGATGCCCCGCTGGCGCCCGCGATCGTCGCGGGTCCGACGCCCGGAATCACGCAAAGCGGGTTGGTCGGCGAATAGAGGCCGGCGAGGCCGCCGCCCGAGATGATGCGGCAGTTCGCGAAGCGGCCATATTGGTTGCCGAAGCGCAGGTTGTCGCGCACGCGCAGCTTTTCGTTGGCATAGAAGCCGCCGACCAGCCAGTCGAGCTTGCCGTCGAACGCCTCGCCCTGCAGGCGCAGTTCCTGCGTGAAGGTGTGGAACTGGCGATAGGCGTCGTCGCTCGGGGCGCGATAGAGGATGTCGACCGCGCCATAGTCGAGGTCGCCCGCCTGGCTGGAGCGATATTCGCGGTAGGCGGTGATCGAGGTCAGCGTCGCGCCGCCGAGATCATAGTCGATCTGGCCCGAGAAGCCGTAATCCTTGGTCTTGCCGGCAAAGCTGCGTCCCGGGGTGACCGAGATATTGCGGCTATAGCCCTGGTTGAACGCCGCGAGCGGCTGGCCGAGGTCGGCGAGCACGCGCACGATATTGTTCGTCGTCGCGCTTGCGGGAACGCCGGGATTGTTGAGGTTGCCGATATAGGGATTGACCGACTGGCTGACATAGGTCGCGGCGCAGCATTCCTCGTCGCGATAGGTATAGTCGGCGATAAGGCGGACCGACAGCGCATCGGTCGGCTCGAACAAGAGCTGGCCGCGCAGGAAATAGCGGTCGCGGTTGTTGATGTCGCGATTGTTGTTGGTGTCGTTGTAGAAGCCGTCGCGCTTCACCCACACGCCGTCGAGGCGCGCGGCCAGCGTGTCGCCGAGCGGGCCGGTGACGCTCCCCGCCAGGCGCCAATAGTCATAATTGCCGTAGGTGATCTCGCCATTGGCGCCGAAGTTGAAGTCGGGCTTCTTCGAATAGATGCTGATCAGGCCCGCCGACGAGTTGCGGCCGCCGAGCGTGCCCTGCGGGCCACGCTGGACCTCGATGCGCTCGATTTCGCCAAGTTCGTTGAGGCCGATGCCCGAACGCGAGCGATAGACGCCGTCGATGAACACCGGGACCGAGCTTTCGAGGCCGGGGTTATCGCCGACCGTGCCGATGCCGCGGATACGCGCCGAGCCGTTCGCTTCCGAACCGGTCGACGAGACGAGCAGCGACGGGGCGACCTGGTTCAGCTGGCGGATGTCGTTCGCGCCGCTGTTCTGCAGCGCTTCGGCGCTGACGGCCGAAATCGCAACCGGCACGTCGGACAGCAGCTGGGCACGGCCCTGTGCGGTGACGACGATCGGCGCGTCGGCGCTGTCATCGGTGGTGTCGGTGGCATCCTGCGCCAAGGCGGGGACCGAAACGGCCGCTACGGCGATCGATACGCCGAGCGCGCTGCTGCGCAACCAGCGCGCGGCACGAAGGGAAGAAGATTTCATTGCGGGCACTCCTCTCAACATTTCATTATTTTTGTTGCCCGCCGAACATATCGAAATTGACCCGGCGATCCAGCCGGAGGCCTGCATTTGCGTCGTTTTTCGGGGGGTGATGCTTTTTGGTCACAGGCGGGGCAGTGGCGCGCCACACGCTGGACGGGTCAGCGGTGCGCGGCGATCCGGCTTTCCGTAACGTCATTATCGCCCGCGCCGCGGCAGGGAATCGACAGCAAGCGCCCGCGGGCGACGAGCATCGCGCGATAGGGTCCGGGGAAATTGCGGGCGATTGCAGAATCTTCGGCCGCGAGGCCGCCGGTCAGGCTGCCGAAGGCGGGCAGGATCAACCGCTGCGCATCGCCCGCAAAACAGGGGCGCGATACGGGGCGCCCGCGCAGGGTCAGCCGCAGCTTCGGGTGGAAATGCCCCGAGATTTCGGGCCGGGTTTCCTGTGCCTCGCTCTGGTGGCGAAAGACGATCCCGTCCGTCACCAGTTCGTCGGCGACCTCGCCGCCCCACGCGCCGCCCGAAAGGCCGTCGTGATTGCCCGCGATCCAGACGAGCTTCGTCGCCGCCGCATGGCGGAGCAGCCGCCCGGCGACCGCGGGCGCGATGCGCGCGGCGGCGTCGCGGTCGTGGAAACTGTCGCCAAGGCACCACAGCTGGCGCGCGCCGGTTTCGGCGACCAGCCTGGCCAGCCGGTCGAGCGTGTCGTGGCTGTCGTAAGGGGGCAGCGGCTGGCCGTGCGCGGCGTACCAGCTCGCCTTTTCGAGGTGCAGGTCCGCGACGATCAGAGCGCCGTGCTGCGGCCAGAACAGGGCGCGGTCGGCGAGCATCTGAAAGCTTTGGCCAGCAAAATCGAAAGCGACGGACATCGCCCCGCTATGGCGCCGCTGGCGCGCACGGGCAACTCCCCAGTCCGCGGCTAGCTTCCGCGCACCGCCATATTCGCGGCAAGGCGAAGTTTCGTGTCGCGGCTCGCGCCGTCGGGCAGGTCGAAGACGACGCGCTTGTTCGGGAAGTCGATCTCGACCCTGTCGAACAGCGCGAGGCTGTCCATCCCCAGCAGCAGCGCGGGCCGGTCCTCCAGCCCGAGCGCGCGGAAGGCCTGGCTGTCCGCGAAGCTCACCGGCAGATCGTTGACGTCCATGCCGGTGATCACGATGCGCTTGATCGCCGTGCGCAACGCGGGCACCGCCTCGCCCGACACGGCGTCGAGGGTCGACTCGATGAGCGGCAGCCGGTTCGCGCGGCGGCTCATCACCAGCTTTTGCAGCGCAAGGTTGCCGACGCTCGTCTGCGCGCCGGTGTCGACGATCACGTCGATGCGCTTTCCGTCGAGCCGCGCGTCGGACAGGATCAGCCGCCCGGCCGAATTGCGCGCCATCACGACGATCGCATCGTCGTCGCGGATAAGCGGCCGCGACTGTTTGCGGGTTTCGAGGATCTGCATGCTCTGCTTGCGGAAATCGATCAGGATTCGCCGTTCCTCGAGCATGTCGACGCCGATCAGCCCCGCGGCGCCGATGTGGCGCCCCGAAAAGGCGGGGGCATCGACGGCGGCGAGATGAAGGTCGGCCATCTGCAGCGCGGCGATGCGGTAACTCGCCACCGTTGCGGACCCGCCGATCGTCGCGAGGCGCAGCTTCTCGCCCTCGACCAGCTTCAGCCGCTCGGCGAGCTCGCGCGCGATTACCGTGCGCTCGGCGCCGGTGTCGACGAGGAAGGAAAAGGGCCCCTGACCGCCGACCATGACCTGCACCGCCATTCGCCGCGTCGCGTCGAGGTCGAAGGGCTGGACGATCGGGGTCACCACGACCGGCGGATCGATCGCTGCGCCGGGCGGCACCGCGGGCGCGGCGGCCGGTTCGGCCGGGGCTGGCGTGGGCGACGCGCCGGCCAGCAACGGCGCGGCGAGCAAAAGCGCCCAAGGGACGGACCGCTTCGAAACTTGGGTCATCGCAGGCATCCTCATTATATTTTGCGCCAATCTACGCCTCCTTGCCTTTCGCGGCAAGCGAAACGCCGGTTACGATGCCGGGCCGGATCGGGGCGCTAATCGGCGCGCATCGCCGCCTCGGCCAGCGTATCAGCCAGCTCGCCGAGCAGCGCGTCGTCGAGATCCGATGCCGCGACATTCTCGCGCCCGATCAGCACCAGCACCGGGATCGCGAGCGGGCTGATCCGGTCGAGCCGCTGGTGCACCATCGTCCCTGCCGCGCGGTCGAGCAGGTCGCCGAGCCGCGCGACATCGGTCAGCCGCTCGCGCGCGTCGGCCCAGGCGGCTTCGAGCAAGAGATGGTCGGGTTCGTATTTGCGCAGGACGTCGAAGATCAGGTCGGTCGAGAAGGTCACCTGCTTCCCGGTCTTGCGCTTGCCCGGATGCTGGCGTTCGATGAGGCCCCCGATCACCGCGACCTCGCGGAACGCACGTTTCAACAGGTGCGAGCTTTCGACCCATTCGATGAATTCTTCGGACAATATTTCGGCGTCGAACAGATTTTCGGGATGATCGACCGGGCGCAGCGACCAGATGGCGAGCGCATAGTCGGAGGCGACGAAACCCAGCGGCTGCAAGCCCGCCCGCTCCATCCGCTTGGTGATCAGCATCCCGAGCGACTGGTGCGCGTTCCAGCCCTCGAACGGATAGCAGACCAGATAATGATGCCCCTCGTGCGGGAAGGTCTCGACGAGCAGTTCGCCCGAGCGCGGCAGCACCGACCGCAATTGCTGCATTTCGAGCCAGAAGCGCACATCCTCGGGAAAGCGCCGCCAGCTTGCCGGATCGGCGAGGAAAACGCGCACCCGGTCGGCGAGCCGCGTCGAGAGCGCCATGCGCGCGCCGACATAGGAAGGAATGCGTGCGGGGCGTGTCGTCGGGCGAACAAGCAGATCGGTGTCGCGGATCGCCTCGACCTCGAGGCTGAGCCCTGCGAAGGCAAAGGTGTCGCCGGTCACCAGCGTGCTCGCGAAATATTCCTCGACGCTGCCCAATCTGCGCCCGTTCTTGAAGCGAACGTCGAGTGTCGGGGCATCGACGATGATCCCGGCGTTGAGCCTGTGCTGCGCGGCAAGGCGCGGGTGCGCGATCCGCCAGCCGCCCTGCCCGTCGGGCGCGAGACGCCGGAACCGGTCGTAGCTTTTGAGCGCATAGCCCCCGTCGCGCACGAAGCCGAGCAGGCGGCCGAAGGTCTCGGCATCGACCCAGCGATAGGGCGCCGCGCTGCGGATCTCGGCGAGCAATGCCTCCGCCCTGAACGGCGCCGCGCAGGCGAGCGCCATCACATGCTGCGCGAGCACGTCGAGCGCGCCGGGGCGGAAGCGGTCGGCGTCGCGCTCGCCCGCCTCGACCGCGTCCAATGCCGCGCGCGCTTCCAGATATTCGAAGCGGTTGCCGGGCACGATCAGCGCCCGGCTCGGCTCGTCGAGCCGGTGGTTCGCGCGCCCGATGCGCTGGAGCAGCCGCGACGATCCCTTGGGCGCTCCCATCTGGATCACGCAATCGACGTCGCCCCAGTCGAGCCCGAGGTCGAGGCTCGACGTTGCGACGAGCGCGCGCAGCCGTCCTTCGGCCATCGCTGCTTCGGCGCGCTGGCGCGCCTCCCGGTCGAGGCTGCCGTGGTGGATCGCGATCGGCAGCGACAGATCGTTGACCTTCCACAACTCCTGAAAGATCAGCTCAGCGAGCCCGCGCGTGTTGCAGAAGATGATCGTCGTGCGGTTCGCGGCGACGACGTCCATCACCTGATGCACCGCCCAGCGCCCCGAATGCCCCGCCCACGGCACCGCGCCCGCGGGCAGCAGGATGTCGATGTCGGGATCGGCGCCCGCCTCACCCTCGACCAGCGTAACCTTCCCGGCATCGGCATCGGGCGCCAGCCAGCCCGCATATTGCACCGGATCGGCGATCGTCGCCGACAGCCCGACGCGGCGCAGATCGGGTGCGATGTGCTGGAGCCGTGCGAGCGCCAGGCTCAGCAAATCGCCGCGCTTGCCGGGCGCGAAGGCATGGATTTCGTCGATCACCACCGTCTTCAGGTCCGCGAACATCGCGAAGCTGTCGGGATAGGAGAGCAGCAGCGACAAAGATTCGGGCGTCGTCAGCAGGATGTTCGGCGGCCGGCTGCGCTGGCGCGCCTTCTTGTCCGAACTCGTATCGCCGCTGCGACTCTCGACGCTGATGTCGAGCTCCATCTCGGCGATCGGGGCGGTGAGATTGCGCTCGACGTCGGCGGCGAGCGCCTTCAGCGGCGACACGTACAGCGTGTGCAGCCGGTCGGAAGGATGGTCGGCCAGATCGACGAGGCTCGGCAGAAACCCCGACAAGGTCTTGCCCGCGCCCGTCGCGGCGACAAGAAGCGCGTGCTCGCCCCGCTGCGCCGCCGCGAGCATGTCGGCCTGATGCCGCCGAAGCCGCCACCCGCGCGCGGCGAACCAGTCGGTGAAGGGGGCGGGGAGGGACATGAGTTGAACGTGGGGCGGGATAGAGGGGCGTGCAATGCTTTCTTGATCGTCGGCAATCGACCGGAAGCTGACCTATCTTTCATCGTCACCCCGGACTTGATCCGGGGTCCACGACTTCGGCGCTGCAATGGATCCCGGATCAAGTCCGGGATGACGAAGGTCTGGAAACCACCCCATAGCCGGCACGCCTTCAAATAGGCCTTTCCTACATTATCGGGCTATGCCAGCCTTCTTTCCGCTCTTTCGCTCGGTGGACAAAGGCGGTCGGGCTTGCGGCCGCGGCACGGCGTGCGGGATGGTTCGGCGATCCTGCCGGCCCAAAACGGGGATGCATAAGGCTGAACTTTCCTGAACTTTGAAAAATCCGGGCCGCGGCGAAGAAACAAGGCATGACCGATATCCGCTCTGAAACGGGCATGCGAAGGGCCCCGTGAATCGCGATTGACGGCCACCGAAAACGATATAAATATGATATCATCTTTATATCGACTGATTCGGAGGGAAACATGGTCGAGAGTGCAACGCCGGCGCTGAACCGCAGCCGCGAGACGCGGGCCGCGACGCAGAGCGGTTATCTGATGCTGCTGGTCTGGCTGCTGCTCGCGGGCGTCGCCGCCTGGGCGGTCGTCACCAACATCAACGGCGTCGAGGCCGCCTGGAAATGGGGCGTGCTGATCGCAGCGGCGATCGCGGGCACGGTGATCCTCTGCGGCTTCTATCTGATCAACCCCAACGAGGCGGCGGCGATCCAGCTGTTCGGCGCCTACAAGGGCACCGACCGCGAGGAGGGCCTCCGCTGGGTCCTTCCTTGGCTGACTCGCAAGAAGATCGCGGTGCGCGCGAACAACGTCATATCCGACAAGATCAAGGTCAACGACCTGCGCGGCAACCCGATCGAAATGGCGGCGCAGGTCGTGTGGCGCGTCACCGACACCGCGCAGGCGCTGTTCGACGTCGAGGATTACAAGGAATTCGTGATGGCGCAGATCGAGGCCGCGGTGCGCTCGATCGGCTCGCGCTATCCCTATGACGACATCGAGCATCAGGAAATCACCTTGCGGGGCAATCACGACGAGGTCGGGATCGAGCTCAGGAAGGCGCTGATCGAGCGGCTCGAGGTTGCGGGGATCACCGTCGACGAATGCGGGCTGACGCACCTCGCCTATGCGCAGGAGATCGCTGGCGCGATGCTCCGCCGTCAGCAGGCCGAGGCCGTCATCGCCGCCCGCAAAAAGCTGGTCGAGGGCGCGGTGACGATGGTCGAGATGGCGCTGACCCAATTGTCGGAAAAGGACGTCGTCCACCTCGACGACGAGCGCAAGGCGGCGATGGTGTCGAACCTGATGGTCGTCCTCTGCGGCGAGCGCGACACCCAGCCCGTCGTCAACACCGGGTCGCTCTACTGAGTTCGTCCGGTGGCTGCGTCGTCCAAGAAAGCCTTTGCCCTCCGTCTCGATCCGGCGCTCTACGCCGCGATCGAGCGGCTGGCCGCGGCCGAACTGCGCAGCGCCAATGCCGAGATCGAAATATTGCTGCGCGAGGCGCTCACGCGCCGCGGCGTCGGCGTCAAACGGTCGCAAGCGCCGAAACGCGGCCGGCCGCCGAAGACGGAGGAGAGCTGACATGCTGCATCTTTTGCGGGGCGATCGCCCATGGTTCCGCCCGAAGCGCCGCGGCTACGGCACCGGCCTGCCGATCGCTTGGCAGGGCTGGGTGATGCTGCTCGTCCATATCGCGCTGATCACCGGCGTGACGGTGTTGCTGCGCGAGCGGCCGTGGATGATGACGATCGCGGTGGTCCTCGCGGGGCTTCTGCCGATGCCGCTTTATCGTGCCAGGACCGAAGGCGGCTGGCGCTGGCGATAGGCATCTGCGATAATATTTGTGGACACCCGCCGATAGCGGGCCCGGCGCGCTTGCTCCAAAACTTCTAGATGGTTAAGGCCGGTCCCCATGACCGCCGCCGTACCTTCCGTCCGCATCGCCCCTTCGATCCTCAGCGCCGATTTCGCGCGGCTGGGCGAAGAGGTCCGCGCGATCGAGGAAGCGGGCGCCGACTGGGTGCATATCGATGTGATGGACGGCCATTTTGTGCCGAATCTGACGATCGGCCCGATGGTCGTGAAGGCGCTGCGCCCGCATTCGACCCTGCCCTTCGACGTCCATCTGATGATCTCGCCCGTCGATCACTTCCTCGACGCCTTTGCCGCCGCGGGCGCCGACATCATCACCGTCCATCCCGAAGCCGGACCGCACATCCACCGCAGCGTCCAGCACATCAAGTCGCTCGGCAAGCAGGCAGGGGTCTCGCTCAATCCCGCAACGCCCGCGAAGATGCTCGACTATCTGATCGACGATATCGACCTTGTCCTGATCATGAGCGTCAATCCGGGCTTTGGCGGCCAGAGCTTCATTTCCAGCCAGCTCCGCAAGATCGAGGCGGTGCGCAAGATGATCGACAAATCGGGCCGCGACATCCGGCTCGAGGTCGACGGCGGCATCGACGTCGCGACCGCGCCGCAGGCGATCGCCGCGGGCGCCGATGTCCTCGTCGCCGGCACCGCGACCTTCAAGGGCGGGCCCGACGCCTACGCCGACAATATCCGCCGCCTGCGCGGCTGATCGATGGAGGGGAGACCATTGACCTCTGCCCCGTCCAGCCCGATTCCCGACGCCGGCGAAGACGCGCCGCCCATCGACGACAGCATCGAACCGGGCAAGCGGCTGATCCGCCTGCCCGACGACAAGGGGCTGTCGCTTGGCGACCGGGTTGCCAACTACGTCACTCGCCTCACCTGGCGCACCCCGCTGCACGCCTTCCGCCTCAAGGGCCGCTTTCCCCTGAAGCTGCTCGGCGTCCCCGCCGATCCCGTGCCCGGCGACATGCGCGCGGGGACCGCGATCCGCGCCGGCCATTTCCTCCATCGCGGACTGAAGCTCTCGCTCGGCAATCTCGACTTCGCCGCGCTCGACGTTTCGCCGCCCTTCGCCGACTATCTGCACAGCTTCGCCTGGCTGCGTGACCTCGCGGCCACCGGCACCCGCGCCGACGGCGCCCCGATCGCCGAGGCGGTCGTGCGCCACTGGCTCGCCGTCCATGGCGAGGCGGTGAGCGAGCCCGCCTGGAAAGCCGACAACACCGGCTGGCGCATCCTCTTCTGGGCCGCGCACGCGCCGCTGATCCTGTCGTCGAGCGACCTCGTCTATCGCTCGGCGGTGCTCAACCATCTCGCGCGCGCCGCGCGCCATCTCGACCGTGTCGCCGACAAGACGCGTCCCGGCACCGGACAGCTCGTCGCGTGGATCGGCATCGTCGCCGCCTCGCTCCTCATGCCCGGCGGCGAGCCGCGGCAGGTGTTCGGCGAGGCGGGGCTGCGCAAGGTCATCGAGACCAGCTTCTACGCCGACGGCGGCAACATCGCGCGCGCGCCGCAGGCGCAGCTCGACGCGATCATGGCGCTGTCGATGCTCGCGCGCATCTACGACATGCGCCGCATGGAGGTCCCGCCCTTCCTGCAGGAGGCGCTTGCCCGCACCGTTCCGGCGCTGCTCGGCCTCGTCCACGCCGATGGCGGCATGGGTAGCTGGCAGGGCAGCGGTGCGACCTCGGCGCTCAACATCCAATATGTCGTCGCCGCAAGCGGGGTGCGCACGCGTCCGCTCAAGCAGGCCCGCGACTGGGGCTATCAACGGATGGTCGCCAACCGCGTCGTCCTGCTCGCCGACGCCGCGCCGCCGCCGATCGCCCGCGTGACCGAGGCGGGCTGCGCCTCGACCCTTGCCTTCGAGCTCAGCGACGGCGACGAACGCATTGTCGTCAATTGCGGCGGCGCCGCGCTGACCGGCGCGACGATCCCCGCCGACCTCGCGCGCGGCCTGCGCACCACCGCGGCGCATTCGACGCTGACGATCGGCGACACCAATTCGACCGCGATCCTTGCGAGCGGCCTGCTCGGCCGCGGGGTGACCGAGGTCGAGCTCGACCGGCGCGAGACGCCGCAGGGCAGCCGGCTCGAGATGAGCCACGACGGCTATGCGCGCCGCCACGGGCTGATCCACCGCCGCCTCCTGATCCTGTCGCCGAACGGGCGCGAGCTGCGCGGCGAAGACATGCTGCTCCCGGCCCCGCGTACCCGGCGCAAGGGCGACAAGCCCTATACGCTGCGCTTCCACCTCGGCCGCAACATCTCGGCCAGCCTGACCGCCGACAAGCTCGGCGCGCTGCTGCGCATCAGCGGCGGGCCGCTGTGGCAGTTCCGCACCTCCGAAGGCACGCTCGACGTCGAGGAGAGCCTGTGGGTCGACGGCGACGGCCGCCCGCACCCGACCGAACAGCTCGTCGTCACCGGCATCGCGCCGGCGGGCGGCGCTAGCATCGGCTGGATCTTCAAGCATATCGGATAGGGAATCGCGTCGGCGATCGGCCGGTTGCGGACTCGTCTTTTCTCGTCACCCTCGAACGGGGCAAGTGGCTCGGTCGACTTGATCCAGGGTCGATGCGTTCGGCACTGCGAGGGATCCCGGATCAAGTCCGGGATGATGAAGGTCTGCTTTACGACCGGTCGCGGCCCTGACTGACCCCGTTCGCATCGAGCGAAGTCGAGATGCCCCTCGGTCCAGGTGCTGCTTCGATGGGTGTCTCGACTTCGTTCGACACGAACGGAAATAGGGGACGGTCTGGAAACCACCCCCAAGCAGACAATCGGCCCATTCGAATCCTGCGGCCGACGCCCCGCAAGCGAGCGCCGGCCGCCGGACCTTCTAGAAAGCGTAGCGCGCCATCAGCTGGAAAACCGGCCCGGCCTTCTCGCGCTCCAGTTCATATTCGTCGAAGTTGCGATCGACCTGATCCTCGACCGTCGTGAACTTGTTGAAGCGTTCGCGCTTCGCGCCGTTCAGCAGGTTCTGCCCGACGGCGCGGATCGTGAAGCTCTTCCCGATGCGCTTTTCGACGAAGATTTCGAGGTCGGCGCCATAGGTGGTGAACACCTCCTCGCCGACGGTGCGGTCGAACGCCCCGCCCTGCTTGCGATAGGTCGCGCCGAACGCCGCGCCGATCGACTTGATGTCCTGGATCAGGCCGAAGTTATAAACATATTTGCTCTGGCCGTTGAAGCGGCGCTTGCCGAATTCGTCGGTGATCTTGCTGTCGAGCCACGAGACGTTGCCGAAGATGCCGGTGTCGGGCAGTCCGACGAAGCCGAGGTCGGTCGACAGGTCGAATTCGACACCATAAACCTTGCCGTCGCCGATGTTCTGCGGCTGATAGACAAAGGTGCCCGGCCCTTCCGATCCCTCTTCGCCGGTGTTGGTGAGCTCGATCAGGTCGTTCACCTTGCGGTAGAAAAAGTTGATCCCCGCGATGCCCGAACGGCCGAGACGCTGTTCGTAGCCGACATCGAAACCCCAGGCGGTTTCGGGATCGAGCAGCGGGTTGCCGAGGAGATCGTTGTCGCCCAGTTCGGCTTCGAGCGTGGCGGGCGAGAGAAAATTGAACTCGGGGCGGCGGCTCGTCCGCGCCGCCGATGCGATGATGCGGCCGCGCGGACCGACGTCGATCTTGACCGATGCCGAGGGAAGCAGCTTCTCATATTCGTTGGTGAAGCGCTGCAGCGCCGCGGGCACGGTCAGGTCGTCGATGGTGAGGTCGGTCGTCTCGTAGCGAACCCCGGCCTCCCACTTCACGCCCGGCATGTCGCCTTCGACAAGGACGAAACCGTCGAGGCGCTTTTCCTCGATCATGTTCACGCCGCCCACCGCGGGCACGAAGGCGCCGAAGGTGCGGACGAATTCGGTCGGGTTGCGCGCGAACTGGTCATAGCCCTGACGGTCGGCGGCGGTCAGATTGTAGCGGTCGCGCGGCGCCTCGGTGATCGACGTGTCGCGGTCCTTGTCCTGCCAGAAGCCGCCGAAAACCAGCTTCGCGGTGTCGCCCAGCTCGACCTCATGCTCGAGCCGCACCGAAAACTCCTTGTCGGTGATGCCGGTGCGCGTCTGGTCGCCGGTAAAGCGCGGCAGCGCGCGATCGAACTCGACCTCATATTCGGTCTCGAAGCGATCCTCGTCGAAATAGGCGTACCCGACCTTCAGGCTCGTCTCGCCCGCCGACCAGCGATGCGCGAGCTTGCCGTTCACGCTGTAATTGTCCTGATTGATCTTTGCGACATTGGCGTTGTCGACGGTCAGATTGCCCGGCGGCGTCGCGCGAACCGGACCGTTGACGGCGGTCGGATCATTATATTCGAAGCTGCGCTCGTCTTCGGTGCGGTCGGTATGAACATAGAAGCCGTTCACCGAGAAATCGGTGGTATCGCCCTTGATGTCATAGGTCGCGTTGAACGAATAATCCTTGCCGTCGCGCGTATCGCGCTGGTCTTCGCGGTTGTCGAAATCGTCGGTCGCGAAATCGGGGTTGTTCTCGGGCGAATCGCCATAGCGCAGCGACAGCTTCTTCTTCGGGTTGTGGCGACCCTGGAAATTGCCGCCGAGCAAGAAGCGGCCGGGGCCGAGCGCGCCGCCGACCACACCGCCGAGGCTGGGTTCGAGTTCATTGTCGTCGAACAGCAGCCCGCCCGCTCGGAGATAGCCGCCGTCGAGCTCGTAACCGTCGCGCAGTTTGATGTTGAGTGTGCCCGCCACCGCGTCTCCGGTCCGGCGCGCCGACGACGAGCGGACGATCTCGACGCGGTCGATCAGTTCGGCGGGGATGCGGTCGAGGAAGAAGCTGCGGTCGGCGTTCGACCCCGGCACCTTCTCCCCGTTGATCAGAATCTGCGTATAGCCCGGCGGCAGGCCGCGCAGCCGCGCGCCGTCGCTTTCGATGACGTCGGAGAGGAAGGTCACCGACGGCACCCGCTTCAGCGCGTCGCCCGCGGTCAGCGGCTCGAAGCGCTGGAAAAACTCGCTGTCATAAGAAACGACCGGCTCGGCCCCACTCTCGCTGCGGTTGCGATAGCCGATACCGCCGAGAACGACGATTTCCTGCGACGTCGTGATCGTCCCATCCTCGTTCTGGACCGGCGCGGTATCCTGCGCAGCGGCGGGGCTGGCAACGAGCGCAGCGACGATCGCGAGCGTTGCGGCGGAATGCAGGCGGAAAGGTCGAATCATGGATGGGGCCCCCTTGTTTGCGTTGCAGGGGCCTCTAGGGGCGGGGTGTGACAGTTTGCGGCGACAGAGATGACGCTTCGATGACGCTTAAGTGACCGAGATATTGTGGGATTGACGCGCTGCCGCTTTGCTGGAACGGGGCGCGGCCTAGGCGCTTTCGGCGCACAGCAACAGGGGGAAATCGCGTGGCCCGAACCGATCGTTGGAAGCTGCTGACTTCGCTCGCCTTTACATCGACGTTGACCGCGTGCGCCGGAATGCAGGCACCCGCCATCACCGGACTGCCGCCGGTGCAGGTCGCCGCGGGCGGCGAGACCGCGCCGGTCGGAACGGGCAAAGCCGACGCGGCCGACGATCCGGCGATCTGGATCGATCCCGCGAACCCCAACCGCGCGATGATCGTCGCGACCGACAAGAAGGCCGGGCTTCACGTCTATGACCTGGCGGGCAAGGACATAGCCTTCGCGCAGGCGGGGCTCGTCAACAATGTCGACGTCGCGGGCAACATCATCGTCGCAAGCGACCGCAACGACGGGTTGAACGCGCATCTCGCGCTGTTCCGCCTCGACGCCGACAAGCCCGCGATCGTCTCGCTCGGCCGCGCCGCGGCGGGCGTGGGCGAGGCCTATGGCCTTTGCCTGAAGAAGAGCGCGCCGGGCGAACCGATCACCGCCGCGCTGATCGTCAAGGACGGCACGGTGCGCGTCGGCACGCTGACCGCCGAGGGCACGCCGACCTTTGCGGTCCGGTGGGAGTACAAGATCCCGACCCAGTCCGAAGGCTGCGTCTTCGACAGCGACACGCTTTACGTGGGCGAGGAAGACGCCGGCATCTGGCAACTCGAGCAAAGCGGCACCACCGCCACCGCACGCCTCGTCGCGCCGGTCGACAACCAGCGCCTGGTCGCCGACGTCGAGGGTCTGGCGACGATCGATCACAAGGGCCAGCGCTACCTCATCGCGTCGAGCCAGGGCGACAACGCCTATGCGGTCTTCAAGCTTCCGGGGATGGACTATGTCGGCCGCTTTGCGGTCGCCGCGGGCCAGTATGGCGCGACGAGCGAGACCGACGGGATCGAGGCGGTCGCGGGCAATTTCGGCCCCGCCTATCCCGATGGCATCTTCCTCGCGCAGGACGGCGACAACGCTCCCAAGGCGCAGAATTTCAAGCTGGTGCGCTGGGACCGGATCGCGGCAGCACTCGGGCTGTAGCTTCGGACGACACAGACTCCGTGCGCCCCTGCGAAGGCAGGGGCACATCTCCGGTGGGTGCAAGGTAGAACTGGCCGGAGAAGGGTCACCCCTTCGCGGGGACACGATGCGTTTATCGGCCAACGCGGCTTGCGATAGCGGGCGCACCCGCCTAGGGCGTCCGCGTCTTTCCTGTCTCGCAAAGGCCGCCCCTTCCCATGACCGATCTGATTTCCGTCCGCCGCGCGCTTCTCTCCGTCAGCGACAAGGCGGGGCTCGCCGAGCTTGCCGCCGCGCTGGTCAAGCACGGCGTCGAGCTGGTGTCGACCGGCGGCACCGCAAAGGCGCTGCGCGAGGCGGGGCATGCCGTTCTCGACGTCTCCGACCTCACGGGCTTTCCCGAGATGATGGACGGCCGCGTCAAGACGCTGCACCCGACGGTTCACGGCGGCATCCTCGCGGTCCGCGACGACGCGGCGCATGTCGCCTCGATGGAGGCGCATGGGATCGGCGGCATCGACCTCGTCGTGGTCAACCTCTACCCCTTCCTCCAGACGGTGACGAGCGGCGCCGACCGCGACACGATCATCGAGAATATCGACATCGGCGGCCCGGCGATGGTGCGCTCGTCGGCGAAGAACCACGCTTTCGTCGGCATCGTCACCGAGCCCGAGGATTATGCCGCGGTCATCGCCGAGATGGACGCCAATGGCGGCGCGACGACGCTGGCGCTGCGCAAGCGCCTCGCGGCGACCGCCTTCGCGCACACCGCAACCTATGACAGCATGATCGCGCAATGGTTCGCCTTCGCCGATCAGGGGAAATTTTTCCCCGATACGCTGCCGCTGACCACCAGGCTCGCGAGCGAACTGCGCTATGGCGAGAACCCGCACCAGAAGGCCGCGCTTTATCTGCCCGTCGGCCCTGCGGCGCGCGGCATCGCGCAGGCCGAGCAAGTGCAGGGCAAGGAGCTTTCCTACAACAATATCAACGACGCCGACGCCGCGGTCGAACTCGTCGCGGAATTTCGCGACGCCGATCCGACCTGCGTCATCGTCAAGCACGCCAATCCCTGCGGCGTCGCGACCGCGGCGACGATCGCCGAGGCCTATGACGCCGCGCTGAAATGCGACGATGTCTCGGCCTTCGGCGGCATCATCGCGGTCAACCGGCCGCTCGACGGCGCGACCGCCGAAGCGATCAGCGGGATTTTCACCGAGGTCGTCTGCGCGCCCGACGCCGACGCCGATGCACGCGCGGTGTTCGCGAAGAAGAAGAATCTCCGCCTGCTGCTGACGGGCGATCTGCCCGATCCGGCGCGCGGCGGACTGATGATGAAGACGATCGCGGGCGGGTGGCTCGCCCAGAGCCGCGACAATGGCCGCATCACCCGCGCCGACCTCAAAATCGTCACCGACCGCGCGCCGACCGAGGAAGAACTTGCCGACGCGCTCTTCGCCTGGACGATCGCCAAGCATGTGAAGTCGAACGCGATCGTCTATGCCAAGGGCGGGTCGACCGCGGGCATCGGCGCGGGGCAAATGAACCGCCGCGACAGCGCGCGCATCGCCGCGGTCAAGGCGCGCGAAGCCGCGGAAAGCCATGGCTGGGCGCAGCCGCGCACCGTCGGCAGCGCGGTCGCGAGCGATGCCTTCTTCCCCTTCGCCGACGGCCTGCTCGCGGCGGTCGAGGCTGGCGCGACCTGCGTGATCCAGCCGGGCGGCTCGATCCGCGACGACGAAGTGATCGCGGCGGCGAACACGGCGGGGCTGGCGATGGTGTTCACCGGGATGCGGCACTTCCGCCACTGATGTGCCTGTTCCCCGGCGAAAGCCGGGGTCCATGTCGGTCGGTGCCGCATGGATCCCGGCTTTCGCCGGGAAACAGCTTCGGCGCGTCTCGACTTCGCGCGACACGAACGGCATAGGGAGGCGGTGGTCATCCTGACCCGACGACAAGGACCTGCATGACCGCCACCGCCCATCGCCCCGGCCTGATCCAGCGGCTCTACATCTGGACGATGGAGAAATCGGCGCATCCGCACGCCGAATATTGGCTGGCGCTGGTGTCGTTCGTCGAGGCCAGCTTCTTCCCGATCCCGCCGCATCCGCTGCTCGGGCTGATGTGCCTCGCGAACCCGAAGAAGGCGGTGCGCTACGCGATCATCTGCACGCTCGCGTCGGTCGCGGGCGGGATGCTCGGCTATTCGATCGGCTATTTCCTCTATGAAAGCGTCGGGCTGTGGCTGCTCGGGGTGCTCGGGCTCACCGACGCCTTTCCGCCGGCCGCCTGTTATCTGCGCGAATTCGGCGCCGAGATCATCCTGATCAAGGGCGCGACGCCGATCCCGTTCAAGCTGCTGACGATCACCGCCGGCTTCATCCACATGAATTTCTGGACTTTCCTGTGGGCGAGCCTCGCCAGCCGGGCTTTTTCGTTCATGCTCGTCGGAATCCTGTTCCGGCTGTTCGGGGCACCGATCAAGGCGTTCATCGACAAATATCTGATCTGGGTCACCGGCGCCTTCCTCGTCGCCGTGGTCGCGGGGTTCCTCGCGATCGGCGCGCTGTCGGGCGACAAGGGCGAGAAAAAGGTCGACAAATGCAGCGGCGCGACGCTGGAAAGCATCGGACTCGACCGGGAGTAGAACACCCCATTTTTCGTCATCCCGGACTTGATCCGGGATCCATCGCTCCACGCTGCGTAGATGGACCCCGGATCAGGTCCGGGGTGACGATATCAGCGCAATGGGCGGCAGCGCACGCCTATTCGTTCGCCGCCGCGTGCAGCCAATCCGCGTGGCGCGGAGCCTTCTTGGTCTGGCTCCATTCCTCGAGCATCAGCGGCGCGACGCGCTTCAGCTCGGCATATTGCTCGTCGGTGCCGATGTCGCACGCGAGTTCCACCCGGTGCCCGTTGGGGTCGAAGAAGTAGATCGACTTGAAGATGCCGTGGTGCGTCGGCCCAAGCACGTCGATGCCGTTCGCGGTCAGATGCGCTTTCGCCGCGACCAGTTCGTCATAGCTGCCGACCTTGAACGCCAGATGCTGGACCCACTTCGGCGTATTCTCGTCGCGCCCCATGTCGGGCTGGTTCGGAAGCTCGAAAAAGGCCAGGATGTTGCCGTTACCCGCGTCGAGGAAGACGTGCATGTACGGGTCATATTCGCCCGTCGACGGCACATGATCCTCGGCAAAGGCGGTGGTATAGGTCATGCCGAGCATGGCCTCGTACCACTCGACCGTCTCCTTCGCGTCCTTGCAGCGATAGGCGGCGTGGTGGACGCCGCCCAGTTTGATCGGGCTTTTGGTCGGACTCGTCATTCGGCGGGTTCCTCGACGTTGAGCGCGCCGCGACGGATCTGGTCCATTTCCATCGATTTGAACAGCGCGGTGAAATTGCCCTCGCCGAAACCCTCGTCCTTCTTGCGCTGGATGAATTCGAAGAAGACCGGGCCGATGACGGTCTGGCCGAAGATCTGGAGGAGCAGGCGCGGGTCGCCGTCTTGGGTCGATCCGTCGAGCAGGATGCCGCGCGACTGGAGTTCCTCGACCGGCTCGCCATGACCCGGCAGGCGATCGGCCAGCATCTCGTAATAGGTCGCGGGGGGTGCCGGAGCGAACGGGTTGCCGAGAGCCTTGAGCTTGTCCCACGCCGCGTAAAGATCGTCGCACGCGAACGCGATATGCTGGATGCCCTCGCCATTATAGGCGCGCAGATATTCCTCGATCTGGCCGCCGCCGCCCGCGCCCTCTTCGTTGAGCGGGATGCGGATCTTGCCGTCGGGCGCGGTCATCGCCTTCGAGGTCAGGCCGGTATATTCGCCCTTGATGTCGAAATAGCGGATTTCGCGGAAGCCCGCGATGCGCTCGTAGAAGGCGGCCCAATGCGCCATGCGGCCGCCGTAAACATTGTGGGTCAGGTGATCGATCACCTTCAGCCCGGCGCCCTCGGGATGACGATCGACACCCTCCTCATAGACGAAATCAATGTCGTAAATGCTGAGGTCGTCGCCATACCGGTCGATGAGGTAGATGATCGAGCCGCCGATGCCTCGAATCGCGGGCAGGCGAAGCTCCATCGGTCCGGTCTTGCCCTCAACGGGCTCGGCGCCGCGCGCGATGGCTTCTTCATAGGCCTTTGCGGCGTCGCGCACGCGCCAGCCCATGCCGCATGCCGACGGACCATGTTCGGCGGCGAAATAGGCCGCGGGCGATTTCGGTTCGTAATTGGCGATCAGATTGATGCCGCCCTGCCGCCACAGCTGGACATCCTTGGAGCGGTGGCGCGCGATCAGCGTGAAGCCCATGCGTTCGAAAACGGGCTCGAGAATGCCCTTATCGGGCGCCGAGAATTCGACGAACTCGAAGCCATCGAGGCCCAGCGGGTTTTCGAACAGGTCGGCCATGGCAATCAATCCCATCTAGTTTCAATTGAAACTATTATCGCCATATCGCCCCGGCAAGTCAAGGCTGGGCCGATGCCGGCCCATCATAGATGAAGCCACCTCGCTGCCTCACACGCGGGCCGATCTGGGCGGCCTGCCCGATCCGTATCTGGACCTGGTAATAATATTTGTCGGTCGGCTTTCCACTGTCATCGAAAAAGGCGATCTTCACCCGCTGTGCGACGCCACGCACCATGATCGTCCGGCCCTTGAAGCGTTTCTCCGCCGCCGCCAGCCCCTCGCCTTCGGCGAGCTCTGCCATCACCGCTGCGGGGATTGCGATGGTAAGGCAGTTGCGGTCGCGATAATCGGTTTCGGAATTGAGGTAGTAGATACCCTTCTGCTCGCCAACCGCTTTCACTTCCATCCGGAAGGTGCCGGCGATCCCGGCTTTCGGCGCCAGATAGGAGGCATAGGTCACCGCCTCGACCGGCGAGATGCAATCGTCGCTGCAGGTGATCGGCCGCGGCGCAGTCGTCACCGGGGGCGGAACCTTGGCGACGGGATTGGCGGCCAGCAACAGGGTCGCAAGAAACATCGGGGCTCTTCCTCCATGATTCGATCCCGGAACGGACCGTCATCGTCGTCCGTCCCGCGATCCAGAGCAATCCCCCAAAGGATCCGATCAGGCCGCCGCCGTCTCGATCGCCTCGAGCGCTTCCATCCACGCCGCCTCGACGCCTTCGAGCTCAGACGCGAGCTTGCCGCGGCGCTGCGACAGGTCGCCCATCGTCAGCTTCGCGAGCGCGGGCTCGGCACTCGCGGGGTCGAACATCGCGCGGTCGATCGCGCTGATCTGCTGCGCGAGCTTTGCGGCGCGCGCCTCATGGTCCTTGGCGGTCTTGCGGAGCACCGCCTGCGCCTCGCGAGCCTTCGCGGCTTCCTGCCGCGCAGACTTGGCGTCCTTCGATCTGGCGGCGGGCTTCGCATCGTCGTTCGCGGCGCTCTTGCCGAGGATGAAGGCGACATAATCGTCCATGCTGCCGTCGAAATCGCGCGCGGTGCCATTGTCGACGAGTACCAGCCGGTCGGCGCTAAGCTCGAGCATGTGCCGGTCGTGGCTGACGATCAGCACCGCGCCGTCGAAGCCGTTGAGCGCCTGCACCAGCGCCTCGCGCGCATCGACGTCGAGGTGGTTGGTCGGCTCGTCGAGGATCAGGAGGTGCGGCGCCTCGCGCGTGATCAGCGCGAGCGCGAGCCGCGCGCGTTCGCCGCCCGACAGCTTGCCTACTTCCGTCGTCGCCTTGTTGCCGGTGAAGCCGAAGCGCCCCAGTTGCGCGCGCACCGCGCCCGGGGTCTTGCCCGCCATCACGCGCGTCATGTGACCTAAGGGCGTGTCGCTGCCGTCGAGTTCCTCGACCTGATATTGGGTGAAATAGCCGACGCGCATCTTGCCGGCGAAGGCCATCGCGCCATCCTCGGGCTTCAATTGCGCCGCGAGCAGGCGCGCGAGCGTCGTCTTGCCATTGCCGTTGCGGCCGAGCAGCGCGATGCGGTCGTCGGGATCGATGCGAAGGTTGAGCCGCGATAGGACCGGATTGCCCGGCGCATAGCCGACGCTCGCGAGGTCGAGCGTGATCAGCGGTGGCTTCAGCTCGTCGCCGGGGCTCGGGAAGTCGAAGACGAGGCTCGGGTCCTCGGCGATCGACGCGATCGGCTGCATCCGGGCAAGCTGCTTCGCACGCGACTGCGCCTGCTTCGCGGTCGAGGCGCGCGCGCTGTTGCGCGCGACATAGTCCTGCAGCTTCGCACGCTGCGCGTCCTGCGCGGCCTTCGCCGCCGCTAGCTGCGCCGCGCGCTCAGCGCGCTGGCGCTCGAACGCGTCATAGCCGCCGGCGTAGAGCGTCACCTTGCCGCCTTCGAGATGCAGGATATGGTCGACGACATTGTTGAGCAGGTCGCGCTCGTGGCTGATCACGACGAGCTGCCCCGGATAGGCGCGCAGGAAGCTTTCGAGCCACATCGTCGCTTCGAGGTCGAGGTGGTTCGACGGTTCGTCGAGCAGCAGCAGGTCGGGGTTCGAGAAGAGCAAAGCAGCGAGCGCGACGCGCATCTTCCAGCCGCCCGAAAAGCTGTCGAGCGGCTGGCCTTGCATCTCCTCGTCGAAGCCGAGCCCGATCAGGATACGCGCGGCGCGTGCCGGCGCGGTATAGGCGTCGATCGCGATCAGCCGCTCGTGGATGTCGGCGAGCCTGTCGGGATCCTGCTCGGTTTCTGATGCGGCCAGCAGCTCGGCGCGTTCGGTGTCCGCCGCCAGCACCGTCTCGAACGGCGTCGCCGTCCCGCTCGGCGCTTCCTGCGCGATATAGCCGACGCGCGTGCGGCGCGGCATTTCGATGCCGCCCTCGTCGGCTTCGAGCTGGCCGATCATCACCTTCATCAGCGTCGACTTGCCCGCGCCGTTGCGCCCAATCAGCCCGACGCGGCTCTTCGGCGGCAGGCTCGCGCTCGCGCGGTCGAGGATGGTGCGCCCGCCGAGGCGCACGGTTAGGCCGTTGATCGTCAGCATGGGCGCGGCGCCTAGCATGATGCGCCCGAAAGCCCAAGCCCGACGCTGGCATTTCGGCGCACGGCACGCCACAAGCGACCGCATGAGCAACCTCGCCCCCTTCCACATCGCCTTTCCCGTCGACGATCTCGCCGCCGCGCGCCATTTCTACGGCACGGTGATGGGCTGCCCCGAGAGGCGCAGCGCCGCGGACTGGATCGACTTCAACCTCTATGGCCACCAGATCGTCGCGCACCGCGTCGAACGGCGCACGGCGGTCGCGGGGCATAATCCGGTCGACGGGCACGAGGTGCCGGTGCCGCATTTCGGCGTCGTCTTGCCGCCCGCCGACTGGCAGGCGCTTGCCGGGCGGTTGCGGGCGCATGGCGTCGAATTCGTCATCGAACCGCACACGCGTTTTCCGGATCAGCCGGGCGAGCAGTCGACGATGTTCTTCCTCGACCCGGCGGGCAATGCGCTGGAGTTCAAGGCCTTCGCCGACGTTGGACAGTTGTTCGCCAGATAGCGGCTAGTGCCCGCCGCCCATCGATATCTGCTTCGGGCGCGGCGCGAACCACACCGCTATCGCGGCCAGCACGAATACCACCGCCGCCGCGAGGAACAGGTGCAGCACGCCGAGCGTCGAGGCCTGGACATCGACGAGGCGCTCGATCGCGGCCCGCGCCTGCTCGAGCGTGAGCCCGGCATTCTGCAGCGAGGTCATCGCCGCCTCGGGATTGTTCAGCGACGACACGAGTTCGGAGCGCGAGGTGCGGCTGGCATCGTCCCACGCGGTCGTTGCGACCGCGGTCCCGATCGCCCCGCACAGCGTGCGCAGGAAGCTCATCAACCCGGCGGCCGACGTCTGGTGTTGCGCGGGCACAGAGCTCAGCGCGAGCGCGGTGAGTCCGACGAAGAAGAAGGGCATGCCCATCCCCTGCAATATGTGCGGAAGCGCCAGCGTCCAGTAACCCACATCGGCGTTCCAGCTCGCCCGCAGAATCGACATGAACGCCATCCAGAGGATGCCGCCCGAGATGGTGATGCGGACATCGACCTTCGTCATCAGGCCCGCCGCGACCGGCGACAGCAGGACGGCGAACACGCCGAGCCAGGCAACGATGAAGCCGGTCTCGGTCGCCGTATAACCCGCGACCTGCTGGAGCCATAAGGGCGTCAGCACGACCTGCGCAAAGAAGGCGCCGAAGCCGAGCGAGATCGCCATCGTCGCGAAGGTAAAGCCGCGAAAGCGGAAGATGCGCAGGTTGACGACCGGATTGGCGTCGGTGAGCTCCCAGATCACGAAGGCGGCGAAGCTGATCGCGGCGACGATTGCGAGCCCGACGATCCACGTCGATTCGAACCAGTCATGCTCGCGCCCGGTGTCGAGCATGATCTGGAACGCCCCGACCGACATGACGAGCAGGATCAGGCCGATGACGTCGATCCGCGCCTTTGCGCGCTTCGTCTCGAACGGCGTGAGCAAGGTGAAGACGCCGAATGCGCAGATCGCAACGACCGGCAGGTTGATGAAAAAGATCCAAGGCCAGGTCCAGTTGTCGCTGATCGTGCCGCCGAGGATCGGACCGAGGATCGGCGCGGTGGTCGTCGTCATCGCCCAGATTGCAAGGCCGACGCCGGCCTTTTCCTTGGGAAAGATACGCAGCAACAGGATCTGCGACAGCGGCATCAAGGGCCCGCCCGACAGCCCCTGCAGCACGCGGAAGAGCACCAGCGCGTCGAGCGTGCGCGAAACGCCGCATAGGAAGGAGAAAATGCCAAAGCCGACGATCGAGACCATGAACCATCGCACCGTGCCGAACCGCATCGCGAGCCAGCCGGTCAGCGGCACGCTGATCGCGTCGGCGACCGCATAGCTGGTGATGACCCATGTCCCCTGCGTCGGCGACACCGCAAGGCCGCCCGCGATATGCGGGACCGAGACATTGGCGATCGTCGTGTCGAGCACGACGACGAAATTGGCGAGCGCGAGCGCGAAGGCTGCGACGATGAGCCGCACGCCGGTCAGCGGTTGCGGTTCGGCCGGAATGGCGGATACGGCGGCGGCGCTGGCCATCGTTCAGCTCATTTCCCGCGCGTGTCGATCACTGCTTCCATCGACAGGCCGACGCGCAGCGGATGCTCTTTCAGATCGCGGGGGTCGATCGCGATGCGCACCGGCAGGCGCTGCACCACCTTGACCCAGTTGCCGGTCGCGTTCTGCGCCGGGATCAGCGCGAAGGCCGCGCCGGTGCCGCCCGCGATGCCGATCACCTTGCCGCGATAAACGACATCGCCGCCATAATAGTCCGAGGTCAGCTCGACCGGCTGGCCGATGCGGATGCGCCTGAACTGGCTTTCCTTGAAATTCGCGTCGACATAGGCGGTCGCGACAGGGACGATCACCATGATCGGCGCCCCCGCGGCGATCCGCTGGCCGACCTGCACCTGCTTGTTGGTGACGACGCCGTCGACCGGCGCGCGGATCACGGTGCGCGCGAGGTCGAGCTTGGCCTTCTCCAGCCGCGCCTGCGCTGCGGCGACGTCGGGGGCGGTGTCGATCGTCGTGCCGCGCACCACCGCCTCGGCGGCGCCGAGATCGCCGCTCGCCGAACCACGCGTTGCTTCGGCCGAGGAAATTCCCGCCGCCGCAAGGTCGCGCGCAGCGATTGCCGAGGCGAGTGCGGTGCGCGCGGTCGTCAGTTCCTCGGCGGAGACCGCGCCGGTGCCTGCGATACTTTCGCGCCGCGCCAGTTCGGCGCGCGCCTTGGCAACCGCCGCGTCGGCGTCGCGAAGCCGCGCCCGCGCCTGCGCGATATCGGCGCCGCGCGCGGCGACGCGCGAGCGCGCCGCATCGGCGGTCGCGCTCGCCTGGCCATAGCGCTGGCGCGCCTGGCGCAGCGCGGCCTCGGCATCGGCGACCGCAATCCGCTGGTCGGCATCGTCGAGGATGACGAGGATGTCGCCCTTCTTCACCACCTGCGTGCCGCTGACGCGGACATCCTTGACCGGGCCCGCGACGAGCGCGGTCACCGTCGCCGAATCGGCGCCGACATAGGCGTTGTCGGTCGACACGCGCCCCGCCTGCGTCAGGAAATACCAGAGGCCCCAGATCGCCGCGATCGACACGACGGCGATTGCGAGGATGCGGAGCAGGCGCGCGCGCTTCGCGGTGCGCGCGGCGGCCGCCTCGGCGCTTTCTTCGGCGGTTTCGGGGGTCGGCGCAGCCGTATCGTCGGCCATCGTCATTCTCCTGCGTGTGTCTGGTAACCGCCGCCAAGCGCGCGGATCAGGGCGATATCGAGGGAGAGCCTGCGCGCTTCGAGGTCGGAGACCTGCCGCGCGAGCTGGGTCATGCTGTCTTCGGCGGTGAGCTGCGGCAGCTGGGTCGACAGGCCCGCGCGATAGCGAAGGCCCGCAAGCTGCGCCGCGTCGGTCGCCGCCTTGAGCGCCGCGCGCCGGTCGCCCAACTGCCGCTCGGTCGCGGCGCGGCTCTGGGCGATATCGGCAACGTCGCGCAGCGCCGCGATCAGTGTCCGGTCGTAATTCGCCACGGCCGTGTCAAATTCGGCGCGGGCGCCGCGATAGCGGCCCGCGAGGTGTCCCCCGTCGAAGATCGGCAGGCTGATCGCGACGCCGCCATTGCCATAGTCCGATCCCTTGTCGAACAGCTTCGACAGGCCGAGCGACTGGAACCCGACGAGCGCCGAGAGATTGATATTCGGGTAGAAATCGGCCCTCGCGACGTCGATCCGCTTCGCCGCCGCCTCGGCGCGCAGCCGCGCCGCGACGATATCGGGCCGGCGTCCGACAAGATCGATCCCCGCCTGCGGCGGCAGGTCGATATCGGGCGAAGCAAGCGTCGGCCGCGTGATCGCGCGGCCGCGGTCGGGGCCCGCGCCGACGAGCGCGGCGAGCCGGTTGCGCGTCGTCGCGATCGCCTCGTCGAGCGCCGCGATATCGCCGCGTGCCGCCGCGGCGCGGCTTTCGGCCTGCCGCTCGGCCGACTGGTTCTCGATCCCCGCCAGCGTGCGCTTGGCCGATACATCGGCGCTCGCGCTGCGCACGCGAACCGCTTCCTCTGCGACATCGAGCGCCCGGTAATAGCCTGCAAGGTCGGCATAGGCCGAAGCGATACCGGTGGTCAGCATCAGCCGCGCCTGCGCTTCGTCGACGCGCGCCGCCTCGGCCTCCGATGTCGCGGCGGCGAGCGCCGCGCGGTTCTTGCCCCACAGGTCGAGATCGAAACCGAAGGTCGCGGCGACATGGCCGGTGTCCTGAATGCCGTCGGGCACGAATTGCGGCGGGATGCCGTTATTCTTGCTCTGCTGGACGCCGCCCGCGCTGCCCTCGACCCCGGCGCGCGGAAGCAGCGCCGCCCCCGCCTGCTGCGCCATAGCTTCGGCGGCGCGGACGCGCGCGGCGGCCGTCGCGATATCGGGCGAGCCCTTCAGCCCTTCGGCGATCAGCGCGTCGAGCTGCGGATCGCCAAGAGCCTGCCACCAGCCCTCGACGGGCCAGGCACCCCGTGCATCGGCAAAAGTCGCTGACGATTCAAGCGACTCGGCGGCAGCCGGGGCCGGTCTGGGACCGAGATCGGGAACGCTGGCGCAGCCCGCAAGCAGGCTCAGCACAAGGGCGGAGGGGAGAATCCTATTAGGCATGGCATCCAGTGATACTAGCTGGTATCATGCGCCATTGCACCTTGGAGATTCAGTTGTCAATCGAAATGATACCAGCCAGTACGGCCACCCTCGACGATGCCGCCGCCGCGCGCCGCAAGGCCTTCGTTGACGCGGCGCGCGAGGCCTTTTTCGCGAACGGCTATGCAGGCACCACAATGTCCTCGATCGCCAGCAAGGTTGGCGGGTCGAAAACCACGCTCTGGAGCTATTTCCCGTCGAAGGAGGAATTGTTCGAGGCGGTCGTCGACGACATCGTCGAGCAATACGGCCATATGCTCACGATCGACCTGCCGGTGGACCAGCCCGTGCCCGACGTGCTCCGCGGCTTCGGCACCATATTGATGACCAAACTCACCGCGACCCCGCTGCTTTCGCTCTATCGGCTCGTCGTCGGCGAGGCCGACCGCTTCCCGCACCTCGCTGAGACCTTCTACGACCGCGGCCCGCGGCGCGGCAAAGCGCGCGCCGCCGAATGGGTTGCCGAAAAGATGGCGCGCGGCGAGATCCGCATGGGCGATCCGATGCGCGCGGTGCAGCATTTCTCGGGCCTCTGCCAGTCGGGCGTCTATCAGTTCGCGCTGCTCTGCCTGCCCGGGGGGAACGACCCCCAACGCCTCGCGGCCGAGGTCGACGATGCGGTCGAAACCTTCTGCCGCGCCTGGTGCCTGCCCGCACCCGAATAAAGCCGATTGCCAAAATATGCCATCGCGCTATGGGCGGCGGCGCGGGGCCTTGGCCTCGCATGATCGCGCCGGTGCCCCGAAAGGGACTTAATAGGGAACACGGTAGGAAGGATGGCACGCGCCGCCCTTCGAAGCCGAGGCTGTCCCTGCAACTGTAAGCGGTGAGCGCGATGCACCGCCCCGGACCCGTCCGGGGCAGCCACTGGGCCCAGCCCGGGAAGGCGTGCATCAAGCGATGACCCGCGAGCCAGGAGACCTGCCGGCGTGGGTCGCTCAATGCCTTTGGTCCAGGGAAAGACCGGGGCACGGGATATTCCGTCGAGCGACGACCAGGCGGCGGGTCCGCCGCGGTGCAGGATGCGTGGGCTCTTTACGCCACCCCGCTCCCTGCGCCGGCCGGTCGCAAGACGTGCCCGGCAGGCCCCGCCTTCGTTGCTGGCGTGCGGGGGATTCCCATGTTGAAGAGCATTTCCATTTCCGTGCTTACTCTGGCGGCGACGCCTGCCCTTGCCGAAACCGGCGACATCGCCGACCGGCCGGGCGAGGAAATCATCGTTTCCGCGTCGCGATCGGGCGAGGGGATCGAGGCCGACAAGCTCGGCGCCTCGGTTACCGTCATCGCCCCCGATACGCTCGAGGCGCGCCAGACGCGCATCGTCTCCGACGTCCTGCGCGACGTTCCGGGTGTTGCCGTGAACCGCATCGGCGCGGTCGGCGGCCAGACGCAGATCCGCATCCGTGGCACCGAGGCCAATCACGTCCTCGTCCTCATCGACGGCATCGAGGCCGCCGACCCCTTTCAGGGCGAGTTTGATTTCGGCACGCTGATCGCCGACCCCGCGGCGCGGATCGAGGTGCTGCGCGGCCAGCAATCGTCGCTCTACGGCTCCGACGCGATCGGCGGCGTGATCAACTATATTACCCTGTCGGGCCGCGAGGCGCCGGGCTATGCCGCGCGCATCGAGGGCGGCAGCTTCGGCACGATCAGCGGCGGCGCCCGCGCCGCGGGCGCATTGGGCGATTTCGACTATGCGTTGTCGGGCTCCTACTATGGCACCGACGGCTATGCGACCGCGCGCGGTGGCACCCGCGACGTCGGATCGGACAGCGTCGGTGCGACCGCGAAGCTGGGCTGGGCTCCGGGCGAGGCCTTCGAGCTGACCGGCGTGCTCCGCTACAGCTATACCGACGCCGATACCAACAACAGCGAGTTCGATCCGACGAGCCCGCTCTTCGGTTATACGGTCGACAGCCCCGGCGTGCATTACACGAACGAGGCCTTCTACGGCCTGCTCTCGGCGCAGTTCAGCGCGCTCGACGGCCGTTGGGTGAGCACGCTTTCGGGCCAGTTCGCCGACGCGACGCGCAAGAGCTATACCAGCGTCGGGCTCGACTATGGCGACAAGGGCCAGCGCTACAAGGGCAGCTTCACGTCCAGCCTGTCGCTCGGGACCGCGGCGCTTACCCACCGGCTGACCGCCGCGGTCGACGTCGAGCGGGAGAATTTCCGCAGCCTCAGCCCCTTCGCCTTTCAGGGCAAGCGCCACACCGACAATCTCGGCATCGTCGGCCAATATGAGCTGATCGGCGACGCCTTCTCGCTCGGCGCCTCGGTGCGCCACGACGACAACAACCGTTTTGCCAATGCGACGACCTGGCGGGTGCAGGGCAGCTATCGCCTGCCGACCGGCACCCGCGTCCGCGCCGCCTATGGTACCGGGATCAAGAACCCCGGCTATTACGAGCTCTATGGCTTCATCGACGGCATTTACATCGGCAACCCCGACGTCAAGCCCGAAAAGTCGAAGGGCTGGGAGGCCGGGGTCGAACAGAGTTTCGGCGCCGACAATTGGGCGACGCTCGGCGTCACCTGGTTCGATTCGAAGCTGACGGACGAGATCTTCACCGACTATCCGCCGCCGAATTTCGTCGCGACCCCGGCGAACCGCGCGACCGACAGCAAGCAGCACGGCATCGAAGCCTTCGCGAGCGCGCAGCCGATCCCGCAGCTCCGCTTCGACCTCGCCTATACCTGGCTGAAATCGCGCGAGAATGGCGTCGCCGAAATCCGCCGTCCGAAGCATGTCGCAAGCTTCAACACCACCGTCACCAGCGCCGACCAGCGCCTCGCCGGGACGCTGACGCTGCGCTACAACGGCCGCACCACCGACAGCGCCTATATCGACCCGAGCTATATTCCGGTCACCGTCGCGCTGAAGGAGTATGTCCTCGTCAACCTCGGCCTCGATTACAAGATCAGCCGCGCGATCTCGGTCTTCGGGCGCGTCGAGAATCTGCTGGGCGAGGATTATGAGGAGGTCTTCAGCTTCGTCGGCTCCGGACGCGCTGCCTATGGCGGCGTGCGGCTGAGCTTCTGACGATGAAGCCGCAACGCCCCGCAGGCGTTGACCGACGCCGCAGACTCATCCCCCAAACGGCGCCGTTGAAGCGTCTGTTCCGCGAACCGAATGTTCGCGCGCAGGCGGGCTTCGGGTTTTGAGGCACACCCGCCTGGCCCTCGGTGCGCTGTTGGCGGCGACCGGCGCGGGCGCGCTCTGGGCGGCAGTGCCCGCGAGCGCGCCCAAGGCGCCGGCCGCGCCCGACCGCATCGTCTCGATCAACCTCTGCACCGACCAGCTCGTTCTCGCGCTCGCCGACCGGCGCCAGATCGCGGGGTTGACGCGCAACGCGATCGATCCCGAAATGTCGGGTGCCGCCATCACGGCGCGCGGCCTGCCGCTGCTCGGCAATTCGGCCGAGCAGATCCTCGCGATCGATCCCGACCTTGTCGTGGGGATGCCCGCGAGCCGCAGCGCCGCGCTCGCCGCGCTGCCCCAGACCTACCCGCTGCTCGATGTCGACAACGCGACCACGCTGGACCAGATCTACGCCTCGATCCGGCAGACCGCCAAGGCGGTCGGCCACGTCGGCCGCGGCGAAGCGCTCGTCGCGCGGATGCAGGCCGAGCTCGCGAACCTGCCGAAGCCCGGGCGCGGCCGCGTCGCGGCCTATTACCAGCGGCGCGGCTATATGACCGGTACGGGCACGCTGGTCGACGAACTGATGGGCCGCGCCGGTCTCATCAACCTCGCCCGAAAGCTCGGCAAGCCGCCGCTGTCGCAGCTCAGCCTCGAGGAGATGGTCGCCGCGCAGCCCGATTTCCTGATCGTCGAAAGCGCGACCGACACCGTCACCGACCAGGGCAGCGAAATGCTCCATCATCCCGCGCTGAAGCACATTCCGCGCATCAGCATTCCGGAGGCTTGGACCGTGTGCGGCAGTCCCGGCTATGCGAGCGCCGCGCGCGCGATCGTCGCGCAGATCGCCGCGATCGACCGGGGCGGCCAATGAGCCGCTCGCTGCTCCTCGCGCTGCTCGCCGCGCTGACGCTCGCCGCCGCGATCGCCTCGCTGCTGTTCGGCCCCGTCGACCTGTCGGTCGGCCGGTTGCTTGCCGCCGCATCGGGTCATGGCGATTCGATCGCGACCACGATCCTCTTCGAACTGCGCCTGCCGCGCACGGTGCTGGCGCTGGTCGTCGGTGCGATCCTCGGCCTCGCGGGCGCAGCGCTGCAGGGCTATCTGCGCAACCCGCTTGCCGAGCCCTCGGTGCTCGGCACCTCGAACGCCGCCGCGCTCGGCGGGGTCGCCGCGCTCTATTTCGGTTTCGCGCAAATCCACCCCGCCGCGCTACCGCTGCTTGCCATCGGCGGCGCGCTGCTGTCGCTCGCCGTGCTCTTCGCGCTCGCCGGGCGTTCGGAAAGTCCATTGACGCTGATCCTCGCCGGGCTCGCGGTCGGCACGCTCGCCGTCGCGGGAACCAGCCTCGCTCTCAACCTGTCGCCCAATCCCTTCGCGGCGATGGAGATCATGACCTGGCTGCTCGGCAGCCTCGAAAACCGGTCGTTCGAGCATGTCTCGATCGCGCTGCCGTGCGTCGCCATCGGTGCGGCGATGCTGCTCTGGAACAGCCGCGCGCTCGACGCGCTGACACTGGGCGAGGATGCCGCGCAGGCGCTCGGCGTCGATATCCGCCGCCTCCGGCTCCGCCTGCTTGTCGGTACCGCGATCGGGGTCGGCGGCGCCGTCGCGGTAGCGGGCGCGATCGGCTTCGTCGGGCTGATCGTCCCGCACCTGATGCGGCCGCTCACCGACCGCAGCCCCTCGGCGACCCTGCTGCCCTCGGCGATCGGCGGCGCGGCGCTGCTGGTGCTCGCCGACATCGGGGTGCGGATCATCCCGACGACAAACGAGCTGAAACTCGGCGTCGTCACCGCCTTCCTCGGCGTCCCGATATTCCTTGTCCATCTGATGCGGGAGAAGCGGATATGGTGACGCTCACGCTCGATCGGGTCGGCGTCGCGCTCGGCCGCCGCCCCGTCGTCCGCGACGTCAGCGCCGCGTTTGCCGCAGGCACGCTGACCGGCATCGTCGGCCCCAATGGCGCGGGCAAGTCGACGCTGGCGCGCGCGATGCTCGCGCTCGTCCCCGCGACCGGCGCCGTGCGGATCGACGGCGACGATGTGGCGGCGCTGCCCCGCGCCGGGCTCGCGCGCCGCATCGCCTATCTGCCGCAGGGCCAGACCCTGCACTGGCCGCTCACCGTCGAGCGGCTCGTCGGCCTCGGCCGCCTGCCGCACCTCGCGCCGATGTCGCGGATCGCCGGTGGCGACGCCGTCGCGATCGAACGCGCGATGGCGCGCGCCGACGTGCTCGATCTCAGGGACCGTATCGCGACCGAGCTTTCGGGCGGCGAGCGCGCGCGGACACTGTTCGCGCGCGCGCTCGCGGTCGAGGCGCCGGCGCTGATCGCCGACGAGCCGCTCGCCAGCCTCGACCCCGGCCACCAGATCGACGTGATGGAATTGCTCCGCGCCGAGGCCGACACGGGCAAGCTGGTGATCGCAGTGCTCCACGATCTCACCATGGCGGCGCGCTACTGCGACCGGCTGCTTGTCATCGACCGGGGCACGATCCTGGCCGACGGCACGCCGCGCGACGTGCTGACGCCCGACCTGCTGCGCGCGGTCTATGGCATCGACGCACGGATCGAGACCGGCGGCGACTGGCCGACCGTCACCACCTTCGGCCGCCCGCAACCACCCGATTGACCGCCTGCCGCGCTGAACTACCCGCCGACGCTCCGTCTAAGCCGCCTCGAACCGGATCGGCAGCCGCTTCAGCCCGCCGACGAACACCGATTCGACCCGCGCCGGCTCGCCGGCCAGTTCCAGCTTTTTCAGCCGCGGCAACAGCTCCTCCATCATGATCCGCATTTCCATCCGCGCGAGATGCTGGCCGAGGCAGACATGCGCGCCGAAGCCGAAGGCGATCTGCGGGTTCTTGTCGCGGTCGGGGTCGAAGGTGAAGGGATCGGCGAAAACCTCCTCGTCGCGGTTGCCCGAGACATAGCTCAGCATCAGCCAGTCGCCTTCAGGGATCGTCTGCCCGCCCATCTCGACGTCCTCGCGCGCGCTGCGCATGAAATGCTGCACCGGGGTCGTCCAGCGGATCGCTTCCTCGATCAGCCCCGCCTTGTCGGTCCCGGCATCGCGAAAGCGTTCGAACAGCGCCGGGTTCTTCGCCAGCTCCATGATCGCCCCCGCGGTCGAGGCGCTCGTCGTGTCGTGCCCCGCGGTCGCGATGATCATATAATAGCCGGCGAGCTCGCGGTCGGGGATCTGTTCGCCGCCGACCATCGCGTTGGCGATCACCGTCGCGATATCCTCGCGCGGATTCGTTCGGCGGTCGGCCGTGAGTTCGCGGAAATAGGTCTCGAAATCGGCGATCACATAATGCAGCATCGCGATCGCCTGTTCGGCGCTGGTGATCTCGACCTTGTTGCGGTTGAGTTCGGGATCGGTCGAGCCGAACAATTGCTGCGTCAGCATCAGCATCCGCGGCTCGTCCTCGGGCGGAACGCCCAGAATATCCATGATCACGCGCAGCGGATAATGCGCCGCGACGTCGCGGGCGAAATCGGTCTCGCCGCCTGCCTCCAGCATCCGGTCGACCGTCTCGCGCGCGATAAGGCGGATGCGGTCTTCGACGATCTTCAGATTCTTCGGCATGAACCAGCTCTGCGTCAGCAGGCGGTATTTCATATGGTCGGGCGCATCCATCTGCACCAGCGAACGAATGAGGTGGCCGTCATTGTTGGGCGTCGCGGCGCGCGCCAGGGCTTCGCCGTCGCGGTTGGTGAGCACGGTCGGGCGGATGCCGTTCGCAAAGCGCTGCGGATCGCGGCTGATCGCCATGATGTCGGCGTGCCGCGTCACCAGCCAGAAGGGATCGTGATCGGGGTTTTCGGCCACCGCGAGCGGCGCGTTGGCACGCGCCCACGCGAGCTGCTCGTGAAGGGGTTCCCAATCGCCATAGGCAACCGGGTTGACGACGGCGGCGGATACCTCTCCGGGCAAAATAGGTTTTGTCATGAAACCAAAACTGCCCCAACTCCTGTCGTCTGTCGAGACTTGTCGCGAATCCACCGAAACTTGTCTTTGCGCAAAGCCGGGCGTGGGCTTAGGCGCGCGCAAACCATATCGGGGATCGCCATCATGAAAAAATATCCGACTCGCCATCTGCTCGTCGCCGCCGTCTCGTCGCTCGGGCTTGCCGCCTGCGCCGCACAGCCTGGAATCGCCCCCGCCGCGCCGGTCGCCGCCGCGCCCGCCTTCACCGGCGCCCCGCTCGACGCCAGCGTCCCCAGCCAGCTGCCCCGAATCGCGCGCCCACTGCATTATGCGATCAGCGTCACCCCCGATGCGCAGGCGCTGACCTTCGCCGGCGAGGCCGCGATCGACATCGAGTTCTATGAAGCGTCGGCGACGCTGACGCTCAACGCGCTCGACCTCAAATTCGCCGGCGCGACGCTCACCGGCGCCGACGGCAGGGCGGTTCCGCTGACCGTCGCGACCGATGCCGCGGCGCAGACCGCGACCTTCACTGCCCCCGCGCCGCTCGCGCCCGGCCGCTATCGCCTGACCACCGCCTACACCGGCGTCATCAACACGCAGGCGAACGGTCTCTTCGCGCTCGACTATCCCGACAAGGCGACGGGCAGGGAGGTGCGCGGGCTCTTCACCCAGTTCGAGGCGCCCGACGCGCGCCGCTTCGTCCCCAGCTTCGACGAGCCGAGCTACAAGGCGACCTTCGACCTCGCGGTGACCGTGCCCGAGGGCGACCTCGCGGTCAGCAACATGCCAGTGGCGAGCGAAACCCCGGCCCAAGGCGGGCGGAAAAAGGTCGTGTTCCGGACCTCGCCCAAAATGTCGTCCTATCTCCTCTTCTTCGCGACGGGCCAGTTCGAACGCCTCGCGGCGAAGAGCGAAAGCGGCGCCGAGGTCGGCATCGTCTCGCCAAAGGGCTCGGGCGAGCAGGCGCGCTTCGCGCTCGACAGCCTCGGCCCGCTGCTCACCTACTACAGCGACTATTTCGCTCAGCCCTATCCGCTGCCCAAGCTCGACAATGTCGCGGGGCCCGGCCAGTCGCAATTCTTCGGCGCGATGGAAAATTGGGGCGCGATCTTCACCTTCGAACGCATCCTGCTCGACGACCCGAAGATCACCAGCGATGCGACGCGGCAGGAGATCTACACGACGCAATCGCACGAGGTCGCGCACCAGTGGTTCGGCGATCTCGTCACGATGGCATGGTGGGACGATCTCTGGCTCAACGAGGGCTTTGCGAGCTGGATGGAAACCAAGTCGACCGACCATTTCCATCCCGACTGGCAGCCGCTGCTGGACCGCGTCGGCGGGCGCGAGCGCGCGATGAGGCTCGACGCCTTCGCGACGACGCACGCGATCGTCCAGACGATCCGCACCGTCGAGGATACCAATCAGGCTTTCGACGCGATCACCTATCAAAAGGGCGAAGCCGTCATCACGATGCTCGAATCCTATGCGGGCGAGGATGTGTGGCGCGATGGCCTCCGCGCCTACATGGCGAAGCATAAATATGCGAACACGCGCACCGACGACCTGTGGAACGCAGTCGAGGCCGCAGGCGCCAAGGGCCTGACGGCTATCGCGCACGACTTCACCGGGCAGCCGGGCATCCCGCTGCTCCGCGTCGGCGCGGTGAGCTGCACGGGCGGCACCACGACCGTCGCGCTGACGCAGGGCGAATTTTCGCGCGACCGCAAGGACAGTATCGAGGCGCAGGGACGCCGCTGGCAGGTGCCCGTGCTCGCGCAGGCGGGCGAGGGCGGGATCGCGCGGCAGGTGGTGTCGGGCGGCGCCGGTACGCTGACCTTGCCCGGCTGCGGACCGGTGCTGATCAACGCCGGGCAGGCGGGCTATTATCGCACCCTCTATTCGCCCGCGGCGCTCGCCGCCCTGCGCGGCCGGTTCGCGGCGCTCGCCCCGATCGACCAGCTCGGGCTGCTCGGCGACAATTTCGCGCTCGCCAACGCCGGTTACCAGCCGATGGGCGCCGCACTCGGCCTGCTCGCAGCGACGCCGAAGGACGCCAACCAGAAGGTGCTCGCCGAAGCCGCCGGCCGCTACGAAATCCTCTACGACTATTTCGACGACCAGCCCGCGCTGCGGGGACAGGTCGCCGCGCGCGCCAGCGCCGCGCTGTCGCCCGCGATGGCGCGCCTCGGCTTCGACCCGCGTCCCGGCGAGCCGGCGCTCGACGCGATCCTGCGCTCCGACCTGCTCGATTCGCTCGGCGCGATGGGCGACCCGGCGGTGCTGGCGGAGGCGCGGCGCCGCTTCGCATGGCTCGACCGCGATCCCGCCGCGCTCGACGGCCCGCTGAAGTCGCGCTGGATCGGCATCGTCGCAGCCAACGCCAGCGCGGCCGAATGGGACAAGCTGCGCGCGATGGCGAAAGCATCGAAATCGGCGGTCGAACGCAGCGCCTTCTACACGAGGCTCGGCAATGCCAAGGATGCCGCGCTCGCGAAGCGCGCACTGGCGCTCGCGCTCACCGACGAGCCGGGCAAGACCGTCAGCGCCGCGATCATCAGCACGGTCGCGCGCACCCACCCCGAACTGGCGGTCGACTTCGCGCAGGCGAACCGCGCCGCGGTCGACGGGCTGATCGACGCCGCGTCGCGCGCGCGCTTCGTCGCCGCGCTGGCCGCCTGGTCGAACGACCCGGCGATGATCGCGAAGCTCGAAGCGATTGCGGCGCCGCTGCCCGCCGACGCCCGCAAGCCCTACGACAAGACGATCGCCAGCCTGAAGGAACGCGGCGCCAGCCGCCCGCGCATCAAGGGCGAAATCGCGGCTTGGCTGAAGGGCAACTAGGGTTGGGTGGCCGATCCCGTCATCCGGGCCTTCGCGCGGATGACGGGAATCGCTATTCGGCGAGCTGCGGCGCTCCCGCGGGCATTGCGCTCTTCCATTCGCTGCGCGCCTTGCGGATCATGGCTTTCAGCGCGTCGGCGTGGCGCAGCCATGCCGCGGCGGCCTCTGCGGTCCATTCGCTCCCGGCCGCGCTGCCAAGCTCCTCGACTGTCATGTCGATGAAGGCGTCATATTCGGCGATCGGCAACGCGCCATAGCTGCGGTGCGTGAACACCAGTTCGGTCACCAGCGGCCAGACCCAGGCCTCGCCCTTTGCGAGGCCCAGCATCATTTCGAACGTCTCGTCGGTCATTCGCCGCGACGCGGCATCGACCGAGATGAAGCTCGCGCGCCGCTCGGGAAAGGCCGCGAAGAAGCTCTCGAACAGCGGCAGGCGTATATCCGCGCCGGCGGCGGCGATCAGGCTCGCTTCCATCGCCGCCGCCTCGCTCATTTGAACAGACTGCCCAAAATGCCGCGCATCAGCTGCCCGCCGAACTTGCCCGCGACCTGTCGGCCGAGGCTGGTCGCCGCCGACCGCGCCGCCGACTGGATCATCTTGTCGGCCATCGACGGCTTCGCAGCCTCGCGCGCCGCCGCCTTTTCCTGTTGCAGCCGCACGCGCTCCTCGGCGGCCTTGCGCTTCGCCTCTTCCTTCGCGGCAATCGCGGCCTGCTTGTCGGCCTCGGCCTGCGCTTTCGCCTCGACCGCCGCCGCCTGCGCCTGCTCGGCCTTGGCGGCAAGCAATTCCTCGGCGCTTTCGCGGTCGACCGCCGTGTCATATTTGCCCGCAACAGGCGAGATCGACTGGATGATCGCGCGCTCCCTGGCGTCGAGCGGGCCGGCGCGCGAGCAGGGCGGCTTGATCAGCGTGCGCTCGACCGGCGAGGGCGCACCGTCGGCCATCAGCAGCGAGACGAGCGCCTCGCCGACCTTCAGCTCGGTGATCTCGCGTTCGACATTCACCTTGGGGTTGGGGCGAAAGGTGTCGGCCGCTGCCTTGACCGCCTTCTGGTCGCGCGGGGTGAAGGCGCGCAGCGCGTGCTGGACGCGGTTGCCGAGCTGCGCCGCGACATCCTCGGGCACGTCGATCGGGTTCTGCGTGACGAAATAGACCCCGACGCCCTTCGAACGGATCAGGCGCACGACCTGCTCGATCTTCTCGGTCAGCGCGGGTGGCGCGTCGTCGAACAGCAGATGCGCCTCGTCGAAGAAGAAGACGAGCTTCGGCTTGTCGGGATCGCCGACCTCGGGAAGCGTCTCGAACATTTCGGACAGCAGCCAGAGCAGGAAGGTCGCATAGAGCTTCGGGCTGGCCATCAGCTTGTCGGCGGCGAGGATATTCAGGTAGCCGCGGCCATTCTCGTCGGTGCGGATCATGTCCTGGATATCGAGCGCGGGCTCGCCGAAGAAATGGTCGCCGCCCTGGCTTTCGAGCGTCAGCAACTGTCGCTGGATCGTGCCGACCGTGGCCTTCGACACATTGCCATATTTGGTCGTCAGTTCGTCGGCATTCTCGGCGCACCAGGCGAGCATCGCCTGCAAATCGCCCAGATCGAGCAGTAGCAGATTCTGTTCGTCGGCAACGCGGAAGGCAATCGCGAGCACGCCTTCCTGCACCTCGTTGAGCCCCATCAGCCGCGCAAGCAGCAACGGTCCCATTTCCGAAATCGTCGTGCGGATGGGATGCCCCTGCTCGCCGAACAGATCCCAGAAGATCACCGGATTGTCGTGATAGGCCCAATCGCTGTCGCCGATCTCGGCGGCGCGCGCGGCGAAAATCTCGTGCATCTTCGATGTCGGGCTGCCCGCCATCGCCATGCCGGCAAGGTCGCCCTTCACGTCGGCGACGAACACCGGCACGCCGACCGCCGAAAAGCCCTCGGCCAGGCCCTGCAGGGTCACCGTCTTGCCGGTGCCGGTCGCGCCCGCGATCAGCCCGTGGCGGTTCGCCCGCTTCAGCACCAGCGACTGGCGCGGCCCGTCGGGCGCTCCGCCGCCGCCGAGGCCGATGTAGATTTCGGTCGCTTCGCTGCCGTCGCTCACTCTGCATTCCTCCATTCGGGCACCCGATCAATGGTCTAGTGCGGCGGACAAGGTCAGGCAATCGGCAAAGCCGCGCGCGAGGCGCGCGCGCCACAAGCCTTGCCAACCCCGCCGCATCGCGCCATCGCTGGCCCCGATGCTTTCGCGCCTCTTCCCCGACCGTTTCGTCCCCGTCCTGCTCGCGACAATCCTGCTCGCCAGCCTGCTGCCGGTGCGCGGCGCCGCGGTGCCGGTGGCGCAGGGGCTGTCGACCGCCGCGATCGTCTTTCTCTTCTTCCTGAACGGCGTCCGCCTGCCGCGCGACGAAGTGCTCCACGGCATCCGGAACTGGAAGCTGCAGGGCAGCGCGCTCGGCTTCTGTTTCGGCGTCATGGCGCTGCTCGGCCTCGCCGCGCAGGCGGCTACCGCGCCCGTCCTGCCCGCCACCCTCGCATTGGGATTCCTCTTCCTCGGCATCCTGCCCTCGACCGTCCAGTCGGCGACTGCCGCGAGCAGCCTTGCCGGCGGCAATGTCGCCGCCAGCGTCGTCGCCGCCGCGCTGCTCAACCTCACCGGCGTCGCCGCCTCGCCGCTGCTTTTCGCCGCGCTTGCAGGCGCCGAGGGTGCGATTCACGGCGAAGCCGTGCTGCGCATCGTCGCGATCCTGCTGCTGCCCTTCATCGCCGGCCAGCTCGTCCAGCGCTGGCTGCGTCCGTGGGTGCTCGCGAACCGCGGCCTCGCGACCTTCATGGACCGCACCGCGATCGCCATCGCCGTCTACGTCGCCTTCTCGGCCGCGGTCGTCGCGGGCATCTGGGGCCTGCTCGACGGGCGCGAGATCGGCATCGTGTTCGCGGCCGTCGCCGCGCTGCTCGGGCTCTCGTTTGGCGGCGCCTGGGCGCTCGGCGGGCTGCTGAAGCTCGCCCGTGCCGACCGCATCACCCTGCTTTTCTCCGGCGCGCAAAAGAGCATCGCGGTCGGCGCGCCGCTCGCCGCGACGCTCTTCCCGCCCGCGACCGCCGGCATGGTGCTGGTCCCGATCCTCGTCTATCATATGGCGCAGCTGATCCTCTCGGCGTGGATCGCGCCCGTGCTCGCGCGGCGCCAAGAGGTGTAGTGCTTGAATAACACAGGACTGCATGCCATATAGTTTGGCGGTATAGGGGTTGGAAGGAACAGGAATGAGCGAAGAGACCGCGACGGCCACCGCACCCGAAACACTGACGCTGACGCCGCCCGAACCCGTCCCCGCCGTCGCGCCCGAAAAGGCCGCGGGCCTTGTCCCGCTGTCGGGCGAACAGAAATCGAAGCTCGAGGAGCGCGTCGACGGCTTCATCGACGACCTCGTCGCGCAGGACGAGAATTCGCCCGAATTCGGCAAGCGCGTCGACCAGATCACCAACATGGGCCGCAAGGAAATGCTGGAGGCGGCGGGCCACAGCAACCGGTTCCTCGACCGCCCGATCCGCGCGATGGACCGCGACACCGACATCGGCCAGAGCCTCATCGAACTCCGTACCACGGTCGAACGGCTCGACCCCTCGGCGAACGGCAAGCTGCTCAGCAAGCGCGGCTTCCTCGACAAGATCTTCGGCAGCAAGATCAACAATTATTTCGCGCAGTACCGCAGCGCGCAGACACATATCGGCGGCATCCTGACCGCCTTGTCGAACGGCAAGGACGAGCTCTTGATGGACAATGCCGCGATCGACGTCGAGCGCCGCAAGATGTGGGAATCGATGGGCAAGCTCGAACAGATGATCCACATCGCCAAGACGCTCGACGAGCGGCTGGAGGCGAAGGCGACCGAGCTCGACGGCAGCGATCCCGCCAAGGCGAAAATCATCCGCGAAAATGCGCTTTTCTACGCGCGCCAGCGCACCCAGGATCTGCTCACGCAGATGGCGGTGACGGTGCAGGGCTATCTCGCGCTCGACCTCGTCAAGAAGAACAATGTCGAGCTGGTGAAGGGGGTCGACCGCGCCTCGACGACCACCGTCGGCGCCTTGAAGACCGCGATCACCGTCGCGCAGGCGATGACGAACCAGAAACTCGTCCTCGAACAGATCACCGCGCTCAACACCACGACCGCGAACATCATCGACGGCACGTCGAAGATGCTGAAGGACAACACGGCGCGCATCCACGAGCAGGCGGCATCGAGCACCATCCCGATGGAAACGCTGCAGCGCGCGTTCCAGAATATCTACGACACGATGGACGCGATCGACACCTTCAAGCTCAAGGCGCTCGACACGATGAAGACGACCGTGACCACACTCGAAGGCGAGGTCGCCAAGTCGAAAGGCTATATCGCGCGCGCCGAGGGTGCATCGCAAGCGCAGGCGAGCGTCGGCGGCGAGGGCAGTCCGCTCGCCGCGATCGAGGGCTGACGATGTCGATGAGCGAAGTCGATCAGGTCCGGCTCTCGGCCGCCTCGGCGATCGAACGGTCGCGCGAGCGGCGCCGTCCGATCGGCACCAAAAGCGTCGCGCTGCGCCGCCAGCATCTCTACAGGAAGCTCGGCCGCGTCCTCGTCGCGGGCGGCATCGTGCTGATCGGCGCGGCGCTGTTCGGCGCGCTGATCCAGCCTTTGGGCTTTACCGGCCTGCTCGCGCTGTTCGTGCTGCTGATCGGCGTCGCGGTGCTGTTCGGCAAATGGCCGCCCTTTCCCGAGCCGCACCAGCAGGACTTGCCCAAGGCCGACCTCAAACAGCTCGCCGGCCGCACCGAGATCTGGCTCGAGGCGCAGCGCCCCGCACTCCCCGCGCCGGCGCGCCAGCTCGTCGACGGCATCGGCGTCCAGCTCGACCTGCTCGCGCCGCAGCTCCAGACGCTCGACGCGTCGAGCCCGGCGGCGGCGAACATCCGCAAGCTCGTCGGCGAAGACCTGCCCGAACTCGTCGCGGGCTATCAGCGCATTCCCGCGGGCCTCCGCAAGGAAGCCCATGCCGGGCGCACCCCCGACGAAACGCTCGTCGGCGGGCTCACGATGCTCGAACGCGAAATCGGCGACGCCGCGCGCAGCCTCGCCGCGGGCGAACTCGACAAGCTCGCGACGCGCGAACGCTATCTCCAACTCAAATATCAGGGAATCGAGGGCGAGGAACCGCTCCAGGACAACCGGTCCTAGCGCCGCTTGCCAAGCGCGAAGCCCGACGCCACAAGACCCTGATGTTCGATCAGCTGCTCGCGTCCGAAAATGTCTTCTTCAGTTCGGCCTTGCTGCTGATGCTGTTGATCGGCACGGTACAGGCGACGGGGCTGTTCGGCGACATCGACGGGATGGATATCGATGCCGACGGCGATGCGGGCGTCGCCGACGCGCTGCTCGCCTGGGCCGGGATCGGGCGCGTCCCCTTCCTGATGTGGCTCGTCCTCTTCCTCGCGCTGTTCGGCGCGATCGGGCTCGGGCTCCAGCAACTCATGACCGGCCTCACCGGCGGGCCGGGTTCGAACCTGCTGATGGTGCCGCTGACCGCCGTCGCCGCGCTGCCGCCGACCGGCGTCGCCGCGCGGCTCGTCGGAAGGATTTTTCCCGGCCTCGAAACCACCGCGATCGACCGCGACGAACTGATCGGCCTCTATGCCGAAATCAGCATCGGCATCGCGCGCGAGGGCCATCCGGCGCGCGCGACGGTGACCGACCATCACGGGCAAATCCACCAAATCATGGTCGAACCCGACAGTCCCGGCCAGTCGTTCCAGACCGGGGAAAAACTATTGCTGGTCAAACGCGAAGGCGAATTGTTCAAGGGTTACTCCAAGGGCGATTTTTATTTACCCCGGCTCGACTAACCCTAATATTCGCGCATGACCTTCCAACTCTGGAAGCGCGAATCGGGGGTTAAAACAGTCCATGATTGAAATTGGCATTTACGCGGGGATCGGCCTTGCCGTCCTCCTGATCCTGGGACTCATCATCACGCGGCTCTATCGCCGCGCCACCAAGGAAATCGCGTTCGTCCGCACCGGTTTTCGCGGCGAGCGCGTCGTGATGAACGGCGGCGCGCTGGTGCTGCCCGTGCTGCACGAGACGATGCCGGTGAACATGAATACCGTGCGCCTCGCGGTCGAACGCAAGAACACCGACGCGCTGATCACGCTCGACCGGCTGCGTATCGACGTGAAGGCCGAATTCTACGTCCGCGTCCGCCCCGACGGCAGCGCGATCGCGATGGCTGCGCAGACGCTCGGCCTGCGCACCATGCAGCCCGAGGCGCTGAAGGATCTGGTCGAGGGCAAGTTCGTCGACGCGCTGCGCTCGGTCGCCGCGGGCATGACGATGAACCAGCTCCACGAACAGCGCGCCGACTTCGTGCAAAAGGTGCAGCAGGTCAGCTCGAACGACCTCGCGATGAACGGGCTCGAGCTTGAATCGGTGTCGCTGACCGGGCTGGACCAGACTTCGATCGAGCATTTCAACGCGAACAACGCCTTCGACGCCGAGGGTTTGACCAAGCTGACCGAGCAGATCGAGATGCGCAAGAAGACGCGCAACGACATCGAACAGGACACGCGCGTCCAGATGGAGACGAAGAATCTGGAGGCCGAGCAGAAGTCGCTCGCGATCCAGCGCGAGGAAGAATTCGCCAAGCTCAGCCAGTCGCGCGAGATCGAGGTGCGCCGCGCCGAGCAGGCCGCCGAGATCGCGCGCGAACAGGCGCAGCGCAATCAGGAGGCCGAAAACGCCCGCATCGCGGCGAAGCAACTGATCGACGCCAAGCAGATCGAGGCCGACCGCGCGATCGAGGAGGCGCGGATCGCGCAGGAGCAGGCGATCGAACTCGCGCGGCAGGAACAGCAGATCCTGATCCAGAACAAGAGCCGCGAGGAAAGCCAGGCGCGTGCCGAAGCCGACAATGCGCGCGCGCTGGCGGTCGCCGCCGAGGAGCAGGTCGCGACAGCGCGCGAGACGGAGGTCGCCGAGCGCTCGAAGCGCATCGAACTGATCGAGGCCGCAAAGGAAGCCGAACGGCAGGCAATCTCGGTCAAGGTGCAGGCCGAGGCCGAAAAGGAAGCCGCAGCGAACCGCGCCTCGGCGCTCCGCCTCGAAGCCGAGGGCGAGGCCGAGGCCGAGAAATTGCGCGCCGAGGCTGCGCGCGTGCGCTTCGAGGTCGAGGCCGCGGGCCAGCGCGCGATCAACGAGGCGGCTAACATCCTCTCCTCAAGCCAGATCTCGCTCCAGACAAAGATGGCGCTGCTGAAGGTGCTGCCCGAGGTCGTGCGCGAGGCAGCGAAGCCGATGGAGGCGATCGATTCGATCAAGATCGTCCAGGTCGACGGCATCAGCCAGTCGGCGGGCGGCGGCGCGGCCGGCGAAGGCGGCAGCGGGAACCTCGCCAGCAACGCGGTGTCGGCAGCGCTCGCCTACCGCGCGCAGGCGCCGGTGATCGACAGTCTGATGAAGGAACTCGGCTTCGACGGCGGCTCGCTCGACGCGCTGGTCAAGGGCGCGGCGGCCACACCCGCCGAGCTGCCCGCCGCCGAAGCCCCCGAAAAGCCGAGCCGTCGCCGCGCGGCACCGCCGCCGCCGGTCGAGGACGACGACGAAGAGACCTGATCGCCCGTCCCATTCGCCGTCAAAGCCGCCGCAGCCGCTGCGTCCCCGCAAACCACAGCGCGAGGACCAGCAGCAGCGGCGGCGCAAGGCCCCAGTGCGCGGGCCCCGCGAGCGGCGCGAGCAGGTCCGACGACGACAGCAGCCACAGCGCCGCGAGCAACGCGCCGATCGCCAGCGCCTCGAAACCGAAACTCTTCCAGAAGCGGCGCTCGGCGCGCGCCAGCGCCGCCTCGGCGTCGATCCGGTGCTCGACGCGGACCAGAAACGCGCGGTCGCCCGGCCGCTCGGGTGGTGCCAGCACCGCGCCCAGCATCGCGTCGAAAGCCTCGTCGGGCTGCGTCATGATGCACCTCCTTCGCCGATCATCTTCTGCGCCTTCGCGCGCCCGCGCAAGACCAGCGATTTGAGCGTACCGAGCGGCACCCCCATGATCTCGGCCGCCTCGCCGTGCGAGCAGCCATGGCCGAAGCACAGGGTGAGCGCGGCGCGTTCCTGCGGCGACAAGCCGGCGAGCAGGCGTTCGGCGTCGATCGCGGCGTCGCTTGCCGGCCGCGGATCGCTCGACGTCGGGACATCTTCGCCGGCCGCCAGCCCCTCGCGCCGCCGCGCCGTGCGACGCTGGTCGAGGAACAGCCGCCAGCCGATCCCCATGACCCACGCGCCATAGCTGCCCTGCCCCCGATAATCGCGCGCGCGGGTCCAGGCGCGCACCAACGCCTCCTGCGCCAGGTCGTCGGCATCGCTCCCCGCGACGCGCGACAGGAAGCTCCGCAATCGCCCCTCGTGCCGCAGCACGAGGAGCTGGAAAGCGGCGCGATCTCCCCCGGCAACGCGCTGGTTGAGCGCCCAATCGGCATCCGCGGCAACTTCACCGTCACGCAGCGCCGCGCTCCTCGGCGGCGGCCGCGCGCGCGAGGCGGCGGCGATAGAGCAGCGCGGCGCCGACGAAGGCGGGGAACAGCGCGGCGCCGGCCGACAGGCGGATCAGCTGCTCATGCCCCTGGATCAGCCCGAAGCCCGCCATCGCGAGCCCGATCGCCAGCAGCACCAGCCCGTTGCGGTCGTCGCCGGGCGCGTCGCCCGACTTGCCGAACCCGATGCCAAGCTGCTCGTAGGGCTTGTTGAGCTTGTCGATCATCGGCAGCGCCGCGTCGGACTTTGCCTCGAGCGCGCGGCGGATCGAACGGTGCAGCATCCACGCATGGAGCAGCCGCGCGAGCAGGAAAAAGCCGATCACGAACAGCGCGACCATCGTGATATTCTCGATCAGGTTGAAGAAGCTGTCGCTTACCGCAACCAGCTCGGTGGTCGGCGGCGGCGGCGGCATGAACGAGGCGATGTCGCGCGGATCGATATAGGCGGCGACGTCGGCGGCGCTGATCACCTCGCCCGGCGCGACCGGCACGGTAACGCTTGCGGCGGGCACCGGCGCGGCGGGAACCGCGGCGGCCGTGGCGGCGGCGGCGGCAAGCAAATAGCTCATTCTCTTTCTCCTTCACGCCCGGGGCGTGTGAAACCACAGGCGGCGGCTCCCGGCAAGGCGGGACGGCTGCGCCGGGGAACGCAAGCCGAGCCCGCGCGGAGCCGCCGCCAGGACCGGCATCGCGCCGATCATCGACTGGACGGCGTCGCGGCGCCAATCGGATGCAGGCCGGGCGATATTTTTTTGGGCCACGGCTATTCGGGCCGAATTTTGGTTGCGGGGGCAGGAGGTGATCGTTCCAGTACAAGCGTGCGCGCCGCCACCTGGTCTCTCCAATGTCCGAAATGGCGTAGATTCCCAATATTCGTCACCCCGGACTTGATCCGGGGTCCACGACTTCAACGCCGCGCTGGATCCCGGATCAAGTCCGGGATGACGAGGAGGGGATGTCTAAATTGGGGTGGGAAGCGGATGTCGCCGATCCTCCCCGGCACGGGGAGGGGGACCATGCGAAGCATGGTGGAGGGGTACGTGCAGTCTGGCGCGGCCTATGATCTCCTGTGCCCCTCCACCACCCTGCGGGTGGTCCCCCTCCCCCGGTGGGGGAGGATCGTCTAGGACCACCTTCGGTCGCTTCCCGCCATCCGATCCAGATCGGCGCCAAGGGGAGCCGATGCCCGAACCCCGTCGCGCCACCCCGCAATCGACAAGACCGCCCCAACGCGGCGTTTCGGCGCACTCCGCGCGATCCGCGTCTCAGCTCGAAAGCGCGGCCTCGCGGCCCGGCGCTTCGCCGGGCGGGTCGTCGAAGCAGCGCTGGATGACGACGCAGTCGCGCCCGCTGCGCTTGGCGTCGTACAGCGCTTCGTCGGCGAGCCGGTAGAGCTGCTGGAAATCGCTTGCGGGCCGCACTTCGGCGACGCCGACGCTCGCGGTCACACTCCCCTCGCCGATCACGACGCTATGGTCGCAGGCGGCGATGCCGCGCCGCACGCTTTCGGCAAAGCGCGCCAGCACCATCCCTTCCATGCCCACGGTCAGCAGGCCGAACTCCTCGCCGCCGAGCCGCGCGACCGAGCACATCGGCCCTTCCCAGCGCTCGATTCGGCGCGCGACCTCGCACAGCACGGCGTCGCCCGCGTCGTGGCCATGGACGTCGTTGATCGATTTGAAACGGTCGATGTCGACAACCAGCAGCGCGGCGGCCAGATCATCGGCGTGCGCGCGGTCGAGCAGCGGGGTCACGCTCTCGACGAAGCCGCGGCGGTTGAGCAGCCCGGTCAGCGGATCGCGGCGCGCGAGCTGCTGCGCAAAGGCCTCCGCCGCGCGCGCGCGGTCGCGCTCGATCCGCAGCTGCGCGAGTCGCCGCGTCGCCGACGCCGACAGCCACAGCGCCTGCCAGGTCGCGGCGAGCAGGACTATGACCTTCGACCCGCCGCCCCACAGGCTGTCGTCGACATCGACGATATGGATGAAGGCAAGCACCGCCATCGGCAGGCACCAGGCGGCCAGAAAATCGCGCGCCTCGACCGACCCGCGCCGCCAGGCGATACCGAGGCAGGCGGCGACCGCGGCGAGATCGGCGAGGATGACCAGCCCGAGCAGATCGCCCCACCACGCCAGATTTTCGCTGCGGATCAGCGCCAGCGGCACGCCGACGACGCCGACGAACCCGCCGAGCGCGAGCGCCGCCAGACGCAGGCGCCGCGCCACGAGCCGCGCGTCGATGGCGAGCACGGCGCTGGCGGTGGCGATAGCGATCGCGAGGCAGGCGAGGAAGGTTCCGATCTTGGCCGACGCGGTGCCGGCGAGCCCCGGCAGCAGGCCGAGATGCGCCTGCGACCAGACCGCGCCCCACAGCAGCATCGTCGCCGACCAGCCGGCCTGCCACGCGAGATAGGAGCGGCGGACCGCGACCGCGAGCGACAGGCTGTAGATGCCGCTGACAAGCAGCAGGGTCAGCGCCGCGCCGATCGCGATCGCCATGCCGGTCGACTGGACGATCGCGTCCCCCTTCGGGATCAGGCGCGCGCGGAGCAGGTCGACGCTCGCCAGCCGGTCGAAGCGCATTGTCACCGCGGTCAGCGGTACCGTCCGCTCGGGCGCCTCGAACAATATCTGGCCGCCCGCGCGCCAGTGCGAGCCATAGTCGCCCTGCCGCACCTGCTGCCAGCGGGTCTGCCCGTCGGCATAGGTGAAGGCGACCGCGAGCCGGTCGAAGCGCGACTGGTGGATCATCAAGGCGGCATCGCCGCGCCAGCGCTGCCCGCGCTCCGGCGCGGCGCGCAGCCAGAGGCTCGCCTTATGGTATCCGGCGGGCGAGCCGGCGCAGGAAAAGGCCAGCGAGCGAAGACCGGCATCGGGCAGGGCGAGCGGGCTTTGCGCATGGCAAAGCGGGGCACCCACTTTGAGCGTTTCGGCGCGCGACGGCGCCGCCGACAGGGCGCAGACGAGCATCGCCAGCCCCAGCACAAGGCGGCCGCGCAGCATCGTCCACAGATTGCCCCCCGCAGTCATGTGCCTCCTATTGCATGAAAATCTTCGAAAATCTTTACCGGCGTCAGCCGCCCGGCCGCCCGATGCGCAGGCGGACCGCGATCCGGTCGCCGCGACCGATCGCTTCGGCGCGCTGCACTGCGACCTTGACCGGCACCAGATAGCCGCCGTCACGCGGGAACAGCGAGGTGGTGAATTCGGTCGACCCGACCCGCGCGACCACCGGCACGACCCCCCAGCCATAGCTTTCGGTGAGCGCGGCATAGCGGATGTCGGCGACATGCGCGTCGGGCACGACCGCGAACAGATAGGGCGCGGGGCCGCGCCATTCGATCACCTCGGCCTCGAACGCAATCTCGTCGTCCATCTGTCAGTTCCGTGGCGCCTGCCGCCGATAGCTCAGCGCCTCGGCGATGTGGATGCGGCCGATGCTTTCCGTTCCCGCCAGGTCGGCGATCGTCCGCGCCACGCGCAGGATGCGCGTGTAGCCGCGCGCCGACAAGCGCATCGCTTCGGCCGCCTGCGCGAGCAATTGCCGGCCGGGCTCGTCGGGAGTCGCGACCGCTTCGAGCAGCTCTCCGTCGATCTCGGCATTGGTCCGCGCCTTGTGATCGGCGTAGCGCGCGGTCTGGATATCGCGCGCCGCGGCGACGCGCGCCGCGACCTCGGCGCTGCCCTCGGCGGGGGGCGGCAGGACGAGGTCGGTGGCGCGCACCGCCTCGACCTCGACATGCAGGTCGATGCGGTCGAGCAACGGCCCCGACAGCTTCGCCTGATAGTCGGCGGCGCAGCGCGGCGCGCGGCTGCACGCGAGCGCGGGGTCGCCGAGGTGGCCGCAGCGGCACGGGTTCATCGCCGCGACGAGCTGCACGCGCGCCGGGAAGGTCACATGCGCATTGGCGCGCGCGACGCTGACCTCGCCTGTTTCGAGCGGCTGGCGCAGGCTGTCGAGGACGCCGCGCTGGAATTCGGGCAGCTCGTCGAGGAACAGCACGCCAAGATGCGCGAGGCTGACCTCGCCCGGGCGGACGCGCAGCCCGCCGCCGACGAGCGCGGGCATCGACGCCGAATGGTGCGGCGCGCGGAACGGCCGCGCGCGCACGAGCCGCCCACCCTCGAGGCTGCCCGCGACCGACGCGATCATCGACACTTCGAGCGCTTCGGCGGGGGTCAGCTCGGGCAATATGCCCGGCATGCACGCCGCCATCAGCGACTTGCCCGATCCGGGCGGGCCGCTGAACAGCAGATTATGCGCGCCCGCTGCCGCGATCTCGAGCGCGCGCTTCGCCGTCTCTTGCCCCTTGACCTGGGCAAGGTCCGCGGCGCGCATCGGTGCCTCGACCTCGCCGGGCACCGGCGGCGACAGGATCGCCTGCCCCTTGAAATGCGCGAGCAGCGACAGGAGGTCGGGCGCCCCCAGCACCTCGACATGCCCGGCCCACGCCGCCTCGGGGCCCTGCGCGGCGGGGCAGATCAGCCCGCGCTCGACGCTGCCCGCGTGAATCGCCGCGAGCAGCACGCCGGGCGACGCCGCCACCCGCCCGTCGAGCCCGAGCTCGCCGACGACGACATAGCCCGCCAGCGTCTCGGCATCGATCACCCCCATCGCGCCCAATAGCGCGAGCGCGATCGGCAGGTCGTAGTGCGAGCCTTCCTTCGGCAGGTCGGCGGGCGACAGGTTCACCGTGATCACCTTCGGCGGCAGCGACAGGCCGATCGCGGCGATCGCCGCGCGCACGCGCTCGCGGCTCTCGCCGACCGCCTTGTCGGGCAGGCCGACGACGACGAAGCGCGGCATGCCGGGCGTGATCTGGCACTGCACCTCGACCCCGCGCGCATCGATGCCCAGGTAGGCGACGGTTGAAACGATTGCGACCATGATCCCCCTTTGTTCCCGTGCCTTCTTAGGCCAAGTCGCGGGAAGGTCGAGTCAATTTATCGCCGCCTTGGCGCAATTGGCCGATCAGAGTTTGACAACATACCAACTGGTCGGTATGGCAATTCGCATGACCACGACTCGAACCGCCGCCGCCAGCAAGACCCGCGCCCCGCGCGGCAGCGCGCGCGCCGCGCTGATCGCTGCCGCGCACGCGACGGTGCGGCGGCAGGGCTATGCCGCGACGAGTGTCGACGAGATTTGCGCGGTCGCGGGCGTCACCAAGGGCGCCTTCTTCCATCACTTCGAATCGAAGGAAGCGCTGGGCGTCGCCGCGGCCGAGGGCTGGACCGAGCGCGCGCGGCCGATGTTCGAACTCGCACCGCACAACCGCTTGGGCGATCCGCTCGACCGCCTGCTCGGCCATATCGATTTCCGCCTGGCGATGCTCGACGGTCCCACCGAAGACTATACCTGCTTCGTCGGCACGATGGTGCAGGAGGCCTATGCGACGAGCGACCGCATCCGCGCCGCATGCGAGGCGAGCATCAATGCCTATTGCGAGGCGCTTGCCCCCGACATCCAGGCGGCGATCGATCTCTATGGCGTTCCTGACGACGTCACCGCGATCGGTCTCGCCCAGCATGTCCAGTCGGTTCTGCAGGGCGCCTTCGTCCTGGCGAAAACCACGAACGACCCGGCGATTGCGCGCGGGACCGTCACCCATCTGAAGCGTTACGTCCGGATGCTGTTCGGGCGAGATTGAGGAGAGAGCATGTGTCCGATACCCCCAGAATGATCTTCGTGAATCTGCCCGTCGCCGATCTGGCAAGGTCGAAGGCCTTTTACGAGGCGCTCGGCTTCACCAACGAGCCGCGCTTCAGCGACGACACCGCCGCCGCAATGGTCTGGTCGGACACGATCTTCGTGATGATCCTGACCCACGACAAGTGGAAGAGCTTCACCGACCGGCCGATCGCGCCGGCGGGGTCGAGCGAGGTGTCGCTCGCGCTCGCGCTCGGCAGCCGCGAAGCGGTCGATGCGATGGCAGAGGCGGCCGCAGCCGCCGGCGGCACGGCCGACATCAACCCGGTACAGGACCATGGCTTCATGTACGGCCGCGATGTCCTCGACCCCGATGGCCATGTCTGGGGCCCCTTCTGGATGGACCCCGCCGTCGCGAACGGCGAAGCGCCCGTCCCCGAAGTCGCCGCCTGACGGGAGCGGGTACATGAGCTTCCAGGCCTATCTCGACAATGTGGAGGCGAAGACCGGCAAATCGGCCGAAGATCTGAAAGCCATCGCCACCGAAAAAGGGCTAGCCGATACAAACGGCCTCGCCCCCGGCGTCAAGGCGACCGCGGTCACCGACTGGCTGAAGCAGGATTTCGACCTCGGCCATGGCCACGCGATGTCGATCGTCGCCTATATCAAAGGGAAGAGGAACTAGCCATGCCGGTGAACCCCGACAGCAGCCTTGAAGTCACCGCGTTCGACTGGGTGCCCGACTTCGCGCGCGGCTTCGTCCGCGACCTCCGCCCGCGCTGGGCGTGCGAGGAAATCGGGCTCGACTATGCCGAACATCTGATCAGCGCGGTCAACCGCTCCGCCGACCATTTCCTGTTCCAGCCGTGGGGGCAGGTGCCCGTGCTTAACGACGGCGGCATCCGTCTGTTCGAAAGCGGCGCGATCCTGCTCCATCTTGCGGAGAAGGACGCGCGGCTGATGCCCCGCGATCCCCAGGCGCGCGCCAACACCCTCGCCTGGCTGTTCGCCGCCTATAACAGCGTTGAGCCGATGCTGTTCGAACTCGGCAATGTCGACCTGTTCGCGAAGGACGAGGAGTGGGCGAAGCTTCGTAGGCCGAGCCTGATCGAATTCATCCAGGGCCGGCTCGGCCGGCTCGATGACGCGATCGGCGACAAGCCCTATCTCGTCGGCGAATTCACCGTCGCCGACATCGCGATGGCGACCGTGCTGCGCGAGGCGGTCGAGGCCGGGCTGGTCGCCGAACAGCCGCGCGTCGCAGCCTATCTCGATCGCTGCCTCGCGCGCCCCGCCTTCCAGCGCGCGCTCGCCGCGCAGCTCGACGCCTTCAGCGAAGAAGCGGGTCCACCCGCCGCCTGAAAACTCCCACCCCCCTAAGGAGAGACAAGATGACCTATGTAGAAGGATTTGTGCTCGCGGTGCCGACTGCCAACAAGGAAGCCTATCGCAAGCACGCCGCCGACGCCGCGCCGCTGTTCAAGGAATTCGGCGTCGCGCGCATGGTCGAATGCTGGGGCGACGACGTCCCCGACGGCAAGCTCAACGACTTCAAGAGCGCCGTGCAGGCCAAACCCGACGAGACCGTCGTCTTCAGCTGGTTCGAATATCCCGACAAGGCGACGCGCGACGCCGCGACGACAAAGATGATGAACGATCCGCGCATGGCGGCGATGGGCGGCGAGATGCCGTTCGACGGCAAGCGGATGATCATCGGCGGCTTTGAATCGATCGTCGACGACCGCGGCGCCAATGAAACGATGGGGGGCGCCACCGGCTATGCCGACGGCTACCTGGTCCCCGTCCCCGACGGCAACAGGGAAGCCTATCGCGCGATGGCCGACAAGGCGTCGGCGGTGTTCCGCGACTACGGCGCGACGCGCGTCGTCGAGGCGTGGGGCGACGATGTGTCCGACGGCAAGGTCACCGACTTTAATCGCGCCGCGCACAAGCAGGAGGGCGAAACCGTCGTCTTCAGCTGGGTCGAGTGGCCCGACAAGGAAACGCGCACCCAGGGATGGGAAAAGATGATGAAGGACGAGCGGATGCAGCATGATCCGAACAACCAGACCTTCGACGGCAAGCGCATGATCTACGGCGGCTTTGAGCCGATCGTGATGGCCTGAAGCAAATCCTCCCTGTCGCGTAGCGATGGGGAGGTGGCAGCCCGCAGGGCCGACGGAGGGGCTTTGGCGCAAGCCTCGCAAGCCCCTCCACCATCCGCTCCGCGGATTGCTGGGTCGTCCAGCCCCCCGGACTGGACTTGGATTGCCGGGGCAATCCAACCCCGCACCCCCCTCCCACGGCTTTGCCGCAGGGAGGATCAAGAAGATGCCGCATTTGGAAAGAGGGCACCCGATCATGACGCAAGCATCGAACTTCATCTGGTACGAACTGATGACCCCCGACCCGGCGGGCGCGGCGCGCTTCTATGGCGCGGTCGTCGGCTGGACGATCGCGCCCGAGCGTGACCCCGCGGCGGGCGATATGGACTATCGCATGATCGACCGCAGCGACGGCGGCAACGCGGGCGGCGTGCTTGCGCTGAATGCCGACATGATCGCGGGCGGCGGGCGGCCCTTGTGGATCGGCTATCTGCATGTCGCCGACGTCGATACTGCGGTCGATGCGATCAAGGCCGACGGCGGCAGCGTGCAGATGTCGCCGTCGGACATTCCGGTCGGCCGCATCGCAATGGTCACCGATCCGCAGGGCGCGCCCTTCTATGTCATGGCCCCCAAGCCTCCCGAGGGCATGGAAGGCATGGAGAGCGACGTCTTTTCGGTCACCGAGGCGCAACACATCCGCTGGAACGAGCTCGCGACCAGCGATCCCGAAAGCGCGATCGACTTCTACACCCGCCACTTCGCCTGGGGCCAGGAAGGCGCGATGGATATGGGCGAGATGGGCGCGTACCGCTTCATCCAGCGCGGCGACGTCGGGATCGGCGCGGTGATGCCGCTGATGCCCGGCATGCCCGCATCGATGTGGAGCTTTTACATCGGCGTCGACGATATCGACCGCGCGCAAGCGGCAGTGACCGCGAACGGCGGCACCGTCACCAACGGGCCGATGGAAATCCCCGGCGGCGAATATGCGATGAACGGCATCGACCCGCAGGGCGCCGCCTTCGGCCTTGTCGGTCCGCGCAAATAGAGGAGAGCAGCAATGGCAAATCCTAATCAGGGCCCGACCACCGGCCTGACCCCGCATATCGCGATCCCCGACAAGCGGGGCAGCGAGGCGATCGACTTCTATAAGAAGGCGTTCGGCGCGACCGAGAATATGCGCATGCCCGCCGAGGACGGCGTGCGGCTGATGCACGCGCATCTGACGGTCAACGGCGCATCGCTGATGATGCACGACGATTTTCCCGAATATAGCGGCCATGCGATGAGCCCGCCGACGGGGGTGACGCTGCATCTCCACGTCGACGACACCGACAGCTGGTACCGGCGCGCGATGGACGCGGGCGCGTCGTCGACGCTCGAACCGCACGATGCCTTCTGGGGCGACCGCTACGCGCAGGTGAAGGATCCGTTCGGCCATCTCTGGTCGATCGGCGGGCCGATCAAAGGAGAGAAATGATGTCGAACAAAGCAACGCTGTGCCTCTGGTACGACAAGGATGCCGAGGAAGCCGCGAACTTCTATGCCGCGACCTTTCCCGACAGCGCGGTCGGCGGCATCCACCGCGCCCCCGGCGACAACCCCAGCGGCAAGGAAGGCGATGTGCTGACCGTCGACTTCACCGTGCTCGGCTATCCATGCATCGGCCTCAACGGCGGCTCGACCTTCAAGCATAGCGAGGCCTTTTCCTTCCAGGTCCACACCGACACGCAGGAAGAAACCGACCGGCTGTGGAACGCGATCGTCGGCAACTGCGGACAGGAAAGCATGTGCGGCTGGTGCAAGGACAAATGGGGCATTTCGTGGCAGATCACCCCGCGTGTGCTGACCGACGTGATGACGAGCGGCGATCAGGCCGCCGCCAAGCGCGCGTTCGAGGCGATGATGACGATGAAGAAGATCGACGTCGCCGCGATCGAAGCCGCGATCCGGGGCGAAGCGGTTGGCGCGGCGTAGCCCGCTCCTCTTCGCCTGGCTGCTCTGCGGCACGCTCGACATCGCCTACGCGGCGGTGTGGAGCGTGCTCGCGGGGAGCAATCCCGGCCAGATGCTCCGCGGCGTCGCCAAGGGCCCCTTCGGCGACGGCGCGAGCGACTGGGGCTTAGGCGGCGCGCTCGCGGGACTTGCGACGCATTTTGCCATCATGTTCGCGATGGTCGCCTTCTGGTTCTTCTCGGCGCGCCGCATGCCCGCGCTGCGCCAGCCGTGGTGGCTGACCGGAACTCTTTATGGGTTCGGCCTTTATCTGGTGATGAACGCTATCGTTCTGCCGCTCCGGTTCGGCGCACCTTTCCCGCCGCCCGACCTCGTCAAGGGCGCGGTCGCGATCTTCCCGCATATCTTCTTCATCGGTCTGCCGCTCGCATGGCTGACCCGCAAGGACGCCCGCTGATGCTGATTTTCTATGGCCACCCCTTCTCCTCCTACAGCTGGAAGGCGCAGATCGCGCTTTATGAAAAGGGCATCGATTTCGAATATCGCAACGTCGATCCCGAATTTCCCGCGCATGGGCCGGAACTGCGCGCGCATTGGCCGATCGGAAAATTTCCGCTGATCGTCCACGACGGCCAGCCCTGGTTCGAGGCGTCGATCATCATCGAATATCTCGACCAGCTCGTCCCCGAGCCGCGGCTGATCCCCAAGGATTTCGACGCCGCGCTGAAGGTCCGGCTGTCCGACCGCATCTTCGACAATCATGTGATGGGCCAGATGCAGGAGGTCGTGAACGATGCGATCCGCGGCCCCGAAGGTCATGTCCAGTCGATCGTCGATGGCGCGAAGGCCAAGCTCGACACCATCTACGCCTGGCTCGACAAGGAGCTCGCGGGCGGCGGCTGGGCGACCCCCTATGGCTTCACCCTCGCCGATTGCGCGGCGGCGCCGTCGCTCTTCTATGCCGACTGGGTCCACCAGATTCCCGAGACGTACGAGAATCTGCGCGCCTATCGCGCCCGCCTGCTCGCGCATCCATCGGTCGCGCGCGCGGTCGATGGCGCCCGTCCCTATCGCCATTATTTCCCGCTCGGCGCCCCCGACCGCGACTGACCTTTCCCCTTAGGAGACCATGATGACCGAACCCCGCGAATTGTCCGTCGACATCTATATCGACGCCGCACCCGAAAAAGTGTGGGATGTGATGACGAACCGGATCACCGAATGGTGGTGCCCGAAGCCGTGGACGACCGAGATCATCGAGCAGGACTGGCGCTCCGGCGGGCGCTCCGCGATGACGATGCACGGCCCAAACGGCGAAGCGCATCCGAGCGACGGCATCTTCCTTGAGGTCGTCCCCGGTGTCCGCTTCGTGTCGACCGACGCGGTGATGATCGGACCCGACGGGCGAATGGCGCCCGCGACGCCCTTCATGATCGGCGGCTGGGAGATCGCGCCCGAAGGCAGCGGCACGCGCTATACAGCTTGGGCGCGTCACTGGACCGACGAGGCGCAGAAACAGCATGAGGAGATGGGATTCACCTCCGGCTGGGGCGCGGTCGCCGAGCAATTGAAGGCGCTCTGCGAGGCGGAATAACCATCACCTCCCGTTCGCATCGAGCGAAGCCGAGAGGCCTATCGGAATGGCGCCATGCTGCCCGGTGTCTCGACTCGCTCGACACGAGCGGAATCTGGAGGACGCCATCCGTCCCGCAATGCGGTTAACACCGCGCTGACTCTGTTGCTTTGCCATTTGGAAGCCGCGCGCGCGCGAAAGCAGCGCCATGGTTTCACCGGCCGCTCTCTGCCGCACCCTGATCGTCGCCGCGCTGGCGGCGATCCTCGCCTTCGCCCCCGCGCAGGCGCAGCAGATCGTCGTCACGACGACGGTGACCTGGACTTATGAGGCCGCCGATACCGGCTTCGACGACGACACTATCGACGAACAGGCCGCGCCCTTCGACGACGAAGCGATCGCCGACGATGCCGATACCGACACCGAGATTGGCGCCACGCGCCGCTACGCCCCTTCGGGCACGCTCGCGACGCTCGGCCACGCCAGGGCGAAGTTCGGCCCGTTCGCGGTGGTCGACGATGCCACCGTCCGCATGGCGGGCGATGTCACCTCGGCGACGCCGCGCCAGTTCGCCGCGATGCTCGCGGCCTATCCGAACCTCAAGCGCCTCGAAATGATCGACTGCCCCGGCAGCCTCGACGAGGAAGCGAATCTGATCCTCGCGCGCGCCGTCCGCCGCGCGGGGCTGGAAACCGTCGTTCCCAGTGGCGGCTCGGTCCGCTCGGGCGCGGTCGAACTCTGGCTCGCCGGCGCCACCCGCCGCGCCGCCCCCGACGCCGAATTCGGCGTCCACAGCTGGGCCGACGACACCGGCCGCGAGGCGAACGACTATCCCGCGAACGATCCCGTCCACGCCGAATATCTGAGCTATTACCGCGAAATGGGCATGGACGATGCCAAGGCGCGCGCCTTCTATGCGCTTACCAACAGCACCCCGTTCGACGATGTCCGCTATCTGACGCGCGACGACATGGCGCGCTTCGTCACGCTGAACTGAGTTATCGCACCGCTACGCACGGGAAGGCTGTCGGCCGAAAGCGGACATTTGCGGCCGATCTGGCTTCGATGACCGGTTTCGACCGAAAGCCGCCATTTGCGGCTGATCTGGTTTCGAAGACCGGTTTCGACCGGTTGCGGACCTATCCTGCATCGTCACCCTGAACTTGTTTCAGGGTCCATGGTCTGCCGTTTCCTTCGGCGCGGCGCCGGATGCAAGACCCGGCCATGGATGCTGAAACAAGTTCAGCATGACGAGCTTGGGGCGACCGCCCCCCCCAATTTAGACATTCCCACTTCGTCATCCCGGACTTGATCCGGGATCCATCGCGGCGTTGAAGTCGTGGACCCCGGATCAAGTCCGGGGTGACGAAGGTCTGGAATCCACCCCAAAGCCGACATCCAGCTAGAGCTTCTGGCTCATGCCTTTCAGCAACCCGCGCCAATGCTCGCCGAGGCGCCGCTGGAACAGCATCAGCTCGAACCCGTGCCGCGCGACATGCTTTTGCGGGATCGCATCCCAGCCGCGATGTTCGACCGTCACCCGCGTGTCGGCGCCGACCGCCTCGAAGCGCACCTCGACCTCGGTCGCCTGGTCGGGTGCGAAGCTCGGGATCCGCCAACCGAAGACGAGCCGCTCGCCGGGGAGCCAGTGTCGCACCCGGCCGATCTCCCACTCTTCGCCATCGTCGAAGCGCGTCACCAGCCGTCCGCCGGGCCCCGAAGGGTCGAAACGAAGCGTCCCGTCGCCCTTTGACGACAGCGGGAATAGCGGATGGCTCGTCCACCAGCGGCCGATTCCGTCGGTGAACGCGTCGAAGGCCGCCCGCGGCGAGGCCCCGACACGCAGCGCGACGATGACGGCGGCGCTCATTTCCCGTCCTCGACGTGACGCTTGAACGCGCCAAGCTGGTGCATCCACAACGCCTCGGTCTCGGCGAGCCAGCGCTTGAGCTCGTCGGTCGCGCCGTCTTTCAACGAATAGATGCGCACGCGCGCGTCGAAGTGGGGATGCCCGTCCTCGACGAGCCCGCCTTCCTTCAGCGCGCGCAGATGGCGGCTCATTGCGGGCGGCGCGAGCCCGAGCTCGCTCGCCAGTTCGCCCGCGCTCCGCGGCCGCTGGCCGAGCAGTTCGATCGCGCGCCGCCGCTTCGGGTCGGCGAGCGCCTCCAGCATCCGGTCGAGTGCGGTGCTCAATCGTCGAGCCGCGTCTTCGTCGTGAAGCCGCCCTCGGCGTCCCATTCGTCCGAGGTCTTTTCCTCGACGGTGACGCCGAAGGTCCAGATATGCCCCTCCGGATCCTTCGCGCGGTAGGTGCGGTCGCCGTAGAATTGCGTCTCGGGCGGCGCGATGATGTCGGCACCGGCGGAGCGGGCGCGCTCGCAATGCGCGTCGATATCCTCGCCCGCGCCCAGCTGGACATGCACCGTCTGCGTGTTCTTGCCGCCGAGGTTGGCAGGGCTGCGATGATCGTCGGACCATTCATTGCCGACCATGATCGTCGACGCGCCATATTCCATCTCGCTGTGCGCGAGATTGCCCTGCTCGTCGAGCAGCACGAAAACGGGCTCGAACCCGAACGCCTCCTCCAGCCAGCGGAACGCCGCCTTGCTGTCCTTGTAGCAGAGGGCGCTCGAAAGCCCCTTCGATCGCGGATGGTCGGCCATGTCTCGTCTCCCGAGTCGTGAATTGATTTCACTTATGTACAATATTTGCTGAAAAATGAAAATACATGCAATCGCGAATGAAGTTGCTAGGAAAACCGCATGACCGATCTCGCCCGCTGCGTCGCCGAAGCCTATAACGTCGCCCTGCCGCACCGCGGGCAGGGCAAGGTTGCCGACTATATCCCGGCGCTCGCCAAGGTCGATCCGGACCGCTTCGGCTTCGCGCTCGCGCTTCCCGACGGCACGGTTCACACCGCGGGCGATGCCGATATTCCCTTCTCGATCCAGTCGGTGTCAAAGGTCTTCACGCTCGCGCTCGCGCTTCGCCGCGTCGGAAGCAGCTTGTGGGACAGCGTCGGGCGCGAGCCGTCGGGCAGCGCGTTCAATTCGATCGTCCAGCTCGAAAGCGAAGCCGGCATCCCGCGCAATCCGCTGATCAACGCCGGCGCGATCGCGACGACCGACCGGCTGATCGACGGCCGCGACGGCGATACGACGGTCGAGGAAATCCTCACCTTTCTGCGCGCCCGCGCCGGCGACGCCAGCATCGCGATCGACCTGGAGGTCGCGTCCTCCGAATCGCAGACGGGCGCGCGCAACCGCAGCCTCGGCTATTTCATGCGGGCGTTCGACAATCTGCGCCATCCGGTCGAAGATGCGGTCGGGGTCTATTTCCGCCAGTGCGCGATCGCGATGACCTGCCGCCAGCTTGCCAAGGCGGGGCTTTTCCTCGCGCTGGAGGGCCGCGATCCGCTGACCGGCGAGCAGATCATCGAGCCGCACCGCGCACGGCGGATCAATGCGATCATGATGCTCTGCGGTCACTATGACAATTCGGGCGAATTCGCCTTCCGCGTCGGTCTGCCCGGCAAGAGCGGGGTCGGCGGCGGCATCCTCTGCATCGCGCCGGGGCAGGGATCGATCGCGGTGTGGTCGCCCGGCCTCAACGAAGCCGGGACGTCGCTCGTCGGCGCGATCGCGCTCGAACATTTTGCCTATGCGGCGGGCTGGTCGGTGTTCGATTCGAGCGTCGGCTGACGCCGGGCGGGCCTAGTCGGCGCCGTCGACCAGCGTCATGCTCACGCGCGCGGTGCCGCTGCGGTGCATTCCGATTTCCTTCGCCGCGGCGTGGCTGATGTCGATCACGCGTCCGCCGCCCCACGGGCCGCGATCGTTGACGCGCACGACGACGCTCTTGCCGTTGGCGAGGTTGGTGACGCGCACCTTGCTGCCGAACGCGAGCGTGCGGTGCGCGGCCGTGAAGCCGGCGGGGTCGAAACGCTCGCCGCTTGCGGTGCGGTTGCCAGCGAGTTCGTCGCCATAATAGCTCGCCAATCCGCTGCCGATTTCGGTGTCGTCGCTGCCGTCCTGCCCTTGCGCGACCGCCGGCACCGCCAGCAGCAACGGCAGGGCTATCGCCATCAAGCGCCGCATATTCAGCCTCCCCTGTTGGGTACGCGTCCCTAGCCAGCGCGGATCGGCTCGCGCAAGCCGTCCGCGCCGCGCTGGGCCGAATCCGCGATCAGACGTCGAGGTTGGCGACGCTCAAGGCATTGGTTTGAATGAAGTCGCGCCGCGGCTCGACCTCGTCGCCCATCAGCTGCTCGAAAATGCCGTCGGCGACGTCGGCCTGCTCGGTTCTGACGCGCAAAAGCGAGCGGTGCGCCGGGTCGAGCGTCGTTTCCCAAAGCTGTTCGGCGTTCATCTCGCCCAGCCCCTTGTAGCGGCTGATCGACAGCCCCTTGCGGCTGTGCGCGAAGATCGCGTCGAGCAGTTCGGACGGGCGCGTCACCGGGTTTGACTTGGCGGGCGAAGCTGCGGGGACATCCTCCTCGTCGCCCTCGGTCGCCTCGACCTCGACCGCCGCCGCGCCGCTCGCCTTCACGAGGCGGCCGGGGCGGGCATAGGTTTCGGCCTGCTCGCTCGCCAGCTTGTGCAGGCGGCGGGCCTCCTGGCTTTGCAGGAACGCCGCATCGACCGCATGGAGATCGCTTACCCCCCGCCAGCGGCGCTCGAGCGTGTAGCCTCCGCCCTCGACCGCCTCGACGGTCCAGACCGCTTCGCCGCCCCCCGTCAGCGCGCGCTCGGCGGCATTGAGCCACGTCGCCGACGTCGCGGCGGCGCTGTGGCGCCCCGCGGTGTCGAGGTTCGGGTCGAGCGCGCCGGCAAAGGCGAGCGCCTCGACCAGCCCGTGGTTCAGGCTGCGCGGCACATAGCGCATCAGCGCGCGCAGCCGCCGGCCATGCTCGATCAGCTCGCGCAGGTCGTTCCCCGACCGCGCCCCGCCCGGGGTTTCGAGCAGCAGCGCGTCGATGCCGGCATCGACGAGATAATTTTCGAGCGCGGCGTCGTCCTTGAGGTAGACTTCGCTCCGCCCCTTCGCGACTTTGTAGAGCGGCGGCTGCGCGATGTAGAGATGGCCGTTTTCGATAATCTCGGGCATCTGGCGATAGAAGAAGGTGAGCAGCAAGGTGCGGATATGCGCGCCGTCGACGTCGGCGTCGGTCATGATCACGATCTTGTGATAGCGCAGTTTCTCGATGTTGAATTCGTCGCGGATGCCGGTGCCGAGCGCCTGGATCAGCGTCCCGACTTCCTTCGAAGAGATGATGCGGTCGAAGCGCGCGCGCTCGACGTTCAGGATTTTGCCTTTCAAGGGCAGGATCGCCTGCACATGCCGGTCGCGGCCCTGCTTCGCCGATCCGCCTGCCGAATCGCCCTCGACCAGGAACAGTTCGCACTTGCTGGGGTCGCGTTCCTGGCAGTCGGCGAGCTTGCCGGGCAGGCTCGCGATATCCATCGCGCCCTTGCGCCGCGTCAGCTCGCGCGCCTTCTTCGCGGCCTCGCGCGCCGCGGCAGCGTCGATGACTTTCTGGATCACCGCCTTGGCATAGGCCGGATTTTCCTCCAGCCATTCGGTCATCCGGTCGGCCATCAGGCTTTCGAGCGGCTGGCGGACTTCGCTGCTGACCAGCTTGTCCTTGGTCTGGCTGCTGAACTTCGGGTCGGGCAGCTTGACCGAGACGATCGCGGTCAGCCCTTCGCGCATATCCTCGCCGGTCAGGCTGACCTTTTCCTTCTTCAGCATCCCCGACTTTTCGCCATAGCCGTTGAGCGTGCGCGTCAGCGCGGCGCGGAAGGCCGCGAGGTGCGTGCCGCCGTCGCGCTGCGGGATGTTGTTCGTGAAGCAGAGGACATTTTCGTAATAGCTGTCGTTCCACTCGAGCGCGACGTCGATGCCGATGCCGTCGCGTTCGCTGCTGATCGCGATCGGATCGGGCAGCAGCGCGGTCTTGTTGCGGTCGAGATATTTGACGAACGCGGCGATGCCGCCCTCATAGAAAAGATCGTGCGCGACATGCTCGGCGTGCCGTGCGTCGACGATCTTGATCCGCACGCCCGAATTCAGGAAGGCGAGCTCGCGGTAGCGATGCTCGAGCTTCTCGAAGTCGAACTCGGTGACATTCTTGAAGGTCTCGGTCGAGGCCATGAAGGTGACGCGCGTACCCTTCTTGCCCGCCGGGGCGGGGCCGTTGACCTTGAGCGGGGCGACCGCGTCGCCATGCTCGAAGCGCATCCAATGCTCTTCGCCGTCGCGCCAGATCGTGAGTTCGAGCCATTCGCTGAGCGCGTTGACGACCGAGACGCCGACGCCGTGCAGGCCGCCCGAAACCTTATAGGCATTGTCGTCGCTGGTATTCTCGAACTTCCCGCCCGCATGGAGCTGGGTCATGATGACTTCCGCCGCCGAAATGCCTTCCTCGGCGTGGATGCCCGTGGGAATGCCGCGGCCGTTATCCTCGACGCTGACCGATCCGTCGCTGTTCAAGGTGATGAGGACGAGGTCGCAGTGGCCCGCGAGCGCTTCGTCGATCGCATTGTCGCTGACCTCGAACACCATATGGTGCAGGCCCGACCCGTCGTCGGTGTCGCCGATATACATGCCGGGGCGCTTGCGCACCGCGTCGAGGCCCTTCAGGACCTTGATCGAATCGGCGCCATAGGCGTTGGTGTTGGGCTGTTTTGAGGCGCTTTCGGGCGCGCTGTTCTCGCTGGGTTCTGTCATATCGATTATATAGGGTCGGGGGAGGTAAAACCCAAGCGAAAATGCGCCTCTCGGGCGATTCCGAAGGGCCGTTGCACAGCCGCGGCGCGGCGGCTAGTTTCGGGTCCATGAAACAGACTCTCTCAATGCTTCTCGCCCTCTCGCTCGCCGCCTGCAGCCAGCCTGCGCCCCCCGCCGACAATGCCCCGGCGGTGGCGGGCGAACCGCTGGCGACGCGCGCGGTGATGATCGGCACCGAAGGGCCGAGCCTGCCCGCCTGTTCGAGCATCAGCCGCGTCAAGGACGGCGGCACCGACGTCTATTGGGCGCCGGGCGAAACGCGCGCGGTCAAGGCAAAGGTAGCGGGCGGCGCGAAGGTCTCGGTGTGCGAGGCAACCGACGACGACGCCTGGTTCGGCATCGTCTTCGCCGCCCCCGGCACCGACGAGGATATGTGCGGCGTCGGCAAGTCGGTGCAGAACGCGCGCGAATATCAGGGCCCGTGCCGCTGGGGCTGGATCAGGGGCGGGACGGTCCGTTTGGGGGCTTGAGGCGACAGGAGCGAGACGGCCGGAACCGTAGCGTTTGCCACTCTGAAGCGTGGTGCGATAGCCCACCATCCGGGGAAGGTGCCGCCTCCAAAGCGCCGGGCGATGCAGCCGGCATGGCGCGATACTGCTGGAAAGCGGATATTTTAGGTTTAGGGGGATGGCTGCTTCCGACCGAATGCGGCCCTATCAATCATCGTCACCCCGGACTTGATCCGGGGCCTGCCTTGTCTTTTTATCCGAGGCCGGAAGAGGAAAGGCGGGTCCCGGGTCAAGCCCGGGATGACGAATAGCGGAAGGGCGGCTCCCCACCCCAAAGCAGACACCGCCCTCAAATAGGCCTTTCCTACATTATCCCGCCGTGTCAGCCTTCACCCGACGCTCCCATTTGGGAAATCAGCGCGTCAAGGCGGGCGAGAGGCGTTCGGAACACCCCCGGTCCCCAACGGACCATGCAATGGGCTGAACTTTCCCGAACTTTGAAAAATCCGGGCCGCGAGGGCGAACGAAGGCATCACGGATATCCTCCGCCAAAGCAGAGGCCGCCCTTTAGCCCCGGCAATCCTCGATCGCGCGGCCGATTTCGGACTGGACGGGCAGCGTCAGCGCGCCGGTCGTCCCTTCGAGCGCGAAGCGGCCGCGGCTGAAGGCGATGCGGTCGAGCCGGGCGTCGCCGCTCGGGACGCTCGCGCTGCCGCCGTCGAAGCGGATCTGGTCGGCGCCGGCGCTGGTGCGCAGCGCTACGTTGCCGTCGAGGCCCGAGGTCAGGCGGATGCTGCCGCCGCTGCAGGCAAGCGAGAGCAGCGGGCTTGGGTTGCCGCTCTGGACGAAGCTCGCGGTGCGGCTGCCCGCGTCATAGCGCCACGCGCCGGCGGTCAGGGCGCGATCCTCCCACGATTTCTCGGGCGCGGGCGGCGGGGGCGGCGGGGCGGGGGCCGGCGCCGGCGCGGGCGGCGGGGCCTCGGCCTTCGGCACGGCGGCGCAGCCCGCGACCAGCAGGGCCGCCGCCGCGATGCCATAGCCTGCCCATGTTCGCCCGATTCTCATTCTCAAAACCCTCGCCAATCAATCACTTCGTTCAGTCCGACGCGCGGGACGGGCCATTGGTTCACCGCCGCATCCTCGTTCGCATGGCCGATCGCAAGGCCGGTGAACAATATCTGGTCCTCGCCGAGGTCCAGCGTCTCGCGGACCGCCTGCCCATACATCGCCCAGCATTCCTGCGGGCAGCTGGCGAGGCCATGTTCGACGAGCAGCAGCATCACCGACTGCAGCCACATCCCCATGTCCGACCATTGCGGCGGCCCCATGATGCGCGAGCAATGGAGGAAAAGCATCACCGGTGCGCCGAAACCCCGGTAATTGTCCATGAATTGAGCGAGCCGCCCCTTCTTGTCCTCGCGCGGGATGCCGAGCGAGGCGTAGAGCGCCTCGCCGACGCCGAAACGGCGGCTTTCCCACGGATCGGTCAGGCCCTTGGGATAGATGTCATACTCGGGCTGGTAGCCCTCGCGCCCCATCGCGATCCGCGCCGCGACCGCATCCTTCACGCGCTGCCACGGCGCGCCGGTCAGCACCACCGCCTGCCAGGGCTGGAGATTGCCGCCCGACGGCGCGCGCTGCGCCGCGGCAAAGATCGCCTCGAGGACGGCGGGGTCGACGGGTTTGTCCGAAAAGGCACGCACCGACCGGCGCCGGTGAAGCGCTTCGGTGACCGATACAGCCTCATTCGCTGGCATATTTATCCTCTCGTCTCTTTCCGAACAGCAGCCCGCGTTCGAGCCGGGCCTTCAGCTGCCGGTAGTAGGAAAGCAGGAACACGTCATCTTCTTCGGCGACCGGCCGGCCGATCTTGGCGCGGATCGTGTCCGCGACCTCGCGCATCGCACGCGGGTCGCGGCCGCGCAGGATGCGTTCGAGCTCCTGCAGTTCGAATATGCCGTAAACCGACAGCTCGGCGTCGCTGAACTGCATCGCGCCGGCCTCGGCGGCGGTCGTGATGTCGCTATCGAGCTTCGCGCGCTGCGCCATCACGACCCAGGTGCCCGCGATCAGGTCGCCCATCCGCATCCGGTCGCGATTGAACAGCAGGAACAGGCTGAGCGTCAGCGACCAGGTCACCCCGGCAAGGACGGTCCAGCCCGACACCATATCCTCCGCCGTGCCGACGCCGAGCATCATCAGCGGCAGGAACAGTTCGAGCTCGCGGATCAGGTTGCGCGCGACCACGGCGTCGGCGGTGAGCCGCCCGCCATCGCGCGCGACGACGCGGATGCCCATCAGCCTTTTTCCCGGCGTCGCGGCGCGCGACCCAAGCTCGAAGCCGATGAACCAGAAGGTGCGGAGCACGAAGGCGCCAAGCATCCAGATCATCACCGCGATGTCGCCGCTCGCCGAAAAGCCGACCCACGCCATGAAGATCGAAAAGACGAACAGGACGGCCGAAATGACGAGCAGGTCGACGATCAGCGCGCCGAGCCGCAAGCCCGAACTGGCGATCCTGAGTTGCAGGTCGACGCCTTCGGGGGTCACAAACTCACGAATCTTCTTCGCACTCGCCGCGCGCATCCGCGCGTTAGTCGCCGCGGTCATGCGACGTCTCCGCGCCGCGGGACGTAATAATAACCGAGCCAGAAGAGCAGCATCACCGTCCCGATGCCATAGCGCAGCATGGTGTCGGTGATCAGCTGGCGGCCGAAGCCTTCGAGCAGCCCCGCGACAAGCAGCATCAGGATCACGCCGACCATCACCTTGCCCGCGGTCTTGCCCGCTTGCGCCGCGGCCTCCAACCGCGACCGCGCACCCGGAAAGACGACCGCGGCGCCGATCCGCAGACCCGCCGCGCCCGACAGCGCGGCGGCGAACAGCTCGGTGGTGCCGTGGATGAACAGCCAGCCGCCGAAATCGAACCCGAGACCCTTCGACGAAAAGACCGCGAGCATCGCGCCGAGGCCGATGCCCTGATAATATTCGAGCATCATCGTCGGTACGCCGAAGGCGAAGCCGAGCGCGAAGGACATGATCGATACGCGGCTGTTGTGGGTGAAGAGGAAGGTCGCGAAAACATGGAGTCCGCTTTCCTGTCCCCCCCCGTCCTTGCCGTGGCCGAGCGTCGATCGCAGGAATTCGACCGTCGCGCGCGGATCGCGGCCGCCCGACATGCTTTCATCGACGAAATTATAATACCACTCGGGATTGTGCGCGACGAGCGACCAGCTCGTCAGCGCGCCGAGGATGATCACCAGCGAAATGATCAGCGTTTCCTTCCACACCGCGCGCACCGCGGCAGGCCAGTCGTAAAGGACAAAGCGGCGGATCCGGCTCCAGCGCGTTTCGCGGACGCCATAGACGAGGAAATAGCCGCGGATCGACAGCGCCTCGAGATGGTCGAGCAGCGCCTTGTCGAGGCTTGTCGCACGCGCGATCGAGAGCGATGACAGCGTCGCGCGATAGAGGATCGGAAGCTGGAGCAGTTCGTCACTGGTCAGCGCCTTCGCGCCGCGCTTTTCGAGCTTGGTGAGCAGCAGGTCGAAGGCGATCCAGTCGGCCTCGCGCTCGGCCCGGAAGCGGCCGGTCGAGAAGGAGGGAAGCTCGGCCGCGCTCACAGGCTGCCGGCCCGCTTGATGCCGAGATAGGCCTCGACCACCGCGGCGCCCATCGCGTCGGCGGGCACCTCGATCACGTCCGCCCCCAAACGCTGGAGCCGCGCGATGACGAGCTGGCGGTCGCGAAGCATCGCCGCGGCGACATTGGCGCGCGTGACGTCCGATGCGCTTTCGGGGCGGCGGCGCTCGACCTCCTCGACCTCGTCGTCGCGGATCACGACGAACAGCAGCCGGTGCTTCCTGACCAGCCGGCCCGCGGCGCGGATCATCAGGTCGGCGCTCGTCGCGTCGGTGAATTCGGTGAACAGGATGATCAGCGAGCGGCGGTTGAGCTCGGCCGACAGCGTCGACAGCGCAAGGGTGAAATTGCTCTCGACCGGGGCATAGTCGATGAAGCTCGCCGCGCGCTGGAGTGCCGGGAAATCCTGGATGTGCATATAGGCCGGGGTCAGCGCCTGCGGCTTGGCGGCAAAGGAGAAGAAGCTGATGCGGTCCCCGAGCTTGAGCCCCGCATAGGCGAGCAGCAGCGCCGCCGAGACGGCGCGGTCGACGCGCGGCATGCCGCCCACGGGCTCGGCCATCGTGCGCCCGGCATCGATGGCAAGGACGACGCGATTGTCGCGCTCGACGCGATATTCCTTGGCGAGCAGCTTGATGTGGCGCGCCGAGGCGTTCCAGTCGATTGCGCGGCGGTCCATCCCCGGCTGATATTCGGCGAGCGATTCATATTCGGTGCCTTCGCCGCGAAGCTGCTGCTGGCGGAGGCCGAACCAGCTGTTGCGCTGGAACAGGCGGCTGCCTTCTTCGGTCACCGATCGCAGGCTGGGGACGACTGAAATCGCCCTATCGAGCGCGAAGCGGCGCTGTTTCCAGACGAGCCCGAGCGGCCCGGCCCAGCGCACCCACAGCGCCTCGACGAGCGCCTGTCCGCGCCGCGACGCCGCGAGCGGCAGCGTGCGGACCAGCGCCTCGGCATCGCTCGCGCGGCGCATCTCGCCCGCAAGGCGCCCGCCGGGGGCGAGCCGCTCGTCGAGCGCGAGCGCGATCTCGGCGCGGCGCGGGACGGTGGGGGCCTTCGCGACGAGGCGCAGGTCGAACGGGTCGCCGACGCCGACCTGGTGCGGCATGGTGGCGTCGAGCGCGAGGCGGCGCGGGTTCGCACCGAGCATGGCGTCAACGAGAAGGCCGAAGAGAAGGAGGCCGATCCACGCGGGCGCGATCACCCATAACTCCGGCCGCACGAGCCCGAGCGCCAGCGCCAGCGGAGCGCCGAGCAGCAGGAGATAGATCGCGCGGCGGGTCGGGTAGATCAACGCGGCACGTCCTCGCGCTCGACGATATCGGCGATCACCTGCTCGACGTTGCGGCCCTCGATCTCGGCAGCGGCCGACAGGATGACGCGGTGGCGAAGCACGCCTGCGGCGAGGCGCTGGACATCGTCGGGGATCACATAGTCGCGGCCCTCCAGCGCCGCGGCGGCGCTCGACGCGCGCGCAAGCATCGTCGCGGCGCGCGGGCTTGCGCCGCATTCGAGGTCGGCGCTGGCGCGCGTTGCGCGGATCAGGCGGACGATATAGTCGATGACTTCCTCGGCGAGGCGCACCGCCGCGATGGCGTCGATCGCGGCGCCGATCGCGGCGGCGTCGGTAATTTTGGTCACGCCGAAATCGGCGACCGCGGGGCTTTTGAAGCGTCCGCCATGGTCGGCGACGATCCGTCGCTCCTCGGCGGCGTCGGGGTAGTCGACGACGAGCTTGAACAGGAAGCGGTCGAGCTGCGCCTCGGGCAACGGATAGACGCCCTGCTGTTCGATCGGGTTTTGCGTCGCGAGGACGGTGAAGCGAGGGCTAATCGCGTGCGGCTCGCCGTTGATCGTCACGCGCCGTTCCTGCATCGCCTCGAGCAGCGCGGCCTGCGTCTTCGGCGGGGTGCGGTTGATTTCGTCGGCGAGCAGCAGCTCAGTGAAGATCGGCCCCTTGGTCAGCGTGAAGCTCGACGTCTGGAAGTTGAAGAGGTTCGAGCCGAGAATGTCGCCCGGCATCAGGTCGGGGGTGAACTGGATGCGCCCGAAGTCGAGCCCGACCGCGCGCGCGAACGCCTGTGCGAGCAAGGTCTTCGCGGTCCCGGGGGGGCCTTCGAGCAGGACATGCCCGCCCGCGAGCAAGGCGATCGTCACCATGCGGGTCAGCGGGCCCTGCCCGAACACGACCTTGGCGACCTCGCCCTCGATCGCGGCGCCCAGCGCCTTCACGCTCTCGATGTCAGCCGTCACGCAATAGTTCCTTCCTGATGTCGTGCAGCGCCTGCGCGCCTTCCAAAAATTCATGCCGGTTCCGCGCGAACGGCAGGCGCCGCGCGATCGCCGAGAACAGATCGCCGCTGCGCTTCGATCGCCGGTCGATCCACGCGTCGGTGGCCTCGCTATCGAGCCCCGCGGGTGCGTGCAGGCGGCGCGCGATCGCGAGGCGCTGGCTTGCGACATAGGCGTCGGCGCCGTCGAGCTCGCGCCGCGCCTGCCGCACGAGGTCGGCGCTGTTCGCGATCAGCGCTTCCTTCGAGATCGGGATCGCGCGCGCGGGTTTCAGTGCGGGCCCGAAGCGCACCCACGCCTGCCACAGCGCGAGCAATCCGGCCGCGATCAGGCAGAGCGTGATGCCGATGAAGGGCGGGACGAAGGCGAAGCGCAGCAGCGAGCGCCCGCCGCCGAAGCCGTTGAGCGTCAGGTCGAAGGCAACGCTGTCGGTATCCGCATCCTCACCGACCGCATCGACCAGCATCGCTGCCGCGCGCGCCCTGTCGCGCGATGCGAAGGCGAAATTGTCGATGAGGTCGGGATCGGCGAGAATGTAGAAATCACGCTCCTTCGCCATTGCCAGCACCGCGCCGCCGTTCGCGCCGGCAATCAGCGGAATGATGCCGTCGCCGTCGACCGTCTGCGCATTGTCGGGGAGATAGGCCGCAAAGGGCCGCCCGGCGACGTTCGCGGGAACGGTTTGCGCGCGCGCTTGCGGCGCCCGAATGCGGACCTTTCCGAACTGGCTTTCGGGAAGCAGCGCGGTGCCCGGGGTGACTGGAAAGCCCTGGCTGACCCAGCCGGGCTTCTTCGCTTGCCCCGGGATCGTCATCGTCTGCCATTTCGGCAGGACGACGAGCGCGCGGCGTCCGCGCTGATTGAGCAATTCCTCGATCTCGCCCGGCTTGGTCTGGTGCGTCGGGGTAAGGATCAGCAGCGGCTCGTCGGCTGACGCGGCGCCGGGGCCGACATGACGCCGCAGCTCGACATGCGCGCCCGACCGTTCGAGCAGGTCGACGATCCCGGCAAAGCCGGGCGCCGCCTTCGACAGCGAATGGCCGCCGCCGTCGTTGCCGCTCGACAATTGCGGGCCGAGCGCGATCAATGCCCAGAGCGCGATGAACGCGATCACGCCGACCACCACCATCGCCGCCATCAACAGCGGGTGGAAGCCCGAATCGTTCGCCCGTTCGCCGCTCATGCCCGCGCCCAATTCTGCGGCACGGTCAGTTCGGCATAGGCACTGCGACACTCTGTCCACGCGCCCTCGTCGATCGCGCGGCCGCCGAACAGGCTGATCTCGACCGCGCGCGCGATCCGGCTGAAGGCATGGCGCGCGACCGATGGCAGATCGCTCGCGCCCGCAAGCTCGCGCGACGTCATCGCCGGGCGGACGAGTCCGGGGCGGCGGTCGCTGATGTCGTCGACGCTCCGATAGAGCAGCAAGTGAACCGCCTCGGCGAAACGGCCCGCCGCAGCGAGTGCGTCGGCGTCGGCGAGCCGCGCGCGCGCGGCGCCGGCTTCGGCCTCGCCCAGCGCCTCTTCCTCGATATCGCCGCGCTTGCGGCCGAAGCGCAGATTATCGACCCAGTCGGCGAAGGCGGGGACGAAATGATAGAGGATGAGGAGGAGCAGTGCCGCGGCGCCGATCCACATCAAGGGCTTCAGCGCCGGTGCGCTCCATTCGAAGAAATCGCGCAGCCAGCCGAGATCCCATTGCGGTTGTTGGGGCTGCGGAGGGGGTGGCGGCGGGAAACCTGTCTGGATCTCGCCCCCGGCCATCGTCTGGCCATAGGCCGGATCGACGAGTTCGGGGTCGACGAGCCATCCTTGATCGGAGGCGGCCGTCGCTGCCGACGCCTGGGCGATCCACAGCGACATCATGTTGAGAAGAGAGCCCCGCCCCGATGCGTCATCGATCAAGGTGGTAGCGCGAGGCGGCGCAGCAAGGCAAGAGATGCTTGCGCGCCAAACTGCCCCGTTCTAGCGCGCCGGTAGGAGGCCGGTAGTTGCGCGTGCAACCATATGGCCCAGCTAATGGAGGAAGTCGGTGGACGCGGCGCAGGCAGTGCATGAAAAATTCCTCGGCGCGCTGACAGAAGGCCGCTTGCCCGGCCGCGCCGATGCGCCCGATCCGGCTGCGGCGGGCCTGTCGCGGGCGGAGGCGACCGATATCTTCCTGTCGCAGCTCACCAGCCGCCAGATGGACCGGCTGTCGCGCCATCTTCAGGCGCGCGGCGAGGGCTTCTACACGATCGGCTCGTCGGGGCACGAGGGCAATGCCGCTGTCGCCGCTGCGCTGCGCGTCACCGACATGGCGTTCCTCCACTATCGCTCGAACGCTTTCCAGCTCCACCGCGCGCGTCAGTTGCCCGGCGAGAGCGCGACATGGGACATGCTCTTGAGTTTCGCCGCGTCGAGCGAGGATCCGATTTCGGGCGGGCGCCACAAGGTGATCGGGTCGAAGCCGCTCAACATCCCGCCGCAAACCTCGACGATCGCGTCGCACCTGCCGAAAGCCGTCGGCGCGGCCTTCTCGATCGGCATTGCGCGGCGGCTCGGGCGCAAGGGCCTGCCGCTTCCCGACGATGCGGTGGTCCTGACCAGCTTCGGCGACGCCTCGGCAAACCATTCGACCGCGCAGGGCGCGTTCAACACCGCGGGCTGGGCAGCCTTCCAGGGCACCCCGATGCCGCTCATCTTCCTGTGCGAGGACAATGGCATCGGCATTTCGACGCGCACGCCGACGGGCTGGATCGAGGCGCAGTTCCGGCACCGCGCGGGGCTGCATTATATCCAGTGCGACGGCACCGACCTTGCTTCGGCCTATGCCGGGGCGAAGGCGGCGGCGGATTATGCGCGCCGGACGCGAAGGCCCGTGTTCCTGCACATGGCGACGGTGCGGCTCTACGGCCATGCTGGGTCGGACGTGCAGGGCGCCTATCTGCCGAAAGCGCTGATCGAGGCCGATGAGGCGCGTGATCCGCTGCTCGCCGGCGCGGCCCTGATGGTGCAGCAGGGCTGGATGACCGCGGCCGAGATTGCCGAAACCTATGAGGAGATCGGCGCGACCCTGGCGCGGCAGGCCGAGGCCGCGATCCTTCGGCCGAAGATCACGACCCCGACGCATGTCATGGAAAGTCTGATCCCGCCGACGCGCGAAGTCGCGCGGCCGAACACGCCGTCGGCCGAGGACCGCAAGGCGATGTTCGGCAGCGACGCCGGGCAGATGGACAAGCCGATGCACATGGCGCGGTTGCTGTCGTGGGCGCTCGCCGACCTGATGCTCGCGCACGAGGAGATCGTCGTCGCGGGCGAGGATGTCGGGCCGAAGGGCGGGGTCTATAACGTCACCGCGAAACTCCACCAGCGCTTCGGCTCGGCGCGCGTCATCAACACCCTGCTCGATGAACAGGCGATCCTCGGGCTCGCAATCGGGATGGCGCACAATGATTTCCTGCCGATGCCCGAGATCCAGTTCCTCGCCTATGTCCACAATGCCGAGGACCAGATCCGCGGCGAAGCGGCGACCTTGAGCTTCTTCTCGAACGGCCAGTACACCAACCCGATGGTCATCCGCATCGCGGGGCTCGGTTACCAGAAGGGCTTCGGCGGCCATTTTCACAACGACAACAGCCTCGCGGTCTTCCGCGACATTCCGGGTGTTATCCTGGCGGTGCCGTCGAACGGGCGCGATGCCGTGCATATGCTGCGCGAATGCGTGCGGCTGGCGCGCGAGGAGCAGCGCGTCGTCGTCTTCGTCGAACCGATCGCGCTCTATATGACCCGCGACCTGCACGAGGAGGGTGATGGCCTGTGGACCAGCGTCTATGAAGCGCCCGGTGAGGGGACACCGATCCGTCTCGGCGACGTCGGCGTCCATGGCGGTGGCACCGACCTTGCGATTGTGACCTATGGCAACGGCTACTATCTCTCGCGCCAGGCCGAGAAACTGCTCGCGGCCGATGGCGTGAAGGCGCGGGTGATCGACCTGCGCTGGCTCGGCCCGGTCGACGAGGACAAGCTCGTCGCCGCGGTGGGCGATGCGAAGCGCATCCTGATCGTCGACGAATGCCGCATCACGGGTTCGCAGAGCGAGGCGCTGATGGCGACATTCGTCGAGCGCACGCCGGGCAAGAAACTCGCGCGCATCGCCGCCGAAGACAGCTTCATTCCCCTGGGGAAGGCCGCGACGCTGACCCTGCCGAGCCGCGACAGCATCTACGCGGCCGCGAAGGAGCTGCTGGCATGAACGCGCGTAGGACTGCGCTCGTCGTTGCGCCCGGGCGCGGCACCTATGGAAAAGGCGAGCTTGGCAGCATCGTGCGGTTGCATGGGGCGCGGTTCGCCGACCTCATCGCGAATTTCGACGCGCAGCGCGCCGAACGCGGCCAGCCGACCGTCACCGAGCTCGATGGCGCTGAGCGCTTCAGCGTCGCGACGCATATGCGCGGCGACGTCGCGGCGCCGCTGATCTATGCCGCCACTGCGCTCGATTATCAGAGCATCGACCGCGACAAATTCGACATCGTCGCGGTCGCGGGCAATTCGATGGGCTGGTACAGCGCGCTCGCGCTCGGCGGGGCGGTGTCGATCGAGGATGGCTTTCGCATTTCGAACGCGATGGGCCTCAACAGCCAGACGCACGGTCCCGGCGGGCAGATATTGCTTCAGGTGGTCGACGAGGATTGGCGGCCCGTCCCCGGCCTCCGTGACCAGTTACTCGATCTCGTCGCGAATATCGCTGCGCGCCCCGGTCACGATCTCGCCTTGTCGATCGACCTCGCCGGGATGCTCGTCCTTGCGGGGAATGAGGAAGGTCTTGCCGCGCTGCTCGCCGAAGCGCCGCAAACGCCCGGCCGCGATCCGCTGCGCCTCGCGGGCCACGGCCCTTTCCACACGCCGTTGATGTTCGGCAGCTCGGACAAGGCGAAGGCCGAATTGCCTCCGTCGCTGTTCGGCGGTCCTGCAATCCCGATGGTCGACGGGCGCGGGCATATCTGGCGGCGCTTCTCCAGCGACCCGGCCGCGATCTGGGATTATACCTTCGGCCACCAGATTCTGGCGCCTTATGACTTTGCGCTGTCGGTGCAGGTCGCAGTCAAGGAGTTCGCGCCCGACGTGATAATCCTGCCCGGCCCCGGCGACACGCTGGGCGGTGCGATCGCGCAGTCGCTGATCGGCATCGAATGGCAGGGAATGGCCGGCAAGGCCGATTTCATGGCGCGGCAGGCGTCCGACCCGATCCTGCTCTCGATGGGACGGCCTGAGCAGCGCGCGTTGGTCAGTCGATAGAAATTGGGGTCACTCCACAGAAATTGGGTCGGCGGAGATGGAACTTTCTCCGCCGGCCCGCTTGGGATCCGTGGCCTGGTGGGGTTCGGCCACGAGGGAGAACGGCGGTGCCGATGGGGACCAACTCAGCGGCGGCCGTCCGTTCATCCTCCTTATAGGCACCTGTGCGGCGATCCGGCGGTGCCGATCGGGATTCATGCACCGAAATGGAGAGGGTTTCCGCGCGCCAGCTCGGCGGTGAAGGCGAGGCGGAGCAGCTCGGCGACGCTGCCCGCCCCGGCGCGGCGCATGATGTTCGCGCGGTGAACTTCGACCGTGCGCGGGCTGAGGTCGAGGCGGCGGGCGATCGCCTTGTTGCCCATTCCCGCCGCGATCGCTTCCAATATGTCGCGCTCGCGCGGTGTCAGTGCGGCTAGCCGCAGTTCAGCGTCGCGGTGCAGCGCGAGCGCGTCGCGCCGCGCTTGCCAGCTTGCGATCGCCTCATCGATCGTGCGGCGGACGAGGCGCGGGTCGAGCGGAGCGGGGAGCAAATCATGCGCGCCGCCGCGCAGGATCGCGCGGGCGTCGGCGATGCCGAGGCGGCTCGCGGCGACGAAGATCGTGACATCGGCGCGTCCGGCGAGCTGCGCGAGCAATGTCTCGCCACTGACGCGCCCTGCTTGCTGCCAATGAAAGAGCAGGATCGCGCAGTCGGCATCGGCGCCCGCTTCCAGCCAGGCGTCGGCGCTCGCGAAGCTGCGCACGATCCGGCCGCCGGGCTCGGCAAGCGTGCGGAAACACGCCGCGCGCTCGACCGCCTCGGGCAGGATCAGATGGATATGGCCCCCGCTCTGGTTCACGCGCCAAGGCTGGCGCGCCCAGCTGCCGAAGCCCAGCGCGATCCGCTCGGCTTCGGCGCCGATATGACGCGATCAGGCGGCGACGGGCAGCCGCAGCCTGACGATGGTGCCGTGCGGGTCGGCCCGCGCGATCGTCATCCGGCCGTCGTGCATGTGGGCGATCGTCTCGACGAGCGAGAGCCCGAGCCCGGCGCCCGAGCCGCCGCGCGCGGGGTCGAGGCGGACGAAGCGTTTGGCCGCCTCGCCGATCTGCTCCTCGGCGATGCCGGGGCCGTCGTCGGCGACCCTTATCTCGACGTCGGTTCCGTCCCGTGCCGCAGACAGCTGGATCGCCGATCCGCCGTCGGCATATTTCAGAGCATTGTCGATCAGGTTCGACAGCGCCCGGAGCAGCATTTCGCGGTGCGCGATCAGTTTGAGCTCGGCGGGCGCGTCGACGCTGATCGCGAAGCCTTCGTCCTCGGCGAGCGGGCCATAGACTTCGGCGAGATCGTCGAGCAGCGGCGCGAGTGCGAAGCGGGCGAACTGGTCGCGGCCGATGCCGGCCTCGGCGCGGCTGATCTCGAGTGCGGTGTCGAGCAGGCGGTGCAGGCTGTCGGCCTCGTCGATCGCGCCGGCGAGCGCGGCGGTCGCGTTCGGGTCGCGCGTGCGGCCGAGCGCCTGTTCGAGCGTCGCTTTCATCCGCGAGACGGGCGAGCGGAGGTCGTGCGCCATCGAATCGGTGACCATGCGCAGCTCGCCGACCAGTGCCTCGATCCGGTCGAGCATCGCGTTGATCGAGGTGCCCAGCCGGTCGAAGGCGTCGCCGGTCTCGTCGCGCTCGACGCGCGCGTCGAGCTTGCCCGACGCGATGGCCGAGGCGGCGCGCGCGAACGCGTCGACCCGCCGCGACAATATCCACGCCGCGAGCGCGGCGACGACCGCCGCGATCAGGATTCCCGCGGCAAGTGCATAGAGAAAGGCTGCCTGACTCGCCCGGGCGAGCTGTGCCTGCGCCTCGAGCACTTCCCCGGTTAGAAGGACATGGCCGGTGTCCAGGCGCCGCGTGACCAGTCCCATTTCTTCCGCCGCCGTGCCGCCCTCGCGGAACAGGCTGATCCGCCGCCATCGCTCGTTGTCGCCCAGCGTCGCGGGCCATTGCTTGAGATTGCCGATGAGCGGCGCGCCGCCCGGACCCTTGAGCAACACGACGAAATTGCGGTCGTCGCGTGCTGCGAGCCGGTCGCGGATCGCTCGGACGAGGCCGGCCTCACCCTCCTGCCGATATTCCTCGGCGAAATCGTCGCGCGCGACCTCGGCCGCGGTGCGCGCGTCGGCAAGGATCGTCGCGGCGGTGAAGCGATGAATGACCGTCAGCCCCAGCGCGAGCGCCGCGACCTGCGCGAGCAGCAACGCGAGCGCGAGCCGCACCGTCGTTGACTGGAAGAACCCCCGCCGCATTGGCGCCTAGCCCGCCTTGCCGAGCATATAGCCGGCGCCGCGGATCGTGTGGACGAGCGGCTTGTCGAAGCCGTCGTCGACCTTGCGGCGCAGGCGGCTGACATGGACGTCGACGACATTGGTGCCGGGGTCGAAATGATATTCCCACACACCCTCCAGCATCATCGTACGCGTGACGACCTGTTCCTTGTGCCGGAGCAGATATTCGAGCAGGCGAAACTCGCGCGGCTGGAGCTCGATCCGCCTGCCCGCCCGCGTGACGCGGCGATTGAGCAGGTTCATCTCCAGATCCTCGCACGCGAGGATGGTTTCGACCTGCGTTCCGCCCGACGGTTTGGCGATCAACAGCTTCAGCCGCGCGAGCAGTTCCGAAAAGGCGAAGGGCTTGACCAGATAGTCGTTGGCCCCCGAGGTCAGCCCCTCGACCCGCGCGTCGACCGCGCCGAGGTTCGACAGGATGATCACCGGCGTGGCGACTTTCGCCGCGCGCAGCGCCGCGAGCACCGCCATCCCGTCCATCCCCGGCAGCATCCGGTCGAGGACGATCGCGTCGTAACTGCCGTCGGTCGCGTGGAACAGCCCGTCGCGCCCGTCGGCGGCGTGATCGACGACGAACCCCTCGCCGGTCAGGCTCTTGACGATGAAGTCCGCGGTTGTCCGGTCATCCTCGATGACGAGTATTTTCTGGGACATGCGGTTCCTTCGATCGGATGGGCGGCAGATGCTTATAGCGGCTCTCGCCGTCATGGCGAATATGGAGGTCGACGCCCCGTGTCGCATCGCCCTTCATCGCCCGCGCGACGGCGGAGACCGATGCGATCGGCCTGCCGTTGATGCCGACGATGACGTCGCCCGCCGCGATATCTGCCTTCGCCGCGGCGCTGCCGTCCTGCACGCTGGTGACGACGAGCGCGAGCGGCGCGAGCGGTGCGGTGCGTTCGGCCTCAAAGGTCAGGCCGGGGATTTGGTTGCCCGGAGGAGCGAAGGGCGTCGATGCGAGATGCGCCGCAAGTCCGACGACGCCCGCGAGCATCAGCAGCAACGCGCTGGCGGGAGGCATGGGGCGCGGAGGCATCGCGTCCATCGCTCACGCCGGTGCCGCGACGGGCGCAGCGGCCTTCTTCGTCGCAGGAGGGCGGCTGACGATGCGGTGGACGGCGGCCATGCCCTGCGCGAAGGCCATGCCGCGCGGCCCCGCGATATAGCGCGGTTCCCAGTGGGTCGCGAATTTCGCCTTGTAGCTGCGCAGCCCTTCGAAACCATAAAGCATCTCGCCATGGCGGAAGAGAAAGGCCGCGCCGCGCGCCCAGGTCGGGGCGAGCCGCCGCCCGTCGACTCCGGCCAGTGGCGCGATGCCGAGCGTGAAGCGACGAAAGCCGCGGTCGCGGGCATATTGCATCAGCCGGATGAACAGGAAATCCATCACGCCGTAGGGCGGCGCCGCGACGTGGCGCATCAGGTCGACCGACATTTCGGCGCCGTTCGCGGTCGCGAGGATATTGGCGAAAGCGACGATGCGCCCGTCGATCCGCACCACCGCGCAGGGGAAGCGCGCGATATAGGCGGGGTCGAAGCTGCCGAGGCTGAAGGCCTTTTCGCGCTGCTTTTTCGCGCGCAACCAATCGTCGGATACGGCCCGGAGCTCGGCGATGTGCGCGGGGACATCGGCGGCCGCGATGACCGCGAATTCGGCGCCTTCCTGTGCGGCGCGGCGTTCGGCGTGGCGGAGCGACTTCGCTTGCGGCCCGGCAAGCGTGAAGGCGGCGAGGTCGACCTCCGCCTCTTCGCCATATTTGACGATCGAGAGGCCGAGGTCGATCGCGTGCGGCAGGGTGCGGGCGCCGATCTGGTAGAGCAGGATGCGACCCTGTGCGGCGTCGGCCTTTTCGCGCAGCTTCCACAGGAGGTCGGACCAGCGATCCTCGTTGCCGACGGGATCGCCCATCACGATCCAGTTGGCGCCCTCTATCCGGTACATCAGAAAGGCGTCGCCCTCGTCGGCCAGGAGGAAGCGCTTGTCGCCGGTCAGCGCGAGGAAGGCGTCGGTGCGGTCGGCGAGCGCGAGCGCGGGTTCGAGCTGGTCGAAGCTGACCGCGCTGGTGCGGACCGAGCGCGCCGACGGCGCAAAGAGGCGCCAGATCGCGAGCCCGGCGAGCAGCACCGCGATGCCGAACAGCGCGCGCAGGAAACGCGGCGCGTCGCCTTTCAGGCTGAACTGCCACCAGAGGCTACCCGAATAGGCGACATGCTTATAGGCAAAGAAGCCCGCGAAGGCCGAGGCGAGGATCGCGGTCAGCGCGGCGGCGATCCAGCCCGTCGACAGCGGCGCGTCGATCAGCGCGGTACGGCGATAGAAGGCGGCGCGGCTCCACTGCAGTGCGGCGACGATACCGGTCAGGATCAGCGCCTCCTCATAGTCGCCCCCCTTCGCGAGCGAGAAGAGTATCGCGGCGGCGAGCAAGGCGCGCGTCGCGACGAAGGCGCCGTCGAGGCGGCGGAGCAGCCCGGGCGCGAGGAAGAGGAGGAGCGTGCCCGCAAGGCTCGCGGCAAGGTGCGAGGCCTCGACGAACGGCAGCGGAAGGAAATGCTTGAGGTCGTGCATCCGCGCCGCCTCCGCCGGGGTCGATCCCGAGAGGAGGAGGATCAGACCACCGGCGAAGACGAGCGCGGCGAGCAGCGGAGGCGCCAGCTCGCGCAGCAGCGACTGCCCCGCCGCGGCCAGCTCCCTCGCCTGCCCGTGCCACGCGCGGCTTTCGTGCCAGGCAAGGAGCAGCGCGGCGAGGAGCAGCGGCAGCAGATAATAGATGACGCGGTAGGCGAGCAGCGCCGCGAGCAGCTCTGCCTTGTCGCCGGGCACCATCGCAATCACCACCGCCTCGAACACGCCGAGCCCGCCCGGCACATGGCTGATCAGCGCGGCGATGATCGCGAGCGCATAGCCGAGGAAGAAAAGCGGCCAGGCCGCCGGATCGGGCGCCGGGAGCAGGATGAACAGCGCGGCGCTGGCGGCGGCGAGATCGAGTGCGGCGACAAGCGTCATCGCCGCGCTCATCGCCGGACCGGGTATCGGCGTGCGCCAGCCGCCGATCTCGATCGCGCGCAACCCGAAATGGCGGAGCAGGAGCGGGATCAGGCAGATCGTCACCGTCGCGATTCCCGCGAGGTGCAGCCAGTGGAGCGACAGGCCGAAGTCGAAGAAGGGCAGGATCTGCGTGCTCGTCGCCGCGGCGAGGCCGGCGAGCAGGATCACGCCGTTCCAGAAGGCGAGGCTGGCGAGCGCGATGACGCTGCCGATCGCGCCGCCGCTGAGTCCGGCGGCACGATAGACGCGGTAGCGCGCCGACCCGCCGGTGAGCAGCGCGAGGCCGAGATTGTGGCTGAGCGTGTAACTGGTGAAGCTGGCGAGCGCCGCCGTGCGCCAAGGAAGCTTCTTGCCGAGCACATGCAGCGCGAAACTGTCGTAGAGGGTGAGGAGAAGATAGCTCGTCGCGGTGAGCGCCAGCGCCCCCGCGATCTGCGCCGCCGACAGCGCGTCGAAGGCTTGGCGGATTGCACGCGGGCGCACCGAATGGAGCAGGCCGAAGAGCGCGGCGAAGCCGAGCGCAGCGACAAGCAGCGCTGCGAGGATCGACAGCGACCGCTTGTGCGTGCGGATGCGGGCGAGAAACCGGCTCATTGCCGCGTCCAGTCCTGCCGCTTGCAGAGCAGGCCGCCGAGGATGCAGCCCGAGATGCGGATATCGTTGGGGCTCTTCTGCTCGATCGTCGAATAGAAACGGCGGCCCTGGTCGGGGACATAGACTTGCCCGGTCCAGCGTGCGGCGCCGCTCTTGCGATAGTCGCTGAGCAGCTCGGTTCCGATCAGCGCATTTACGCCGGCGTCGCGGGCGTCGGCCATCGCCTTCGGGCTCGCCCAGACGATATTGCCGCAGAGCAATTGTCCGCAAAAGCGCGTCCGGACAAGCAATGTCCCCCTGGGGTTCTCCCACAGCCCGATCGGGTTCGCGGCGGGCTGCGGTATCGCGGCCGCCGCGATACCCGTCGAGGCGGCAAGCATCAGTGCCAGCGCCGGCATCTTCATGACCGATTGTCCTTGGCTTGGGTTACTGTCGGCAGGATCGCTGCGGTCAGCGCCGCATCGTCGAAATCCAGCCGGTGCCCGCCGGGCAGCGTGACGCGCCGGACGCTGGGCAGGGTGAGTTCGGGGCAGAGGCTGTTCGCCTCCGTGGAGCCATGAATGCAGGTGACCGGCACCCAGGTCAGGCGCGACGCGGTCGGCAGCGCGAGCGCGTCGGGGGTTTCGAGTCCCGCGAGCTCGACCGGCGAGGCGCGAAACACGATGTCGCGCCCTGGAACGACAAGCACGACCGCGCGGATCGGCGCGCGCGCGGCGGCGGGCAGCTCCGCGAGCCCGGCGTGGAGCATGTCGGCGCCGAACGACTGGCCGATCAGCACCACATGACCGGTCCGGCCGAGCGCCATCGCGCGGCGCATCGCGCCCGCGATCAGCGCGCTCGTCTCGGCGGCGGTGCGGCCGGGCGCGAAAAAGGACAGGCTGTTGACGGTAACGATCGCATAGCCGCGCGCATGGAGCCGCGCGGCGACCTTCGGGGTCATCCCGACGCGGTCGCCCATGTCGCCCGACAGCATGACGAGCGCGGGGCGTTCGGGCCCGACTCCGGCGGCGGGCAGATCGTGGAAGATCGTGTGGCGATAATAGCCGAGATGGACGTAATAGAGGCCGGCGCCGAGCAGCGCGAGCAGGAGCATGAACAGCCCCGCGCGTCCCCATCGCCTGTTTCCGGTCGTTCGTGTCATGCGCCCCTCATAGGCGGCCGCCCGCCTCCGCAAGCTGACGCGCGGATTACGATATTGTCATGTGCCGGCCATCCGGGGGACGGCCTCGCGGGACTAGAAGCCAAGGGGTCGAAGGCGATTGAGCTCCTTCGGCGACCCGAACCGCAGGCTGGCCGGGGTCTCACCCGGCACCCGCTGACCCCGGCCCGCCTGCATCCGGCCAGCCCCCGCCCCGGGGGCTGGCCGCTTTTCGATGGATCGCCTGCCCGCTACGGGCAATCACACCATGGTTTGCATGGTCATGCGCGCCGCGCTGTGCTTTATTCGGTTGAGGTGTTCTGGTTCGGGAGAGATGACGCGATGGCCGACGGCAAAGCCCGCTATCAGGCCTATAACGCCCCTGCGGGCGGATGGGGCGCGGCGGCGGCGACGGCGAAGGTCCTCCTCGAACAGAGCGTCGTCACCAAGGGATCGCGCGCGCTGCTGTCGATGAACCAGCCCGGCGGCTTCAAATGCCCGAGCTGCGCCTTTCCTGACGCGACCTGCACCAAGAAGCTCGAATTCTGCGAGAATGGCGCGAAGGCGCTGGCGCATGAGGCGACGAAGTTCCGTGTGACGCGCGATTTCTTTGCGCAGCACAGCGTGACCGAGCTGATGGAGCAGTCGGACTATTGGCTCGAGATGCAGGGCCGGCTGACCGAACCGATGCGCTACGACGCGGCAAGCGACCATTATGTGCCGGTGAGCTGGGACGATGCCTTCGCGCTGATCGGATCGCACCTGCGCGCGCTCGAAAGCCCGCATCAGGCCGAATTCTATACCTCGGGCCGGACCCCGAACGAGGCGGCGTTCCTCTATTCGATCTTCGTGCGCGAATATGGCACGAACAATTTTCCCGATTGCTCGAACATGTGCCACGAACCGACCAGCCGTGGGCTTCCCCCCGCGATCGGCGTCGGCAAGGGCACGGTGATCCTCGACGATTTCGACCATGCCGAGGCGATCTTCGTCATGGGGCAGAACCCCGGCACCAACGCGCCGCGGATGATGACGCAGCTGTTTCACGCGCACAAGCGCGGCTGCCCGATCGTCGCAGTCAACCCGATGCCCGAGCGCGCGTTGATGCGCTATACCGAGCCGCAGGACGTCGTGCAGATGGCGACCTTCGGATCGGCGCCGATCGCCAGCGAATTCGTCCATATCAAGATCGGCGGCGACCTTGCTTTCCTCAAGGGCATGATGCGCGTGATGTTCGAACGCGAGGCGGCGGGCGAGGCGGTCATCGACCGCGCCTTCATCGCCGAACATACGGTCGGCGTTGAAGCGCTGCGCGACGACATGCTGGCGCAGGACTGGGCCGAAATCGTCGCGGTATCGGGCATATCGGAGGAGCAGATCCGCCGCTGCGCCGAAATCTATATCCGGTCGAAGGCGACGATCATCTGTTATGGCATGGGGCTGACGCAGCACCAGTACGGGTCGCAGCTGGTCCAGCAGGTTGCGAATATCCTGCTGCTCAAGGGCAATTATGGGCGGCCGGGTGCGGGCATTTCGCCGATCCGCGGCCATTCCAACGTGCAGGGCGACCGTACCGTCGGGATCGACGAGAAGCCGACACAGGCCTATCTCGACCAGGTCCAGCGCGTCTTCGGCTTCGACCCTCCGCGCGAGAACGGGCATCATACGATCGAGTCGGTCGAGGCGATGCTCGCGGGCACCGCGAAGGTCTTCATCGGGCTCGGCGGCAATTTCGTCCGCGCGATTCCCGATACCGACCGCGCCTATGACGCGATGCGCTCGCTCGACCTGACCGTCGGGATCGCGACGAAGCTCAACCGCGGGCACCTCGTGCACGGCAAGGACGCGCTGATCCTGCCCGTCGTCGCGCGGTCGGAGCGGATCGAGACCGCGGCGGGCGAACAGTTCGTGACGATCGAGGATTCGATGTCGAACATCACCGCCTCGCGCGGCGTGCTCGGCCGCGCGAGTGACGACCTGAAGCCCGAGGTCGAGATCGTCTGCCGCACCGCGATGGCGGCGCTGCCCGAAAGCCGCGTCGACTGGGCAAGCTATATCGACGATTATGGCCGCATCCGCGACAAGATCGCCGAGGTCTATCCGGCGCTCTACTCGGATTTTTCGGAACGGATCAAGGCGCCGCTCGGCTTTCACCTCGACGTCGCGCCGCGCCGGCTCGCGTGGCTCACCCCAAACGGCAAGGCCAATTTCCTCGTGCTGCCGGGGCTGCATGTCGACGCGCCGGTCGACGATCCCGCGATGCTGCGGCTCTCGACGATCCGTTCGCACGACCAGTTCAATACGACGATCTACAGCTATAACGATCGCTATCGCGGCGTGTACAACGACCGGATGGTGCTGTTCGTCAACGCCGAGGACCGCGAAGCGCGCGGGCTGGCGGCGGGTGCAAAGGTGGCGCTGGAAACGATCGCCGCCGACGGGATCGACCGGCGCGTCGATGCGCTGACGCTGGTCGACTATCCGATGCCGCGCGGATCGCTCGCGGGCTATTATCCGGAGCTCAATCCGCTGCTGCCGCTCGATCACTACGATCGCGTCAGCGGCTGTCCCGCCGCGAAGTCGATCCCCGTGCGCATCGTCGCGGCGGCGGGTTGACGCCACCGATGTCGCGTCGCGCGAAGCTCGCCGTCGGCCGGCACATCGCGCCGGTCCGCTTCCTTCTCTTCGCCGCGGTTTTTGCGGGCGTCGCCGGGGCGCTGGCGGCACTTGGCGATGGGAGCCGGACGGCCTTGCTCATGGGGTTCGATGCGGCGGCGCTCGTCTTCCTCGCCGCTTCGCTGACGCTGCTGCGTTCCGATGCCGAGCAAATGCGAGGTCGCGCCGTCGACAATGACGCGAACCGCGCCGGCCTGCTCGCGATCTCGGTGCTGCTGTCTCTCGTCGTACTGTTCGCGGTCGGGACGCTGATCGCCAGCCCCGAAAGACTCGATCGCGGCGATATCGTGCTGATCGTCGCGACCCTCCTGCTCGCATGGCTGTTCGCGAACATGGTATTCACGCTCCATTATGCGCATCTCTATTATCTGCAGGAGGGCGGTCGCGATCGCGGCGGGCTGGAGGTGCCGGGGGTCAAGGAACCCGGTTACTGGGACTTCCTCTATTTCAGCTTCACCCTGGGCATGACCTTCCAGACCTCCGATGTCACCATATCGGGCGCGCATATGCGCCGCGTCGCGCTCGGCCATTGCATGGCGGCGTTCGTGTTCAACATGGGGATATTGGCGTTCACCGTGAATGCGCTGGGCGGTTCCTAAGCGATCGGCCCGCCGCTGATCAACAATGCCGAATCCGCGCGCGCGAGCGCGACGAGCGTCAGTCCGGCGGCGGCGGCGCGTTCGGCGGCGAGGCTGGTCGGCGCCGAGATGGTGACGAGCATCGGACAGCCCGCGCGCACGGTCTTTTCGACCAGCTCATAGCTGCACCGAGCCGAGAGCAGGATGAAGCCGCCCGCCGGATCGATCGCCGCGCGCGCGAGGGCGCCGACCAGCTTGTCGAGTGCATTGTGCCGCCCGACATCCTCGCGCGCGCAGAGAATCTCGCCTACCGGCGTACAGAAGGCGGCGGCATGAACCGCGCCGGTCGCGCGGCCTAGCGGCTGGTGATCGGCGAGCGCGGCGAGCGCCCGCGCGATCGCGGAGCGGTCGACGTCGATGCGTGCGATGACGCTCGGCAGCGGGCGCAGCACCTCCTCGATATTCTCGATCCCGCACAGGCCGCAACTGCTTTCGCTGACCCGGCGCCGCGCGCGTTCGAGCGCCAGGTGCGCGCGATCGGGGGTGAGCCAGAGGCGTAGCGCCCAGCCGCCCTCGATCGGGTGGACGTCGATCTTGGTGAGCTGCGCGGGCGTCTCGACCAGCCCCTCGGCGAGCGCGAAGCCGAGCGCAAAGTCCTCGAGATCGGCGGGGGTCGCCATCATCACCGCATAGCCGATGCCGGAGACCTCGACCGACACCGGCGCCTCGATCGCGAGCGCGCGCGTCAGGTCCGAATCGCCGCGCTCGGCAAGACCGGTCCGGCGCACGCCGCGATCGGTCGTCGATGCGCCGACGGGGCCGGCTTTGCTGTCCTGCGCGCTCATTATAGGGTCCAGCCTATAGGCGGCGCGGCGCGCGCGGACCAGCGGAACATGCCGGTCAGAAACGCATCGCGTTGGCCGGCTCGCGTTCGATCGCCCTGATCCCGACCGCGAGCAGTATCGCGATTTCGCGCGCGACATGTTCCTGCTGGGCAGCATCTGTATAACTCGCCCGCGCAAGCCAGCCGAGGACGCCCGCTTGCAGTGCCGTCGCGAAGGTGCCGATCGGCCGCATACTCCCATCGACGACGCCCTGCTGGACGTGCGCCAGCGTCAGCACCGTGAGCTCGTCGGCGTAGCCATAGAAACGCGCCTGATGCTGCGCGCTAAGCATTTCGAAACCGGCAAGTGGCATCAGCGGCGACAGGTCCGCGCGCATCTGCGTCAGCGCCCAGGCTTTCTGGAAGGCGATGTAGCCGGGCAATTTCGGCCCCGGCTGATCGAACGCCGCCGATTGCAGATGGATGCCCATCCGCATCATCCTGAAATAGCATTCGGCGACCAACGTCTCCTTGTCGCCGACATTGTGATAGAGGGTGCGTGGGGTCGCGCCGATGGCGGCCGCGATGTCTTCAAGCGTCGTCGAATCGATTCCCTTGCTGTTGAAGAGGCGCGATGCCGCGGCCAGAATCCGCTCGCGCTTCGCGTCGCCTACGGCGGCACGATCGAACGCATCGGCGACCGGGCTGGTCAACGTCTCGATATCGAGCGGCCGGTATTCGACCGCCGCGCTGCGATCGCTCGCCCAGCCGTCGAAAAACAGGCACTCGGCCGATTGCAGCATCGACGGACCGGTGATCTCGAGCCGCCGCCGGTTCCACAGCATGGCAAGCGGCGCCCAGAAGAGCGTGTTGATCAGTGCACGCGCGACGATCTCGAAATCGCAGGCGCGCACGATCCCGTCGCGATGCCCGGCGTCGAGCAGGGCGACGATGCGCGCGATCACCGCGTCGAACCGCCGTTCGACCTCACGCCTTTTATCCTCCGGCAGCAGGCCCGGCTCGACGATCGCGCACAGCGCGGGGGCTTCGGGGCCGAGCAGACGCCGGAGCATCACGCGTATCTGTTCGATCGCGCCGCCCGCGGTGCTTGCCGCCTGCGCGACCTCGTCGTCGAGCCGGTCGCAGCTTTGCACATAGCATTGGAAGACCAGATCCTCGCGGTCGGCGACATGCTGGTACATCGCCATGCGCGTCACCCCGATCTCGCGCGCGACGTCGGCGAGCAGCGTCGCGACGACGCCGCGGCGGTTGATCAGCCGCGTCGCGATGTCGAGTACCTGCCCGCGAGTCGCCTTGCGCGGCGCGCCGCGTTTGCGCTTGGGCGCGCTTCCGTCCTTCGCCATCGCGGGAGAATTTACCTGTTCATCCAATCGCTTGCCCTATTTATTTTCGTTTCATTGCATAAAGGATATTTTGTGATATTAATTGCTGCGGGAGTAAGGTGCAAGCAAACAGGTTGCAAGCGATGAACACATCCATGCAAGACCGCAGGAAAAGGCAACCCGACGCGGGGCTCGCCGCCTGCGAACCCGTCCGCGCCCGGCGGATCGCGATTCTCGCCTATGACGGTGCGAACGCGCTCGACATATTCGGGATCAGCGAACCTTTTGCACGCGCCAGCGAAATCCTCGGGCGCGGGAAGCCCGCCGACCTCATTTTCGGCGACGAATGGCCGTACCGGCTCTCGATCGTCGCGCCCTCCGCCGGAACGGTACGGATGATTTCGGGCGGCCATGTCGTCACCGAGAAACTCGGCGAGCCCGATCCCGCAGACCCGATCGATACGCTGATCATTCCCGGCGGCGCAGGGATCGTCCCTTGGAGCGTGCAGGACGGAACGCTGGCGTGGATGCGGCGCCATTCCCTCGCCGCGCGGCGCGTCTGCGCGACAGGCGGCGGGGTGTTTCTGCTCGCCGCGGCGCGTCTGCTCGAGGGTCGGCGCGCGGTGACGCGTTGGGACGTCGCGGCGACGCTCGAGGCCGATTATCCCGAAACGCGGGTCGAGCATGGCACCACCTTCGTCCGCGACGGCCGGTTCTGGACGGCGGCGGGCAGCAGCTCGGCAGTCGATGTCGGGCTCGCGATGGTCGAGGAAGATCTGGGGCGCGGCGTCGCGATGCGGATCGCGCGCCAGCTCGTCGTCGTCAACCGGCGCGGCGCCGACCAGCCGCAGATCAGCACATTGCTTCGCGCGCAATCGGTCGAGGAGGATATCTTCGACGGGCTGCACCAGTGGATCGCCGACAATCTCGGCGCCGATCTCCGCCTCGAACAGCTTGCGGCGCATGTCGGCATGAGCACGCGCAATTTCGTGCGCCGCTATACCGAAGTCGTCGGCAGCTCCCCTGCCAAGACGGTCGAGCGTATGCGCGTCGAGGCGGCGCGGCAGGCGCTCGAAGCGGGCGACGGGCGGATCGAATGCATCGCGCATCGCTTCGGCTTTTCGTCGGCCGACGTCTTTCGCCGCGTGTTTCTGCGCCACATGGGCAAGGCGCCGCGCGAGTTTCGCGCGACATGTCGTGAAACACCCGTCGCGGCCTGACCGGCAACGCCTTGGTGCCCGGCCGGCGCGATCCTTTTCCGATAGCTGTGCCGGCTTTCCCCGGTGGGTCGCCATGCCCTCGGAATCGACGCATTTGCGCCATGTCTTCGGCGCAAAAGGTCGGATAGTTGGCGTTGTCGCCAGGCCTTGCTCGCCGCACCATCCCGCGAAACCGATAAACTTTGGGGAGTGGTGATATGCGTGCCTTTTCGCACAAGAAATTCCTGTTGCTCGCGACCGTCGCGGCGCTTGTTCCGCAGGCGGCGGCCGCCGAAGCGGCTGACACCGCCGATGCCGCCGACAGCCGCGACACTGAAATCGTCGTGACCGCGCAGAAGCGCGCGCAGTCGCTGCAGGACGTACCAATCGCGATCACCGCGCTCGACGAAAAGCAGCTCGAGATGCGCGGCATTCGCACCATCGAGGATCTTCAATATTCGACCCCCGGTTTGACGATGTCGGCGAATACGCTCAACAACTCGCGCCTCATCCTGCGCGGCGTGGGAGCGGAAAATCCGGTGATCGGCGGCGATCCCGGCGTCTCGCTCAACATGGACGGCCACTATCTCCAGGCGGGCAGCTTCCTGACCCGCGACCTGTTCGACATCGAACGGATCGAGGTGCTGCGCGGGCCGCAGGGCACGCTCTATGGGCGCAATGCCGTCGGCGGGGCGGTGAACATCATCACCAAGAAGCCGAGCGACGTGTTCGAGGGCAGCGTGTCGCTGACGCTCGGCAATTATGACAAGCGGCTGTTCCAGGCGGCCGTCGGCGGTCCGATCTCCGATCGGCTGCGCTTCCGGCTCGCATTGTCGAACGAAAAGCGCGACGGCTATATCACGAACATCGTCACCGGCCGCGACCTCAACGACAGCGACTATACGAGCATTCGCGGCGCATTGTTCTTCGACCTGTCCGAGCGGCTCCAGATCAATGTCAGCGGCTTCTATTATCATGACGACAGCACGTCGGCGACGCTCAGCCCGCAGGCGCCCTACACTTGGTCGCCACTCATCTACGCACTCTACCCGGCGGCGGCGACCACGGTGAACCCTTCGATAGCCGATGGCCAGGTCGTTGCCTTCAACATCGATCCCACGAAGGAAGATGTGACTTATGGATTTTTCGCGGATACCAGCTGGGATCTCGGCTTCGCGACGCTGAAGTCGATCACCGGGTACAGCAACAACAGCCTCAAGAACCTGGACTTCGATCTCGACCTGTCGCCGCTGAACATTGCCGAACAGGACATCACGCTCGATTTCGAGACGCTTACGCAGGAGCTGCAGCTGGCCTCCAACGGCAATGGGCCGCTGTCGTGGGTCGGCGGGCTCTTCTATTATCGCGAAAATTCGCAATATACGTTGCCCGTCCTGTTCAACTATCTGGGGCTGATCATCCCGAACGGGCAGATCCTGACCTTCGGGCCCAACGTCTTCGACAGCTCTTCCTACGCCGCCTACGGTCAGGCCGACTATTATGTCGCCGACAAGCTGCAGATCGTTGCGGGTGCGCGCTACACATACGACAAGAAGCGGCTCGAGGAAGATACGTTTGCGCCGGGCCTGGGGCTGTTCGACCCTGCGACGGGCGGACCGATCCATTCGGGGCCGTACAAAAAGCATTGGGACCAGTTCAACTACAAGCTCGGCGTCAACTGGTATCCGACGAGCGACCTGATGCTCTATGGCAGTTACTCGACCGGCTACAAGGCGGGCGGCTACCAGGCGGGCGGCTCGAACGGCAACGATTACGACCCCGAAACCGTCGACGCAGCCGAGATCGGCCTGAAGAGCCAGTGGTTCGACCGGCGCGTCACCTTCAATCTTTCGGCCTTCCGATACGATTACAAGAACAAGCAGGAATATCGCCGCCCGCCGGTCGGGGTGAGCTTCCTCGAAAACGCCGCCTCTGCGGTATCGAAAGGGGTAGAGGTCGAATTCAACGCCGAGCCGGTGGACCGGACCCGCTTCGAATTCGCGCTCACCTACCTCAGCGCCAAATATAAGGATTTCTCGTCGGTCGACGAAACCAATCCGCTGGCGACGGGAACGCCCTTTGCCTGCACGCCCGTGCCGCCGGCGACCGCCTGTCCGATCAATGTTGCGGGGAACCGCCTCACCCGTTCGCCCGAATGGAAATTGAGCGGTGGGCTCGAACAGAGCTTCGATCTGGGGTCGGTCGGCACGCTGACGGCGCGCTTCAACACCTCCTGGGTCGGCAAGCAGTTCACGCGGCCGTTCAACGACCAGCCCTATGTCATCGGCTCCTATTGGCGGAGCGGTGCGCGCATCGTGTGGACCGACCGGTCCAAGCGCTTCTCGGTCACCGGCTATGTCGACAATCTGGAGAATAACGACGTCGCCGCGGACAAGGAGACGAACCCCTCCTTCGCGCTCTTCCTGCCGCGTGGCACCTATCTGCCGCCACGCACCTGGGGCGTTCGCTTCGGCGCGACCTTCTAAAATGGCGACCTTGCTGGAGCCCGCCGTGCAATTGCCGACAAGCAACGCGCGCTCGGCGGGCTTCTGTCCCGACGCGCTCGGCCGTATTGATCGTTTCTATGGCGAAATGGTCGGGGGCGGGTTGATGCCCAACATGGCCTATGCGCTGGCGCGCAAGGGTCAGGTCTTCGCCCGCGGACATATGGGCTGGGCCGATCGCGAGACCGGCCGGCCGATAGAGGCCGACAGCATCTACCGGCTGCTGTCGCTGACCAAGGCCTATTCGGGGGTCGCGGCGATGATTCTCGTCGAGGCGGGGCTGATCCGTGTCGACGATCCGGTCGCCGACTATATTCCCGCCTTCGCGAACATGAAGGTCTGGACCGAGACCGGGCTGGTTCCGGCCAGGACGGCGATCACGATCGACCACCTCGTCACGCATATGTCGGGGCTGACCTCGGGCTTCTTCGCGGGGCCCGTGCCCGATCTCTATCTCGCCAACGGCCTGCAGGAGGGGACGCGCGAGGCGCAGCAGCCGACGCTCGCGGAGTATGTCGACAAGCTGGCGCCATTGCCCCTGATCGCGGAACCCGGCACGGCGTGGAACTACAGCGAGGGTCTCGCGGTCCTCGGCCGGATCGTCGAGATCGTCAGCGGGATGCGCTATGCCGATTTTCTGAAGACGCATCTCTTCGATCCGATCGGCGCCACAGACACCGGCTTTTTCGTGCCGCACGACGAGCAGCACCGGCTGGTCAAGCTCTACGCTGCGCAGCCCTACACCGGCGGGCTCGAAGAATGCACGACGATGCGCTTTCCGCGGCCGGGTGGTCCGACTTTTCACCCCCTCGACGTGACGCGGCAGCCGGGCGCCGACCTCGGCGGCGCGGGGCTCGCAGGGACGGTCGACGACGTATTGCGCTTTGCGATGATGCTCGCCGGAAAGGGCGCACTCGGCGAGGCGCGCGTATTGAAGCCCGAAAGCGTCGCCGAACTCCGCCGCGGGCGCGTCATCGACCGGCTCGGCAGACATGCCATGATGAAAATGCCGCTCGACGAGCGGGGCGTCGGCCTCGACATGGGGATGGGCGTTGTCGTCGTGCGCGAACCCGAGCTTGCGAGGGACGCAGGCGGGCAGGGAAGCTTCAGCTTCGGCGGCTCGGCGGGAACGCGTTTCTGGGTCGATCCCGAACTCGAGCTCGCGGCGGTCTTCTTCACCCAGACCATCAACTCGCCCGCACCCTATTTTGCGCCCTTCTCGCGCTTCGTTTATGATGCCTTGCGTGCGGGGAGCGCGCGATGACCACACCCGATCTCCCCATGGAAAAGGTTGCCACGATGGTTCCGGCACAGGCAGGCGGCCACCGCTACGCGCTCGCGCTGTTGCTCGGCGCGAGCACGCTCAGCGCGGTTGACCGCCAGATTCTGAATGTTCTCGTCGAACCGATCCGCCGCGATCTCAGTTTATCGGATACGCAGATCGGGCTGATGACCGGGCTCGCCTTCGCGCTCTTCTACGCGACGATGGCGCTGCCGCTCGCGCGGTTCGCCGAACGGATGCGGCGGCCGCTGCTGCTCGGCGGCTGCATGGCGCTGTGGAGTCTGTTCACGATGGTCTGCGGTGCGGCGCAGAGCTTTGTCCAGTTGTTCGTCGCGCGCGTCCTGGTCGGGGTCGGCGAGGCGGGAAGCGGCCCCGCGTCGCATGCGCTCGTCACCGACATCACGCCGCCCGAAAAGCGTGCCCGAGCGCTCGCGCTCGTCGGTTCGGGGCAGCCGTTCGGGGCGCTGATCGGGCTTGCGTGCGGCGGGATTGCGGCCGACGCATTCGGCTGGCGCTGGGCCTTTGTGCTCGCGGGTTTTCCCGGTATCGTCCTCGCGCTCCTGATGCTGTTCACGCTGCGCGATCCGCGGCCCGCGATCGGCGCCGACGATACGGTGCCGTCGGCGCGCGAGGCGCTCGGCGTGCTCTCGCGCAAGTTCAGCTTCTGGATGTTCGTCACGGGTTCGTCCTTCGTTTCGACGACGACGCTTGCTTTCGGTGCCTTTTTCGGCTCGCTGCTGATCCGCAACCACACGGCCGAACTCGAGGCGCTGGCTGCGCGCTTCAGTCCCAGCCTCGGCGCGACGAGCGTCGTCGGCGCCATGCTCGCCCTCGCGTTCGGAGCAGCCGGCGCGTTGGGGGTAATCGTCGGCGGAATGCTCACCGACCGGCTGCGCGCGCGCGACCCTGCTGCCTACCTCGGCGTCCCCGCGCTGGCTTCGCTTGCGAGCGCCCCTTGCTTCGTCGCCGCAGCGATGATCGCCGCGCCGCTCACCGCGCTCGGCTTCCTCTCGCTGGGGATCGTCATATCGAGCTTTGCGATGGCGCCGGTTCTGGCCGGAGCGCAGAGCATCGTGCCCGTGCGGATGCGGGCGACGACCTCGGCGGTGCTGTTCCTGATCGTCAATTTCGTCGCGCTCGGGGTCGGCCCGCTCAGCGTCGGCATCCTCAGCGACGCGATAGGCGGCAGCGAAGGCCTGCGCCTCGCGCTCGCCTGGTCGGCGATCGGCGGGCCGCTCGCGGCGATTGCCTTCTGGGCGGGGCGCCCCGCGCTCGTCCGCGACATCGAAGGCTGACCGCTTTGGCAAAAAGCGTCGGGTGATTGGCGTGGCGGCGGCAGCGCCGGCGAGCCAGCTTTCCGAATATGGCGTCGGCCCGGATGCGCGGCGCAATGGGAGACGATACGTGACTGCCAAGTGGAATCCGTCGATATCGACGGCGCCTGAAAGCTATCCGCATCTCGAAAATGCGAAGATCAAGGGGCATTGCGACACGCGCTTCGAACCGGTGAGGCAAGCGCTCGAGTTGAGCTTCGCGATGGGCGAGGATGTGGGGGCGTCGGTCGCGGTCTTTGTCGATGGCGAACCTGTCGTCGACATCTGGGGCGGCTATTTCGACGCCGACTTCGACCGCCCCTGGGATCGCGACACGATCATCACCACCCATTCGACGACGAAGACGATGACCGCGATGGCGGCGCTCGTCCTGGCCGACAGCGGCGAACTCGATCTCGACGCGCCGGTCGCCAGATATTGGCCCGAATTCGCGGCCGAAGGAAAAGCTGAAATCCCCGTTCGCTGGCTGCTCGGCCATACGTCGGGCCTCGCCGGATGGACGGAAGATGTCAGCTGGGCCGATGTCTACGACCTCGAAAAGAGCACGGCGCTGCTCGCCGCGCAGGCTCCGTGGTGGGAGCCCGGCACTGCGTCGGGCTATCATGGGATCACACAGGGCCATCTCATCAGCGGGGTGATCGAACGCATCACGGGCAAGACGCTCGGCCGCTATTTCGCGGACCATGTCGCGGGGCCGCTCGGTGCGGACTATCATATCGGCATCGATGCCAGCGAGGATCATCGCATCGCCAGCTTTGTCCAGGCGACACCGAAGCAATTGCCATCGGGCAATCCAATCGCCGAGCGTGTCGGACTCAATCCCGTCCTCAGCCCCAGACTCTCGACGACCAGCGACTGGCGACGCGCCGAAATCGGTGCCGCGAACGGGCAGGGGAACGCGCGGTCGGTCGCGACGGTCCATTCGGCGCTCGCCTGCGGCAGCGCCAACGGCGTCACGCTGTTGTCCGATGCCGGGCGCTTGCGGGCGCTCGAAGTGCAGGCCGACGGCATCGATTTGCTCCTTGGATTGCCGGTCAAATGGGGCATGGGCTTCGCGCTCGAATCGCCGCTGCGCCAGAATCGTCCGGGGCACCGCGTCGCCTATTGGGGCGGCCAGGGCGGCTCGTCCTGCCTTGTCGATTTCGACGAGCGCATGTCGGTCGCCTTCGTGATGAACCGCTTCGTCGAAGGCCCGGGCGAATCGGTCCGCGGTAGCCGCATCATCGAGGCGGCCTATCAGAGCCTGGGGCGCTGACGTGGGCGACCTGCTTCCGATCGGCGATGTTCCCGGCCACTATGCGCGCCAGTTCGGCCCCGATCGCTGGGCGCTCGAACATAATGGCGAGGTCATGACATGGGCCGAGCTCGAACGGCGCGCGAACCGGCGCGCCTGGGCGCTTGCCGCGCAAGGAGTCCGCGACGACGATATCGTCATGCTGTCGCTGCCGAACGGCAATGCGCTGTACGAGCTGACCTTCGCGATCTGGAAATGCGGCGCCACGCCGTGCGTCGTCTCGTCAAAGCTGCCGCTCGCCGAGATCAAGGCGATCGTCGCCCTTGCCCGCCCGCGGTTGATCATTGCGGCAGATGCAACGCTGGCGTTCGCGATCGACGCGATGCCCGTCTCGTTCGGGCTCGACGGCGGCTGCGACCTTCCCTTTCCGACGCGGGTTCCCAAACATTGGAAAGCGATGCCCTCGGGCGGATCGACAGGCCGGCCGAAAATCATCGTCGATCATCAGCCCGGTGTCGTCGACCTGTCGGTCGCGCCGGCGATGGGGCTGCCCGAGGGCAAGGTCGTGCTGAACCCCGGTCCGTGCCATCACAATGCCCCCTTTGCATTCTCGCACATCGCGCTGGGCCGCGGGAACAGCCTGGTTGGCATGACCAAATTCGACGCGGCGCAGGCGCTTGCATTGATCGAATCGCACAAGGTCGCGTGGGTCGTGTTCGTCCCGACAATGATGAACCGCATCGCGAAGCTTCCCGACGAAGTTCGCGCGGGCGCCGATCTCTCGTCGCTCGAACGGGTGTGGCATATGGCGGCACCGATGCCGCCGTGGCTCAAGCAGGAATGGATCGACTGGATCGGGGCCGAGAAGATCTGGGAATATTATGGCGGCACCGAACGCCAGGGAGCGACGGTGATCAGCGGCGAGGAATGGCTGGCGCATCGGGGCTCGGTGGGCCGCGCCGTCGAGTGCGAGATTTGCATTCTCGGTGAGGACGGGCAGCCGGTGCCGCAGGGCGAGATCGGCGAAATATTCCTGCTCCCGCCGGGTGGTCTGGGCTCAACCTATCACTATCTCGGCGCCGCGGCGAAGCAGGCGGGGGGAGGCTATGAATCGATCGGCGATCATGGCTGGCTCGATGAAGAAGGCTATCTCTATCTCGCCGACCGGCGCACCGACATGATCGTTTCGGGGGGCGCGAACATCTATCCGGCCGAGATCGAAAATGCGTTGATGGAATATCCGGGCGTCGAATGCGCGGTCGTGATCGGTCTGCCCGATGACGATATGGGCGCGCGCGTCCACGCGATCGTGCGTCCCGACCCCGCCGCGCGTCGGACGCCGAACGCGGACGCGCTGCTCGCATTCCTCGGCGACCGGCTGGTGCGCTACAAGATGCCGCGCTCGATTGAATTCACCGCCGAGGAATTACGCGACGATGCCGGCAAGGTGCGGCGGAGCGCGCTTCGCGAAGCGCGGATCGCAGCGACGGTTATCGCCTGACCGCGCGGTGGCCCGGCTGGGGGCGTTCGGCGGCGGCGCGGAACAGAGCGGCCAGCTGCGCCGCATCGCGTTCGCTGTCCCAATGGGGGCCCGGAGCGATGTTGAGCCGCGTGACCAGATAGCCGAGATGAAGGCTGAGGAAAGAGCGCGCGAGAAAAGCGGTGTCGGCATCGGCCGCAATCGCCCCGTCCGCTTTGAGCCTGTCGAGACAAGCGACAAGCGGTCGCCACAGCCGCGACAGCCACACCGGGCTGTAGCGCGCCTTGAAGGTCGGATTCTGAAGGATTTCGACCAGAAACATGCGGCCGGCGTCCGATCCCGTGCCCTGCGCCTTCGCGCGCTCGACGATCACCGCCCGGTTCCACTGCTCGAAGTCGTCCCACGTACGCGGCGGGTCGGTCTCGAGCTGCATGAACAGCGACTGGTCGAGCTGTTCGATCGCGACGCGGTCGAGCACTTCGGTGAGCAGCCCTTCTTTGCTGCCGAACTGCTTGAACAATGTGCGCTCCGTGCTCTTCGCGCGCTCGGCGATCTCGCGTGTCGTCATTCCGGCGAGCCCCTTTTCGATCAGCAGCGCCGCCGCCGCCTCGATCAGCGCCGCGCGCTTCGCATCACCCCTTTTCATCGTTTCGGTCACGTCGAACCCCGGAAGTATAGCAATCACTTTACATTTAATACGAATCAATGTATAGCGTCCACTATACATTATGCGCTCAGGAGACATTTCCGATGCTTGCCGCCGCCGAATTGAAACCGCACTCCGTCGAAGGCGCCACCGACATGGTCGATGCGACGATCAGAGCACGCCATGCCGCCCGCCGCTTCCGCAAAGACCCGGTGCCAGCGGCTATGGTTCGCGATATCCTCGACGTGGCACGCTATGCGCCGAGCGGGACGAACATCCAGCCGTGGCGGGCGTGGGTCGTCACCGGCACCGCGCGCGACCGGTTGTGCGCTGCGACGGTGGACGCTTTGCTCGCCAGCGGCCCGCAGCCGCAGGAAGAAGAGTATAGATATTACCCCACCGAGTTTCCCGAGGCGATCCTTGCGCGTCGCATGGCGTTCGGGGCGGCCTTCGGCGCCGCACTCGGCATCGCGCACGACGACATGAACGGCCGGATGCGCGCGATGGCGCGCCAGTTCCTCTTCTTCGATGCGCCGGTCGGGATCATCTTCACGATGGACCGCGCACTCGAACTCGGCAGTTTCCTCGACTATGGCTGCTTCCTGCAGAACGTCATGCTCGCCGCCAAGGTGCGCGGCCTTGACACCTGCGCGCAGCAGAGCTGGTGTCAATTCCACCGCGTGATCCGCGCCGAACTCGGCATCCCCGAAGGCGAGATGCTGGTGTGCGGCATGTCGCTCGGCTGGGCCGACGAAGCCGCGCCCGAAAACAACCTCGATCTGGGCCGCGCCCCGATCGAGGATTTCGCCACCTTTTGTGAATGAGGACAAGACCCGAATGACCGACGAATCCCCGCAAGTGCTGAGCTACCGCGGCGTCGTCTATCCATGGCACTGCGATCAGATGGGCCACATGAACGTCATGTGGTACACCGGAAAATTCGACGAAGCGACGTGGAACCTCTTTGCCGAACTGGGCCTAACGCAGGCCTATCTGGCCGCGAACGGACGCGGGATGGCGGCGGTCGAACAGACGACGCGATATCTGCGAGAGCTGGTTGCGGGTGACACGGTCACCATCACCTCGCGCCTCGTCGAGGTGCGCGAAAAGGTGCTGCGCTTCGAGCATTCGATGGTCCGGACGACCGACGGCATCCTCGCGGCGACATCGGCGATCACCGGGGTTCACCTCGACACGGCGCTGCGTAAGGCGTGCGCTTTCGAAGAGGATGTTCATCGCCGAGCGGCAGCGATGATCGGAGGGCATACAGCCGATGCGGTGTAGAAGGAGACGAAGATGACGCCCCCACCCATCGGTTTGTCGTTCCGGTCGACGATCATGGTCGACGCAAGGCTGACGGTGCCGCAAATCCCGCTGCCGCTCGGCGTCATGGCGAACATGCCGCCGGTCTTTGCGACCGCCTATATGATCGCCTTTATCGAGGCGACCTGCATCGAGGCGCTGGCGCCCTATCTGGGCGAGGGCGAGGCGACGGTGGGCACGCATGTCGATATCAGTCACGCCGCGGCGACGCCGGTTGGCATGCGTGTGACCGCCGAGGTGGTGCTCGAAGCCCTCGAACGGCGCAAGCTTCGCTTCCGGGTTTGTTGTTCCGATGAAGCCCATCTGATCGGCGAAGGGTTTCACGAGCGTGCCGTCATCGATGGCGCCGCATTCTCGGCGCGGACTTCGGCAAAGCTGGCGTCGGGCGGGGTGACGGGATAGGAAAGCGCACGGCATTATCGGGCGTTGCATCATGCGGGGTTGATCCCGTTTGCGTTGATTCTGGTCCGCCTTCTCGTCCGGCACGGCCAAGGAATAGCCCCAAAATCTTCCCGTGCGGCATGCAAGAGCCCGCGCGATTTCGGGCGACATTTTCGTCTGCGCCGGCATCGGTCCGCGCTTTTGCCGCGCGTCCCGGCCTTATGCGCGACTAATCGCCGGCGAGCGCCTCGATCAGACGATCGACGTCGGAGTCCGTCACATGCAGGTGCGGCGCGATGCGGATCGCGTCCCCGCGCTGGCTGACATGGATGTTGCGCGCACGCAGAAGCCCGATCAGGTCCTGCGGGTCTCCGGCAACCGACAAGCCAAGGATGTGCCGGCTGCGGAAGTGCGGGGCCAATATTTCGTAGCCGAGCGGCGCGACGGCGGCCGCGATCCGGTCGGTGATCGCGCCCAATCGCGCCACGATACCCGCAATCCCCCATTGTTCGATCTGACGAAGCGCCGCAATCGCGCCCGGCAACACGGTCGTCACACAGGTCTCGCCGACGTCGTACCGCCGCGCGCCGGAGCGATACTCGGCGCAATAATCGGCGAGGCGCGTGAAATCCTGCGCATTGCTTCGCGCCAGCCAGCTTTCCTCGAGCGGACGTTCGCCGTGCCAACGCGGATCGACGTAGAGCAGCGAAAAGCCATAGGGGCAAAGCAGCCATTTATAGCCTGCCGCAACCATGAAGTCGGGCCGTACGGCAGCGAGGTCGAGCGGCGCCGCGCCGAGCGACTGGGTGACGTCTAGAACGAGGACCGTACCGTTCGCGCGGCATGCCGCGCCGATCGCGACAAGGTCGAAGGTGGCGCCGTCGGTCCAGTGACACGCCGAGAGTGCGGCGATACGGACCGACGGATCGAGTGCGGCGAGCACCGCCCGCGTCCAGTCGCCATCGACCGGACGCCCGGCGGTCCGGATGGCCGCGCCGCGCTCGGCGGCGATCCGCTGCCAGGGGAATATATTCGACGGGAATTCCTGCGCGGCCACCAGGATATGGTCGCCCGCTTGCAACCGCGGCTCGAGAATGCGCGCGGCGGTACTGATGCCATAGCTTGCGGCGGGCACGATGGCGAAATTCTCAGCGGCGGTGCCGAAGAGCGCCGCGGAGACGCCGCGCAGGGTTTCGGCATCGGCGAAGAAATCCGCGGGGGCGCGCTCCCAAGGCCGCAACTTCGCGCCTGCCGCGCATACGAGCGCGTCGCGCGAAGCGCGGAGCAGCGGCGCATTATACGCGGTGTTGAAATAGGCGACATCGTCGGGGATGTCGAAAAGGGCGCGACAGGAGAGGTTCGGCATGCGCGATGCTCTAGCAGTCCCGTCCGGTATGCGCAGCGAACCATTGCTTGGGCTGATCAAAGCCAGAATTTGCGTTCACGGTATGCCCGTTTGCGAAACTGTTCGCCGGATGACTTTAGGGTAACATGATACGCGAATCATGCTTCCGCGTAACTTGATTTCGACCCCTGATGCTCTATTGCCAAGGCGTGCAGGGTGATCCAGACAATTACATCAGCCTCCTTTCGGCCGCGCAAATTGAAACGTTGCGGCATGTTTTCGAGCACAAAAATTCCAAGGAAATCGCTCGCATTATGGATGTTTCGCCGCATACGGTCGACGAGCGCGTGCGGCGCGCCCTAAAAAAACTTAATGTTTCCAACAGAATAGAGGCCGCGACGATCCTGGCTCGTAACGGTGTATTCGACCAGGTTACGCCATATCAGCCTTTGACATATCAATTGTTCGACCTAGGCGATGCCGTCCCCGCCGATGAAGCCGGTGCGGGGCGCAGTTCGATCCGGCGGCTTTTCGACATCGGTTCGCCATTTCCTACCGCGTCCCAGCCGGCCAACCGGCACGGGTTGATGGAAAGGATTATCTGGCCGATCCTGATCGCCTTCGCGACCATATTGGCATTTTCCGCTCTCTATTCGATCCTTGTTGGTCTTGGTCGTGTTTTGACCTGAATGCTGCGGGGGGGAAACCGTCGGCATTCGCTTTCAAGGACCGAAGACATGCTGAACGAACGACTTTCCGCGGCGAAGAAGATCGCCTCCGAACTCCACCAGGCCGAAGACGCCATCGACGAAACGATGATCCGCATCGCCCAGCTCGCGGCGACGCTACCGACCGCACGGCGCGATATCAACATGTCGGCGATCGTCGGCCAGGAAGCGATGGCGAAGGTTGCCAATGCGCTGGCCGCCGCGGGCGAGGTTCGCCAGCTGCTGACCGACGCGCACATCGCGCTCACCGCGACGCAGAAGCAGGTAGGCCTTGGCACGCGTATGTTCGGTGCCGGCGTCAAGCCGCCCGAAGCGTCGCTCGTCGAGGCAGGTGAAGATCGCGGCACGGCCGAGATCGCGCACTTCCCGCTGGCGAAGGCTTCCTGAGCAACTGGGTGGACCAAACCACATGTGGACCGTGGCGATTTATTATGGGGTTCTGCTGCTCACCGTGGCCGTCGCGATGTGGCGCGGCGGGCCTCTGGAACGCTGGGCAGCGTACACCGCATTGCTCGCCTCGGTCTGCACCACCGTTCTGGCACCGAAACCGAACTGGTCGCATATTGAATATAGTATCTTCGCGATAGACGTCGTCGCCTTGGCGAGCTTCTGGGTCATCGCGTTGAAAACGCAGCGTTTCTGGCCCTATTGGATAACCGGATGGCAGTTGATCGCCATTTTCGGTCACGTCCAGAAGCTGATGTTTTCGGAGATATTGGCGCGTCCCTACGCGCTGCTTTCAATGTATATCTCTTACCCGATCCTTTTTGTCATTCTGTACGCATCGGGTTCGACCAGACGGAGAGAGGATACCAGGGCTCGAATTTAGTGCCCGAGGGGTCTTGATACATGCAGCAATTCTCGAATCAGGAAATTGCGGAAATACGCTCGCGCATCGACCAGATTCACGACATGCTGGCGAAGGGTGGCGACGAGCAGGCGCAAGCGGCGGTTTCAGGCTTCGTCCTGCCGACAGCCGAGGCGCAGCCGCGGCTGGTCGACCAGCTCGCGCTCAGCATCCAGGTCCGGCGAATGCGCCGGACGCACTTCGGCACCGCGCAAATGTCCGGGCCGACGTGGGACATGATGCTCGACCTCATGCTCGCCAACGCGAACGGCCGCACGCTCAGCGCCAGCGACCTCGCGACCGGCGCGGGCGTTCCCCTGTCGTCGGGGCTGCGGATGATCGCGGCGCTCGAAGCGCAGGGTCTCGTCAAACGGTCGATCGACGAGCGCGATCGTCGTCGATCGCTCGTCCGCCTGACCGAGGCAGGCACCGAGAAGATGGCCAGCTATTTCGAGAAATTCGGTACGGCGATGCGCAACGGGTACACCCGCGCCGCGTGATTGCCGGGGTGAGGTTGGCGGCACACCCCTCCCGCCGCCGGCCTCATTCGGTCATGTCGCGCATCATCCGTTCGATCTTCGCCATCGCATCACGTTTGATCTGGCAGACGCGTGCCGCGCTGACGTCGAGCGTCAGCCCGATCTCCTGCAGATTCAGCTCTTCGAAGAAATAGAGCTGCAGGATCATCTGTTCGCGCTCGCCAAGCCGGCCGACGCATAATTGCAATGCCCTGAGCAGGCCGTCCTGCTCGATCGCTTCACCGGCGCCCGGCCGGTCGTCGGCAAAGAGGAAGCTCCCCTCGTCGACGAGCTCGTCGAGCGACGTCGAGCGGCCGTGCGTCGCGCTCTTTTCCAGTGCGAAATAGTCCTCGGCCGAGAGACCGAACGCCTCGGCCATCTCCGCCGCCGTTGGCGCGCGCATCAGCTTCTGTTCGAGCGTGGCGCGCGTCTGCTGCAATCGCCGCGCCGCCGCCATCGCCGAACGCCCGACATCGGCCTCGCGCCGCTGCTGGTCGATCATCGCGCCGCGAATGCGCGTAGTGGCATAGGTGGTGAAGGCGAAGCCGCGCTCCTCATAGGTCCGGCTCGCCTCGATCAGGGCCATCAGCCCGACCTGGATCAGATCCTCAAGGTCACTCGTGCGCGACACGCGCGAATGCACCTGCCAGGCGATCTTGCGCACCAGCGGCGCATATTCCTCGATCAGCGTCTCGGCGCTCTCGCCATAACCGCCGAGGCGCGGAGCGCGGGCCTTGGCCGCCGCAAATTGATCGGCGGGCTCAGTTTTCATGGGGCTCGTCCTTCATCTGGGCATCGGGAGCGTTCAGGCGCGGGACTTCGGCGCCGATCGTCGCGACGATCTCGGTCGCCTTGTTTGCCGGGATTTCGAGGTATGAAATGACCGCGACGTCGGGGAAGGTCGCTCGTACCAGCCGTGACAGCGCCGAACGGCAGAGCGGCGAGGCGACGAGCGCAAAACTGCGTGTCGAGAGCAGCAGCGGTTCGACCGCGTCGCCGATCTGTTCGATGATCTTCATCGCCATGCCATGCTCGAACGGCCATTCGGCACCCGGATTCGCGCGCACCGCCTGGTTCAGCAGCACCTCGATCTCGGGGGCGAAGGTCACCACGGGCAGCGGCATCCGGCTGGGCACGATCGTCTGGACGATCAGCGCGCCGATGCGCTGGCGCACCGCCTCGATCAGGTCGGCATCGCCAAGTTGCTGGCCGGCGATCGCCACCATCGCCTCGGCTATCTTGCGGAAGTCGCGCAGCGGGATGCGCTCGACGAGCAGCGCCTTGCACAGCGCGGCGACGCGCGGCAGCGCATAGCCCTGCGGGCTCAGGCTCTGCGCGAGCTGCGGATAATGCGTCTTCAGATTGTCGATCAGCGCCTGCGCATCGTCGAGCCCGAACAGCTCGGACGCCGAGGCGACGATGCTGTTGTTGAGGTGCGTCGCGACGACCGTCGACGGATCGACGACGGTATAGCCCGCGGCGATCGCGTCATTCTGCGACGCCTTGGGAATCCACAGCGCGTCGAGCCCGAAGGTGGGATCCTTGCACGGTCGGCCGGGTACCGTGGTGACGAGGTCGCCGGCGTCAAGCGCGAGCATCTCATTGGGATAGACCTCGTCCTCGCCGACGATCACCCCGGCAACCGCGATGCGATAGGCGTTGCCCGGCAGCGACAGGTCGTCGGTGACCTTCACCGGCGGGATCACGAAACCCAGCTCCTTCGACAGCTGGCGGCGGATGCCGGTGATGCGGGTCATCAGCGGCGCGCCCTTGCGCTCGTCGACGAGCGCAACGAGCGCATAGCCGATTTCAAGCTGGCACGGCCCGACGTCGCTGACGTCCGCCCATTCGATATGGTGCGGGTCGGGCGCGGGCGCGGCGGGCGGCGGGGCGGCTTCGGCGACCTGCGCGGCCTTGCGCAGCTGCCAGCCGATCGTGCCGGCGATGGCCGAGGCGGGAAGGATCAGCAACTGCGGCATCGCGGGGACGAGGCCGAGCACGAAAAGCACGCCGCTCACCGCGAACCACACATACGGCGAAGCGAACTGGCTGCCGATCTGGCCCGACAGATCGTGCGGCGACGAAACGCGGGTGACGATCGCGGCGGCGGCGATCGAGAGGAGCAGCGCGGGAATCTGCGCGACGAGTGCATCGCCGATCGCGAGCGTGACATAGGTGCTGCCGGCCTCGGAGAAGGAGAGGCCGTGGCTGAAAATGCCGAGGATCAGCCCGCCGACGATGTTGACGAACAGGATCAGCAAGCCGGCAACGGCGTCGCCCTTCACGAATTTCGAGGCGCCGTCCATCGAGCCATAGAAGTCGGCTTCGGTCGCCACTTCCTGCCGGCGCGCCTTCGCTTCGTCGGGGGTGAGCAGGCCGGCGTTGAGGTCGGCGTCGATCGCCATCTGCTTGCCGGGCAAGGCGTCGAGGGTGAAGCGTGCCGACACTTCGGAGACACGGCCCGCACCCTTGGTAATGACGACCAGGTTGATGATCATCAGCACGAAAAAGACGAACAACCCGACGACATAATCGCCGCCGATCAGCACTTGGCCGAACGCCTCGATGACATGCCCCGCCGATGCCGTACCCTGGTGTCCGTGAACGAGCACCACGCGCGTCGAGGCGACGTTCAGCGACAGGCGGAACAGCGTCGCGAGCAGCAGCACGGTCGGAAAGGACGAGAAATCGAGTGGTTTCGACGCCTGCATCGCCACCATCAGGATCGCGAGGCTGAGCATGATGTTGGCGACGAAACTGATATCGAGCAGGATCGGCGATACCGGGATCACCATCAGCGCGACGAGAATCAACATCGCCGCGGGCAAGGCCGCGGCGCCCGCGATGCGGGGCCAGTTGCCGAGTTTCAGGTCGCCCATCAGGCGCGACCCCCCAGCGAGGCGAGGCGGCGATACGCGCTCGCGGCGAAGTCCATCGACAATTTCTTCGGCATGGGCTGGATATCCATCATCGGGAGCGGCGGGCGCCCGCCGCCATTGGCGCCGCTGGCGCTCGCCATCTGCATGCGCCAGCCGGACGTCGGAGCGGGCGGGCCCGGCATCATGCCGGCGCCGCCATCGGCTTCGAGCTTGGCGCGGAAGAATTCGCGGATTTCACCGAGGCTGCGCATACTGCCGTCGGCGTTGTAGAAGACCGGGCGGTTGGCTGCTGCGGCGTCGGGCAACATCGTCGCGCCGGGCTGGTCGGGATTGTCGCTCCACGCGCCGAGGAAGCGGGCGGCGCCCGCGCTCCCCAGAAAATGCGCAAGATACAGGTCGACCGGCTCGGCGGCGCGCCCGGTGCGGCTTTCGATATAGTCCTGGTTGTCGGAGGTCAGTGCCGCCGCCATGTTCGACGCGGCAACAGGGTCGTCGCGCAGACCGAGGATCTGGTCGCGCAGCATCGGGTCGGCAATGCTGAACCGCCCCGATGCATCCTTACCGATCGCATTCGCGGCCCAGCCGAGCCCATGGTTGGCGCCGTGGCGATGCAAAGTCGCGAGCCAGGTCTGCCTGGTGAACTGGTACAGCCCGCGCGCCGACGAGGTCGGTGCCTTGGCGGTCGGGTTGAAACGGCTTTCAACCCGCGCGACATCGACCAGATAGTCGAAATCGACCCCGGTTCGCGCCGATGCATTCTGCACGGCATCCAGTACGGGAACGGCGCCGGGCGCCCCGGAAACAGGAGCAGGTGTCGCAGAAGGGTTGATCAGGTTCATGCCTTGGGTTCCGCTCTTTCAGGGAACCAAAAGCAATCATCGTGCCATTTTCCGGAAGCTGGCCGGAAAATACGGTTTGTCAGTAGGTTAAGGCGAGCCCTCGAGGCCGGGTGCCGCGGATCGCATGGTTCATGTCAATCCTCTGACGCGTCCAGTCCTTGAGCAGGTTGATCCGCATCGCGGCGGCTTCGAGCTGCGCCAGCGTCCGGGTGATCAGCGTCCGCGCCTCGGCTTCGCTGCCCGCCGGGATCGCGGCGCCGCGAAACAGGATCACCGCCGTCGCCAGTTCCTCGGTCGCGGCGATGATCGCGCCGGCGTCCTGCCCGTCGAGCGCGCCGACCAGCAGGTCGAGCTTGGCCTGGACATCCTCGATCGGCATTATTCGGTGCGCCCTTGTGCATAGTTCAGCATCGCGAGCGCGATCGTCGCCGCGTCGACGCGGTAGCCGCCCTGGTTGATGGCGGTGCGCAGCGAGGCGACGCGTGCGCTGTCCACCGGCGGCGGCATCGATGCGAGGTCGCTCGCGATGCGGATCAGGCTCGCGCCCGCCAGCGCGTCGGGCGCGGCCGTGCGAAGCGGCGCCGCGCCGGCCGCAAGCGTGCTGTCTGCGATCTTGCGCACGGGGGCCGTGCGGCTGACGCCGCCCACCTGTCCGATCTTGCCGTCACTCGACATAGCTGCCTCCATCTGCCCCGCCCGAACGAACGGCGGATGCGTCTCACAAGGCTTTAACGGACGGCGCGTCCGGAGATTAAGGGGTGGTTACCGAAAAAATGAAAAAAGAAACCCGGCGTGTCGGAATGCCGACGCCGCCGGGCCAGTGGGGCTTGGTCGTGTGAAGCGTGTCAGTCGGTCATCCGCGCGCGGCCGGGGCCCGTGACGACGGCGCTCAACATGTTTTTCGCGTCATTGCCGCGCAGCGCGATCGTCTCGCCAAGGCGGCCGTCCTGCGTCGCGATGGCCGAATAGCTGACCGTGAAAGTCTCGCTTTCGATCGTCACGCGGACATTGTCGCCGCGGCGGACGACGGGTGCCGTCGGCGCGGGGGCGGCAAAGCCTGCTTGCATGGGCGCCGCGCCCGCCGGACCGGTGAGCGGGACTCGCAGGCGCCATCCGAGCGGCGCACAGCGGACGGCGAGCGTCTGCGCGTCGAGCGCGGTGATGGCCGGCTGTTCGGGGCAGCGCGCCAGCTTGATGCGGCGATCGATCGGCACGGCGGCGCGACCCATCGCATTGGCGACGGTCTGCGCGATCGCGTCGATGGGCTGCCAGTCCTGCATCGCCTGCTGTGCATGGGCAGCGGGAAGCGCGGTCAGGCTTGCAGCGAGGCAGGCGACGATCTTGCGGGTCATGGCGACAATCCTTGTTGGTCCAAAATTCCACGGAATCGAACTGCAGGATGCGTGCCAGTCGGGCTTTCCCGCGGAATTCCGTGTGGTGGCACGGCGCCACGTCAATCTTTTGACGAGCTGCCGTCCGGGGCCGCGGCGGATGATCGAGCGACCGGCACATATATTTGAAAAGCAAAGATAAATAGATTTTGGCACGGCGATTGCATCATGCCTTGGTGTTATTCCGCGTGCCCGCGCCGGCCGGCCAGCCCGTCCACTGCGGCAAGCAAGGGAAGATGATGATGGCAACCGAGAAGCTCTTTGGCCTGCACGCGACGGCGCTCCAGCTGCGCAGCCAGCGCATGATGATGCTCGCGTCGAACATCGCCAATGCCGCCACGCCCAACTACAAGGCGCGCGATCTCGACTTTTCGAAGGCGCTCGACCTTGCAAGCCAGGGCGCCTCGACCGACGGCGCGATCGCCTATCGCGTGCCCGTCCAGCCCTCGCTCGACGGCAACACCGTCGAGATGGCGACCGAACAGACCGCCTTCGCCGAGAATGCGCTCGCCTATCGCTCGAGCCTCTCCTTCCTCCAGGGCCGCGTCAACACGCTGACGCGCGCGATCAAGGGCGAATGACGATGAGCAATTTTTCGGTCTTCGACATTAGCGGGCGCGCCATGTCGGCGCAGCTCGTTCGCCTCAACACCACTGCGTCGAATCTCGCCAACGCGGGGACGGTCGCGGGCAGCGAGAAGGAAGCCTTCCGCTCGCTGAAGCCCGTGTTCCGCACCGTGATGGACGCGCAGGGCCGCGCGACCGTGCAGGTCGACCAGGTCACGACGGGCAAGATGGCGCCCTCGAAGCGTCATGATCCGTCGAACCCGCTCGCCGACAAGGACGGCAATGTGTGGGAGGCGGCGGTCGATAGCGCCGCCGAGCTGGTCGAGATGGTCGAGACGGCGCGCCAGTATCAGAACAATGTCCAGGTCCTCGAAACCGCAAAGGGCCTGATCAACGAAACGCTGCGGTTGGGACAGTAATCATGGTCGATTCCATCGGTTCGCAATATCAGAATTATTCGCCGACGCAGCTGAAGGGCCAGCAGCTCGGCCAGAGCGATTTCCTGCGCCTGATGACGGCGCAGCTGTCGTCGCAGGATCCGTTCAACCCGGTCGATAACCAGGAGATGGTTGCGCAGATGGCGCAATTCTCCAGCCTCGCCGGGGTCAGCGAGACCAACACGGTGCTGAAGAGCATTTCCGAACAGCTCGCGGCACAGACCGCGCTGCTCAAGGACATCAAGGCCGCCCAGACACCCCCGGCGACGCCGCCGGCCACCCCGACCACCTAATCATTTCGCAGGAAGGATAAGTCCATGTCGTTCTATACTTCGCTTTCGGGCCTCAAGGGCGCCCAGACCGACATGTCGGTCATCTCGAACAATATCGCCAACGCCAACTCGATCGGCTTCAAGCGCAGCAAGGCGCAGTTCGGCGACATCTTCGCTTCGTCGCCGACGCAGTCGTCGAAAACCGTCGCGGGCCAGGGCCAGCGCCTGATCGGCATCACCCAGCAGTTCACCCAGGGGTCGTACGAGACGAGCGAAAAGACGCTCGACCTCGCGATCGTTGGCGAGGGGCTGTTCATCGTCAAGGGCGAGCCGCCGCGCAACCAGGTCACCTATACGCGGAACGGCGCTTTCTCGCCGCTGCCCGATGGCACCGTCATCGATTCGACCGGCCAGAAACTCCAGTTGCTTCCCGTCGATGCTGCGGGCAACGTCACCGACCGCACGCTCGCCGGCGCTTATGACTTCGTTCTGCCCGATGGTGCACCGAGCGATCCGACGGCCTCGCTGATCAACGTCTCGGTCGACCTCGACGGCCTCGTCACGGCGACCTTTGCGAACGGCGAAGACCAGGTGCTCGGCAAGGTCGCGATGGCGACTTTTCCCGCGATGGAGGGTCTGCGCCCCATCGGTGACGCGCATTGGCAGTCCACCGGCGAAAGCGGACCACCGACGATCGATGCTGCGACCAACGGCCCGATGGGCACGATCCGGTCGGGCACGCTCGAACGCTCGAACGTCGACATTACCGAGGAGCTGGTGATGCTGATCGCCGCGCAGCGCAACTTCCAGGCGAACGCCAAGGCGATCGAGGGCGCTTCGACGCTGACCCAGACCGTCATCAACATGCGCACGTAAGACGCGCGACTGACCGCCTGCCGGGAGTATCCAGATGGACCGCCTCATCTACACCAGCCTGACCGCGATGCGGGGCAGCATGGCCCGGCAGACGGCGATCGCGAACAATCTCGCCAACGCCCAGACGCCGGGGTTCCGGGCCGACATGGCCGAAGCCCAGTCGCTCTGGCTGAACGGCGAAGGGTTCGATACGCGCGCCGTCGCCTCGGAAGAGGTGCTCGGCGCCGACATGGCTGCGGGCACGATCACCCAGACCGGCCGCGATCTCGATGTCGCGGTACAGGGCGATGCGTTGCTCGTCGTTCAGGCGAAAAATGGCGAGGAAGCCTATACCCGCCGCGGCGACCTGCAGCTATCGCCGAGTGGCCTTTTGACCACCGGTGACGGCAGCCCGGTACAGGGCGCGCAGGGGCCGATCACGATCCCGCCCGCCGACTCGATCAGCATCGATGCCGAGGGCCGGATCTGGGTCGTGCCGAACGGGGGCGACCCGCAGAATCCGCAGGAGGTCGACCGGCTGCGGCTCGCGACCCCGGCGGGTTCGGATGTCGTCAAGGGGATCGACGGGCTGTTCCGCGTGAAGGGAGGCGGGATTCTTCCCGACGACCCCGAGGCACGGCTCGTCACCCGCTCGATCGAAGGGTCGAACGTCGCCGCCACCACTGCGCTCGTCGAGATGATCGAGGCGAGCCGGAGCTGGGATACGCAGCTCAAGATGATCACCGACGCGCGCGACATGGACAGCGCGACGGCCAATCTGATGCAGCTGCCCCGTTAAGGAGAATAGAGATGAGCTTCGGAGCCCTTCACGTCGCGCGGACCGGTCTGGATGCCCAGGGCTTCCGGATGCAGGTGATCGCGAACAACCTCGCCAACGTCAACACGACGGGCTTCAAGCGCGACCGCGCGAGCTTCGAGACGCTGAGCTATCAGATGATGACGCAGCCGGGTGCGCCGTCGACCGCGGAAAACCGCTATGCGACCGGCCTCAACCTCGGCACCGGTGTCGCGCTCAGCGGCACCGCGCGCATCGATACGCAGGGCACGTTCGCGACGACGGGCAACGGCCTCGACGTTGCGATCGACGGTGCTGGCTATTTTCAGGTGCAGATGCCCGACGGGCGCATCGGCTACACCCGCGCCGGCAATTTCGGCCGCTCGCCCGACGGCACGATCGTGACCTCGGACGGCAAGCCGCTCCAGCCGCAGATCCAGATCCCCGAGGATGCGTCGAGCATCACCATCGGCGCCGACGGCACCGTGTCGGCGAGCGTGCCGGGACAGGAAGGCGCGACCGAGCTCGGCCGCATCGAGATCGCGCGCTTCTCCAACCCCGCGGGGCTGCAGGCGATCGGCAACAACCTGCTCGTCGAGACGCAGGCCTCGGGCGCGCCGCTCGTCGGCGGCGCCGGCGAGGAAGGCCGCGGCTCGCTGCGCGGCGGGATGCTCGAAGGATCGAACGTCAATGTCGTCGAGGAACTCGTCGACATGATCGAGACGCAGCGCGCCTATGAGGTCAATTCGAAGATGATCTCGGCCACCGACGAGATGATGAAAAATGCCGCGCAGACTCTCTAAACTCGGCCTGATCGCCTTGGCGCTTGTGGCGGCTCCGGCGGCCGCGAAGGACAAGGTCGCGCCCGACGCCTTTTCGGTGTCGATGCCCGCGCCGCCGCCCGCGCCGCCGTCCAATGGCGCGATCTTCCAGAGCGGTTACACCCCGCTCACCTCGGGCGGGCGCGCCGGGCAGGTCGGTGACATCATCACGATCCAGCTCGTCGAGCGCACCGCCGCGACGAAAAGCAACGCCGCCAACACCCAGCGCGACGGCAGCATCGGCCTGACGCCGCCGGCGACCGGACCGTTCTCGCTGTTCGACCCGAGCGATGTCGGCGCGAGCGGCACACAGCAGTTCAAGGGCAAGGGCGACGCGTCGCAGTCGAACGCGCTGTCGGGCGAGGTCAGTGTGACCGTCGCGGCTGTCTATCCGAACGGCACGATGCTGGTGAAAGGCGAGAAATTGCTGACGCTCAACCGCGGCGACGAACGTGTGCAGATTTCGGGCGTCGTCCGCGCGATCGACATCAGTCCCGACAACCGCATCCTGTCGACGCGCGTCGCCAATGCCAACATTCGATACGTGGGCAAGGGCGAGATCGCGCGCGCCAGCAAGCAAGGCTGGCTCCAGCGCTTCTTCTCGATCATCAGCCCGTTCTGAAAGAGGATAATCCAGTGACCAGGCGTCCGACCCTCCTCACTTTCTTCCTGCTGCTTCTGGCGAGCCTTGGCTTTTCCGCGCCGGCGCAGGCCGAACGGATCAAGGACATGGGCCAGTTCCAGGGCCTGCGCGCGAACCAGCTCACCGGCTACGGCATCGTCGTCGGCCTCGCGGGGACGGGCGACGACAGCCTCGACTATTCGACGCTGGGGATGAAGGGCGCGGTCTCGCGCTTCGGCCTGACGCTGCCCGCCGGGGTCAACCCGGCGCTCAAGAATGCCGCGGCGGTGATGATCACCGCCGAGCTGCCCGCTTTCTCGAAACCCGGCCAGCGCCTCGACATCACCGTGTCGGCGATCGGCAAGGCGAAAAGCCTGCGCGGCGGCACGCTGGTGCTCGCGCCGCTCTATGGCGCCGACGGCCAGATTTACGCGATGGCGCAGGGCAATCTCGTCATCGGCGGGCTCGGCGTCGATGCCGCCGACGGATCGAAGCTGACGGTCAATGTGCCGTCGAGCGGCCGCATCGCCGGCGGCGCGACGGTCGAACGCGCGGTTGATACAGGGTTCACCGCGACCGACCAGCTGACCTTCAACCTCCACCAGTTCGACGCGACCAATGCAAAGCGCGTCACCGACGCGATCAATCAGGCGCTGCCGGGCTCGGCCGTCATGATCGACGGCGCCAGCATCGCGATCCGCGCCTCGGGTGGCGGCGACGAGCGGATGCGCCTGATGTCCCGAATCGAGAATCTCGACGTAATCCGCGCCGAACCGCCCGCGAAAGTCATTGTTAATGCCCGCACCGGGACGGTCGTTATTAACGGCGCGGTTCGCGTGGGGACCGCGGCGGTGACGCAGGGCAAGCTGACCGTCTCGATCAAGGAATCGCCGACGGTGGTGCAGCCCGCGCCGTTCAGCCGCGGCCAGACCGCGATCGAGCCGTCGAGCGAGATCGGTGTCGACCAGGAGTATCGCCCGGTGATGATGATCAAGCCCACGGCTTCGCTTTCGCAGCTCGTCGATGCGATCAACCGCATGGGCGTCCCTCCCGGCGACCTTGTCGCCATCCTCGAAGCGCTGAGCCAGGCCGGCGCGCTGACTGCGGAACTGGTGATCATATGACGACGCCCATTTCCTCCACCCGTGCGCCGACGCCCACGCCCGCCGCGGCGGGCGGCGGCGACGGCGGGCTGCGCAAGGCGGCCGAGGCTTTTGAGGCCGTGATCCTGCGCCAGCTGATGGCGTCGATGCGGCAGGCGAAGCTTGCCGACGACATTTTCGGGTCGAGCGCGACCGACAATTTCCGCGAGATGGCCGACGCCAAGACCGCCGATTCGATGGCGGCATTGCGCCAGTTCGGCATCGCCGACATGGTCGAGCGCCAGTTCCGCGGTCTCGGCGGCGGGCCGACGTCGCTTGGCGGAGGCGTCCAATGAGCGACCTTCTCAGCATCGGCTATACGGGGCTGCGCGCCTATTCGAAGGCGCTCTCGATGGTCGGCGACAATATCGCCAACGCCCAGACGCCGGGCTATGCGCGGCGGCGGCTCGAGCTCGGCGAGGTGCCTGCGGGCAGCAACATGGTGCTCTACAGCGGGTCGGTCACCCCGGGCGGGGTCAATATCAAGGGCGTGGTGCGCTCGGTCGACCAGTGGCTGATCGAGGATGCACGCATCTCGGGCGGCGATTCGGAGCGAGCGGCGACCAAGCTCGATTGGATGAACCGCGTCGAGGGGGCACTGAGCGACGACACCAACGGTATCAAGACCGCACTCAACAAGCTTTACACGACAGCCGACCTGCTGACCGCCGATCCGTCGAACAAGACGCTGCGCAGCCAGTTCCTGCAGGCGGTCGACGACGTCGCATCGGGTTTCCGCACGGCGGCCGGCCAGCTGTCGGGTCTTTCCGACGGCGTTTCGGGCGCGGCAGCAGCCGGTGTCGACAAGTTCAATGCCAATCTGACCGCGCTCGAACAGATCAACGTCGGGCTGCGCAAGGCGCGGCCGGGCTCGACCAACGAGGCGGCGCTGCTCGACGAGCGCGACCGGCTGCTCGACCAGCTGTCATCGCAGGCGGGGGTCAGCGCGACGTTCGACACCCACGGCGCGGTGACGCTGCGCGTCGCCGGCAGCGGCGACCTGCTCGTCGGCGGCGGTGTGGTCACCCCGATCGCGGTCACGACGGCGGCGGACGGGCGCCTTTCCTATTCGGTCGGCGGTTCGCCCTTCGCGACCGCCACCGGCGAGCTTGCCGGGTTCGCGCAGGCGGCCGACCATGTCGCCGATCAGCGCGCCGGGCTCGACACGATGGCGGCGCAGTTCGCGAGCCAGCTCAACGCGGCGCACCAGGCCGGCATCGACGCGAACGGCGCGGGCGGGCAGCCGCTTTTCACCGGCACCAGCGCTGCGACGCTCACTGCAACGACGCTTACGCCGGAACAGGTTGCCGCAGCGAATGCGACGAGCACCAACGGCAATATGCTGGCGTTCGGCACGATGCGCGGCGCGACCGGACCCGAGACGGTCTGGTCGGGGCATATGGCGACGCAGGCGCAGGCGACCGCTTCGGCGCGCGCGCAGGATGCGGCGGCCGCGACGCGCGCCGACGCGGCCGCCGCAGCACGCGACAATGTCAGCCAGGTCGACCTCGACAAGGAAGCGTCGGAGCTGATCCGTTTCCAACAGGCCTATTCGGCCGCGGCACGCACGATCCAGGTCGCGCGCGAGACGATGCAGACGCTGCTGAGCTCGATTTAAGGGGGCGGACAAGATGATTAACGCGGTTGGCAACAAGATGACCCGCGAGATCGCCCGCCAGGGCAAGCTCGCCGAGGCGCTCGAACGGACGCAGATCCAGATCTCGACCGGCAAGCGGCTCCAGCGCATGTCCGACGATCCCGTCGCCGCGCGCCGCATCCAGACGATCGGCACGACGCAGGCGAGCATGGCGAGCTGGGCGGCGAATATCAAATCGGCCGAAGCGCAGACCGCGCAGGCCGACGGCGTGCTCCAGTCGGTCAGCGGCCTTTTGACGCGTGCGCGCGAATTGACGCTTTCGGCCTCGACCGACACGCTGGCGCCCGCCGACCGCGCGACGATCGCCGCCGAGCTGAACGCGATCGCCGACGAAATCGACGGGCTGGCGGCAACGCGCGATTCGAACGGCGAACCGCTGTTCGCCTCCGGGAACGCGCGCGTCATCCGGTTCGATTCGGACGTCAGCTTCGCGGCGGTGCCGTCGGCAGCCGATGTCTTCGTCATCGGCGGCAACAGCCTGTCGACCAGCCTTCGCGACGTCGCGACCGCGGTCGGAGCCGGGAACAAGCCCGCGATGACCGCCGGTCTCGACACGCTGACCGCCGCAATCGATCATGTCGCCAACCAGAATGCCGTCATCGGCCTCGCCGCCGGGCGGCTCGAACGGATCGGCGAAGGGCTTGCGGCGCGGGGGATCGAGATCGCGGACGAACGCAAGTCGGTCGAGGACACCGATCTCGAGAGCGCGATCGCGCTTCTCAACGCCCAGGATCTGACGCTCAGCGCCGCGCAGGCCGCCTTCGCCAAGATCAACCGGCAGACAATGTTCGATCTTTTGAACTGAGCGGTCTCAATTTCTCCGGCCGGCTGCCGTTAAGCTTAATAGACGTCCCCTGAATTTTCCGGGCTGCCAGCCCGAACGGAGTTGAGCGCGCATGTTTCCCGTCGTCGGCATCGTCGTACTGATCCTGCTGGTCTTCGGGGGCTTTGCGTTGACGGGCGGCAACCTCGGCCCGGTCATGCACGCACTACCCCACGAAATGCTCATCATCGGCGGTGCCGCGGTCGGCTCGCTGATCATCGGCAATTCGGGTGCCGAGCTGAAAGCGCTCGGCGGCGGTCTTGGTGCTGTGTTCAAGGGCCCGAAATACAAGAAGCAGGACTATCTCGACGTCATCCTGCTCGTCTCGACGCTCATGAAGATGATGCGGACCGAGGGGCCGGTCGCGGTCGAGCCGCACATCGAGGATCCCAAGTCTTCGCCGCTCTTCCAGCAGTATCCCAGGCTTTTGAAGGACGACACGCTCGTCCATCTGATCTGCGACACGCTGCGCCTCGTCGTCGTGTCGTCGGGTACGCTCGATCCGCACGCGGTCGAGGATGTCATGGACAATGCGCTGAAGAGCCATCGCCACCATGCGCTGAAGCCCGCCGAAGGGCTGCAGGGCCTCGCCGACGCGCTGCCAGCGCTCGGCATCGTCGCCGCGGTGCTTGGCGTTGTGAAGACGATGGGTTCGATCGACAAGCCGCCGGCGATCCTCGGCGGCATGATCGGATCGGCGCTCGTCGGCACCTTCCTCGGCGTGCTCTTGGCCTATGGTCTTGTCGGCCCGTTCGCGAACCGCGCCAAGGCGGTGATCGAAAGCGACGCCGCCATCTACCACACGGTGAAGCAGCTCATCATCGCGTCGCTCCACGGCCATCCGCAGCCGCTGGTGATCGAGGCGGCGCGCTCGGGTGTCGATCACCATAACCAGCCGAGCTTTGCCGAAGTCTTCGACGGAATGCGAGGGCGGTAGTGGCTGCGCGTCCCAACCTCGTCCGGCCGATCATCGTCAAGAAGGTGATCGAGGAAAGCCATGGCGGCCATCACGGCGGCGCGTGGAAGGTCGCCTATGCCGACTTCGTGACCGCGATGATGGCCTTCTTCCTGCTGATGTGGCTGCTCGGCGCGACGACCGAGAAGCAGCGCAAGGCGCTCGCCGACTATTTCGCGCCGACGATCGTCAAGACCAAGCAGGAGAGCGCCGGCGGCGCAAGCCTGTTCGGCGGCGATTCGATCGTCTCGGCCGACCGCTATCCGCACCGCGCGGGCCAGACGGGCACGCGCTCGCTGACCATCCCCAAGGACGCGGTCGGCGGCCCGAAGGAAGCGGCGGGGCGCGAGCGCGAAAAGGAAAAATTCGCGCAGGTCGCGAAATCGATGATGGAGCGCGTCCAGAAGAAGGGCGAGCTCAAGCGTCTTGCGCGCAACCTGCGCTTCACCGTGACGACCGAGGGGATGCGTATCGACGTCGTCGACGATGCCGACTTCTCGATGTTCGCAATGGGCACCAGCCAGTTGACGCCCGCCGGCGCGAAGCTGTTCAGCGAGATCGCCAAGCCGATTGCCGAGACCCCGAACCGGGTGATGATCCGCGGCCATACCGATGCCGCGCCCTGGTCGGCGAAAACGGGCATGAACAACTGGCGCCTGTCGGTTGACCGCGCCGAGGTGGTTCGCAACTTCCTGGAGTATCGGGGGGTCGACGGCAGCCGCTACGCACGCATCGAAGGCGTCGCCGATCGCGAGCCCTATAACCCTGTCGACCGGCTCGATCCGCGCAACCGTCGCATCTCGATCACCCTCGGCTGGCGGGTCGGGGACGAGAAATAGAGCCAATCTGGCAGCATTGAAATTCGTAAACATCCAAATTGCGCTGACATTGCTACCAATATGGCAATAATGCTTTATTTTCAATGACTTGTGTTAATCTGGATAATCATTCGTTTACCATTTTCCTCAATTTCTGTCTCCATCAAGAGGGCGCCGAATGGGGGGCGCGGTGGAGACGAAAATGACCGTGGGGCAGACTGTTGGACAGAATGGGGAGGATCGCTCGGCGCTTGAGGCGCTGATCATCGGGCACAGCCCGGCGGTGGTCCAGCTTCGCGAAATGATCCGGCGGGTCGCCCGCTCCAATGCATCGGTCATGCTCTGCGGCCCCTCGGGCTCGGGCAAGGAACTGGTCGCCCGCGCGATCCACGATGAAGGCGTCCGTTCGGGCAGGGCCTTCTCGGCGATCAACTGCGGCGCCATTCCCGCCGACCTCATCGAATCCGAGCTGTTCGGGCATGAAAAGGGCAGCTTCACCGGCGCTCACGCTCGCCGCATCGGGCATTTCGAAGCCAGCGAGGGCGGTACGCTCTTCCTCGACGAAATCGGCGACATGCGCTTCGACATGCAGGTCAAACTTCTCCGCGTGCTCGAAGACCGGACGATCGTCCGCGTCGGCAGCAGCGAGATGAAGAAGGTCGACGTCCGCGTCATTTCGGCGACCCACCAGGATATGGGCACCGCGATTGCAGACGGCCGCTTCCGGGAGGATCTTTTCTTCCGCCTCGGCGTCGTTGTCCTGCAGGTTCCGAGCCTCGCGGCGCGGGTTGAGGACATTCCGGCGCTGATCCGCCATTTCCAGCGCAACATGCCCGGCGAAACCAAATGCCGCTATGATGACGCCGCGCTCGCGGTGCTGATGCAGCATCGCTGGCCGGGCAATGTCCGCGAACTCAGGAACTTCGTCGAGCGCGCCAGCGTGCTCTATGGCGGCGAAACGCTCGGCGCCGACGATGTCGCCATCCTGTTGAACCCGACCGCGGCTTTCGCGCCGCGTCCCGCCGCTCCCGTCACCGCAACCAGCGGCGACGAACAGTCGGCACCGATGCCCTTCGCCAAAACGCCGGCTCCGGGCCGCCCGATCGACCTTAAGCGCGAAATCGAAAGCATCGAGCTCGAACAGATCCACAATGCGCTCGACCTCGCCGACGGCATCATCTCGGAGGCCGCGCGCCTCCTGACCCTGAAGCGCACGACGCTGATCGAGAAGATGCGCAAATATGGAGTTCAGCAGCAGGCCGCCTGATAACTACCCCACCAGTTTCGGCGCCGCTGAATTCGGCACCGGCCGCACTCCTCCCTCTGACGCCTGTCCCCACCTTTGGCGGCAGCAGGGAAGCGGCCGGTGCCGAACCCTTTTCAGGGTCGTGAGAAATTACTGGCGCAGCTGACGCCAGGCCGAGCTGACGGTTACGATGCCCTTGAGCAGCTCGTCGAGCTCTTCGGCATCGTTCGCGGCGACTGCATTGTCGAGCTTGCGCCGCATACTGCGATAGACGCGGGCGAGTGCCTCGGCGACGTCGCCGCCATTCTCGTGATCGAGCCCGACGTCGAGGCCGATCAGGATCGCGCGGGCGCGGTGCGCGGGCTCGGTCGCCGACACGCGCTGCCCCTGGCGCACCATCGCCGCGAGTACGCCCACCGCCGTCTCCAGCTCGTCATAGAGCATGGTCACCAGTTCGATCGGGTCCGCCGCATTTGCCCGGCTTTCGTTCTGCAGGCGGCGATAGAGTCCGGTCGCGCGGACGGTCGAGGCGGTGGCGGTCGTCATCGGTACCATCAATCGTTATTGGAATTGGACCACAGCTTGATCTGCTGCTCGAGATAGGCCTGCGTCGCCTTGAAGGCGTTCAGCTTGACGTCGAGCTGCGAATATTGCTTCTCGAGCCGTGCCTTGTACGCCGCTTCGCGCGTCTCGACCTTTTCGAGTTCCTTGGACAGCGACGTGCCCTTGTCGGCCAGCGATTTCTCGAGCCGGCCGATCGCGCCGTCGGTCGCCACCGCCTTGTCGCGGATTGCGTCGAGCGCGCCCGCTATGCCCGGGTCGCTGACCGGATTGTGCGTGCCGTCGCGAAGGGGATTGAACAACCCCTCGACCGCGCCGGCGTCGGACGCCAGCACCGCGTCGAGCTTGACCTTGTCGAGCGTCAGCGTCCCGTCTTTCGTGGTCGAGACGCCGATGTCGGAGAGCTGGTTGATGCTGCCATGGCTGGTGAGCACCTTGGTGACGAGCGTATTGAGTTCGCGTTCGAGCTCGCGCAGGCCCGTCGTTGCCCCCGATAGTTTCGACGCCGCCTGCAGGCTTTTCTTGAGCTGGTTATAGACGTCGACGAAGTCGCCAACGGTCTGCTTGATCAGATCGAGCGGGCGGCTCGCCCCAAGGTCGACCGGTTGACCGGGAGCGGCTTTCTTGAGCGTCAACGATATGCCGGGCACGACGTCGTCGATCGTGTTCGACGCGCGGCTGAAGGCGACGCCGTCGAGCGTGAATTCGGCGTTCGCGGCGGTCTGGCCGACCGAGAGGCCGCCATTGGTCGCAAAGGCGCCAAGCCCCGGATCGGCGCCGCCGTCGGCGGTGAGCGTGAAGGCGTTGGCGGCGCCCGTCGCGCCTTTCAGGATCAGGCGGCTGCCGCCCTGGTCGGAGATGATCGACGCGGTCACGCCGGCGCCGCTGGCGTTGATCGCGGTGGCGAGCCCCTCGAGGCTGTTGTTCGACGCGCCGACGGTGATCGTCTTTGCGACGCCGCCCGCGGTCAGGGTCATCGTGCCGGTGCCGATCGCCGCCGTCTTGTCGGCGACGACGCCCGAATAGCTGCTCTGGGCGCGGGCAAGGCTGTTGACGACAATCGTTGCGGCGAATTTGTCGGCTTGCAGGCCCGCGCGGGCGGTGGCGGCGAGGACGCTTTCGTCCGACACTGTCGGCTTGCTCCGCAGCGACCCGTCGGCGATCATCTGTTCGAGCGAATCGGCGAAACCGACAAGATCCGACCGCGCCTGCGATACCGCGCTGATCCGCGCCGTGTTGGCGGTGATCAGGCCGCCTAGACGCGCGACCTTCGGCTCGCGCGATGCCGACGACAGGTCGCTGACCAGCTTTGCGATGTCAATTCCCGACCCGGCGCCGAGCGAAGAGGCGATCGATGTAACCATGACGAATATCCTTCGAGCTTCTTAACGGCCGGGATTCCGGTGTCTTAAGCGCCGAAGGATCAATTTTGTCGGCGGCCTTCGGGGTCGAAGCGGTGCGACGGCGGCACGTCGACCGATGGCTTCGAGAGCCCTTCGGCGACCGCGCGTTCGAGCTGGAAGACGAAGGCGAGGACGGTCGCGACCGCGACGAACAATTCCTCGGGGATTGCCCGCCCGGCGCGTGCGGTGAAGTAGATCGCGCGGGTCAGCGCCGGATATTCGAGGATTGGCACACGGGCGCCGCGCGCCAGTTCGCGGATCGACAGCGCGACGTCGCCGCGGCCGCGCGCGACCACCACCGGCGCGGCATCCTGGCCGGGCCGGTAGCGGAGCGCGACCGAGAAATGGGTCGGGTTGGTAAGGACGACGGTCGCTTCGGCCACCGCCTTGCGCGCCGACCCGCTCAGGATTTCGTGCTGCCGCTGGCGCTGCGCCTGCTTGAGCTCGGGAGCGCCGTCGGATTCGCGCATCTCCTGCTTCACCTCCTGCTTGCTCATCATCAGGCGGCGGTTGCGCTGATACCATTGCGCGGGGACGTCGATCAGTGCGATGACGACGAGGCCGCCCGCCATTGCGAGCATCGCATGGCCGACCGACTTGCCCGCCAGCCCGATCGCGCCATTGAGGTCGGCCTGCGCCATCGACATGATCGCAGGCAGGCTGTTCGCGACGAGCCAATAGCCGATCGTGCCGAGCAGCAGCACCTTGGCGAGCGATTTGACCAGTTCGATCAGGCCTTGCGGACCGAAGATGCGCTTGATTCCCGAAAGCGGGTTCATCCGGTTGCCCTTGAAGGCGATCGCCTTGCCACGCCAACCGAGCGAACCGAGCATCGCCGGGGCGGCGACACTCGCGACGAGCGCGAGCGCGAAGAGGCTCGAAAGCGGCAACAGGATCTCGACGCCATCGCGCATCAGCGCCTCGCCGGGCGCGAAATGCGCGACATCGTCGGCGCCCAGCGTCAGCCCCCGCTTCAACAGCTCGCCCGCCGATTGGACGAGCCAGCCGCCCGCGGCGAACAGCCAGCCGGCGCCCGCGAGCATCATCAGCGCGGTCGCAAGCTCCTTCGACATCAGCACATCGCCTTCGCGCGCCGAATCGGCGAGCTTCTTGGCGGTTGGTTGTTCGGTCTTCTGGTCGCGTTCGGTCGTGCCTGTCATGGCTCAGCGCCCCGCGGCGAGGACGCGCGCCATGTCGAGCGCGTCCGACAGGAAACGGGCGATCGCCTCGGCCATCGCCGGGGTCGCGATCCCGAGCAGGATGACGCCGGCGAGCAAAGTCGCGGGCAGGCCGACCGCGAAAAGGTTCATCGCGGGGGCGGACCGTCCGATCACGCCCATGATCATCTGGACGAGCACGAGCACGAAGCCGACCGGCAGCGCGATCGTCAGCCCCGCGGCGAACATCAGGCTCGCAAAGCGCAGCAGTCCGCCGATCGCGGAGAAGGACGGAAAGGCATTGCCGGGGGGCAGCGCATTATAGCTGTCGACGATGATCTGGATCAGCAGCAGATGCCCGTCGGCAGCGAGGAAGAGCGCGGTCGCGAGCATCGAGAGAAATTGCCCGACGACGCTGCTCGACGTGCCGCTCAGCGGATCGACCATCGATGCGAAGCCGAGGCCCATCGTGTTGCTGATCGTTTCGCCCGCGAGCAGCGCGGCGGCGAGGCCCATCTGAAGCACGAAACCGATCGCGAGGCCGATCACGACCTCGCCGATGATCATCAGGAAGCCGGGGACCGAGACGATACCGTCGGGTGGCAGCGTTATCCCCGACGCGGCGACGGCGGGAACCCCGACCGCGAGCGCGATGACGAGGCGAAGCTGCACTGGCACATTGGCGGCGCCGAACACCGGCGCGGCGATGAAGGCCGCACCGGGGCGGATCATCCCCAGCATCCAGAGCTGGAGCATCGCTTCGACATTCGGGATTTCGGCCGGGACCATCGCGCGGCCCTAGCGGACCAGATTCGGGATCTCCGCGAACAGGTCGCGGGTGAAATCGGTGAGCAGCACGAGGATGCTGCTGCCGAAGATCGCGAGGCAGATCGCAGTGACGATCAGCTTGGGCACGAAGCTCAACGTCTGTTCGTTGATCGAGGTCGCTGCTTGCACCATGCCGAGCAGCACGCCGACGACGAGGATCGGGATCAGGATCGGCGCCGAGGCGAGCGCGAGTATCCAAAGGGATTGCTGCGCAAGTCCGACGAAATAATCGGCTTCCACCGGCTATGTCCCGAAAGAGGAGGCGAGCGAACCCATCGTCAGCGCCCAGCCGTCGACGAGGACGAAGAGCAACAGCTTGAAGGGCATCGAGATGACTGTCGGCGACAGCATCATCATGCCCAGCGACATCAGCGCCGAGGCGACGATCAGGTCGATCACGAGGAAAGGCAGGAAGATCAGGAAGCCGATCTGGAAGGCGGTCTTGAGCTCGCTGGTGACGAAGGCGGGCAGCAGGATCGAGAAGGGCACGTCCTTCGGGCTCGCATAGGTCGGCGCCTTGGCGATCTTCGCGAACATCATCAGGTCGGACTTGCGCGTCTGCGTCATCATGAACCCGTGGAGCGCGTCGCCCGAGCGGGTGACGGCAGTGCCGATATCGATCTGCTCCTGGCCATAGGGCTCGATCGCGACGCGGTTCACCTCGCTGATCACCGGCTGCATCACGAACAGCGACAGGAAAAGGCTGAGGCCGACGAGCACCTGGTTCGGCGGCGTCTGCTGGAGCCCGAGCGCGTGGCGCAGGATCGACAGCACGATGATGATGCGGGTGAAGCTGGTCATCATCAGGAGCAGCGACGGCAGCACCGTCAGCAGGCTCATCAAGACGAGGATTTGCAGCGACAGCGACAGCGGACGACCGTTGCCGCCGATTTCGTTGACCGCGCGGGTCAGTCCGCTCGCCTCGGCTTCTTGCGCGAGCGCAGGCGCGGCCGTCGCGAGCAACGCGATGCCGCCCGCAATCGCGGCACGGCGCAGCCAGCGGGCACGCGGCGTCAATCCCTTGACGGGCGTCTTAGCCGACATGGAAGTCGCCCTGGCTGTTGTCGGCGAGGCGGGTGACATTGCCGCGCGAGACCGCGAGTAGAATCTGCTGTCCGGCGAATTCGACGACCGCGAGCTTGGTGCCGGGGCCGAGCGGCAGCACGCCGATCATTTCGACCGGCCGCGCCTGCTTGGCGCCGCCGGGCGTCAACGGCACGCCCATCTGGACGCGTTTCCAGAGCCACAGGCTGCCCCACGCCATGCCGCCGACGAGTGGCAGCAGGATGAGCAGCCGAAGAATATACTCGAACATCAGCCTCTCCGCTCGAAGCCCGCGATGCCGCGGTCGGGCGCGACGAGTTCGGCGACCTGAATGCCGTATCGACCGTCGACGCTGACGATTTCGCCCTTCGCGATCAGCGTGCCGTTGGCATAGATGTCGAGGAGTTCGTTCGCGGCGCGGTCGAGTTCGACGACGCTGCCGTCGGAAAGCGCGAGCAGTTCGGCAAGCGTCATCGAGGTCGATCCGACCTCGACCGAGACGCGCAGCGAGACGCCCGCGAGCAGGTCGAAATTGGGCGCGCCGGCGATCGTCCGGCTGTCGCGACGGTCGGTGCGGCCGGGGGCTTCGCTCATGTCAGTCATGGTCCGATCCCTTTTCGATAGTCTCAATCATGATGGCAGCATTCCCATTGGCTTCCCCGATGCTGCCGGACGCGAAACTGCGACCGGCGACGGTTACCGGAACATTGCGCGGAATGGTTAACGGAATGATATCGCCGACCTCGAGCGACAATAATTTTACGAGCGGAATCTCGGGGCGCGCGAGCACCGAACGGACCGGAAGACGCACGGTCTTGAGAGCCTTGTTGAGAGTCGCGGTCCATTCGGGGTCGATCGCGGGCGCATCGCGCATCTCGGGCAGAGGGTCGGCACCGGCGATTCCGCGCAGCGCGGCCTGCGGATAGGCGCAGAGAATGGTGCGGCCCTCGAAAACCCCGCCGCGGAGCGTGAAGCGCTGGACGAGCAACTCGTCGTCGGCCCGGACCGCCGCAAGCTTTGCAGGATCGCTGGTGACGCAGTCGAGTTCGGGTTCGATCCCGGCCTTCCACGCCGCGGCGAGCTGCATCCCCATGTCGCGGCCGAGGCGCGCGGCGAAACGCTCTTCGGCGTCGGTCAGTTCTTCGCGTTCGCTGCCGAGCTGCCCCTTGCCGCCATAGAAGATATCGACGAGCTGGAGGACGAGCGGGCGCGTCGCGGCGAGCAGCACCGGACCTTTGAGGGGCGGGGCGTGATAGCGCCAGAACAGGCCCGGCGAAACTTCCTGACACCAGTCGGCGAACCGCATCTGCACCGCGGGGGCGCGTTCGACATTGACCGTCGGCGCGCCCAGCGCACGGACAAGATCGCGCAAGCTACGCGCGAACTGGTTGCCGACGCTGTCGAGCACCGGGAAGGCATAGCTGTCCTCTGCCTTGCGCAGGAGCAGCGATGCCTTTGCGTCGGCCGCCAGCTTCGCCGAGGTGTCGATGGGTTTCGGTTCGAGGCTCACTGGATCACCAGGCTCGTGAAATAGACATTGTCGATCCCGCCAAAGCCTTCCTTGTCGCGAAGGACGTCGTTGATCGCATTGGTCAGCTGGCGCTGGAGCTGCTGCTTGCCCTGCGAGGTCGAGAGCAGGGCAGGATCCTGTTCGGCTAGCACCATCAGTACCGCCGAACGGATCGGCACCTGCTGGCGCTTGATGTTGCTGATCACCTTGCCGTCGTAGAAGGTCGACAGGCTGATCCCGACCTGCAGGAAGCCCGAGCCGTCGGCGAGGTTGGTCGTGAAGGCATCGGTCATCGGGTAATAGGTGATCTCATATTTGCGCGGATCGACCTTGAAGCGGTCGTTCGGGACCGAGACGGTGCCGACCTTCGGCGCGGGCTCCTTGCCCTCTTCGCCTTCGGCAGCGGCGGCTTCCTCGCCCTCGGTGCGCACGACAAGCTTCGGATAATGATCCTCGGGCTTCGCTTCATGGCCGCCAAGGCCGCCGCCCAGATAGATGCCGGCGCCTGCGCCCGCGCTGATCAGCGCGGTGCCGCCGATGCCAAGCATCAGCAGTTTTTTCATCTTGCCGCCCTTTTTGGGTTCGGCGCCCTCAGGGGCTTTTTCCTTGCTCATGGTCAGGTCCTTCCTGGTCAGGCAAAGCGGCCGCGGTGGCCCGCGGTGCGTTCGTCGGTTTCGCTGTCGTGCCGCTCGGCGGCGGTTTCGATGAGGTGGCTCGCATCAGGGGCGGGGCCGCGGCCCTGACCCTGGTGCTGCTGCATCTGCTGGCGCCCGGCTTCGGCCGGGGTGTGCGTCACTTGCGCTTCGGCGACGCGCACGCCCTGCTGGCGCAGATCCTCGACGAGGCGCGGCTGTGCGGTCTGTACGATCGTCGCGGTCGCTTCATGCTGCGTGTCGAGGCGCAGCGTGACGCCCTCGTCGCCCGCCAGCATCGACACATCGAGGCGGCCGAGATGGCGCGGCATCAGGCGGAAGCTGAGTTCGCCCTTGTCGGATTTGGTCGCTGCGATGTCGGCGGCGAGCTGCGCGATCCATTGGTCGTCGCTGGCGGTGTCGAGCACGCGCTCGGCGACCGGCGCGGCCTTCGCGGCCTCGGTCAGCGGCGTGGCCCCCTGCAGGTCGGGCTGGGCGAAGAGCACGGTCATCGAGGCGCCGGCATCGATCACCGGCTTGGCGGCCTTGGGGTCGACGGTGATGGCGGTCGTGAGCTGGGTCGGCGCGGTCTCGGCGGGCTTGCCTGCAGCCGCCGGCAGCACCGGGTCCGCCGGGCGCGAGGCTGCGGCAGGCGCGGCGGGCTTCGAAACCTTTTCTGCGATCGGCTTGCCCGCTGTCGGCATCGAGGCGGCGATCACGTTGGCGACCGGCAGCGTTTCGACGGTCACAGCGATCGGAGGAAGGACCGGAGCGGGCGTGGCGGTCTCTGCTGCGCCATCGACGGACGCGTCGGTTTCTTTCTGCGCGGTCGGCGCGACCTTGTCGTTCGCGGGGGTCGCCGCCTTGACCGGCGTGGCGACGGCGATCAACAGGCTGGCGGCCGCTGCAGCGGCATCGGCGGTGGAAGCCGCCTCGGCCGTCGCTGCCGTCGGAACCTTGACGGCCGGCTGGTCCGGAAGCGCGGCGTCGACCGGCGCATCGACGACGAGTTGCGGCAGCCCGAACAGCGCCGCCGCGGGCGGAGCGGCGGGCGTTGCGGGGGTCGTTGCGGGGGTGGGCAACCTGTCGGCGTCGGCAGATACGACGAAGACCGGCAGCGCGGCCGGGGCGCCGGACTCAACGGGAGTCTGGGCGCCGAAGAGATTGGCGGCGACCGGTGCGGCCGATGTCGCGGTCGGCATATTCGCGAGAAGTTGGCCGAAACCGCCATCGACGCCGCTCTCGTTCGCGGGCGCGGCGGCGCCGAGCGCGGCGAGGATCGAGGCGAGGCCGTGGTGCGCCGGGGTCTGGGGAAGCGAGGCCATCATGCCGCACCGCCGTCGAGCAGGCGCAGGCTCATCGCGCGGCGGCGATGCGGGCGGTTCGCGTCGGTGCGGCGTTCCTGCTCACGCACGTCGGACAGGCGGCTGCGCTCGTAGAGGCGAACCGCCGATTCTTCCTTCACCATCGCGTTCTGCGCCATGGCTCCGGCCTGGTCGCGGCGGCTGCTCGCATTGACGAGCGGCGCGACGAGATTTTCCTTCGCCATGTCGAGCCGCATCCCGAGCTCTCCAATCGTGTTGAGGGCGCGGCCCGCGACTTCGCCCTTGGCCATCGCGAGGTCGGCGCGCAGCGTTTCGAGACGCTTCGACAGTTCGACGAGGCTCGCGAGCTCGCCGGTAGCGCGCGCGAGATTGGCTTCCGCCATCTGATGTTCGACGGTGCGCACGCGGATGATACGTTTGCGGCGTGCGGTGCGGGCGTTCATGCAGAAAATCCTTCAATCAGGGCTTGGCGGGAGGAGGCAAAATCGATCTGGCCGCTGGCGGCCTGGCATACGAAGGCGAGTTGGTCGGCGCGGCGCGCGATCGCTTCGTCGAGCACCGGATCGGCGCCGGCGACATAAGCGCCCATCAGCATCAGATCGCGATTCTCTTCATACGCCGACCAGAGCTGGCGAAAGCGGGCGGCGGCGAGCGCATGGTCGGGATCGACCGAATCGGCCATCGTGCGCGACAGCGACCGGGCGACGTCGATCGCGGGATAGACGCCCTGTTCGGCGAGCTGGCGCGACAGGATGATGTGACCATCGACGATCGCGCGCGCCGAGTCGACAACCGGGTCGTCGATGTCGCCACCGTCGGCAAGGACGGTGTAGAGCGCGGTGATCGAGCCGCCGGTCGCATTGTCGTTACCCGCGCGCTCGACGAGCGAGGGGATCAGCGCGAAGGTCGAGGGCGGATAGCCCTTCATCGTCGGCGGTTCGCCGAGCGTCAGGCCGATCTCGCGCTGCGCGTGCGCGACGCGGGTCAGGCTGTCGATCAGCAGCAGCACCTTCTTGCCGTCGGCGCGGAAGCTTTCGGCAATCGCGGTTGCGCGCATTGCGGCGCGGAGGCGCAGCAGCGGCGGATGGTCGGCGGGAACCGCGACGACGACCGACTTCTTGCGGACCGCGGGCGGCAGCTTGGTTTCGACGAAGTCGCTGACTTCGCGGCTGCGCTCGCCGATCAGGCCGACGACGATCACGTCGCATTCGGTACCCGCGATCATCTGGCCCATCAGCACCGACTTGCCGACGCCCGAGCCCGCGATGATCGCGACGCGCTGGCCTTCGCCGACGGTGAGCAGTCCGTTGATCGCGCGCACGCCCATGTTGAGCGGTCTGGTCACGCGGCCGCGGCGCAGCGGATTGACCTTGCGGCCGGCGAGCGGCCACTGGAAATGCGACTTGACCGGCGGGCGGCCGTCGAGCGGATTGCCCTGCGCATCGATAATGCGGCCGAGCAGCGCCTTGCCGACTGTGACCATCGAGGAGGCGCCGTGCGGCTCGACCGGCGCGCCGGTGACGAGCGGCATGTTGGTGTCGAAGGGAAGGACGAGGCTGCGGTGACCGCGAAAGCCGACGACCTCGCCATAGACATAGTCATTGTTCGCCGACTTGATGCGAACATTGCTGCCGAGCGGCTGAGGGAAACCCGACACTTCGAGCATGATGCCTTCGTGCGCGACGAGCGTGCCGATGCGGCGCGGGCTCGCGTCGCCGAGTTCGACGGGCGTCAGAAGCTGCTGCGCGGTCATGGCGAGGCGGCGCGTCATGCGGCGGGTCCGTCGCTGCCGAGCGCGGCGCGCAATTCGTTCAAATAGACGGCGCGGCCATGTTCGATCCAGCCGGCCGAGGTTTCGATGCGCACGGTGCCGCGCGTCATCGACGGATCGGCTTCGATCGGCAGAGCGATCGGCGCGTCCATCAGCAGCGCGGCATCGGCGGGATTGACCCACAGGGTGCGCGCCTTGTCGGCTTCGGCGACCATCGCGGCGGCGGTTTCGGCCTGGTTGCGGAGCCAGTCGCCGTCGATCGGCGCGCTTTCGACGATCTGGCGGACGAGCCGCTCGACCGTTTCGGCGATGAGCTGTGCAAGCTCCTCGCTCGGTTCGTCCTGCAGCGCCTCGGCGCCGGCGACGAGTGCGAGCAGATGGTCGCGTTCGATCGCAAAGCCCGCTTCGGCGAGGCGCTGGCCCTCGGCCAGGCCGAGCGCGAACGGATCGTCGGCGGGGGCTCCTTCGGCATCGAAGCGTTCGACCGGCACGATCTCGGCCGCGCGCGCCATGCCGAATTGCATCGGGCGGAAGCCGCGGCTCTGTGCCATGACGGCGGCCAGCGAGATGGCGGTGGTTTCGGCGGCGCGGTCAGACATAATCGTCTCCGGCGCCCGCGATCATGATCTCGCCCGATGACGCCATCTGGCGCACGACCTGCATGATCGCCTTCTGCGCCTCGTCGACGTCGACGCGCTTGACCATCGTCATCTCCGCCATTTCGTCGCGGATCGTTTCCGACGCGCGCTTCGACATGGTGGCGAGGCAGCGGTCGACCATATCGGCGTCGGTGCCCTTGAGAGCGATCGCGAGCTGCGCCGCGTCGACCGAACGGAGCACGGTCCCGAGGCTCTTGGCGTCGAGGTCGCGCAGGTTTTCGAAGATGAACATTTCCTCTTCGATGATCTGGGCGAGCAGCTTGTCCTGCTTCTTGAGCGCGCGGATCGTACGTTCGCTGAGCTGCTTCGGCATCTTCTTCATGATCTTCGCGACGTCGCTCGGGCCGCCGATCGGCTGCTTCGCGACGCGCTGGCCGCTGACATTGGCGGCGGCGAGGACCGATTCGAGATCTTCGATCGCGGCGGCGGGAACTGCGGTGAGTTGCGCCGCGCGCAGGACCAGTTCGGACTGCAGCGCCTCGTCGAGGGTCTCGATCGCGCGCGCCGCGACATCGGGAACGAGCACCGACAGGATCAGCGCGCCGACCTGCGGATGTTCGTTGGCGAGCAGAGCGCTGATCGCATCGACGTCCATCCAGCGCAGCATTTCGAGCGACGCGGCGCTCGACTGCGGCGCGACGGCGGCGAGGATGTTGTCGGCGCGGACGTTGCCGACCGCTTCGTGGATCACGGTGCGGATGCGCGTGTCGGCGCCGACGGCGAGCGCGCTGACGTTGCGGCTTTCCGACACGAAATGGCTGAGTGCGAGGTCGATCTGCGTTTCGCTGGCATTCGCCGAGTCGAACATCGAGCGCGCGAGCTGGCGAACCTCGTCGGCGTCGAGATGCTTGAGGATCGTTGCTGCTTCGCTTTCGTCGAGCAGCATCAGCAAAATCGCGGCGGCCGAGGCGCCCTCGATCGTCGGCTTGGCGCTGACGGGGGTGTCGAGGGTGTCGATTTCGTCAGCCACGGGCACCCTCCTGCATCAGCTGGCGGACGACGAGCGCGGCGCGCGCCGAGTCCTGACGGACAAAGGCACGGACGAGGTTGGCGCGCGCCTCATAGCTCGGCGCCGCCTCGATCATCTCGAGCGTGATCTCGTTGCTCGGACGCTGGCTCGCGGCGCGCGTCGCCTGATTGTCGGCGACCGCCAGCAGCGTCTCTTCGAGCTGGGTCTCGCGCTCGGCGCGCTGGACGGCGCGCTGTTTCGCCGCCTTGATCATCGGCCGGCCGATGAAGAAGAAGGCGAGGATCGCGGCGAGCACCGCGCCGACCTGCTTCAGCAGCGGCAGGAACCAGGGGGCGTCGTAGAAAGCGGGGGCCGCGTCCTCGACCGTGGCGAAGGGACGCTGGCTGATCGCGACCTGGTCGCCGCGCGTCGCGTCATAACCGACCGCGCCCTTCACCAGCGCATCGATTTTCGCGATGTCGGCCTGGGTCAGCGCCTTCTTGCCCTGGTTGAGCGCGACCGCGACCGAAACGCGGCGAAGCTGGCCCTGCGGCTGGTGCGTGACCGAAATCTCGCGGCCGACCTCATAGGCGCGGGTCGCATTCTCGTTGCTGTTCGTTTGCGTCGGAGCCGGGGCGCCCGGTGCCGAGGGCAGCGGCGCGGTGTCGGTGACGGTCGACGCCTGCGGCGGCTGGTTCGACAGTGCGCCGGGAATGCCGACGGCGGGCGCATTGCCTTCGCCGCTGACGGTGCGCGTGACCTGTTCGCTGGTCAGTGCCCGGTCGTCCTTGGGAAAGCTTTCGCGCGTCGCCTGGCTTTCCGACATGTCGACATCGGCGTGGACCTCGACGCTATAGTTGCCGGCGCCGAGCATGGGCCCGAGCAAAGTGTCGAGCGCGCGGCGGAAGCGCTCCTCCATCTGCGTCTGGAGCTGGAAGGTTTTCATGTCGGCGTTCGACACGCCGTCGCTCAGCAGCGACCCGCGCTGGTCGATCACCTGCACCTCGTCGGCGTTCATTCCGGGAACCGACGACGCGACGAGGAAACGGATCGCCTGGACCTGCCCGTCCGAAAGCGAGCGGCCGTTCTGCAGCGTCAGCATCACCGATGCGGTCGCGGGCTTGTCCTCGCGGACGAAGAGGCTGGGTTCGGCGGCGGCGATATGAACGCGCGCGACCTTGACCGCGTCGATCGTCTCGATCGTGCGCGAGAGGTCCGCCTCGCGCGCCGAGCGCAGCGTTTCGCCCTCGATCGCGCGGCTCGATCCCATCGGCAGCGAAGCGATCAGGCTGTCGCCGCTCGGCTGCGCCTTGGGCAGGCCCTGGCCGGCGAGGGCGATGCGCGCCTGATAGAGCTTGTCGGCGTCGACGGTCAGCGATCCGGTGGTCGGGTCGATCGCGTGCGCAATCCCCTGCGTCTGCAGCGCATCGGCGACGGCCGCCTTGTCGCTGTCGTCGAGCCCCGCGAAGAGCTGCGCCTGCGGGGCGGTGGTTGTCATGAAATAGGCGAGCGCGGCGATCCCGATGGCGGCGCTGGTCGCGATCATCGGCAGCGCGCGCTGGACGGCGGGCTGGCGGACGAAGTCCTGCACCGGCGCGAAGCGGCCGCCCATGCCGGGTACCGGCAGGCGGTTCGGGGTGGGATCGACGGGGACGAGGGTCTGGGTATCGGCCATGGATTATACCGGCATGTTCATGATGTCGCGATAGGCGGAGAGCAGCTTGTTGCGGACCTGCAACGTGGTCTCGAAGCCCAGCGAGGCCTTCTGGCGCTCGATCATCACGCTGACGATGTCGTGCGTGTCGCCGCGCTCATAGGCTTCGCTGAGTTCGCTGGCCTTTGCCTGCTGGTTGTTGACCTGTTGCAGGGCGTTGCTGATGGCGGCGCCGAAATCGGGGGTTCCCCCGACGCCGCCCTCGATGCCGTCCGCGGCACCGCGGCCCGCGGCGCGCTGCAGCGCCTGGTTCTGATTGAGAATCGTGCTGCGCATCTGCAACAGCCGGCTCGGGTCAATCGTGCTCATAAGCTTTCATCCGTCCTGGTGCGCAGCGGTCGACCGCACGCCCAAAGAGTAATGCAAAGCGCGTGCCAAAAAATTTTATGGCGCTTTTCCAGCGGGATGAATGAATGCGGATCAGGCTTAACGCTGCCTTCGGCATTTTTTTGACACGCCGGCTTAATCGCCGCCGCCGCCCGCCGTTACTGCATCCGTGACCGCTCCTCGAGCCCTCACATCACGGGAATGGCCATCGAGGCCGGAAAGGAACAACATGACTGTCATCAACACCAATGTGAGCGCGCTCCGCGCCCAGAACAGCTCGCGTGTTGCCGAGCGCATGCAGTCGCAGGCGATGGAACGCCTGTCGTCGGGCAAGCGCATCAACAGCGCGAAGGACGATGCCGCCGGCCTCGCCGTCGCAACCCGCATGAACGCCGCTTCGAAGGGCTTCACGCAGGCGATCCGTAACGCGAACGACGGTATTTCGCTCGCTCAGACCGCCGACAGCGGCGCCGCCAGCATTTCGGACATCCTCGTCCGTATGCGTGAACTGGCCATGCAGGCCTCGAACGGCACGCTGGCCGACGCCGACCGCGCGCTGGTACAGAAGGAAGTCACGGCGCTGATCTCGCAGATCGGCGATATCACGACGCAGACGACCTTCAACGGCAACAAGCTGCTCGACGGCAGCGTCGCCGCCGGCTTCGACATCCAGACCGGCATCAACTCGACCGAAGTCGTGAACATCACGATCGGCAACCTCACCGCCACGACGCTCGGCGTCAACGCTCTGTCGGTTGCGACTGCGGCGGGTGCCACCGGCGCGCTGGCGACGCTCGACACCGCGATCACCACGGTCGCCGGCGAACGCGCCAACCTCGGTGCGCAGCAGAACCGCCTGACCGCGGCCGTCGACAATCTGTCGGCCCGCGTCACCAACCTCGACGAATCGCGCTCGCGCATCGAAGACACCGACTTCTCGGCGGAATCGACCAAGCTGGCCGCTGCCCAGATCCTGTCGCAGGCGTCGACCGCGATGCTCGCGCAGGCGAACCAGAGCGCGCAGGGCGTGATGAACCTGCTCCGCGGCTAAAAGATAACCATCGCAAACAGTTCAGGCCAACTTTGGTTGGTCCCTTTATTGGCCTGATCCGATGCCCCGGCTCCCCACAGCCGGGGCATCTTTGTATTCTGTTTCGGCGTGACCGAAACAGGCGCGGTTCCAGCCCGCTCCCCCTCCCAGCCTCCCGACATCGTATCCTATGGGAGGCTGGGAGGGGGAGCGGGCTGGAACCGTTCCCGGCGTCAGCCGGGACAAAGCTCTTCAATGGAAATCCCGCGACTTGGGCAGGATACGCACATTGCGCGGATGGCCGTGGCGCTGCGCATAGTCGCCTTCGGACCGTCCGCGCGGCACTTGCGGATGCTTGACCTCGTCGGCACGGCAGACCTCGGGTTCGAAGCGCCGGTCGCTGTCGAGCGCGTCGAGCATCGCCGTCCGGTCGACGATCCGCGTTGCCATCAGGTGGATGACACCCTCCTTGCTTCGCTGCACTTCGCCCTCGGCGAGCATCAGCCGCGACGCCATCACCGCGCGGCGATAGCGTTCGAAATGGCGCGCCCACAGCAATATGTTGACGATCCCGCCCTCGTCCTCGAGCGTGATGAAGATCGCATTGCCTTTGCCCGGCCGCTGGCGGACCAGCACCACGCCTGCGGTGCGGACGATCGCCCCGTTCTTGGCCGCCGCGACCTCGGTAGCGCTCAATATGCCCTCGCGCGCGAGGTCGGCGCGCAGGAACGCCATCGGATGGCCTTTCAGCGACAGCCGCGTCGTCTGGTAATCGGTGAGCACATGCTCGACCATCGGGGTCGGCGGCAGCTGTGCGTCTTCCTCGAAGCCCAGTTCATTCGCCTCGGCGGCGCCGAACAGCGGCAGCACCCCCTGCCGCACGCGCCGCGCATCCCACAGCGCCGGCCGTCGGTCGAGCCCCATCGACCGGCACGCATCGGCATCGGCGATGAGGCGCAGCGCGCGCGAGGGCAGGTTGGCGCGGCGCGCGAGTTCCTCGACCGAAGTGAAAGCCGAGGTGGCGCGCGCATCGGCGATCGCCTTCGCCCACTCCTCGCGAAACCCGTCGACCTGCCGGAAACCGAGCCGGAGAGCGAGGCTGCCATCATCGCGCCGTTCGAGACTATTGTCCCAACCGCTGGCGTTGGCATCGACCGCGCGCACCTCGACGCCGTGGTCGCGCGCGTCGCGCACAAGCTGCGCGGGGGCGTAGAAACCCATCGGTTGCGAATTGAGGATGCCGCAGGCGAAGACGGCAGGGTGGTAATGTTTGATCCATGACGAGACATAGACGAGCCGTGCGAAGGACTGGGCATGGCTTTCGGGAAAGCCATAGCTGCCGAAACCCTCGATCTGTTTGAAGCAGCGTTCGGCGAAATCCTGCTTGTATCCGCGCGCGACCATGCCGCCGACCATCTTGTCGCGGAAATTGTCGATCGTGCCGACATTGCGAAAGGTCGCCATCGCGCGCCGCAGTCCATTGGCCTCTTCGGGCGTAAAACCGGCGGCGGTGATCGCCAGATTCATCGCCTGCTCCTGAAAGAGTGGCACGCCAAAAGTATGACCCAGCACCTCCTTAAGCTCGTTCGGATCGTGCGGCGGCGCCGGCGAGGGATATTCGACCTCCTCCTCCCCGTTCCGGCGGCGCAGATAGGGATGCACCATATCGCCCTCGATCGGTCCGGGACGGACGATCGCAACCTGCACGACCAGATCATAGAGCTTCCGGGGCCGCAGACGCGGGAGCATATTGATTTGCGCGCGGCTCTCGACCTGAAAGACGCCGATGCTGTCGCCCTTGCACAGCATGTCGTAAACGGCCGGATCCTTGGAATCGATGTCGAGCTCCAGCGTGTGATCGCCCAGCCCATGCTCGCGCATCAGGTCGTAGCATTTGCGGATGCAGGTCAGCATACCGAGCGCGAGAACGTCGACCTTCATCAGTCCCAATGCGTCGATGTCGTTCTTGTCCCATTCGATGAAGGTTCGGTCTTCCATCGCGGCATTATGGATCGGGACCAGCTCATCGAGCCGACCTTCGGTGAGGACGAAGCCGCCGACATGCTGCGACAGGTGGCGCGGTGCTTTCAGCAGTTCGCTTACAAAGCGGTGCAGGCGCTCGATTTCGCCATTGTGCGGGTTAAGCCCTGCTTCGACCAGCCGCTCGACGGGCACCTCGTCCCCCCAGCTTCCCCAACTCGTGTCGGCGAGCCGCGCAGTGACATCTTCGCTGAGCCCGAGCGCCTTGCCGACCTCGCGGATCGTGCTGCGCGGGCGATAGTGGATGACGGTTGCGGCGATCGCCGCGCGGTCGCGCGTGTAGCGGTCGTAAATATACTGGATGACCTCCTCGCGCCGCTCATGTTCGAAATCGACATCGATGTCGGGAGGTTCGTCCCGCTCGGCCGAGACGAAGCGGGAGAAGAGCAGCTTGTGCTCGTCCGGATCGACCGAGGTGACGCCGAGCAGAAAACAGACGATCGAATTGGCGGCCGATCCGCGCCCCTGACACAGGATCGGCGGCTCCTGCGCGCGTGCGAAGCGGACGAGATCGTAAACGGTCAGAAAATAATAGACATAATTCCGCCGTCGGATCAGACGGAGTTCGTTGCCGATCATCTTGCGGATTTTGGGCTTCAGCGGTGCGCCATAGCGTTTCTCCGCGGCTGTCTTCACCAGATGGTGGAGATAGTTGAACGGCTTCCAGCCCGGCGGCACCGGCTCGTGCGGATATTCGTAGCGCAAATCTTCGAGGTCGAAATTGATGCGGGCGAGCAGCTTGGTGCTGGCATCAATCGCCTTCGGGCTTTGTGCGAACAGTCGCTTCATTTCGGCAGGCGCTTTCAAATGGCGCTCGCCATTGGCGCGGAGTCGCTTGCCGGCCTTCTGAAGGGTCACGCCTTCCCGGATACAGGTGATGATGTCGTGAAGCGGGCGTTGGGCGGATGTCGCATAAAAGGCGTCATTGGTGGCGAGCAGCGGGACATTTGTCGCTGCCGATAAGCGTTGGAGTTCGGCCAAGCGCCGAGTGTCGGCACCCGACAGCGGCATTGTGGCGGCCAGCCAGACCGATTTCGGCCGTTTGCGTTTGAGGGTGCGAAGCAATTCCTCATCCCCCTCCATCGCGATCAGTAGCAGATCCTCGCAATGGTCGAGCAGGTCGCCCAGTTCGAGAATGCAGCTGCCCTTTTGCGTGCGCAGATTGCCGATCGACAGAAGGCGGGTCAGTCGGCCCCAGCCGTGGCGGCTGACGGGATAGGCGACGATGTCGGGCGTGCCGTCGGCGAAGACGAGCCTTGCACCGACCACGAGCCGGAAGCCCTCTACTGCCCCGGGATTTTTGACCCGCAGCTCTTTCAGAAAAGCCCATGCCCGCACCACCCCGGCCACACTATTCCGATCGGCGATGCCGATGCCGGTCATGCCGAGCGCGATCGCCTCGGCCACCATCTCGGCGGGATGCGACGCCCCGCGCAGGAAGCTGTAGTTGGTCGCGGCGACCAGTTCGGCGAAACCAGGATCAGCGGACTCGTCGCTCATGCGAAGACCCCATGGATATACCAGCGCGGGTCGGGCTTCTCGTCGTACAGGCCGTGGCGGAAGAGCCAGTAGCGGCGGCCGTGGACGTCCTCGACGCGGTAATAGTCGCGTGTCAGCCCACCATTGTCGCGGCGGCGCCACCATTCGGCGGCGATGCGTTCGGGGCCTTCATACCGGCGTATCGCGTGAAAGGCGCGGCGCCAGCGGAAGCGCTGCGGCGGGCCGTCGGGAACCTCGGCGATCACCTCGATCGGCTGCGGCGGGTCGAACAGGTGGAAAGGGCGCGTCGGCGGCTCGCCGGGTTCGGGCATCTGCCAGGGCAGCGGCGGCGGCGCGTCGATCGCGGGAAGCGCGAGCTGCGCCTGTTCGGGGATATGCGTGTCGGCAGCTATCAATTTTTTGACACGCCCGCGCCCGAGCCGCGTCGTCATCCGGTCGACGAGCTCGTCCATCGCCGCTTCACGGACTTCGCCGCCTTCGAGTTTCAGCTGCGTGGCGCCGAGCGGGTCGAGCCGCGGCACCGTGAGGCGGATCATGTCGAAGCCGAAGCCGGGGTCGAGCGGGTCGGCAAGCCCGTCCATCCGCTCGGCAAACAGCCGCATGACGAGGCGCGTGTCGCGCGTCGCGTGGCCGGTCTCGATATCGATGCCGCGCGCCAGCCCGTCGCTCCGGAAGAAGGTCGCACGGAAATGGCGGCCGCCTTTGCCGCGATCGAGCAACTCCTTGATCGCTTCGTTCGCGAGTTCGGCCAGCACCTTGGTCGCATGCGCCGTGCTGCCGATCGGTTCGGCGAAGCGGCGTTCGACCGCGACCGGGGGCGGCGCGATGCGCGGGTCGAGCGGGCTCGGCGCGTCGCCGAGGATACGGCGGAGCGCCATCGCGGCGCCGGCGCCGAAACGCGCGGCGATATTCGCCATCGGGCGGCTCGCGAGGTCGCCGATCGTCTTCAGTCCCGCGCGAACGAGTGCTGTCGTCGCCTCGGGCCCGAGTTCGAGCGCGAGCACGGGCAGTCGGCGGACCGCGCTGGCTTCGTCCGGGGCAGGGCGCGTCTGGTAGCGGGCGAGCGCACGCGCCGCGTCGGCGGTCGGGCCGAACGCGTGGCGGACGCTCATGCCGAGCCGCGACAGACGCATTTCGGCATCGGCGATCAGGCTCGCCTCGCCACCTGCCAGATGCTCGGCGCCTGCGATGTCGAGGATCAGCCCGTCGGGAGCGTCGAGCGCGACGAGCGGCGTGTAGCGGTTGCATCCCAAGGCGAGCCGGTCGAGCCAGGCGTGGTCGGCGACCGGGTCGTGCTGGACGGCGATCAGCTCGGGAACCCGCGCGCGCGCGTCCGCAAGCGGCATGCCGACGGCGAGTCCGACCGCCTGCGCTTGCGCGTCCACGCTCGCGATGCGCAGCGCGCCGCGTATCTTCTCGGTGAAAACCAGCGGGGCGTCAGGCGGCTGCTGCGCCGTGCGACAGAGCCGCTCGGCGGGCAGGTACGGGAAGAAGAGCGCCAGATAGCGTCGGCTCCCCGAGGCTGTGCCCGAAACTTTTGTCGTCATGGTTCCAGTCCAGTCGCCAGCGGCCGCCCGCAGGGCCGCCGCGCCAGCGCAACAGTTCGAGGTCGAAGGCGGGTGCCCCCGGCGCATTGGCCTCAAGTTCGCGGGACGCCGCCGCGGCGACGCTCCACCGCGTCTCGGCGACGCTCGGAACCGGGACCGCATTGAGGCGTAGCATCAGCAACGTCGTCCCGGCGTCGCGTGCGCCGAGCGCGAGGCGGCGGCCTGCGGTGAGGTCGAGCAAGGGGAATTTGCCCCAGCTTTCGACGATCACCGCCGCCGATCCGGTGCAGCGGATCGCATCGTTGGCGCAGGCGAGCAGCATCTTGGGGTCGGGGGTTTCGACGAGCAGCAGCCGGTCGGGGTCGCCGCCGAGTTCGGCGATTCCGGGGGCGTAAATATGCCCGGCGCGCCCTCCGGCATCAGCGGTGCGCAGCCAGATCAGCGGCGTCGTGCCCGGGGTACGCAGCGCGAGCAGCGCAGCGAAGGCCGCGGCGCTCGTCCCGTCGAGCGCGTCGGCGGCGAAAAATTCATGGGTCCGCCCGATGGCAAGCCCGCCCCCCAGCGCGGCGTCGAAGCCCGCATGTCCGCTCGCCAACCAGCCTTCGGCCGGGCGGCTTGTCTGGCCACCATCGGCGGCCAGCCGGGCGATATGCTTGCGCAACCCGGCGAGAGATTGGGACGACTCGTGCATATATGTTCCTGATTTGTTCTATTAGCGCGCGAGCGGGGGCGATTGTCAAGTTGACTCAACCCTTGTTCATTTCGTCATGCCGGACTTGATCCGGCATCCATTCCTCCGACGAAGCATGGGCCCCGGATCAAGTCCGGGGTGACGAAAGGCTATTAGGGCGCCGTAACGCCCGCGTTGCTATCCCCACCCAGCGCGCGGAACAGCGCGATGCGCGTGCTCACGAGCAGCAACTGCGTCCCGATCTCGCTTCGCCGTGCCGCATAGAGGCTGCGCTGGGCATCCAAGCTGGAAAGGAAGCTGTCGACGCCGCCCTTGTACCGGGCGTCGGTGAGCATCGCGGTATCGGCGGCGGCTCCGGTATTGGCAGCGGCGGCGCGGACGCGTTCCGACATCGTCCCCTGCACCGCGAGCGCATCGGCGACCTCGCGGAACGCGGTCTGGATCGCGCCCTCGTAGCTCGCGAGCGCGGCGTCGCGCTGCGCCTTGGTCACATCGACCCCGGCGCGGCGGCCGCCGAAGTCGAAGATCGTCGCGCTGGCGTCGCCGCCGACCGACCAGTTGAACGATCCGCTGTCGAAGAGGCTTCCGAGCGCGTCGCTCGCGAAGCCGAGCAGTCCGGTGAGCGAGATCGTCGGGAACAGCCGCGCACGCGCGATGCCGATATCGGCATTGGCGGCGCGCAGGCGATATTCGGCCTCGATCACATCGGGACGGCGAAGCAGGATTTCCGAGCTGACCCCGGCGGGAAGCTGGACGATCCCCGGCGTCACTTCGGCGAGGCCAGCGGGGAGCTGCGCACGGTCGAACTCGGCGCCGACGAGCAGGCGGATCAGATTCTCGTCCTGCGCGAGCAGGGTTTTCTGCTGTGCGATCGAATCCTCGGCGGTGGCGAGGATCTGTTCGGCCTGGCTGAGGTCGGTGCGCGGCGCGACCCCGCCGTCTAGCCGCGCCCTGGTCAGACGGACGCTTTCGCGCGCGTTGGCGGCGGTATCCTCGGCGATCTTGAGGAGGTCGCGGTCGGCGCCATAGGTGGCCCAGGCGCTCGCAAGGTCCGCAATCAACGCGAGGCGCACGGTGCGCGATGCCGCCTCGGTTGCGAGCGCGCTGTTGCGGTCGGATTCGGCGGCGTTGGCGAGGCGGCCGAACAGGTCGAGTTCGAAGGCGGTAATCCCGCCGCGCAGCGAGAAATCGCCGCTCCCGCTGCCCGTGCCTCCATTGTCCGAATAGCCCGCGCCCGCGCTGACGCCGAGTTCGGGGAACTGCCCGGCGCGGCTGACGCGCGCCTGCGCCCGCGCGGCGGCGAGATTGGCATAGGCGACGCGGAGGTCGCGGTTGTTGACCAGCGCCTGTTCGACGAGGCGCTGCAGCCGCGCGTCGGTGAACACCGTCTTGTACGACAAGACCGGCAGCGCCGCCTCGCTCTGGAGCAGATAGGCGTCGCCCGCGGGCCAGCTCTGCGGCACCGGCGGCGCGGGCAGCACCGCCTTCGGCGCGAGCGAGCAGCCGGCCAGGAGCAACGGGGCCGCGATCAGGAGGGAGGCGCGATTCATGCCGCCACCTCCGCGCCGCCGTCCTTCTTGCCGAACCGTTGGCGCAGCGCCGCGAGCCCGTCGCGAACGCCGCGACGGACGAGGACGAAGAAGAGCGGGATGAAGAAGATCGCAAGCAGCGCGGCGGTCAGCATCCCGCCGATCACCGCGGTGCCGATCGCGACGCGGCTGTTCGCGCCGCCGCCGGTCGCGATCGCGAGCGGCAGCACACCGAAGATGAACGCGAAACTCGTCATCAGGATCGGACGCAGACGAATGCGCGCCGCCTCCACTGCCGCCTCGATCACGCGCTTGCCCTTTTTCTCTTCCTGCTCGGCGAATTCGATCATCAGGATCGCATTCTTCGCCGCGAGCCCCATCGTGGTGAGCAGGCCGATCTGCAGATAAACGTCATTCTCGAGCCCGCGCAGCGTCACCGCGAACACCGAGCCGACGAGGCCGAGCGGAATGACGAGCAGCACCGCGAGCGGGATCGACCAGCTTTCGTAAAGCGCGGCGAGACAGAGGAAGACGACGAGCAGCGACAGCGCATAGAGCAAGGGCGCCTGCCCCGACGATAGCCGCTCCTGATAGGAGGAGCCCGACCAGGCGACGCTGGTGCCGGGAATTTCGTTCGCCATTCGCTCCATCTCGTCCATCGCTTCGCCCGAACTGGTGCCGGGGGCGGGCTGGCCCGAGATTTCGAAGGCGGGGACACCCTGAAAGCGCGAGGTGCTGCTGGGCGTCGTCGACCAGCCGAGGTCGGCGAAGGCCGAGAAGGGTGACATCTCGCCGTTCGACGAGCGGACATACCATTGGCCGAGATCCTCGGGCTTGGCGCGATATTGCGCGTCGCCCTGGACATAGACGCGCTTGACGCGGCCCTTGTCGATGAAGTCGTTGACGTAGCGGCCGCCCCACGCGGTCGCGAGCGTGTTGTTCACGTCGCTGTTGGTGAGGCCGTAAGCGGTGAGCCGCTGCGAATCGATGTCGATCTTGAGCGTCGCGACGTCGGGAAGGTCGGAGAGGCGCACCGAGGTGAGCTTCGGATTGGCGTTGGCGGCGGCGAGCAATCTCTCCCGCGCGGCGACGAATTCGTCGCGGCTCATCCCGCTGCGGTTCTGGAACTCCATCGTAAAGCCCGACGCATCGCCCAGCCCGCGCACCGCGCCCGGGACGAGCGCGAATACCTGCGCGTCGCGAATTCCCGACAAAGCCTTGCGCGTGCGCTCGGCGATCGCGTCGGCGGTATTTTCCTTGCCTGGCCGGCTGTCCCAGTCGACCAGGTTGATGAAGCCCTGACCGGTGTTCTGGCCGACGGCGCCGCCGCCCCCGCCACCGCCCGCGACAAGGAAGAGCGCGCCGACATTCGCCTTTTCCCGCGTCAGCAGATATTTCTCGATCTGGTCGCGCACCTGCAAGGTGCGCTCCTGCGTCGCGCCGGCGGGCAGGCGGAACTGGATCTGGACGCGGCCCTGATCCTCGTTGGGCAGGAAGCCGCTCGGTAGCCGCAGGAACATCACCGCGAGCAGGGCGAGGATCAGCGCATAGATGCCGAGGAACAGCCATTTGCGGTCGACGACCTTGGTCACGCTGCCGACATAGGCATTCACCGAGCGGTCGAACCAGTTGTTGAAGCCGTCCTGCGCGCGCTTCATCGCGGCGTGGGCGCGCGGGAAACGGTGCGGCTTTTCGGGCACGTCGCCATGCTGCGGGGGTTTGAGCAAGGTCGAGGTCAGCGCCGGGCTCAGGATCAGCGCGACGAGCACCGACAGCGCCATCGCCGAGACGATCGTGACCGAGAATTGGCGATAGATGACCCCGGTCGATCCGCCGAAGAAGGCCATCGGCAGGAACACCGCCGACAGCACGAGCGCGATCGCGATCAGCGCGACCTGCAGCTCCTTCATCGACTGGATCGTCGCCTCGCGCGCCGACATGCCGGGATTTTCTTCCATCAACCGCTCGACATTCTCGACGACGACGATCGCGTCGTCGACGAGCAGACCGATCGCGAGGGTCAACCCGAACAAGGTCATCGTGTTGATGCTGAAGCCCAATATGTAAAAGACGCCGAAGGTACCGAGCAGCACGACGGGCACCGCGATTGCGGGGATCAGCACGGCGCGCCAGCTTTGCAGGAAGACGAACATCACGACGATGACGAGCAGGATCGCCTCGAACAGCGACTTTTGCACCTCGCTCACCGACAGCTTGATGAAGGCGGTCGCGTCGTTGGCGTAGCTGTAGGTGAGCCCGTCGGGGAAGTCGGCCGAGAGCTCCTGCATCCGCGCCTTGACCCGGTCGGCGGTTTCGAGCGCGTCCGAACCCGGCGAGAGCGAGATCGACATGCCCGCGCCCGGATGGCCGTTGATGCGGACGATCGTCGCATAGCTTTCGGCGCCGATCTCGACGCGCGCGATATCCTTGATCCGCACGCTCGATCCGTCGGGCAGCGTCTTCAGCACGATATTCTCGAATTGCTCGGCGGTCTGGAGCCGCGATTGAGCGGTCACCGTCGCGTTGAGCATCTGGCCTTGCGGCGCCGGCGTGCCGCCGACCTCACCCGCCGCGACCTCGGCATTTTGGGCGGTAATCGCGGTGACGACATCGCCGGGCATCAGCGACACCGCGGCGAGCCGCTGCGGGTTGAGCCAGATGCGCATCGCGTGCGGCGAGCCGAAGACGTTGACGTCGCCGACCCCCTCGACGCGCGACAGCGGATCCTGGATGTTCGACGACAGGAAGTCCGATACGTCCTGGAACGAGCGACTGTCGGTGGTGTCATAGACGCCGACGAGCAGCAGCGTGTCCGAATTGGCCTTGGTGACGCGGATGCCCTGGCTCTGCACCTGCGCCGGCAGGCGCGAGATCGCCGAGGCGATCTTGTTCTGCACCTGCACCTGCGCGATGTCGGGATCGGTCCCTTTGGCGAAGATTGCGGTGATGGTCGCCTGCCCGCGCGAGCTCGACTGCGAGCTGAAATAGAGCAGGCCGTCGATTCCGGTCAGCTGCTGTTCGAGCACCTGCGTGACGCTGTTCTCGATCGCTTCGGCCGAGGCGCCCGGATAGGTCGCGCGGATGTTGACCTGCGCGGGGGCGATGTCGGGATATTGCTCGATCGGCAGCGCGCGCAGCGCGCCGAGACCGCCGAGCATGACGATAATCGCCAGCACCCAGGCGAAGATCGGCCGGTCGATGAAAAGACGTGACATGGGGGCCTAGTTTCCTTTCGCCGCAGCGGCCTTGTCCGCGCCCCCGTCCGCGCCTTTGCCAGAGGGTGCCCCCAACCGCTGCGGACTGCTCGCCGGAACCGGCTTGACCGGCGCCCCTGCCTTGAGGTTGCCGACCCCCTGCGTGATGACCTTGTCGCCGGGCTTCAGCCCGTCGGTGACGACCCAGTTCGGGCCGACGGTGCGCTCGGCGACGATCTTGCGCCGCGCCGCCTTATTGTCCTTGCCGACCAGATAGACGAAGGCCGATCCGTCAAAGTCGCGCTGCACCGCGGCTTGCGGGACCAGAATAGCGGTCGGATTGATCGCCTGATCGAACAGCGCGGTCACGAACATGCCGGGCAGCAGCAGCCCCTGCGGATTGGGGAAGCGCGCGCGCAGGGTCACGGTGCCGGTGCCTTCGTTGACGGTGACTTCGGAGAATTGCACCGTGCCGGCGAAGCCATAATCGCTGCCGTCCTCGAGCTTCAGCCGTACCGAGGTGCTGCCGGGGGTCACCCCGCCGCTCGCCAGCGCCTGGCGGAGGCGCGTGAGGTCGGCGCTCGATTGCTGCATGTCGACATAGATCGGGTCGGTCTGCTGGATCACCGCCAGCGGGGTTGCCTGGTTTGCGCTCGCGAGCCCGCCCGGTGTCACCAGGCTGCGTCCGATACGCCCGCTGATCGGCGCCGACAGCGTCGTGTAGCGCAGGTTGATCCGCGCGGTTTCGAGCGCGGCGGCATTTTGCGCGACCGCGGCGCGCGCGCTACGTGCCTGCGCGAGCGCGTCGCTGTAATCCTGCTGTGCGACCGCTTGAATCTTTGCGAGCGGTTCGAAACGCTTCGCTTTCTCGTCGGCCGCCTGCGCACTGGCGCGCGCGCTGGCGAGGTTTGCCTCCGCCTGATCGACCGCGGCGCGGTAGAGGCTGGCGTCGATCTGGTAGAGCGGCTGGCCGGCGCGCACGAAGCCGCCCTCGGTGAACAGGCGGCGGCGGATGATGCCGTTCACCTGCGGCCGGACCTCGCTCGTCTCGAAGGCGACGGTGCGGCCGCCGAGCGACGTGGTCAGCGGCACGGCCTCCTGCCGGACGACGACATAGCCGACCTGCGCGGCGCGATTGCCGCGCCCTTCGTCTTCCTTGCCCGAACAGGCGCCGAGCGAAAGCGTCAGGGCGCACAAGGCTCCGATCAGGAGCGGCGGCTTCGTCATCGTCATTCGAAAAGTCCGTCTCGGGTTAGGCCGGCCGGCGGGGGAGCAAAGCATCGGATTCGGGCTATTCAGCCCATCGCATTACACCATGCAAGCGCTTTCAGGCACTTGCGACAAAGTGCGACAATTTGGACGCGCGGGCAATCAGGCGGGGACGAGAAGCGTCCGGCTCTCGCGCACCTCGACGTCGAGCCAGTCGATAAAGGCGCGGATGCGTGGCTGCGGTGCGACGTCGCGGTGGAGCGCAAGCCAGAAAGCGCGCGCGATCGTCTGATCGGGGCGCACGCGGACCAGCGCGGGATCGTCCCCCGCGAGGAAGCAGGGCAACACGCCGACCCCTGCGCCGCCGGCGATCATTCGCCGCTGCGCGAGGATTGACGAGGAGCGGACGTTCGCGCGGAGACCCGGCTCGATCTCGCCCAGATAGTCGAGTTCGGGGGCATAGAGGATGTCGGGGATATAGCCGATCACCGGGATGCCCGCGCGCGACAGCGGTGCCGCGGCGACCGCATCTTGCCAGTCGGGGCGATCGGCGGGGGCGTAGAGGCCGAGGCTGTAGTCGGACAGCTTGCGCGTGATCAGCGGGCCCTTGCGCGGCCGCGCAAGCAGCACCGCCATATCGGCCTCGCGCCGCGACGGGTTGAGGAAGCCCGACGAAGCGACTAGGTCGATCTCGAGCTCGGGATGCGCGGCGACGAAACTGCCCAGGCGCGGGGCGATGAAGCTGTTGCCGAACCCTTCGGAGACGCTGACGCGGAGTTGCCCCGACAGCGCCGACCCGCCCGGCTGCGCCGAATGGATGCGCGCCGCCGCCGCCGCCATCGCTTCGGCGTGCGGAACGAGCGCCCGGCCCGCCGCGGTCAGAACGAACCCCGTCGGCGCGCGTTCGAACAAAGTCTGCTGCAGCGCGGCTTCGAGCGCGCTGACCTGTCGGCTGACGGTCGTCGCATCGACATGCAGCGCCGCGCCGGCACGCGCGAGCGTGCCGTGGCGCGCGACGAACAGGAAATATTGCAGCTTATCCCAGTCCATGAGCTGCAAATATGCAGGATATGCCTGCAAGTCTATCCCTTGCAATCGCGGCGCAACTGGTCTGTGGCAGCGGCAACGTCATACGGGAGACTCGGATATGCGACAGATCGACCACCACATCGTCGGCGGCGCCGGCGGCGGCGCAAGAGGTTCCGGGCGCTTCGGCGATGTCCTCGACCCGAACAACGGCGGCGTGCAGGCGCAGGTCGCGCTCGGCGACCGCGCCATCCTCGATCGCGCGGTGGCCGCTGCCAAGGCCGCGCAGCCCGCCTGGGCCGCGACCAACCCGCAGCGCCGCGCACGCGTGATGTTCGAATTCAAGCGCCTCGTCGAAGCCAATATGAACGAGCTCGCCGAGATGCTCTCGGCCGAGCATGGCAAGGTGATCGCGGACTCGAAGGGCGATATCCAGCGCGGTCTCGAAGTCATCGAATTCTGCTGCGGCATCCCGCATGTGCTGAAGGGCGAATATACGCAGGGCGCCGGGCCGGGCATCGACGTCTATTCGATGCGCCAGCCGATCGGCATCGGCGCGGGTATCACCCCGTTCAACTTCCCCGCGATGATTCCGCTGTGGATGGGCGGCGTCGCGACCGCGGTCGGCAATGCCTTCATTCTGAAGCCCAGCGAGCGCGACCCCTCGGTCCCCGTGCGCCTGTCGGAACTCTTTCTCGAAGCGGGTATGCCCGAAGGCATTTTCCAGACCGTCCATGGCGACAAGGAAATGGTCGACGCGATCCTCGATCATCCCGACATCGGCGCGGTCAGCTTCGTCGGTTCGTCGGATATCGCGCACTATGTCTACAATCGCGGCGTCGCGAACGGCAAGCGCGTGCAGGCGATGGGCGGCGCAAAGAACCACGGCATCGTGATGCCCGATGCCGATCTCGACCAGGTCGTGAACGATCTGACCGGCGCGGCCTTCGGCTCGGCGGGCGAGCGCTGCATGGCGCTGCCGGTCGTCGTTCCCGTCGGCGAGGACACCGCAAACCGCCTGCGCGAAAAGCTGGTTCCTGCGATCGAGGCGCTGCGAGTCGGCGTGTCGACCGATGCCGAGGCGCATTACGGTCCCGTCGTGACGCAGGCGCACAAGGAAAAGGTCGAGGGCTGGATCGCGAAATGCGCCGACGAGGGCGCCGAGCTCGTCGTCGACGGCCGCGGCTTCACGCTGCAGGGGCATGAAAAGGGCTTCTTCGTCGGCCCGACCCTGTTCGACCATGTCACGACCGACATGGAAAGCTACAAGGAAGAAATCTTCGGCCCGGTGCTCCAGATCGTCCGCGCCCCCGATTTCGAGACCGCGCTCGAACTGCCGTCGAAGCACCAATATGGCAACGGCGTCGCGATCTTCACCCGCAACGGCCACGCGGCGCGCGAATTCGCGGCGCGCGTCAACGTCGGCATGGTCGGCATCAACGTGCCGATCCCGGTGCCGGTCGCGTACCATACGTTCGGCGGCTGGAAGCGGTCGGCGTTCGGCGACACCAACCAGCACGGCATGGAAGGCGTGAAGTTCTGGACCAAGGTCAAGACCGTCACCGCGCGCTGGCCCGACGGCTCGCCTGACGGCGGCAACGCCTTCGTCATCCCGACGATGGGGTGAGCCGGGCCGGTTCGGCGCCTTCCCGTCATCGACGCGGGAGGGCGGCCGGGCTATGGTCGCGCTGCCGCCATCGGGGCGGCGCCATCAGGGGAGAACAGACATGGATATTCGCTTTGCCGCCGCCGCCGCCATGCTGCCGCTTGCCGCCTGCGCCACGATGGGTGGTGGAACCGAACCGGCGCCCGCGCCTGACCCGATGACATGCAATGCCGACGGCGGCACTTCCTTCGTCGGCCAGACTGCAACGCCCGAGGTCGGCGCTGCGGTACTCAAGGCAACCGGTGCCCGCACGCTGCGCTGGGGCCCGCCGCGCTCGGCGATGACGATGGATTACCGCCAGGACCGCGTGAACATCATGTACGACGACGCCTACAAGATCGAGCGCATCACCTGTGGCTGATCCGGCGCGTCGCAACCACAGCTCTGCCTCGCCCTTCGAACCCGTCTATGGCTACAGCCGCGCGGTTCGGGTGGGGAACCGCATCGACGTCGCGGGCTGCGCGCCGATCGAGCCCGATGGCGCCTCGACGCCGGGCGACGCGGGCGCGCAAGCGGCGCGCTGCCTGACGATCATTCGCGAGGCACTCGAAGCGCTCGGCGCCTCGCCTGCCGACGTCGTGCGCACCCGCATGTACATTACCGATCCCGCCGACGCCGATCTCGTCGGCCGCGCGCATGGCGCGATGTTCGGCGACATTCGCCCCGCGTCGACGATGCTTGTCATCCCCGCGCTGATCCGCCCCGAGTGGAAGGTCGAAATCGAAGCCGAGGCCATTTTAGAGACAGAGACATGACCGACCAGTTCCAGCTTACCGACGACCAGCTCGCTATCCAGGATATGGCGCGCAAATTTACTGCCGACCGCATCACGCCCTTCGCGGCCGAGTGGGACGAGAAAAGCCACTATCCTGTCGACGTGTGGAAGGCCGCGGGCGAACTCGGCTTCGGCGCGATCTACGTGTCCGAAGAATCGGGCGGCATCGGGCTCGGCCGGCTCGAGGCGGCGCTGATCATGGAGGCGATGGCCTATGGCTGCCCCGCGACGTCGGCCTATATCTCGATCCACAATATGGCGGCGTGGATGATCGACCGCTTCGGCGGCGCCCAAATCAAGGCGCGCTTCCTGCCCGATCTCGTCAGCATGGAAAAGATCGCGAGCTATTGCCTGACCGAACCGGGGTCGGGCTCCGACGCCGCGGCGCTCAAGACGACCGCGAGGAAGGATGGCGACCATTATATCCTCAACGGCACCAAGCAGTTCATCTCGGGCGCCGGGGTGAACGACATCTATGTCTGCATGGTCCGCACCGGCGAGGAAAAGGCGAAGGGCATCTCCTGCCTCGTCATCGAAAAGGACACGCCGGGCCTCAGTTTCGGCGCGCCCGAGAAGAAGCTCGGCTGGAACGCGTCGCCCACCGCGCAGGTGATCTTCGAGGATTGCCGCGTGCCGGCCCAAAATCTCGTGGGCGCCGAGGGCGACGGCTTCCGCTTCGCGATGGCGGGGCTCGACGGCGGCCGCCTCAACATCGGTGCCTGCTCCTTGGGCGGCGCGCAGCGCTGCCTCGACGAAGCGATCGCCTACACCAAGGACCGCCAGCAGTTCGGGCAACCGATCGCCGATTTCCAGAACACCCAGTTCATGCTCGCCGACATGGCGACCGACCTCGAAGCCGCGCGCGCCTTGCTTTATATGGCGGCCGCAAAAGTCACCGCGAACGCCCCCGACAAGTCGCGCTTTTCGGCGATGGCAAAGCGGCTCGCGACCGATAGCGGCAGCAAGATCGTCAACGACGCGTTGCAGCTGTTCGGCGGCTATGGTTATTTGAAGGATTATCCGATCGAGCGCTTCTGGCGCGACCTGCGCGTTCATTCGATCCTCGAAGGCACCAACCAGGTGATGCGGATGATCGTCGGAAGGGACCTGCTGCGCCAATGACGGAGGATGTACTGATCAGCGTCGAGGGCCGCGTCGGCCGTCTGTCGCTCAACCGCCCGAAGGCGATCCACGCGCTCAACCTGCCGATGTGCCAGGCGATGATCGATGCGTTGCTGGCGTGGCGCGATTCCGACGCCGTCGAGGCTGTGATCATCGACCATAGCGAAGGTCGCGGCTTCTGCGCCGGCGGCGACATCCGTATGCTTGCGACAAGCGGTGCGAAGGACGGCATCGAGGCGCGGCTATTCTTCCACACCGAATATCGCCTCAACCATCTGCTCTTCACCTACCCCAAGCCCGTCGTCGCCTTCATGGACGGCATCACCATGGGGGGCGGCGTCGGCATTTCGCAGCCGGCGAAATATCGCGTGGCGACCGAGCATACGCGTTTCGCCATGCCCGAGACCGGGATCGGCCTGTTCCCCGACGTCGGCGGCGGCTGGTATCTGCCGCGGCTCGAGGGGCGCGTCGGCGTCTTCCTCGCGCTCACCGGCGCGCGGCTCGACGGGGCGGACTGCCTCGCGCTCGGCCTCGCGACGCATTATCTGCCTTCGGAGAAGCTCGCCGAGGCGAAAGAGCGCATCGCGCAGCACCCCGACCGCATCGGCGGCATATTGGGCGAACTGTCGGTCACCGCGCCCCCCGCCGCGATCACCCACCAGATCGACAAGATCAACCGCCTCTTCGCCAGCGACACCTATGAGGATATCCTCGCCGCGCTCGAAGCCGATAGCGGCGAATGGGCGGAAAAGGAACTGGCGGCGCTGCACAGCAAGTCGCCACAGACCTGCAAGGTTGCGCTGCGTCAGCTCAAGGAAGGCGGCGAGATGCACGACTTCGCGGCCGAGATGACGCAGGAATATGCGATTGGCGCCCGCGTCGTCCAGATGCACGACTTCATCGAGGGCGTCCGCGCGCTGATCGTCGACAAGGACAACAGCCCGAAATGGGACCCGCCGACGCCCGAAGCCGTCACCGACGACTGGATCGACGCGATCTTCGCGCCGTTGCCCGAATCCGAGAAATGGACCCCGCTCACTTAACCTCGTCACCCCGGACTCGATCCGGGGTCATTGGCGCACCGTCGGAATGGATACCGGATCAAGTCCGGCATGACGACCATCTGGAGACGATCTGAATGACCTACGAAACCCTTCTCGTCGAACAGCGCGGCGCCGTCACGCTGGTGACCTTGAACCGCCCGCAGGCGCTGAACGCGCTGAATTCGGGCGTGCTCGACGATCTGATCGCCGCCTTCGCCGCCTTCGAGGCCGACGCCGGCCAGCGCTGCGCCATCCTCACCGGTTCGGGCGACAAGGCCTTTGCCGCCGGCGCCGACATCAAGGAAATGGCCGACAAGGCGGCCGCCGATTTCTACTTGGAAGATTTCTTCTCGAAATGGACGAGCGACTTCGTGAAGAAGGTCCGCAAGCCGTGGATCGCCGCCGTGAACGGCTTTGCCTTGGGCGGCGGCTGCGAGCTCGCGATGATGGCGGACTTCATCATCGCCAGCGACAAGGCGAAATTCGGCCAGCCCGAAATCAAGCTCGGCGTCGCGCCGGGCATGGGCGGGTCGCAGCGGCTGACCCGCGCGATCGGCAAGGCGAAGGCGATGGAAATGTGCCTCACCGGCCGGATGATGGACGCCGCCGAAGCCGAACGCTCCGGCCTTGTCGCGCGCGTCGTTCCGCATGAGACGCTGGTCGACGAAGCCGTGAAGACCGCGACCCTGATTGCGTCGATGCCGCCGATGGCCGCGATGGTGAACAAGGACATGGTCAACGCCGCGTTCGAGACGACGCTCGACCAGGGGCTGATCTACGAACGCCGCCTGTTCCAGATCCTCGCCGCGACCGAGGACAAGGCCGAAGGCATGGCCGCGTTCATCGAAAAGCGCGAAGGCGTGTGGAAGGGTCGGTGATCGTCTCGAATATAGTCCAACTTTTGAGTGAAAAGCTGTGTGCCCCCGCGAAGGCGGGGGCCCATCATCGGATGGTGCAATTTCAAACTGCCGGATGATGGATCCCCGCCTTCGCGGGGACACACAAGCCTTTGAGGTTTGTGGAGAGAATTATGAAAATCGCATTCATCGGACTCGGCAACATGGGCGGCGGCATGGCCGCAAACCTTGCCAAGGCGGGCCATGAGGTTCGCGCCTTCGACCTCAGCGAAGAGGCGCTGGCGCGCGCGGTCGAGGCGGGATGTACGCGCGCTGCTTCGGCGGCCGAAGCCGTCACCGGCGCCGAAGCGGTCGTGACGATGCTCCCCGCGGGCAAGCATGTCGCCTCGGTCTATGAAACCGATGTCTTCCCCAATGCCGCGCCGGGCACCTTGCTCCTCGATTGCTCGACGATCGACGTCGCGACCGCGCGCGCCAATATTGAAGCTGCGAGAGCCAAGGGCCTTGTCGCGGTCGACGCTCCGGTTTCGGGCGGAATCGCTGCCGCCAATGCGGGCACGCTTACCTTCATGGTCGGCGGCACCGACGAAGGCTTTGCGCGCGCCGAGCCAATCCTCGCGAAGATGGGCAAGGCGGTGATCCACGCCGGCGATGCGGGCGCCGGACAGGGCGCGAAGATCTGCAACAACATGCTGCTCGGCGCCTCGATGATCGCGACGTGCGAAACGCTCGCGCTCGCGCAGAAGCTCGGGCTCGATCCGCAGAAATTCTTCGACATCGCCAGCGTGTCGTCGGGGCAGTGCTGGTCGCTGACGTCCTACGCGCCGCTTCCGGGCGTCGGGCCGACGACGCCCGCCGACAATGGCTACAAGGGCGGCTTCGCCGCGGCGCTGATGCTCAAGGATCTGCGTCTTGCTATGGAGGCGGCGGCGAGCGTCGACGCCGATGTTCCAATGGGATCGAAGGCGCGCGAACTGTACGAGGCGTTCGTCGAGGCCGACAAGGATGGCCGCGATTTTTCAGCGATCATCCAGACTTTGCAGGGATAAACAGCAGCGCCGCCAGTGGCGGCTTTGGGGTGGGGAGCTGCCGTTCTCTATTTCCGTTCGTGTCGAGCGAAGTCGAGACACCCGGCGGCCTTGCGCCTAGCCCGAGGGGCATCTCGACTTCGCTCGATGCGAACGGAATAGGTTGGGAGTCACGTCCACTTCCGGTCGAAACGCGCCGATCGCGCTTTCCGGCGCCGTTTCAATAAAAATCCGCTGTCTCGCCGCCATCCGGCCTCTTTGTGCGATGCACTTGGGTTGGCGCCTTGCGGTCGCCGGTGCGCACTTCCATCCGGCCATTCACCCGCCGCACCTCGGCCGGTTCCAATATGCGCGCACGCGCGATGCCCACGGCGCTTGCCTGCGGCGGCGGTGCTTGCGCCGCCGTCGGCGCGCCGGCTGCGACGAGCAGGGCGAGGGCGAAGGACATGGCATTCATGCTCTGCCCTAACGGCCGATGCCGCCATGATCTTAACCCCGAATCGCCACTGTTTTTGCGGCCGGTCGCCGGGATTTTGACAAAAGAAGGGCCGCCTGACCCAAGCGGGGACAGGCGGCCCTTTCTTCGTTTCGCGCTGGCTCAGAAGCCCGCCTTCGCCGCCGCCTTCTCTGCGAGCAGCGGCGCGACGGTGAAGCCGTGCTTCTCAAGTGCCGCGGCGATCTTGTCGGTGCCCTCGATGCCCGCCCAGAACATCGGGCCGCCGCGATACACGGGCCAGCCATAGCCGAAGACCCAGACGACATCGATGTCGCTCGCGCGCTGCGCCTTGCCTTCTTCCAGGATCAGCGCGCCTTCGTTGACCATCGGATAGAGGGTGCGCTCGATGATCTCCTGATCGGTGATCTCGCGCTTTTCGATTCCCGCCTTCTTGCGGAACTCGTCGATGATTTCCTCGACGCGCGCGCTCGGCGTCGGAGTGCGCTTCTCGTCATAGTCGTAGAAGCCCGCCTGCTTCTTCTGGCCCCAGCGGCCTTCGGAGCAGAGCGCGTCGCGGATGCTTTCGATCCGGTTTGGGTCGCGGTGCCAGCCGATGTCGACGCCCGCAAGGTCGCTCATCTGGAACGGACCCATCGGCATGCCGAAATCGGTGTGAACCTTGTCGACCTGTTGCGGGGTCGCGCCTTCGAGCAGCAGTTTCTGCGCCTCGATCTGGCGCGGTGCCAGCATGCGGTTGCCGATGAAGCCGTGGCAGACGCCGGCGACAACCGACACCTTGCCGATCTTCTTGCCCCACGCCATCGCGGTCGCGAGCACGTCGTCCGAGGTCTTATCGCCGCGCACGACTTCGAGCAGCTTCATCACATTCGCGGGCGAGAAGAAGTGCATGCCGACGACGTCGCCGGGGCGGCTGGTCGAGGCGGCAATCTCGTCGATATTGAGATAGCTGGTGTTCGACGCGAGGATCGCGCCGGGCTTGGCGATCTTGTCGAGCTTGCCGAAGATCTCCTTCTTGACCCCCATATCCTCATAGACCGCCTCGATGATCAGGTCGCAGTCGGCGAGAGCCTCCAGGTCGAGCGACGGGGTGATGAGCCCCATCATCTGGTCGACCTGTTCGGGCTTGAAGCGGCCCTTGGCGGCCGAGGCATCATAATTCTTGCGAATGACGCCGAGCCCGCGGTCGAGCGCGTCCTGCTGCATCTCGACGATCGTGCAGGGGACGCCTTTCTGGAGGAAGTTCATCATGATGCCGCCGCCCATCGTGCCGGCGCCGATGATGCCGACCTTCTTGACGTCGCGGAGCTGGATGTCCTTCGGCAGGCCGTCGATCTTCGCGGCCTGGCGTTCGGCGAAGAACAGGTGGCGCTGCGCCGCCGACTGGCTGCCCATCATCAGCTTCATGAATTCCTGGCGTTCGAAGGCGAGGCCTTCGTCGAACGGCAGGCGCGTCGCGGCCTCGACGCAGGCGAGGTTCGCATAGGGCGCCTCGAACCCGCGCCAGCGCTTGGCGTTCGCGGCCTTGAGCTGTTCGATGACGGCGGCATCGCCGAACACCGGGCGTTCGCGCGTCGGGCGCGGGCCGTCGGCGATCTTGGCGCGTGCGAAAGCGATCGCGTCGGCGGCCAGGCTGTCCTCGGCCGCGAGGGCGTCGACGAGGCCGAGGTCCTTCGCCTTGGCGGCGGGCAGCGGGTCGCCGAGCGAGGTCATCGTGGCGGCGGCTTCGACCCCGACGACGCGCGGCAGGCGCTGCGTGCCGCCCGCGCCGGGCAGCAGGCCGAGCTTCACTTCGGGCACCCCGAGCTTCGCCGAAGGGACGGCGACGCGGTAATGGCAGACGAGCGCGGTCTCGAGACCGCCGCCAAGCGCCGTCCCGTGGATCGCGGCGACGACCGGCTTGGTCGCGGCCTCGATCATGTTGAGTACCGCGTTGAAATCGGGGCCGCGCGGCGGCTTGCCGAACTCGCTGATGTCGGCGCCGGCGATGAAGGTGCCGCCGTCGCAGCGCAGCACGATCGCCTTGACGCCGTCGTCGGCGAGCGCGGCTTCGAAATTATCCTTGAGGCCTTGGCGGACGTGCCACGACAGCGCGTTCACGGGCGGATTGTTGACGATGACGACAGCGACATCGCCGTCCTTCTGCAGCGTCACGCTGACGGGGGTTTCTTCGGACATGGGAGACTCCTCTTGAATGTGGGACCGTCCGCTCGGGCTTTGTCCGCTGCGGACGGAGGGGTGGGTGGGCGTTTCAGTCGTCGAGGGCGGCGTGGACGAGTGTCTTGACCTCGCGCCGGACGGGATAGGTGGAAGAGGGCATGAGCTGGGTCATGAAGACCATGCAGATCTCCTCGACCGGATCGACGAAGAAGCCGGTCGAGAACATGCCGCCCCAGTAAAAGTCGCCGGCCGAGCCTGGAATGCCCGTGGTGGCGGGATCGAGCGTGACCGCGAAGCCGAGGCCGAAGCCGACCCCGGCGTTCTCGTCCTCCGAAAAGATGCCGACGCTGTGCTGCGTCAGGTCGCCGCCGCCGACGAGATGGTTCGAGGTCATCAGATCTAGCGTCTTGCGGCTGACGATGCGCACATCGCCGAGCTTGCCGCCGCCGAGCAGCATCAGGCAGAAACGGTGATAGTCGTGCAAGGTCGAGGCGAGCCCGCCGCCGCCCGAATGGAAGCTGCGGTCCTTCGCCCAGCGGCTGCGGTCGCCGCTGTCGAAACCCTTCATCTTCTCCTTGGGGTCGAAGGCGTAGCAGTCGGTCAGCCGGTGCTGCTGGTCGGCTGGGACCCTGAAGCCGGTGTCGACCATGCCGAGCGGGCCGAAGATGCGCTCCTGCAACACGTGCGCGAACGGCTTGCCCTCGATGCGCTCGATGACCGCGCCGAGCACGTCGGTCGCCATCGAATAATTCCAGTGGGCGCCGGGGTCGAACTGCAACGGAATTTTTGCGAGCCCCGCGATGAAGCTGTCCATCGTGTAATCGGCGTCGAAATCGTCGATCCGCGCCTTGCGATAGGCCGCGTCGACCGGGGTGCGTTCCTGAAACCCATAGGTCAGGCCCGCGGTATGGCGCAGCAGGTCGACCATGCGGATCGGCTGCGCCGGCGCGCGCGTCAGGAAGGGGACGTTGCCGCCGCCCGCGACGAAGACGCCGGTATCCTTGAATTCGGGACAGAATTTGGTCAGCGGATCGCTCAGTGCGACCTTGCCCTCTTCGACCAGCATCATGAAGGCGATCGACGTGATCGGCTTGGTCATGCTGGCGATGCGGAAGATCGCGTCGTCTTTCAGCGCCTCGCCCGGACGCGCGTCGCCGATGCACGACAGATGCGCGATCTCGCCGCGTCGCGATACCAGGGTCGCGGCGTGCGGAAGACGGCCGGTGTCGACATATTTGGCCTGCAGGAAAGCCGGGATGCGGTCGAGCCGCCTGGTGTCGAATCCGTGACTCATATAGCCTCCGCGCTCAGTGTGACGTCTGGCCCAATAGCTGGCGCGTCACCGGATGCGAACTGGTAAGCCCGCCGTCGACCGCGATCGCCTGTCCGTTGACATAGCTCGCCTGGTCGCTCGCCAGGAAGAGGGCGACATTCGCCAGCTCCTCGGGCTGCGCTGCGCGGCGCAGCGGATTGAGCTGGCCGAGCTTGTGCGTGACCTCCTTGGCTTTCGCATAGTCGAAGGTCGGCTTGGTCATGCCGGTCTCGGTCAGGCCGGGGCAGATCGCGTTGACCCGCACGCCGCTGGTCGACAGCTGCTGCGCGGCGACCTTGGCAAGGTTGATGACGCCCGCCTTCGACGCAGAATAGGCGCCCGGGCCCGCGCCCGAATTGATCCCGGCGACGCTTGCGGTCAGCACGATCGCGCCGCCGCGCCCCTGGTCGACCATCGCCTTGCCGGCGTGCTTCACCATCAGCGCGGGGCCGATCAGGTTGACACGCAGCGTTTCGGCCCACGCGGCGGGGTCGAAATCGAAGATGCCCCCCATGTCGCCGATGATCCCGGCGTTGGCGAACGCGACATCGAGCCCGCCGAAACTGTCCTTCGCCGTCGCGACCAGCTTCGCGACGTCGGCCTCGACCCCCGCGTCGATCTCGAGCGCGATCGCCTCGCCGCCCGCATCCTTGATCGCCTGCGCGGTGTCGTGCACCGCCGCCGTCTTGTCGCCGAGCACCAGCTTCGCGCCCTCGGCGGCGAAACGCAGTGCGCTCGCGCGGCCGATACCCGAACCTGCGCCGGTAATGATTGCGATCTTGCCGTCCAATGCGCCCATCATGCGCCTCCCGAAATCGTGGCGCCGCCATCGCAGACGATGGTCTGGCCGGTGGTGAATGCTCCCGCCTTGCTGGCAAGGAAGACCGCGGCGCCCGCGATCTCGTGGGGTTCGCCGATGCGCTTCAGCGTCGAGGCGGCGGTCGAGCGCCGCAGATTTTCGGGATCCTCCCACAGCGCGCGCGCCATGTCGGTGCGGATCAGGCCCGGCGCGATGCAATTGACGCGGATGCCGCTCGCACCCAGCTCGACCGCGAAATTGCGCGCCATCTGCATGTCGGCGGCCTTCGAGATGCAATAGGCGCCGATGATCGGCGATCCCTTGAGCCCGCCGATCGAGCTGATGATCGTGATCGCGCCTTCGCCGCGTTCGACCATTTCGGGCGCGACCATGGAGATCAGCCAATGGTTGGACAGGATGTTATTGTCCATGATCTTGCGGAACTGGTCGTCGCTGATCCCGAGGCCGGGGCCGTAATAGGGGTTCGACGCGGCGTTGCAGACAAGCGCGTTGATCTTGCCGAACGCCTTTCGCGTCGTATCGACGAGGTGCTGCAGATCGTCCTTCGACGAGATATTCGCGGGGACAGCGATCGCGGTGCCGTCGCCGAACGTCGCATTGATCTCGGCCGCGGTGGCGTCGCAGGCGTCCTGCTTGCGGCTCGAGATCACGACCTTTGCGCCCTGCTCGGCCATCGCCTCGGCGATCGCCCTGCCGATGCCGCGCGACGATCCGGTGATCAGCGCGACCTGACCGCTCATGTCGAAAAGGCTCATGCGCCTGCCTTTCGTGCAAAATCCCACGCCTTTTCCGCGAGCGGGAGGACGCGTTCGGACATCGCCTTGGCATGGGCGGAGGAAGCGGTGCCGTCGATGACGCGCTTCTTGATCCCCTGCATGATCCCGGCAAGGCGGAAGAAGTTATAGGCGAAATACCAGTTCATGTCGGGCACGCCGTCGCGGCCCGTTGCCTGACAATAGCGCTCGACGACCTCGTCGAGTTCGGGAATGCCGAGCGCTTTGCGGTCGAGGTCCATGACCCCCGATCGCCCGCCATTCTCGGTCACCCAGGCCATTGCGACATAGGTGAAATCGGCGAGCGGATCGCCGAGCGTCGAGAGTTCCCAGTCGAGCACCGCCAGAACTTCGGGCCGGTCCTTCGCGTAGATCATATTGTCGATGCGATAGTCGCCGTGGACGACGCTGGTGCGCGTCTGTTCGGGCAAGGTGGCGGGCAGCCAGGCGATGAGCCGCTCCATCTCGTCCATCGTCTCGGTTTCGGAGAGCTTGTACTGTTTCGTCCAGCGGTCGACCTGGCGGCCGAAATAATTGCCCGGCTTGCCGAAGTCCGACAGACCCGCCGCCTCGATATCGACGCTGTGCAGTGCGGCGAGCGTGTCGATCATAGCATGATAGGTCGCACGGCGGTTCTCGGGGGTCGAGCCGGGCATCGACCCGTCCCAGATTGTCTGCCCGTCGACCATGCCCATGACGTAGAACCAGCTGCCGACGACGCTGTCGTCGGTGCAGAGGCCGTACTGGCGCGCGACGGGGAAGCCGGTCTTATGGAGTCCGGCCTGCACCTTGTACTCGCGGTCGACCGCGTGCGCCGAGGGCAGCAGCGGGCCGAAAGGCTTGCGACGCAGGACATAATTGCCCGAGGGCGCGCTGATCTTGTAGGTCGGGTTCGACTGGCCGCCGGCAAACTTGCTTTGGGTCAGCGGGCCTTTGAAGCCTTCGACATTCGCCTCCATCCACTGGGTCAGCTTCGCTTCGTCGAGTATGTCGGCGCCCTCGGGGGCGACGGTGCCGCTGAAGGCCTTTTGCGCGTCGATGCCCGTCGTCATTGGTCGAACACGATCACCGACCGCGCGGCATCGCCCTTTCGCATCTTGTCGAAGCCTTCGTTGACCTGGCTCAGCGGAATCGTCTCGGCGACGATGCTGTCGAGGTCGAGCAGTCCGCGGAGGTAGAAGTCGACAAGGCGCGGGATATCGACCGGGAAGCGGTTGCCGCCCATGATCGCGCCTTGCAATTTCTTGCCCGAGAGCAAATCCATCGCCGACAGGCCGACCTTTTCGGCGAGGGGCATCATGCCGAGGATCGTCGCGGTGCCGCCGCGGCGGAGCGAAGCGACGGCAAGGCTGGCCGAGGCCGGGCGTCCGACCGCCTCGATCGCATGGTCGACGCCGCCCTTGCTGATTTCGAGGATCTGCTTCGCGGCATCGTCAGAAAGCGCATCGACGACGTCGGTCGCGCCAAGCTTCTTCGCGAGTTCGCGCTTTTCGGGCACGGGGTCGGCGGCGATGATGCGGCCCGCGCCGGCGATCTTCGCGGCGTTGATCGTCGCGAGGCCGACGCCGCCGCAGCCGACGACGGCAACGGTCTCGCCGGGCGTCACCTTGCACGCGTTGAAGATCGTTCCGGCGCCGGTGGTCACCGCGCAGCCGATCACCGCGGCGCGGTCGAGCGGCATGTCGGGGTCGATCCGCACGCAGGCATGCTCATGGACCAGCATCACCTCCGAAAAGGCGCTGAGATTGAGCATCTGGTTGACCGGCGAGCCGTCGGGGCGGGTGATGCGCGGCGCCGATCCTGCGGGACGGCGCGTGTCGCCGCCGAGGCAAAGCGACATGCGCCCGCTGACGCAAAACTCGCAATGGCCGCAGAAGGCGCTCAGGCAGGTGACGACCGCATCGCCGGGCTTCACCGTGCGAACCTCGCTGCCGACCGCTTCGACGATCCCCGCCGCCTCGTGCCCGGGAATCGCGGGCAGCGGGTGCGGATAGGCACCGTCGATGAAGTGCAGGTCCGAATGGCACAGGCCGCACGCCGCGGTGCGGATGCGCACCTCGTGCGGGCCGGGCTTGTCGACGACGACATCTTCGATGACGAGCGGCTTGCCCGGCTCGATCAGAACGGCGGCTTTGGTCAAAGTGTCTCTCCGAAATCTGCTGCTGTTTAGCGCGAAACGCCGATGTCGCCCGACGAGAAGCCGGCATCGGTCGCGGCAGGCGAATGTTTCGCGAGCTCGATGCGCGAGATCGCGCGGGCGTGAACCTCGTCGGGGCCGTCGGCCAGGCGCAGCGTGCGCTGGCCTGCGTACATCTTGGCGAGGCCGAAGTCGTCGCTGACCCCGCCGCCGCCATGCGCCTGGATCGCATCGTCGATGATCGAGAGCGCCATGTTCGGCGCCTGCACCTTGATCATCGCGATCTCGGCCGCGGCCGACTTGTTGCCGACCTTGTCCATCATGTCGGCGGCTTTCAGGCAGAGCAGGCGTGTCATCTCGATGTCGATCCGCGCGCGCGCGATCCGCTGTTCCCAGATGCTGTGCTCGGCGATCGTCTTGCCGAAGGCGACGCGCGACTGGAGCCGCTTGCACATGCGTTCCAGCGCTTCCTCGGCGACGCCGACGGTGCGCATGCAATGATGGATGCGGCCCGGCCCGAGACGGCCCTGCGCGATTTCGAAGCCGCGGCCCTCGCCGAGCAGCATTGCCTCCTCGGCGTTGACGCGGACGTCCTTCAGCTCGATTTCCATATGGCCGTGCGGCGCGTCGTCATAGCCGAAGACGGGCAGGTGGCGCTTGATGTTGATCCCCGGCGCATCCATCGGCACGACCAGCATCGACTGCTGCGCGTGGCGCTTGGCGCCGAAGTCGGTCTTGCCCATCACGATCGCCACCTTGCAGCGCGGATCGCCTGCGCCCGACGACCACCATTTGGTGCCGTTGATCACATAATCGTCGCCGTCGCGCTCGATCCGCGTCTCGATATTCGTCGCGTCGGACGAGGCGACCGCGGGTTCGGTCATCAGGAAGGCCGACCGGATTTCGCCGTTCATCAGCGGCGCGAGCCATTTGTCCTTCTGTGCCCGCGTCCCGTAGCGGTGGAAGACTTCCATGTTGCCGGTGTCGGGCGCCGAACAGTTGAACACCTCGCTCGCGAAGCCAACGCGGCCCATTTCCTCGGCGCAGAGCGCATATTCGAGGTTGGTGAGGCCGGGGCCTTCGAACTCGAACGTCTCGTCGACATGATGATGCGCGGCCGACTTGGGCGGCATGAACAGGTTCCAGATGCCCGCCGCCTTCGCCTCGGCCTTCAGGTCCTCGACGACCTCGATCACCTTCCAGCGATCGCCCGCGGCATCCTGCTGCTTGTAGGTCGAAACCGCGGGGCGGACCTTGCGCTCGATGAAATCGCGAACCCGGCCCTGCCAATGCTTCTGCCGGTCGGTAAGATCGAAATCCATCGCTACATCCTTCCCTTTACGTTTACGTAAACCCTTGGGCCGATTCGGTCGCTTTGCCAAGGCCCGGATGCCGCGAAATCGCATTTTTCTGCGATCGGCGGACATTATGTTTCGGCATATTCGCTATGAGCGCTCCTTATGGGTGGGCTCGCCTCCGCCAAGCAGCGCCAGCCGCGCCTCGTGGCTGGCCCGGTCGATCGCGTAGCGGCGCAGCCCGAGCGCCGCGAGCACTCCGATCGACACCATCAGCCCGGCGTAAATCCATCCCATCTGGGTCGCCGTGTCGGCGGGCAGGTCCTCGGGCCGCATCCGCTCGCCCAGCCCTGCAAAGGCGACGAGCTGGCCGACGAGGAAGATGCCGAGCGCCTGCCCGAATTTCTGCGTCATCAGATAGCCCGCGAAAAACACGCCCTCGATTCGCGTGCCATGAGCGACCTCGTGCGCCTCGACGATTTCGGCGACCATCGACGCGGCGGATATGTTCGCCACGATCTGCCCGAACAGCGACAGCGTCATGAAGCCGAGCAGCAGAAAGACCGACGCCGTCCCGCCGAGCTCGGGCCAGAAGCCCAGATTGCGCGCGGCATAGGGCAGGAAGGCGAGGACGCCGCTGAACAGCGCGGCAGCGATCGCGGTGTCGCGCTTGCCGAAGCGGCGATGCGCGCGCCCGACCGCGGCGAAGGCGCCGAACACCGCGATCGCGAGCCCCAGCGGATACCAGGCGAACTGCGCGTCGCCGAGCTGCCAGACGTAGAGCATCATATAGTTGATCGAGGCGATCGCGGTCGCATAGCCGGTGACGATGAACAGCGCCCCGCTGACCAGCGCGACGAAGGCGGGGTTGCGAAAGGCGAGCGCGATGTCGGCGAGCATCGAATTGCCGTGCCCTGTCGCGGCGGGCGGCGGCAGCGATACGATGCGCCGGTGTTGCCCCAGGGCCGACCCCAGCGTCGACATCAGGATCATTGCCGCGCCGAACAGCCCGAATTCGGTATAGCCCGCGGCTTCGAGCAGGCCGCTCTGTCCCGGCTCGTCGGAGGTCAAAAAATAGCCATAGGCGAGCGCTGTCGCGGTGAGCCCGCCAAGCCAGCCGAACAGGAAGCGAAAGCGCATCAGCGTCGTGCGCTCGTCATAGTCGCGCGTCAGTTCGGCGACGAGCGACACCGACGGGATTTCGCATGCCGAGACGAGGATGCGCACGGCGACGACATTGACGATCAGCCCCAGCGTCGAATGCTGTGCGATGTCGGGGGAGACCCACAGCAAGGCCCAGGCGATCGCCATCGGTACCGCCGCGCCATAGAGCCAGGGCAGCCGCCGCCCGAACCGCGTGCGTGTCGCGTCGGACAGACGCCCGATCAGCGGGTCGACCAGTGCGTCGATCACCATCGCGCCGATCAGCACCAGCGACACGGTGCGCGGGTCGAAGCCGAGCACCTGATTGTAATAGAGCATGAAGAAGGTGGTGAGCCCCGCCTCCTTGATCCCCAGCGTCACGCTGCCCAGCCCGTGCGCCAGCTTGATCCGCATCGGCAGCGGGGCGGGAAGGGCGGGCGCGGTCATTGCAGGCCGGTCGCCTCGGTCGCCGACAATGCGGCGATCCGTGCCTCATGGTCGGCGCGGTTGATCGGAAAGCGCGAGAAGATCCAGGTCGAGCAGGCGGCGGCGATCACCACGATCACGCCATAGCTCACCACCAGCCGCTCGATCACCTCGGGCGCGACCTGCCCCGGGATCGCCTTCGACGGCAGCCCCGACAGGCTGATCAGCAGCCCGGTCAGCCCGATTCCGACCGCGGTCGCGCATTTCTGGACGAACATCCAGCCCGCCGCGAACACGCCCTCGGTGCGGCGCCCGGTCTCGACCTGCGAGGCTTCGACCACATCGGCGAGCATCGACTGGCCCGAGATCATCACCATCACCGCATTGACGTTCGAGAGGAGGATGAAGCCCATCAACAGGTTGCTGGAAAAACTCGATCCGATCGTGGGCCAGTTGCCCGACAGCAGCAGTACGAAGGGGACGACCCAGAAAATCGTGCTGATAATCCCGCACACCACCGCGGTCCTTTTTTTGCCGAAACGGTGGTGCAACGGTTGCACGAGCAGGAAGGAACCGATCACGCTCACCATCAGCAGCCACGGCAGCGCCGCGAACGCGCCGTCCGAAAAGCGCCAGACATAGAGGTATAGGAAGTTCGAGATGGTGAAGGTCATCTGCGTGCTCGAAATCGCGATCAGCGAGGCGCCGAGCAGGATCAGCGCAGCGGGGTGGCGCAGCGATTCCCATATTTCGGCGAACAGCCGTTTCGGCGATCCGGGCTCGGGCTTGGTCGCGGGCAGATGCGCGACGCGGCGATGCTGGCCGATCGCCGAGATCAGCACCGTCGCTGCCATGATGATCGCGCCGCAGAGACCGTAGAGCCAATAGCCGGCGGGATTGAGCTGGCCGAATTCGTGCGTCGCGTCGGGGCGCAGGAAGACCGTGTTGGCGAGGAAGAAGACGAGCAGCCCGCCGCCCCACGCGAAGAGGAAGCGGAAGCGGACGAGCGCGGTGCGTTCGTCATAATCGCTCGTCAGTTCGGCGACGAGCGACTGCGACGGCACCTCGCAGCACGAAACGAGCGTACGCACCAGCACCGCCACGACGACCAGATAGGCGAAGATATGCGTATGGTCGTCGGGCGGTGACCAGAGCAGCATCCATGCGAAAGCGAGCGGGATCGGCGCGAGATAAAGCCAGGGATGGCGCCGACCCCAGCGCGTGTAGGTGCGGTCGGAGAAATAGCCGATCAGCGGATCGACGAAGGCATCGGCGAGCAGCGCGAACATCAGCGCGAGCGATACGAGGCTGGCATCCAGCCCGACCACCTGGCTGTAGAAAATCAGCAGGAAGGTCGAAAAGCCGTTGTCCTTGACGCCATAGGCGACGCTGCCAAGGCCGTGGAACAGCTTCAGGCGGACCGGCAGGCGCGTCGATGCCGGGGTGTCGGCGGTCACCCGGCGGCTCCGGCTTTCGCCGCTTCCTCCATCGCGAGCAGGGCATCGAACATGCCCGGCGTTTCCTTGTCCCATGCGTGACGCTGGCCGATCGTCAGCCCGCCGTCGACGAGCATATGCGTGCCGGTCATGAAGCTCGACTCCTCGCTCGCCAGATAGGCGACCGCGTTTGCGATATCCTCGGGTTGGCCGCCGCGCGCGACCGGCTGCGCCTGCGCGCTCATCTGCGCGATCACGGCATTCGCCTGCGTCTTGAGCTCGCCCGGCACGTCGAGCGAAGCGGTGAAGATATTGGTGTTGATGAAGCCGGGGCAGATCGCGTTCACGCGGATACCATATTGCGCCAGATCGGTGGCCGCGACCTTGCTGAGGTGCAGCACGCCGGCCTTCGCGACCGCATAGGCCGTCGGCGAATAGCCGGCACCGAGCGCCGCGACGCTTGCAGTGTTGACGATGCTGGCGCCCTTGCGATGCTTCATATGCGGCGCGGCATAACGGATGCCCATCGCGACCGATTTGAGGACGAGATCCATCGTGCGGTCCCAGCCTTCGGGGGTGATCTCGTCGATCGGCGCGCGGTCGCCGCCCGCGGCGGCGTTGTTGAATACGATGTCGATCCCGCCGGCTTTCTCGGCGGCGGTGTTCATCAGCGCTTCGATATCGGCGGGGACGGTGACGTCGCAGCGGACGAAGTCGATCTTGCCGTTCGACTGTTCGGCCAGCGCCCGCCCGCCCGCTTCGTCGATGTCGGCCGCGAAAACATGCGCGCCTTCGCCCGCGAGTTTCAGCACGGCCGCCTTGCCGATGCCCGATGCCGCGCCGGTGACCACGGCGATCTTGCCTGCGAATCGCATATCTCTGCTCCCGTTTTATTTTGCCACCTAGCTTAGGGGCGCGGCGAGGCGCGTCAACGGCTCGCAGTCTTCCGTTACGGCGCCGTAGCGTCGGATTTTTGGCCCAAGTTGACGCTTGCGTAAAGTAGCGCTCCGGTCCTAGATTTGTGGCCAGAAGAGGAGCCTTGAAGATGAGCGATCTGGACGCCTTCCGCGCCGAAGTGCGCGCGTGGCTGGAAGAAAATTGTCCGCCCGAAATGCGCGAACCCGTCCGCGGTGACGAGGACGTCTGCTGGGGCGGCCGCAACTGGAAATTCCAGAGCGAGGCGCAGAAGCTGTGGCTCGAACGCTGTGTAGCCAAAGGCTATACCGTTCCCGACTGGCCGAAGCCCTATGGCGGCGCCGGTCTCTCGGCGGCCGAGACCAAGATCCTCAAGCAGGAAATGGCGCGCATCGGCGCCCGCTCGCCGCTCAACAGCTTCGGCATCTGGATGCTCGGCCCGGCGCTGCTGCAGTTCGGCACCGAAGAACAGAAAGTCCATTATCTGAACCCGATCGCGCGCGGGGAAATCCGTTGGTGCCAGGGCTATTCGGAACCCGGCTCGGGCAGCGACCTCGTGTCCTTGCAGACCTATGGCGAGGACAAGGGCGATCACTGGGTCGTCAACGGCCAAAAGATCTGGACCAGCTATGCCGACAAGGCCGACTGGATCTTCTGCCTCGTCCGCACCGACAAGACGAACAAATATCAGGGCATCACGTTCATGCTCTTCGACATGACGACCCCCGGTGTCACGACGAAGCCGATCAAGCTCATCTCGGGCAACAGCCCGTTTTGCGAGACCTTCTTCGACGATGTCGTCGTGCCCAAGACGCAGTATGTCGGCGAGATCAATCGCGGCTGGGACGTCGCCAAATATCTCCTCGGGCACGAGCGCGAGATGATTTCGGGCGGCGATTCGGCGGGTGAGCTCGTCAGTCTTGGCGGTTCGCTTGCCGGGGTGCTCGGCCGCAACGCGGCGGGCCAACTCGACGATCCGATCCTGCGCGCCCAGCTTGCCGCATTCGACGTCGACGCCTTTGCCTATCGGGCGATGGGCGAGCGTTTCATCGATATGTGGAAAACCGGCCGCGCGCATCCCGCGAGCTCGAACATGATGAAATATGTCGGCACTGAACTCAACAAGGCACGGCACGAGCTGGTGATGGCGTGCGGCGGCAGCGAAGCGCTCGAATGGGACAGCCCCGAAACCAAGGGCGGCGCCCGCCCGCGCGGGTGGCTTCGCACCAAGGCCAATTCGATCGAAGGCGGGACGAGCGAAATCCTGCTCAATGTCGTCGCCAAGCGTATTCTCGACCTGCCGGGAGCGTAATCCTTCTCCCCTCCCGCTTGCGGGAGGGGTCGGGGGAGGGCCTGTCGATTTCAGGGGCGGTGTCCTAACAAGCCCTCCCCTAACCCCTCCCGCAAGCGGGAGGGGAACTGGAGAAACAAAATGCCGCTTTATCATAATGAAGACCAGTTGATGCTGAAGGACAGCGTCGGCCCGTTCATCGCCGAACAGGCGCCGGTCGCGCATCTTCGCCAGCTTCGCGACAGTGACGATGCCACCGGCTTCTCGCGCGACCTCTGGGCGCAGTTCGTCGAAATGGGCCTGCCCGGGATGCTTGTTTCCGAGGCCCACGGGGGCCTTGGCATGGGGCATATCGAGGCGGGCATCGTGCTCGAGGAAATCGGCCGCAACCTGACCCCGTCGCCCTTCCTGTCGACCAGCGTCGGCGCGGTCGCCGCGCTTGCGAAGGCGGGCGGCACGCAGGCCGAGCGCTGGCTTCCCGCGATTGCAGCGGGCGAGGCGATCGTCGCGCTCGCGATCGACGAGGGATCGAAGCATCGCCCCGACCGCATCGCGACGACCGCGACGCGCGCGGGCAACGGCTTCCGCCTCGACGGCAAGAAAAGCTTCGTGCTCCACGGCCATGTCGCCGACATGAGCATCGTCGCGGCGAAGACCGACGGCGGGATCACATTGTTCGCGGTGCCTAGGCAAGCGAAGGGCGTGACCGCCGATCCGCGCCGCCTCGTCGATTCCTCGCTTGCGAGCCACGTCACGCTCGACGGCGTCGAGGTCGACGCCGATGCGGTGATCGGCGAAGTCGATGCCGGCGAAGAGGTGCTGAACGCGCTGCTCGCCGCTGCGCGCACCGGCGCCGCCGCCGAAATGGTCGGCGTCGGCCAGGGTGCGATGGACATGACGGTCGGTTACCTCAAGGAACGCAAGCAGTTCGGGCGTCTGATCGGCGAATTCCAGGCGCTCCAGCACCGCGCCGCGCATCTTTATGGCGAGATGGAAGTCGCGCGCGCGGCGGTGATGAAGGCGCAGGAACTGCTCGACCAGGGCAATGACGGCGCGAAGCTGATGGTCTCGGTCGCCAAGGCGAAGGCCGGCCGCGCCGCGAACCTCGCGGTGCGCGAAGGCGTGCAGATGCACGGCGGCATCGGCATGACCGACGAATATGACATCGGCCTCTATATGAAGCGCGACCGTGCGCTCGCCGAATTTATGGGCGACGTCCATTATCACACCGAACAGGTCGCACGGATGAGCGGCTACTGATCGACGGGAGAAGCCAGATGAATCTTCAGGACATGTTCGGCCTCGACGGCCGCATCGCGCTCGTCACCGGCGGCTCGCGCGGGATCGGCAAGATGATCGTCGAGGGCTATCTCGCCGCGGGCTGCGCGCGCGTCTATATCTCGGCGCGCAAGAGTGCGCAGATCGAGGAAGCCGTCGCCGATTTCGAGACGCGCTATCCGGGCAAGGTGATCGGGCTTCCCGTCGACCTCTCGACCGTCGAGGGTTGCCGCGCGCTCGCCAAGGAACTCGAAGCGCGCGAGGAGCGCCTCGACATCCTCGTCAACAACGCGGGCGCGGCGTGGGGCGAACCGTTCGAGGGCTTCCCCGAAGCGGGCTGGGACAAGGTGATGGACATCAACGTCAAATCGCCCTTCTTCCTGACGCAGGCACTGCACCCGCTGCTCAAGGCGGGCGGATCGCACGAGCGCCCGGCGAAGGTCATCAACATCGGCTCGATCGACGGCATGCGCCTTAATCCTTGGGAAACCTACAGCTATCACGCCTCGAAGGCCGCGATCCTGTACCTGACCAAGCGCCTTGCGGCGCGGCTGGTGACCGACAATATCATCGTCACCGCGATCGCGCCGGGCGCCTTCCAGTCGGACATGAACAAGGCGGCGCGCGACCATGGCGACGCGGTCGCCAAGAGCATCCCGGTCAAGCGCATCGGCGTGCCCGAGGATATGGCGGGCGCCGCGATCTTCCTCGCGTCGAAGGCGGGCGACTATGTCGTCGGCGACACGATCGCGGTCGACGGCGGGCTGGTCCATGGCGATCTGAAGACCAGCATCGACGCCTGATCCTCAAGCATCGTCACTCCGGACCTGATCCGGGGTCCATAACGACCGCTGTTGCATGGATCCCGGATCAGGTCCGGGATGCCGAGAGTGGAGGCGTTGACTCGGCAAACCCAAGGTGTATTATGTAACTAATGCACCAAGGAGATGTGCCATGCGTTTTGCCTTTCTGATCCCCCCGATGATGCTCCTCGCCGCCTGCGGGCAGGGCGAGGAGAAGACGGATAAGACCGAAGTCTCGATCAACGCCGGCGACGAGCATGGCGGGGTCCAGATCACGGCTGGCAAGGACGGCAACGGCCGGATCAAGATCGGTGGCGACGGCGTCGGGATCGACATGAAGATCCCCGATTTCGTCGACCTCGACGTCGAGGGCGATTTCGATATCGACGGCGTGAAACTCTATCCGGGCAGCAATGTCACGACGGTCAATGTCGATGCGCGCGACAATGGCAGCGGCGGCAACAAGGCAACTGTCGAACTCGGCTTCACCTCTCCCGCCCCGCCCGCCAAGGCGGTCGACTGGATGGCGGGCGAGTTCGCCAAGAAGAATATCCAGGTCCAGCGCGCCGGTGACACCTTGCGCGGGACGACCAAGGACGGCGATGATTTCAAGATCGACTTCGGCCCCGACGGCGCGAACGCCAAGGGCAAGGTGACGATTAGCAAGAGCTGACCGGACGTGCTCCCCGGCGAAAGCCGGGGCCCAGTAGCAATGTTCGGACATGGGCCCCGGCTTTCGCCGGGGTTCACAGCATTAGCCGCTGTTCCTGAGCGCGGTCGCGATCGCGTTGATCGTCAGCTGGATGCCCTCGGCGATGCGCGGGTCGGTTTCACCCGCGCGGTGGCGCTTCATCAGCTCGATCTGCAGCAGGTTCAAGGGTTCGATATAGGGCAGCCGCAGCCGGATCGACGCCTCGAGCGCGGGATTCTTCTCGAGCAGCCGCGACTGGCCGGTGATGGCGAGCAGCCCGTCATGCGCGCGATTCCAGCCGTCGCGGATGCGGGTGAAGATGGCCGCATGCCCGTCGACGCCGCTCGCCAGTTCGGCATAGCGCGCCGCGATCCCCATGTCCGATTTCGCGAGCACCATCTCCATATTGCCGAGCAGCGCGGCGAAGAAGGGCCAGCTCTCGGCCATGTCGGCGAGCAGGGCCTTGTCGCCGAACTCCGAAAAGGCCTCACCCGTTCCGTACCAGCCGGGCAGCATCGTGCGCGCCTGCGCCCAGCTGAACACCCACGGGATCGCGCGCAGATCCTCGATCGCGGTCGACTTGGTCCGGCTCGACGGCCGCGACCCGATCTTCAGCCCCGCAATCTCGGCGATCGGGGTCATCGCGCGGAAGAAATCCTTGAACGCCGGCGTCTCGTAAACGAGCCCGCGATACGCCGTGAACGCGCTGTTCGACAGCGCATCCATCGCCGCGGTGAAGCGCCCGCAATTCGCGTCGCTCATGCCCTCGGGCTCGAGGCTCGCGAGCAGGCTCGCCGACACCATCGCCTCGAGGTTCGTCGCGGCGCTGTCGGCGGTGCCATATTTCGCCGCGATCACCTCGCCCTGCTCGGTGATGCGGATGCGCCCCTGCACCGTGCCCGCAGGCTGCGCGCGGATCGCGGCAAAGGCGCTGCCGCCGCCGCGCCCGACCGCGCCGCCGCGGCCGTGGAACAGCTGCATCGACGTGTCGGCCGCGTCGAACACCGGGGTCAGCGCGGCGGACGCCTGATGCAGCCCCCAGGTCGAGGTGAGGTAACCGCCGTCCTTGTTCGAATCCGAATAGCCGATCATCACTTCCTGATGCCCGCGCGCGGCGATGTGCGGCGCGATTTCGGGCAGCGCGAAATAGCGCGCCATGATCGCGGGCGCGTCGTCGAGGTCGGCGATCGTCTCGAACAGCGGCACGACCATCAGCGTGTCGTTGCCCTCGGCCGACCACAGCCCGGCCTCGCGCGCGAGGACATGGACCTCCAGAAGGTCGGACAGGCTCTCGGCCTTGCTGATGATCCACTGCAATATCGCCTGGTGGCCGAGCCGCGCGCGGACCGAAGCGGCGGCGTGGACGATCGCAAGCTCGCCCGCGGTCTCCTCGCTCCACTCGTGCCACGCGGCGGCAAGCGGCCGGTTCACGCCCAGTTCGCGGCGGAGCAGCGCGACGCGCGCCTCCTCGCCCAGCGCCAGATAATCGCCCTCGACCCCCGACACCTTGAGCAACTCCGCCAGCACGCGCTCGTGGACCGCGCTGTTCTGCCGCATGTCGAGCGTCGCGAGGTGGAAGCCGAAGACTTCGACCGCGCGGATCAGCCGCCCGAGCGCGCCGATCCCGACGAGCTGGCCCTCGCCGCTCGCCGACAGCCCGTTCGCGATGACCAGCAGATCGCGGCGGAAATCGGCCGGGGTGGCATAGGGCGCGCCCTTCAGCGCCGACGCGCGCGGCGGCGCCTTGCCGACAATGCTGGCGTAAGTCGCGCAGACGCGCGCATAGATCCCCGACAGCGCGCGGCGATAGGGCTCGTCGCGTCGGCTCGGCGCATTGTCGCCGCTTGCTTCGGCCAGCGCCTCGACCGCTTGCGGCACCGGCGCGAGCCCCGACGACACCGACAGCTCGGCGCCGAGGGCGTGAACGGCGTCTGCGTAGTGGCCGAGCACCGCCGCGGCGTTGCGGCTCGTCGCCATGTTCAGCGTCTCGGCGGTGACGAAGGGATTGCCGTCGCGGTCGCCGCCGATCCAGCTTCCGACGCGAAGGAAGCTCGCGGGGCGTTGCCCCAGATCCTTCTCCCAGCGCGCATAGAGCTTGGGCAGCACCGGCACGAAGACGTCGCGAAGGTAGGTCAGCGCGTTGTCGATCTCGTCGGCGACGAACAGCTTTTCCATGCGCAGCGGCCGCGTCTGCCACAAGAGCACGATCTGCCGCCTTATCGCTTCCTCGACGATGTCGCCTTCGGGCGTCTCGTCGAGCCCCGCGTCGCGCAGCCGCATCAGCTCGGCGATGCGGTTCTTGTGATCGAGCACCGATTTGCGCCGCACCTCGGTCGGATGCGCGGTGAGCACCGGCGCGACGAGCGCGGCGTTCAGCAGCGCCGCGACCGCGTCGCTGTCGATCCCGTCGGCGCGCAGCTTTTCGAGCGCGGCGGCAACCGTCGCCTCGGGCTCGGCGGCGACCCCCTGCCGGTCCTCGGCGAGGTTCGCGAGCATCGAGAAGAGCATGAAACCGCGCACGAACGCGACGGTGTCGTCGAGGCTCAGCGCGTCGAGCCCCGGATCGATCGCCTCGGCCCCCGCGATGCCGCGATGCCGGTCGACGCTCGACGAGCGGATATATTCGGTCTGCCGGAACAGTTTCTCGCCGCCATAGGCGCGGATGACGTCGCCGAGAATCCGCCCGAGATAGCGGATGTCGGGATTTTGCGAGATCTGGATCGGCGGTCCCATGGGCGGCTTTGCTGCACCTGCGAAGGCGCAGCGTCAAGCCGCGCATAGCTATGCTTGCGAAAGATCAGTGCGTCCTGACGAGCATCAGCGTTCCCAGATCGATCACCGACCTGCTATCGAATGTAACGGAGTTGCGCGTGTCGGTGATGAACATCAGCTTGCCGTCGGCATCGGTGATCCGCGCCGACACGGCATAGCTGTGCCGCGGATCGATATCGGCGCGGTCGACGGTCAGGGTGAAGGCGAAGGGGACCTGCTTGCCTTCGCTCGCAAAGCTCTGCGTCGCCATATTGGTGGCGGGCGCGTCGGCACGGCTGACATCGTCGAGCCGCACCTCGATCTGTGCGGTCGGTGGCAGCGCGATGCGCTCGCGATAGGCGATGCTGCCCGTGACGGCGAGCGTCCGTTCGGCAGGCGCGGTCGTCGCGCACGCGGTCAGTGAAAGAGCGATGGGGACCGCGATACGCAGCATGATCGTCTCCCTGCAAACCATGCACCCCTGCGAAGGCAGGGGCCCATCTCCGGCCGGTGCAAAATGGAACCGGCCGGAGATGAATCCCTGCCTTCGCAGGGACACGGAAACCCAAGACATAGCCCAAACGGGCGGGGCTGCCTAACCCTCCAGTTCAACATCCCAGTAAAGCCAGTCGATCCAGCTTTCATGCAGATAATTGGGCGGGAAGCAGCGGCCATTGTCCTGCAGCTGCCAGCTCGTCGGGCGCCACGGCTGCTGGTGGAGCGGCATGTGCGCCTGTTGCGGCGTCCGGCCACCCTTCTTGAGGTTGCACGGCGCGCAGGCGGTGGCGACATTCTCCCAGCTCGTCCGTCCGCCGAGGCGGCGCGGGACGACATGATCGAACGTCAGATCCTTCCCCGACCCGCAATATTGGCACGCGAAGCGGTCGCGCAGGAACAGGTTGAAGCGCGTGAAGGCCGGATATTGCGACGGCTTCACATATTGGCGCAGCGCGATCACGCTGGGGATCGGCATCGTCCGCGTCGGCGAGTGGATTTCGCGCTCGTAATTCTCGACGATGGTCACCCGGTCGAGGAAAACCGCCTTGACCGCGGTCTGCCACGGCCACAGGCTCAGCGGGTAGTAACTCAGCGGCGTATAGTCTGCATTGAGTACAAGGGCCGGACAGGAATCGGGATGCCTGGCAAGATCGGGATGGAACATGGCTCGGTAACGCTGCCCCCTATGCTGCGCGGGATGGCGCGCCACTGCCTTCCCTGCATGACACCGTCATTACATGCCGCATCAGATTCTGACGTCAAGGGGGCATGTGCCGCAAGATATGGAATGATTCGCTTTGGCACGGCACAGCATATGGAATCGCAAAGCGTGTCATGCTGACACGGTTCGCACCCAGTCCGACGGGCGAGCTTCACCTCGGCCATGCCTATAGCGCGGTGCTTGCGCATGGCGCCGCGCGCGGGGCCGGTGGCGGCTTTCGTATCCGCATCGACGACATCGACGGCAGCCGGTCGCGCGAGGACTATGTCGCGGCCTCGCTCGCCGATCTCGCCTGGCTCGGGCTCGACTGGGACGGCGATCCGGTGCGCCAGTCGGCGCATCTCGGACGCTATGCGGCCGCGCTCGACGAGCTGCGTTCGCGCGGGCTCGTCTATCCCTGCTTCTGTACCCGCGCCGATATCGCCGCGAGCCTCGCCGCGCCGCACGGCCCATCCGGTTCGATCTACCCCGGCACCTGCCGCCATCTATCTGGGGCCGAACGCGACCGTCGCCTCGCCGCAGAGCCGCACGCGTGGCGCCTCGACATGGCCCGCGCCGCGGCGCGCGTGGGCGACCTTCGCTGGGAGGAGCTGGGGCAGGGGATGCGCGCCGCCGACCCGCGGGCCCACGGCGATGTCGTCCTCGCGCGCAAGGATGCGCCCGCAAGTTATCATCTCGCCTCGACCCTCGACGATGCCGCGATGGGCGTCACGCATGTCATTCGCGGCGCCGACCTTATCGCCTCGACCGATGTCCACCGGCTGCTGCAGGCACTGCTCGGCCTGCCGACCCCGGTCTATCGCCACCACGGCCTCGTCTGCGGCCCCGACGGCAAGAGGCTCGCGAAACGCGACGCCGCCGCCGCGCTCGCTTCGCTTCGAGATAGCGGCGTCGACGGCCCCGCGCTCGCCGCCGATTTGCTCGCGCAGCGGCTTCCCGCTGGCTATTCGCTGCAAATCCCCTAAAGTGGGCTCATGCAGATCATCCTCGTCCTCGCGGTCATCGCGGCCGCCGGTCTCGTCCTCTTCTCGCTCGCGCGCGGGCTCATCTATTTCGCGCAAGGCCACCGCGCCGAGGCCGAGGGCAATCTCCGCGAAAACCAGATCATGCAGAACAAGATGATGATGGCCCGGGTGAAGTGGCAGGCGATCACGATCATCCTGCTGATCATCATTGGCGTGACCGCCGCCGGAAGCTAAGCCGCGGCCCCATGGTCAAGCTCAACAAGATCTACACGCGCACCGGCGACGACGGCACCACCGGCCTCGTCGACGGCTCGCGGATTGCCAAATCGGCGCCGCTGATGGCGGCGATCGGCGACGTCGACGAAGCGAACAGCGCGGTCGGGTTCGCGGCAGTCGCGCTCGATCCGGCGAGCGAAGAGGCGGCGATGCTGTCGCGCATCCAGAACGAGCTGTTCGACCTCGGCGCCGACCTTGCGACCCCGCCCGACATCCAGTTCGGTTTCGGCCCGCACGACATGGCGCTGCGCATCGTGCCGAGCCAGATCGCGCGGCTGGAAGACGAGATCGACCGCATGAACGATGCGCTCGATGCGCTGCGGAGTTTCATCCTGCCCGGCGGCACCGATGCGGCGGCGCGGCTCCATCTGGCGCGCGCAGTGACGCGCCGCGCCGAACGCGCGGCCGTCGCCGCCAACGCCGACCGCGACCTCAATCCGCTCGCGCTCAACTACCTCAACCGCCTGTCGGACCATCTGTTCGTGATGACGCGGCACATCAACGCCGCTGCCGGGGGCGATGTGCTCTGGAAACCCGGCGCCACGCGCTGAGCATCCTCCCTGCGGCGAAGCCGTGGGGAGGGGGACCGCTTGCGAAGCGAGTGGTGGAGGGGCTGCGCCATAGCCCTTCCGTCAGCGGCTGCGCCGCTGCCACCTCCCCATCGCGGCGCGACAGGGAGGATAATGTTCCCCTATTGTTCTAGACAATCCTTCGCGCCGTAACCATAATTGGTCCCACAGCGAAACCGAATCGCACCTCGGGGGATTGTCTGAGTTATGGCCAGCCGCACCGACGCTTCAAACCGCACCGATCCGCTGGACGAACTGGCCCGCCGCTTCGCCGCGACCCGGCGTCTGTCGCTCGATCTTATCGCCACCCTGTCCGACGCCGACGCGAGCGCGCAGTCGATGCCCGACGCTTCGCCTGCCAAATGGCATCTCGCGCACACGACATGGTTTTTCGAGACGTTCGTGCTGCGCGACCATCTGCCCGGCTATCGCCTCTTCGACGATCGCTACGCCTACCTCTTCAACAGCTATTACGAGGCCGAGGGGCCGCGCCATGCGCGCCCGCACCGCGGGCTGCTGACCCGCCCCTCGCTCGACGAAGTCTGCATATGGCGCGCGCATGTCGACGCCGCGGTGCAGACCGCGCTCCCCGATCTGCCGCCCGCCGCGCTGGCGCTGGTCGAGCTTGGCATCCACCACGAACAGCAGCATCAGGAATTGCTGCTCACCGACCTCAAGCATCTCTTCGCGCAGAACCCGCTCGGCCCCGCGGTGTGGGAACAGGGTGCAATCGCGAGTGAAGTTGCGCAGATTTCCGCCGATTCCGGGCAGGGCGCTCTGCAGTGGGTCAAGGGCGCCGAAGGGGTGATCCCGGTCGGTGACGTCGGCGGCGGCTTCGCCTTCGACTGCGAAGGCCCGCGCCACGATGCGCTGCTGACACCGCATGCGCTCGCCAGTCGCCCGGTGAGCAACCGCGAATGGCAGGAATTCATCGCCGACGGCGGCTACCACACATCCGCGCTCTGGCTCAGCGACGGCTGGGCATGGGTGCAGGCCGAGGATATTCAGGGGCCGGCCTATTGGCGCGAAGGCCGGCATTTCACCTTGTCGGGATGGCGCGAGATCGACCCCGCCGCGCCGGTCACCCACATCAGCTTCTTCGAGGCCGACGCCTTCGCGACCTGGGCCGGGGCGCGCCTGCCAACCGAATTCGAATGGGAAGCCGCGGCGGTCGCACTCGACCCGCTTGGCGGACAGCAGCTCGATACGGCCGGGCCGGTCCAGCCGCGGGCTGCCAGCGACGACACGGATCTGCAACAGATGTTCGGCAGCGTGTGGGAATGGACCGGCAGCGCCTATCGCCCCTATCCCGGTTTCCGTGCCGCGCCCGGCGCGGTCGGCGAATATAATGGCAAGTTCATGAGCGGGCAGTTCGTGCTGCGCGGCGGTAGCTGCGCCACGCCGCGCGGCCATATGCGCGCGTCCTATCGCAATTTCTTCTACCCCCACCAGCGCTGGCAATTCACCGGCCTCCGTCTCGTAAAGGATCTCTGACATGGGCGTTGTCCGCCAGCTCCGACAGGTCGATGCCGATGCAACGGGCGTCGACATCGCGTTTCGCGCCGACGTCCACGCGGGCTTGTCGCAGCGGCAAAAAGCGATCCCCGCGCGCTGGTTCTACGACGCGACGGGATCGGCGCTGTTCGAGGATATCACCGCGCTCCCCGAATATTATCCGACCCGCAGCGAAACCGATCTCTTGACGCGTCACGCGGCCGAAATGGCGGCGGCGATCGGCGCCGGCCGCGCGGTCGTCGAATTGGGCTCGGGCAGCTCGACGAAGACGCCGCTGCTGCTGCAGACAATCGACCCCGCCGCCTATGTCCCCGTCGATATTTCGGGCGATTTCCTCCGCGACAGCGCCGAGGCGCTCGCGGACCGCTTTCCGGCGCTTGCCATCTATCCGGTCGAGGCCGATTTCACCCAGCGCGTCGACCTGCCGCGCGAAATCTGCCCGCTGCCCAAGCTCGGCTTCTTTCCGGGCTCGACGATCGGCAACATGGTCGCGCGCACGGCGATCGACCTCCTTCGCAACTGGCGCGTTGCACTCGGCGACGGCTCGCTGATGCTGATCGGGGTCGACCGGATCAAGGATATCGCGGTTCTCGAACGTGCCTATGACGACCCGGCGGGGGTCACCGCGGCGTTCAATCTCAACCTCCTCGAACGCATCAATCGCGAACTCGGCGGGACGATCCCGGTCGAGAATTTCAGCCATCGCGCGATCTGGAACGATGTCCATGCGCGCATCGAAATGCATCTCGTTGCGGCGTGCGAGATGGACTTCACCGTCGACGGCCGCAGCTATGCGATGGCGAAGGGCGAGACGATCCACAGCGAGAACAGCCACAAGTACGGCCCGCGCGACGCGAACCTGCTGCTCCGCGCCGGCGGCTGGACCCCGGTCGCGACCTGGGACGACGCCGACCCCGCCTTCGCGCTGATCCTCGCCGAAGCGACCGAGTTCCGCTCGGCTCCGTGATGCTCCGCTCTTGACGCCTATGCTCGAAGCCGTAGGGGCACGGGCAGGATTTCAGCGAAAGGACAGGCAATGATCGTAGGCGTCATCGGGGCAGGGCAGATGGGCGCGGGCATCGCGCAGGTTTCGGCGGGCGCGGGCCATGATGTGCTCCTTTCCGACATCGACATCGCGCGCGCCGAGGCCGGCAAGGCAGGAATCGCGAAATCGCTCGGGCGCCTCGTTGCCAAGGAAAAGATGACGCAAGCCTACGCCGACGCCTTGCTCGGCCGCATCACCCCCGTCGCCGATCATGCCGCCTTCGCACCTGCCGACCTCATCGTCGAAGCCGCGACCGAGCGCGAGGAGATCAAGCGCGCGATCTTCGCCAGCGTCGGCCAGCATCTTTCGGCGACCGCGATCCTCGCCAGCAACACCAGCTCGATCCCGATCACCCGCCTTGCGCAGGCCGCGCCCGATCCCGCGCGCTTCATCGGCGTCCATTTCTTCAACCCTGTGCCCGTCATGGGCCTGATCGAACTGATCCGCGGCCTCGCAACGAGCGACGACACGCTGACGAAGGTCGAGGCCTATGGCCGCGGGCTCGGCAAGGAAATCGTCCATGCCAACGACGCGCCGGGCTTTATCGTCAACCGTGTCCTGATGCCGCTGATCAACGAGGCGATCTTTGCGCTCGGCGAGGGGGTCGCGACGATGCAGGATATCGACGCCGGTTGCCGCCTCGGTCTCAACCATCCGATGGGTCCGATCACGCTCGCCGACTTTATCGGGCTCGATACCTGCCTCGAGATCATCCGCGTGCTGCAGAGCGGCACCGGCGATCCGAAATTCCGCCCCGCGCCGCTGCTCGTCCAATATGTCGAGGCGGGCTGGGTCGGCAAGAAGGCGGGGCGCGGCTTCTACGACTGGACGGGAGCCGAACCGGTTCCGACGCGTTAGCTTGGCAGGCTGCACGGGAGCAGCGAAGGAGGCGTCAGATGCACAAAGGGACTTTCGCAGTTTTATCGACCGCCGCGCTGGCCGTTTCGGCGACCGCATACGCCCAGCAGGGCGCGCCCGAAGATTCCACCATCAAGGACACCGCCAACCAGGTGACCGAACCGTTCGACGGCAAGGAAGCGCCCCCGAAACTGCTGGCGATCCAGGGCGACCCCTATTCGCTGGCCGGGCTGGGCAAATGTTCGGCGATCATTCGCGAGGTGACCGAACTCAACGAGGTGCTCGGCCCCGACGTCAACGAAATGGTCGACAAGGACCGCGAAAAAAAGCGCGAAGAAACCGCGGGGCGCGTCGCGGGCAGTCTGGCCGGATCGGTCATTCCCTTCCGCGGGCTGATCGGTGAAGTCACCGGCGCCAACGCCGAACGGCGGCGCTATGCCGCGGCGGTCTATGCCGGAACGGTGCGGCGTGGTTTTCTGAAAGGGGTCGGCCTGCAACGCGGTTGCAAAGCGCCCGCGCGGCCCTGATACATACCCCGACAAGGGGGCAGCGAGCGAGGGGATTTGGATGGACGTCGCCGATATCCGGGCCTTCACCGTCGATGTGCCGCAGGCGGCGCTCGACGATCTGCGCGATCGGCTGGCGCGGACGCGCTGGCCCGAAAAGGAGACCGTCGACGACTGGGACCAGGGCGTTCCGCTCGCCTATGCGCAGGAACTCGCGGCCTATTGGCAGGACCGTTACGACTGGCGAGAGGTAGAGGCGCGGCTCAATAGCTATCCCAACTTCCTCGCGCAGATCGATGGGCTCGACATCCATTTCCTCCACATCCGCTCGGCGAATCCCGCGGCGCGGCCGCTCGTCCTGACGCACGGCTGGCCGGGCTCGGTGCTCGAATTCCTCGATGTCATCGAACCGCTGTCGGCCGACTATCATCTCGTGATCCCGTCGCTCCCCGGCTACGGCTTTTCGGGCAAGCCGGCCGAGGCCAAATGGAGCGTCGAGCATATTGCGGCGGCATGGGACGCCTTGATGGTCGCGCTCGGCTACGACCGCTATTTTGCGCAGGGGGGCGACTGGGGCAGCGCCGTGACCTGCGCGATCGGCGGCAATCACGCGAACCATTGCGCGGGCATCCACGTCAACATGATCGTCGGCCAGCCCGACCCGGCAACGATGTCCGACCTCACCGACGACGAGAAGGCCTATCTCGCCCGCTTCGGCTGGTATCGCGCCAAGGATAACGGCTATTCGACCCAGCAGGCGACGCGGCCCCAGACCGTGGGTTACGCCCTTGCCGATTCTCCGGTTGGACAAATGTGCTGGATCGTCGAGAAATTCCACGGATGGACCGATTGCGGTCATGAACCGGGCGGACAGTCGATCGGCGGCCATCCCGAAAAGGCGCTGTCGAAGGATGCGATGCTGGATACCGTCAGCCTCTACTGGCTGACCAATAGCGCGGCCTCGTCGGCGCGGCTCTATTGGCACAGCTTCGCCACCTTCGGCTTCGGGGAAATCCATGTGCCGACCGGCTGCAGTCTCTTCCCGAACGAGATCATGCGCCTGTCGCGCCGCTGGGCCGAGGGGCGATACAAGAATATCGTCTATTGGAACGACCCGCCCCGCGGCGGCCATTTCGCCGCGTGGGAGCAGCCCGACCTGTTCGTCGGCGAAGTGCGCGCGGCCCTCGCCGAAATGAACCTATAGCGGGGTATAAACGACGCGGCAGCTTTCGGCTGCCGTGCGTGCGGCCGTGTTCCACATGACGTCATTGCCGTTGCGGGCGAGGCGGGCGCCCGACTTGTTCTCGTAGATCTGACCTGCGTTGGCGGGCGTCGCCTTCAGGACCATCGTCCGCATCCCGTTGACGCGGACGATCGCACCGTTGCTGACATAGTCGACCTTGAGTTTCGTACCGCCGCTGCACTCATAGCTGGTGCCCGTATTGCGCGGGACCGACGAGCAGCCGGCAAGCGCAAGCGCTGCGGCGAGGATTGCCACCGTCTTTTTCATAATGTCTCTCCCCTTAGGGTCAGGACCCCTGACCCTAATAGCCCGAGCGTACGCACAGCACGTCGGCGAGATAGATCCGCCCCGCGACCGTCTCCATATGTTCGCGCGCCGACCCGTTCCAGCCAATCGAGCGGCACCAGGTGTCGGCGGTCTGCGCCGCGCAATTGGCCGTCGCCGACCCTCGTGTGCAGGCGAGGACACGGTAATTGCCTTGCGAAGGTTGGGTGTGAAATTCGGCGAAATTGCCGCGCGCGACCTGGTCGTTGGCGGGCGGGTTGGGGTTCCAGCCGCCACCGCCCGAACCGACGGGCCGGATCGACTGGACGGTGATGCCGCGCAGGATATTGCCCATCATCGGGGTGTCGCGGTCGACGGTGCGGCACTGGCCGCGGAAGCGTGTCCTTTCGCACAATTCCCAGCGGCCGCTCGCGACCCGGATCGAATTGACCGGCCAGGCGAGGCCGAGATTGGACTTTTCCTCGCCGATGAAGACGGCTGGCCCCTTATAAGCCGCGTCGCGATAGATGGTCGCTTCGGGCGGACGCAGCATCTTGTCTTCGGGCGGCTGGGCGCTCGAAGTTGCGAAAAGTCCCGCCCCCGAAACCGTGACCACGGCGGCAAGGATCGACAAACGATATGCGCTTTTCATGACAGCCTCCCATTTCAGCGAAATGCGACCCGGGATTCGTTATATTCTGAAAGCTTAAGCCAAGCTCGAGCGGCTTGCAAATTCTCCCTAGCGTCAGGGATCGACGGGCGCCGGTGCGGGCGCGGCAGGCGCCGCGACGGTCTTTGCGGGAGGGGGTGCGGCCGGCGGCGCAATGCCGAGCATCAGTCCGGCGAGCGCCGCCGACATCAGGTTCGACAGGCTGCCCGCGAGCAGCGCCTTGAGGCCCAGCTTCGCGATCATCGGGCGCTGGTTGGGCGCGAGGCCGCCGGTCACCGCCATCTGGATCGCGATCGAGCTGAAATTCGCGAAGCCGCAGAGTGCAAAGGTCGCGATCGCGATCGACGCGGGCGACATGGCGTCCTGCACCTTGCCAAGGTCGATGAAGGCGACGAATTCGTTGAGGACGATCTTGGTGCCGAACAGTCCGCCGACAGCGGCGCTTTCGTCCCATGGTACGCCCATCAACCACATCACCGGGCGGAAGATCGTTCCGATCACCGCCTGGAACGACAGATCGGGATAACCGAACCAACTGCCGATCCCGGCGAGCAGGCCGTTGGCGAGCGCGACGAGCGCGACGAAGGCGAGCACCATCGCACCGACCGCAACCGCGAGCTTCACGCCGGTCTGCGCGCCTTGGGCCGCCGCCATGATGATATTCGCGGGCTTTTCCTCGTCATGGCTCGCCTCGGGCATGATCACCGGCTCGATGCCAAGATCCTTGGGGTCGTCGGGCATCATGATCTTCGCCATCAATATGCCACCCGGCGCCGACATGAAGCTCGCGGCGAGCAGATAGGGCAGCAATTGCTCGCCGATCATGCTGGCATAAGCGCCGAGGATCGTCCCCGCGACGCCCGCCATGCCGACCGTCATCACCGTGAAGAGCTGCGACGGCGTCAGCGCGGCGAGATACGGTCGGATGACGAGCGGACTTTCGCTCTGCCCGACGAAAATATTCGCCGCCGCGCCGAGGCTTTCTACCTTGGTGATACCGGTGATCTTCTGGATCGCGCCGCCGACCCATTTGATCACCAGTTGCATGATGCCGAGATAATAGAGGATCGAGATCATCGAGGCGAAGAAGATGATGACGGGGAGCGCGGCGATCGCGAAGCTGTGCCCGCCCATTTCGGGGCTTGCGAGCGGGCCGAAGATGAAGTCGGTGCCTGCCTTTGCATAGCCAAGCAGGTTCGACACGCCGGCCGACATGCCGCCGATGATCGATCGGCCCCACGGGGTGCCGAGCACCAGCAAAGCGAAACCGGCCTGCAGCAGGAAGGCGGGAATGACGACGCGCGGGCGGATCCAGCGGCGGTTCGATGAAAAGAGCACGGCAATCGCAAGCAATGCGACGATGCCGAGCAGACCGATGAGGCGTTCCATAATGAGCGTGCGTCCCCCGCAAGTTTATTGCGCCTGTCTAACGGGCTTTGGGCGCGGGGCAAGCCTGCGCCGATTGGGTGTCTTTCCAGCGCTCGCAAAACCGACTAAGCGGCGCCGATGGAAACTAGCCCCTCGCGCGTGACTGCGCCTTCGTTGCTGCTGTTTGCGATCCTCTACGGCGGCATGGTTCCGCTCGGCGGGTTTCTCGGCGCGAAGCAGGTTGCGCTCGGTCCGCTCGCGGTTGAGGCCGGAATCTTTCCTTTTCTCACGCTGATCGCCATTTCGAGCGGTATTGCCGAACTGCACGGCCGCGTCGTCGCCGACAAGCTGGTGCGACTGGGTTTCATCCCGCTCATCCTTGCGATCATCCTGACCGTGTTCGTCCTGAAGCTGCCAATGGACGAAGGCATGTACGAGCCCGCGAAGGAAGCCTTCCCGATCATCATGGGGCAGGGTTGGCGGATGATGGCGGCAGGCATCCTCGCCTATGGCGTGTCCGTCAGCCTCAACGTCTGGATCTTCGCGCGGATGACCGCGAACAATGGACGTTTGCTGCCGCTGCGCGGTTTTATCGCCGCGGCACTCAGCCAGATCATCGACACGCTGATCTTCATCACGGTCAGCTTCTACGGCGTGCGGCCGATCGGCGATCTGATGCTCGGCCAGATGATCGCCAAGGTTGCGTTGTCGGCGGTGATGGTGCCGCTGCTCGTGATGGCGGTGGTCGCCATCGGCCGCAAACTCGACGCGAACAACCCCGGATGACCCCTGTGACCGACCCTTCGAAAATGCCCGACCTGCTCGCAAAGGCCGAGACGCTGGTCGAGGCGCTTCCCTATCTGCAGCGCTATGCCGGCGAGACTTTCGTGATCAAATATGGCGGCCATGCGATGGGCGACCCCGAGGCACAGCGCGACTTCGCCGAGGATGTCGTCCTCCTTAAAGCAGTCGGTATCAACCCAGTGGTCGTGCATGGCGGCGGGCCGCAGATCGGCCGGATGCTGAAACAGCTCGGGATCGAATCGACCTTCGTCGGCGGGCTGCGCGTCACCGACGCGGCGACCGCCGAGGTTGCCGAGATGGTGCTGGCGGGCAAGATCAACAAGGAAATCGTCGGCTGGATCGCCGGGCTCGGAGGGCGGGCGGTCGGCATCTCGGGGAAGGACGCCAATCTGGTGCTCGCCGAAAAGATCAGCCGCACCGAGCCCGACCCGAATTCGGGGATCGAGCGCCACGTCGACCTGGGCTTCGTCGGCGAACCGGTCGCGGTCGACCCGACGATCCTGACCAATCTCGCGAGCGACAATTTCATTCCCGTGGTGGCGCCGGTGGCGCTTGGCGCCGACGGAGCGACCTATAATATCAACGCCGACACGATGGCGGGGGCGATCGCCGGGGCGCTCGGCGCCAAGCGCTTCTTCCTGCTGACCGATGTCGCGGGCGTGCTCGACAAATCGGGTTCGCTGCTGACCGATCTCGATCGCGAAGCGATCGATGCGCTGAAGGCCGATGAGACGATCACCGGCGGCATGATCCCGAAGGTCGAAACTTGCGTTGCCGCGGTCGACGCCGGAGTCGAGGCCGCGGTCATCCTCGACGGGCGCATCCCGCACGCGATGCTGCTCGAAATTTTCACCGCACGGGGTGCGGGCACGCTCATTCATCGCTAGGGTGCGGCAAGCCGACGCGCCCCGCCGGAGATATTCATGTACCTGATGTTCCTTCAAATCCTGTCGATCCTCCTCAACATCCTGTGGTGGATCATCATCGTGCAGGCGGTGATGTCGTGGCTGATCGCCTTCAACGTCATCAACACACACAATGATTTCGTCGGCCAGCTCTGGCATGTGCTCGACCGGATCACCGAGCCGCTTTACCGGCCGTTCCGGCGGATCATGCCCGATTTCGGCGGGCTCGACCTGACGCCAATGGTGGTGCTGATCCTGCTCATCATCCTCCAGGGGCCGGTGATCAGCTATCTTTACACGCTCGGCGTCAACTCGGGAGCGATCTGAGGTGACCGATGCGCAGGTCATTGACGGCAAGGCATTCGCCGCCGGGCTGCGCGACCGCATTGCGGCGGCCGTACCCGCGTTCAAGGCCGCGACCGGCCGCGTGCCGGGGCTCGCGGTCGTCCTAGTCGGCGACGATCCGGCGAGCGCGGTCTATGTCGGGTCCAAGGGCAAGGCGACCCTCGCCGCCGGCATGGAAAGCTTCGAGCATCGCCTGCCGGCAACGGCAACGCAGGACGAGGTCGAGGCGCTGCTTGCGGCGCTTAATACCGACGAAGCCGTCGACGGCATTCTCCTCCAGCTCCCGCTGCCGGGCCATCTCGACGAACAGCGCGCGGTGGCGACGATCGACCCCGACAAGGATGTCGACGGGCTGACGCCGGTCAGCGCCGGGCGGCTCGCGCTCGGTATCCCCGGCATGGTACCCTGCACGCCCTATGGCTGCCTGTTGCTGCTACAGGACCGGCTTGGCGACCTGTCGGGCAAGGACGCGGTCGTGATCGGTCGCTCGATCCTCGTCGGCAAGCCGATGGCGGCGCTGCTGCTCGGCGCCAACGCGACCGTCACCATGGCGCACAGCCGCACTCGCGACCTGCCCGACCTTGTCCGCCGCGCCGATATCGTCGTCGCGGCGGTGGGCAGGGCGGAGATGGTCAAGGGTGACTGGATCAAGCCCGGCGCGGTCGTCATCGACGTCGGGATCAACCGCCTGCCGCCCGCCGACGGCGCGCCGAAGGGGCGGCTCGTGGGCGACGTCGATTATGCCGATGTGGCTGCGGTCGCCTCGGCGATCACCCCGGTCCCCGGCGGCGTCGGGCCGATGACGATTGCCTGCCTGCTTCGCAACACGCTCGTCGCGGCGCATCGCCGCGCCGGGCTCGCCGACCCGGAGGGTTTCTGATGCGCCTTGTGCTTGCTGTCGTCACGCTTTCGCTGGTTGCCGGCTGCGCGCAGGGGCCCGATCCGCGCAAGCGGCCGCTCGCCGCGAACCCGAGTGCTTATGTCGCCGCCGAAATCGCCTTCGCGCGGCTGGCGCAGGAGAAAGGCCAGTGGACCGCGTTCCGCGAGACCTCGGCGCCCGATGCGGTGATGTTCGTGCCGCAACGGGTGAAAGCGCGCGACTGGCTGAAGGCGCAGGCGAACCCCGCCGAAGCGGTGAAGTGGCAGCCGCACGCCGTCTATGTGAGCTGCGACGGAAACGCCGGCGCAACCACCGGCGCCTGGCAAAAGGGGGGCGGCAACGGCTATTTCACCACCGTCTGGCTGCGCGACCCGATCAGCGGCAAGATCAACTGGGTGCTCGATCATGGCGACGCGCTGACGGCGCCGCGTGCCGCGCCCGATTTCATCGAATCGAAACAGGCGAAATGCGGCTCGCGTCCCGCGGTGCCGATCGAGGCCGGCGACGAGGGCGACGACATGGCGGTCGGCCTGTCGCCCGACCAGACGCTCAGCTGGACCTCGACCGTGCGTCCCGACCAGTCGCGCCGCCTCGTCATCCGCCTTTGGGACGGTAAGACGATGGCGACGGTGATCGACGATAAAGTGGCCGCGCCGCCGAAATGATGGACCTTTTCATCTCGGCGTTCGTGACCTTGTTCGTCGTCATCGATCCGCCGGGCTGCGCCCCGATCTACGCCAGCCTGACGACCGGCGCGAGCGCGCAGCAGCGTCGCTCGATGGCGATTCGCGCGACGGTCATCGCGGGGTTCATCCTCGTCTTTTTCGCGATGTTCGGCGAGGCGCTGCTCAGCTTCCTCCACATTGACCTCGACAGTTTCCGCATCGCGGGCGGGATCATGCTGTTCATCATCGCGATCGATATGGTGTTCGAAAAGCGCACCGAACGCCGCGAACAACGCGCCGAGAAAGTGAAGGCGACCCCCGAGGTCGAGGATGTCTCGGTCTTTCCGATGGCGATGCCGATGCTCGCGGGACCGGGGTCGATCGCCTCGGTGATGTTGCTCGTCGCGCAGAACAACGGGCTCGACCGCGCGGTGGTGATTTTTGCCGCGCTGCTGCTGGTCCTCCTTCTCACGCTGGGCGCACTCCTCGCGGCGGGGCCGCTGATGCGGCTGATCGGCAACAAGGGCGAGGCGGTGATCACCCGCCTGCTTGGCGTGCTGCTCGCGGCGCTCGCGGCGCAGTTCGTGATCGACGGCCTGAAGGCCAGCTTCCCCAGCCTCGGATAAGAACGGGGCGCCGCCCTGCGGCGACGCCCCGATCCTTCCACGGGAATGGAAGCTTGTTACTGCGCGGCGTTGACGTCGTTCTGCGTCACCGGTGCGATGCGGATTTCGACGCGGCGGTTGCACTGATAATCCGCCTCGCTGCGTTCGGGCGCACACTTCAGTTGCGATTCACCATAGCCGAGCGTCGCCATGCGCGCGCGATTGACCCCGCGGCCGGCGAGATAGTCAGCGACCGACGCCGCGCGGCGCTCGGACAGGCCCTGGTTATAGGTGTCGCTGCCGGTCGAATCGGTGTGGCCGTAAACGTCGATGAAGGTGCTCGGATACTCGCCGAGGGTCGAGGCGACGCTGTCGAGCGCGCTGCGGAAGTTCGGCTTCACCACCGCGCTGTTATAGTCGAAAGTGACGTCGCCGGGCATGTTGAGGACGAGCTGGTCGCCCTGGCGCTCGACGTCGATGCCGGTGCCCGCGGTACGTTCGCGGAGCTTCTTTTCCTGCTGGTCCATATAATAGCCGACCCCCGCGCCCGCGACGGCGCCGATGCCCGCGCCGAGGATCTTCTCGGTGCGATCGTTGCGGCCGCCGACGAGATCGCCGAGCAGATAGCCGCCGAGCGCGCCGCCGATGCCGCCGATCGCGGCCTTCGAGATCGTCTGCTTGCCGGTTTCGGGGTCGGTCACACAGCCGGTCAGCGCGAGCGCGCCGATGCTGGCGAGGGCGGTGAGCTTGATCGTCTTGCTGTTCATCCTGTCGCTCCCTTGTCTGCGGCGGCTGCCTGTCGGCCCTGCGAACGCCGCCGTCGGTGTCGATAACATATGGCCGGGGCAACTGGTTCCAAAATCTCGCTTAACGCCCCCTGACTGGGCCGTTCAGCGAGCGCCATTGTGCTGTGCGTCCTGTTTCGCCTATAGGTGCGCGATGACCAACGCCGACAGGGGCCGGGCGCCGATGCGCCGCACGCACGCCCGATGACTCCTTTCCCCTGGTCCGACGTCGCGATTATCGCGGTGCTGATCCTCCTCAACGGCCTGTTCGCCATGTCCGAGCTCGCAATCGTCTCGTCGCGCGACCCGCGGCTGCAGGCGGCGGAAAAGCGCGGGAGCCGCGGCGCGAAGATAGCGCGGCAACTCGCCGCCGACCCCGGCCGCTTCCTGTCGACCGTGCAGGTCGGCATCACCTTGATCGGCATTCTGGCGGGCGCCTATTCGGGCGCGAGTCTGGGGCAGCCGGTCGCCGACCGGCTCGTCGCCTGGTTCGGGCTCGACGCCGAACATGCCGAGGCTGCGGGGTTCGCGGTCGTCATCGGCATCACCACCTATTTCTCGTTGATTGCGGGCGAGCTGGTCCCGAAGCAGTTTGCGCTGCGCGCGCCCGAACGCATCGCGATCGCGATGGCGGGACCGATGGTCTGGCTGTCGCGCGTCGCGGCGCCGCTCGTCTGGCTGCTCGACAACAGCTCGGCGCTCGTCTTTCGCCTGCTCGGGCTCAGCCGCGAATCCGAGGACCGGGTGACCGCCGAGGAGTTGCACCTGATCGTCGCCGAGGCGTCGAAGTCGGGCCTGATCGAGGAAAGCGAGCGCGCGATCATTTCGGGCGTCGTGCGCCTCGCCGACCGGCCGGTGCGCGAGGTGATGACCCCGCGCAAGGACGTCGACTGGATCGACACGTCGCTCGACGCGCGCGGAGTGCGTGACAAGCTTCTCGAGACCCCGCACAGCCGATTGCCGGTCGCACGCGGGTCGGTCGACGACATCGTCGGCGTCGTGCAGGCGCGCGATATAGTGGCGGCGCTGTTTCGCGGCGACGTGATCGACCTCGAGCAGCTGATGCGGCCGGTAAAGGTCATCCACGACCAGCTCGACGCGATGGACGCACTCGAGGGGTTGCGCGCGGCCGAGGTGCCGATGCTGCTCGTCCACGACGAATATGGCCATTTCGACGGGCTGGTGACCCCCGCCGATCTGCTCTCCGCAATCGCAGGCGAATTCGCGTCCGACCAGGATATCGGCAGCGAGCCCTTCGTGGTCGAGCGCGAGGACGGCAGCCTGCTCATCGCGGGATCGATGCCCGCCGACCAGATGGCCGAGCGGCTGGGGATCGAGCTTGGCGACGACCGCGACTATGCAACCGCGGCGGGCCATGCGCTCGCGATCCTGAAACATCTGCCCAAGGAAGGCGAATGCTTCACCGACCGCGGCTGGAAGTTCGAGATCGTCGATATGGACGGGCGCAAGATCGACAAATTGCTGGTCAGTGAATTCCGCAAGCCGAAGGCGGAGGCGAGCGAATAGGTTGCTGCGATGCGGATCGGCATCGACGCGATGCTGATCCATTTCTATCTCTTGCGCCGCGGCGCCGGCCGGCTAGGTTGGGTTTCCATGCGAAACCTTACCGCCCCCATCGCCCTCGCCGCCGCCCTGCTCGCCGCCGCGCCCGTCCACGCCAAGCCCGCCGACACCGACGCGGCGAAAAAGATCCTGAAGGACAGCATCGCGATCCCGACGGTTATGGGCCGCGGCAAGGTTCCCGAGCTGGCGGCCTATTATGCGAGCGTGCTCAAGGCGGCGGGCTACACCGACGCCGACATCGAAATCACCCCGATGGGCGAGACCGCAACCTTCGCCGCGACCCTGCAGGGCACGACGAAGCAAAAGCCGATCGTCCTGCTCGGCCATATGGACGTCGTCGAGGCCGATCCGAAGGACTGGACGCGCGATCCCTTCGTTCCGGTCGAGGAAAATGGCTATATTTTCGGCCGCGGGTCAGAGGATAACAAGTTCGACGTCTCGATGATGGTCGCGACGATGGCGCAGCTCAAGAAGGACGGCTTCAAGCCCAGGCGCTCGATCATCCTGCTCCTGTCGGGCGACGAGGAAACCTCGATGACGACGACGCGCGCGCTCGCCGCCAAATACAAGAACGCCGAGTTCGCGCTCAACGGCGACGGCGGCGGCGGGCTGATCGGCGAGGACGGCAAGCCCAAATATTACGGACTGCAGGCGGGCGAGAAGACCTATGCCGACTTCACCCTCGAAGTCACCAATCCCGGCGGCCACAGCTCGCGCCCCGGCGCGATCAATGCGATCGCCGAGCTGTCCGAGGCGCTCGCCAAGATCGGCGCCTATCGCTTTACGCCGCAGCAGAACGAGCTGACCAGGGTCGGTATGCCGATCGTCGCCGATCAGGTCGGCGGCGACATCGGCGCGGCGCTGAAGGCTTTTGCCGCAAACCCGTCGGATGCGAAGGCGATCGCCGCGATCCGCGCCGACCCCGAATATGTCGGCCAGATCGGCACGACTTGCGTGCCGACGCTCGTCAAGGGCGGCCATGCCGAAAATGCGCTGCCCCAGCGCGCGACCGCGAACATCAATTGCCGCATCTTCCCGGGCGTGCCGGTCGAAGAGGTGCGCGCCGAACTGGTGAAGGTGATCGGCGACCCCGGCGTGACGGTGAACCCCGATCCCGACGCCAGCGCCAGCGACGCCTCGCCGCTGCGACCCGACGTGATGGCGGCGGTGGCGAAAGCGGTCCATGCGCGCGCGCCGGGCCTGCCGATCATCCCGTCGATGAGCGCGGGCGCGACCGACAGCTATCATTTCCGCATCCAGGGCGTGCCGAGCTACGGCGTCGCGGGGCTCTTCTCGAAAGCCAGCGACAGCTACGCGCACGGCCTCAACGAGCGCGTGCCCGTCGACGCGATCGCCCCCGCGCTGGCGCACTGGGACAGTCTGCTGCGCGACCTGTCGAAATAGCGCGCGGCCGCTCGCGCCCGCTCCCCGGTCGTCGTTTCCCCGATCAGGGGGCAGGCGCGGCCGCGCTCGCGGCTGCCTTCTGACACTGATAGACGAGGCGCTCGTTCGGGCTCGCGGGCAGGACGGCGCGGATCGCCTCCTGTTGGGTCGCGAGGCCCGCGAGTGCGTCGGGGTCGGCGGTGCAGCTCTTGAGCGTCACCCCGGCGCGAATCTCGCGCGCCCGCGTCATCGTGTCGGCGTCGAGCAGATAGCGTTCGACGCGATACTCCTTACCCGTCGGGTCGAGCGAGGCGACGGTGACGGTCGCGTCGTCGTTGGGGACGAGGATGCGCTGCCAATGGCCGTCGGCCCCCTGCGCATATTGGGTGCGGTCGTTGACACAGCCGTTCGCGGCGACCTTCATCGGCACGTCGGTGGTCGATGAGACGGTGATGCGGCTGCGGTCGGCGCGGATTGTGCAGAGGAACTGCCCCTCGGCGACCGTCGGCGCATCGGCGAAGACAGGTTTCGCTTTCTCCGCGGGCGGCTCGGCATGGGCGTCGGGGCGGGTGATGAAGACGACCGCCGCGGCCAGGATCAGCGCCGCACCGGCGCCGCCGGCGATCTTTGCGTTGCGGGCGTTCTTCTGGCCATGGAACATCAGGCCTGCGCCGGCCGACAGCGCGCCGATGACGAACAACACTCCGGCCAGCGCGATACGGTTCTCGCGCGCGGCAAGCGCTTCCTCATCGGCGCGCTCCTGCCTCAGCTGGCGGTCGCGCGCCGCGGCCTCTTCCTTCGCGGCATTGGCTTCGGCCGCCCTGCGTGCATCGGCGTCGAGCGCGGCTCGGTCGCGTGCATCGGCCTCGGCCATCGACAGGCAGGGCGTCCCGATCGAGCTGTAGGGCTGGTTCGCATCGGCAAGGAAGCGCGCGAGCTCGCGCGTCGAGATCGCGAAGGCGAAAGGCGAATCGCCTTCGTCTGCGCGGGTGATCGCGGCGTTGATGCCGACGACGCGGCCGCACTGGTCGACGAGCGGCCCGCCCGAATTGCCGCGCGAGATCTTTGCTGTATGGACGAGCGAATCGACACCCTCGACGAGCTGGCGGTTCGAGACATTGCCCTCGCTGCGCACCGGGGTGCGCGGGGTGATATAGTCGGCGGCGCTGCGCGCGGTCGCGAGATCGACGTTGCCCGGGTAGCCCAAGGCGACGACGTCGACCCCCGAATCGATCGGCCCCGAATAGACCGCGGCGGCGGGAACGCGCCCCTCGGTCATCTCGATCAGCGCGAGGTCGCGCTCGGTGTCGATCGCGATCAGTTTCGCGGCATAGCTTTTCTGCCCCTCCGACGGGACGACGCCCAGGGCGACATTGCCCGGGTAGCGCGCCGCCGATTCGACGACGTGCGCGTTGGTGACGATGCGCGTCGGCGAAATGGCGATGCCGCTGCCGTGGCCGAAGCCGACGACCTCGCCATCGACCATCGCCACGGTGACGACGCGCACGACGCTGCGCGAAACGGCGCTGATATCGTCGGCGGCGCGGGCGGGGAGGGTGACGGTGAGGAGGGCGAGCAGGAGCGCGAGGAAGCGGGTCATGGCGGCGAACCTAGCCGTTGAGGCCACGAAGGCAAGCCGCTGGACATGAAATGTCCTGCGTCCCCGCGAAGGCGGGAATCCGGCTGCCGAGGAGTCAAAGCGGAATGGCGCGAGCACGACTTTATAGTCAGCCAGTTACAGAATAGTCAGCCAGTTACAGATAAGGGCTCCACATCATCATCCACGCGCCCGCGCTGCCCGCGAGGATGACGACGCCGCCGATTGCCAGCAGCGCGGCGACGCCATTCCTGGCGGCAGGCGTCCCGCGTGCGTCGGCGCGGAGATAGAGTTCGGTCACCGCCAGCGGCAGCAGCGAGTTGGCGAAGGCAAGGAAGATGTCGAACGGTCCGTCCATCGCCTTGCCGATCCCCGCGCCGCCGGTCGCGATGCCCCACGCCATATAGCCGACCCGCATGAACCAGACGGCGGAAGCGACCGCGAACAGGCGCAGCGCCCAGCGGCGATGATCGGCAAAGCGGCGTGCGCGGGCAGCGCGATACGCCATCGCCGCAAAAGCCAGGATGAGCAGCGCGTCAAGCGTGATGCCGGCCGCGCCGATCAGGTTGAGCCAGGTGCCGCGACCCCATGTCAGCCACAGCCCGCCGAGCGACAGCATGAGCGCGGTCGCCAGATAGAGGCGGCCGTTCCAGCGATGGACCTGCGGCCAGCGACCCCGGATCGCCCGGACGAGCTGGATCAGCCCGCCGAAGGTGATCACCGCCGCCATCAGCACATGGGCCGCGAAGAAAAGATTGCCGCTCGCGTCGCCCGCGACGAAGCCCTTGATCAGCGGCTTGGCGTTCCATGCCGCGAAATCGCCCGACAGCGACGAGGGGTAATAGAAGAGCAGGATGAAAGCGGTGAAGAGCAATTGTCCCGCCGCGATCGACAGATAGCAAAAGGTCGCGGCGCGGCCCAGCCAGTCGGCGCGGCGCGCGGGCCGGGCGGATACGAGGGATGCGTCGATCGTCGCCATGGCAGACTCCCCGAAATTGTTGGGAGAATGGCGCTGTTGCCGAAGTGAGTCAATGATATAATACAGTAATACAGTTCGCTGCGATATTTTGAACGCAAGCATCGGGACGCGGCCGGGATCGAGGCGTGGCATTGGCGGTCCAGGCAAGAGAAAGGACAAGCCATGACCTATGTGATCCGGGGGCTCGACCCCGAACCCTTTTCCCGATTGTTCGACCTCGATGAGGCCGGCCTCGATGCCCTGAACGCCCGCCGCGTCACCGCGACCGCCGACCGCGGCTTTCCCTGCCGCATCAGCCTGGAGGACGCGAGGGCGGGGGAGGAGCTGATCCTGCTGCATCACACCAGCCACGACGTCGCGACGCCCTATCGCAGCGCCTATGCGATCTATGTCCGGCCCGGCGTTGAAGCGGCGACCTATCGCGGCGAGACGCCGCCGGTGTTCGAGGGCCGCCCGCTCGCGCTGCGCGCCTTCGACTCTGCAGGGATGCTGCAGACTGCGCGGCTCGCGGCGCCGGGAGAGGCCGACACGGCGATCCGCGACCTGTTCGCCGATGATGGCATTGCCTATATTCACGCTCACAACGCTGCGTATGGCTGCTTTGCCGCGCGGATCGAAAGGGATGCAGCATGACCGGCGATCTGATGACCGACGACGATCGCTGGGCGGCGGTGCTTCGCCGCGACCGCGCGCTCGACGGGCGCTTCGTGACCGGCGTGCTCACGACCGGCATCTACTGTCGGCCGAGCTGCGCCGCGCGGCATCCGCTGCGCGAGAATATCCGCTTCTTCGCCGACGGCGCCGCGGCTCGCGAGACGGGGCTTCGTCCGTGCAGGCGCTGCCTGCCTGACGACGTCGCGCGCGACGAGGGGGCGGTGCTCGCCGCGATCCAGGCGATCAAGGCGAGCGAAGAACCGCTCGCGCTCGCCGATCTTGCATCGCGCACCGGCTATTCGCCGACGCATTTCCAGCGCGTCTTCACCCGCCACACCGGTCTGTCGCCCGCCGCTTACGCCCGCGCGCTGCGCGAGGAGCGCGCGCGGCAGGCGCTGAGCGACGGGACAAGGGTGACCGACGCGATTTACGACGCGGGCTTTTCGGGGCCGTCGCGTTTCTATGACAATATGGAGGGACGCATGGGCATGACGGCTTCGGCGTGGGTGAATGGCGGCAAGGGCGCGACGATCCACTGGGCGGTCGTGTCGACCAGCCTTGGCGACATGCTCGTCGCGGCGACCGATAAAGGCGTGTGCCGCCTGAGCTTCGACGAGGGGCGCGAGGCGCTCGAAGAGCGGTTTCCCGCGGCCGAGCTGGTCGAAGGCGGTGACGAGTTTTCGGCGCTGCTGAAAGAGGTCGTCGACGCGGTCGAGGCGCCGACGGCCGGCTTCGATCATATCCCGATCGACGTGAAGGGCACCGCTTTCCAAGAAGCGGTGTGGCGCGAGCTGCGCAAGATTCCGGCGGGCGAGACGCGCAGCTATGCCGATATCGCTGCAGCCGTCGGCAAGCCCAAGGCGGTGCGCGCGGCGGGGAGCGCGAATGGGGCAAATAACGTGGCGGTGTTGATCCCGTGCCACCGCGTGGTACGCAGCGACGGGTCGCTCGGCGGCTACGCCTATGGCCTGCCGATCAAGCGCGAGCTTCTGAAGAGGGAAAGCAAATGACCGATAAAGTGGCCGAGTTCCGCGCGCTGCACGTTCCGGGCAACCCGCTGATCCTCGTCAATATCTGGGATGCCGGGAGCGCGCGCGCGGTCGCCGGCGCGGGCGCGAAGGCGATCGCAACGGGCAGCTTTGGTGTCGCGGGCGCGCAGGGCCGCGCCGACGGCGAGGATTTCCCGCTCGAGGATGTGTTCGAAAATCTGGACCGTATCCTGTCGGTGACCGACCTGCCGGTCACGATCGACATGGAATCGGGCTATGGCGCCGATCCGGCTGCGGTCGGCGCTTCGGTCGGCCGCGCGAAGGCGGCGGGCGCGGCGGGGATCAATATGGAGGACCGGCTGCCCGGCGAGAACGCGCTGCTGCCGGTCGCCGAGGCGGTGGCGCGCTATCGCGCCGCGGCCGACACCGGCATCTTCGTCAATGCGCGTTGCGACACGTTTCGCGGGGCTGACGTCGCAAAGGACGGCGCGGCGCTGGTCGCCGCGACGCTCGAACGCGCGCGTGCCTACGCCGACGCGGGCGCAGGGTCGCTGTTCGTGCCTTTCCTGCTCGACCCGAAATCTATCGGCGCGATCTGCGAAGGCTCGCCGCTGCCGGTGAACATATTGCGCGGCAAGGGCGGCCCGACGCATCGGGAACTGGCCGCGCTCGGCGTCGCGCGGATCAGCCACGGGCACCAGCCGTGGGCAGGGGCGATGGCGTGGCTCGCTGCGCAAACCGCGCAGGTTCTGGGCGGCGAAGAGCCAGACTATTGAGGCAGGGTCAGTCGGCGCTTTCGTCGTCGGCCGCGGCCTTTCCTTCGCTTTTTGCCTTCATCGCTTCGAGCCGGTCGAGCAGCGCCGGGCCGTCGCCATTGCCATGCGGATCGTAGGCGATGCTCTTGGCGAGGGCGATGGCGCGGTCGAACTTGCCCCGATTCGCAAGCGCAAAGGCGTAGTTGATCCGCGCCTCGCCATTTTCGGGCCCAAGTTCGAATGCGCGCGCGAGACCGTCGATTGCGATCGACGGCGGCTCGCGGCCCTGAGGGGCGAAGCTCTGGAAATAGGCCAGCAGCGGCACCGGATCGTCGGGGTTGGTCTGATTGGCGAGGATGATCGGCTTGCGCGCGGCGTTCCAGTCGGCCGCCGAGGGATCGTCCTTCTCGCGCAGCGCGTCGAGCATGATGCGGCCGAGCAGGACATTGGCGCGGACATGCTTGGGGTCGAGCGCCAGCGCCTTGTCGACGGACGCACGCGCGGCGCCGGAGTCGCGCTTTTCCTTGCCCCGGTCCCATTCGGCCATCGCCAGCTCGTACCAGACGTCGGCGTCGCCCGGATACTGCGCCGCCAGCTTCGCCAAGCCATCGCGCACCTTGCTCAGCCGCTCCTCGTCGCCGCTCGCGCTCTTGCGCTCGAGCTGCAGCGGCAGCATCGCATCGTCGGCGGGTGACAGCGGCGTGATCGTGACGGTGGCCGAAACGGCTATCGGTTCGCCCGTGGTGCGATAGGATAGGCGCTGTTTCAGATAGGTGTTGAGGTCGCGGTCGAGCTGCGTCAGGTCGCCGAAGGCGTCGGTCGCGGCCTTCTTCGCCTCCACCCCCTTGTTGATCGCGCCCAGATAGGCGCCGAGCTGGCCCGAGCGCGTGGTACTGCTGTAGAGCATGTGGGTGAGCAGCCAGGCGCGCCCGTAATAGACGTCCATCTGGCCCGAATTGCGCATCGTGCCCGGCCGCTGGAAGAGCAGGGTCTCCGCCGGGATCTTGGGCATTTCGAGCAGGCCGTAGGCGCGTCCATAAGGTGGTTTGCCGATCTCCGCCTTGCCGTCCTTGGTGAAATCGGTGGTCGAATAATATTCGGCAAAGCCCTCGATGAACCAGGCGGGGAAGGCGGCGTGCAGGTAGCGCCGCATGAAATGATGCCCATATTCGTGGAACAGCGTCTGCTGCCATTCGGGCGTGCCCTTGATGACCGTGCTCTCGCGGTTCGAAACCGCGAAGCTGCCTTCGGGGTCGGCGCTGTAGAAGCCCGCGATCGATGGCCCCAGCCGGCCCGCGGTGAGTCTGCCGGCATCGGCGGCGCGCTCGACCAGATAGATGGTCAGGCGGTTGGGCTCTTTCACGCGCGAAATGCCGAAGCGCAGGCTGAGCGTCGCGTCGAAGCGTTCGAGCTTGTCGGCAAAGTCGCGCAGCGATTTCTCGCTGCCCTCGCTGTAGATGATGAAATTGTCGGTATCGGCGCGCAGCCATTTGGCCTCAGCCCTGTCTGCCCCGCCCATGATCGCGATTCCGGCCAGCAGGCCCAAACCGGCTTTCTTCATTCTGCGCCCCCGTCCCCTGATGCCGCAATGCTGCCAGCACCGTCCGACGGTGTAAAGGGCTGGTACGACTATACAAAGCTATATGGATCAATATCGATCGCGAGGCGCGCCTTCGCCGGCCAGTCGATGCGGCCGACCCAGTCGCGGATCGCCCCTTGCAGGTCGAAACTGCGCGGCGCGTGGAGCAAAAGGCGGAAGCGGTGGCGGCCGCGGAGCATCGCGAGCGGCGCGGGGGCAGGGCCGTAGATGGCGAGTCCGTCGGCGACCGGCGCCTTCTCGCCCAGCCTCTTGGCAACGCCGCGGGCGACCTCGATATCCTCGGACGAGATGACGAGCGCAGCGAAGCGGCCATAGGGCGGCGCGCCGGCTTGCCTTCGCGCCGCGGCCTCGGCGGCGTAGAAGCCCTCGCGGTCGTTCGCGACGAGCGCGGCCATGACGGGGGCGTCGGGGACTCGGGTCTGGATCAGCACTGCGCCGGGCTTGACCCCGCGACCCGCGCGGCCCGCGACCTGCGCGATCTGCTGGAAGGTGCGCTCGGACGCGCGAAGGTCGCCGCCGTCGAGGCCGAGGTCGGCGTCGACGACGCCGACGAGCGTCAGGTTCGGGAAATGATAGCCCTTGGTCACGAGCTGGGTGCCGATGATGATGTCGACCATGCCCGCCTCGACCGCATCGACGAATTCGGCGGCCTTCGCGGGTGACCACAGGGTATCCGAGGTGACGATCGCGGTGCGCGCTTCGGGAAAGCGTAAGCTCACCTCATCGGCAACACGCTCCACCCCGGGGCCGCAGGCGACCAGGCTGTCCTCGTCCTCGCACTCGGGGCAGAGGCGCGGCGGCGGCATGACATGCCCGCAATGATGGCACGCGAGGCGGTGAACGAGCCGATGCTCGACCATCCATGCGGTGCAGTTCGGGCATTGGATGCGGTGGCCACAGGTGCGGCAGAGCGTCAGCGGCGCGAAGCCGCGGCGGTTGAGGAAGAGCAGGCTCTGCTCGCCCTTGTGAAGCCGGTCGGCGAGCGCGTCGACGAGTGGCGGCGCGAGCCAGCGCCCGCGGTCGGGCGGGTCTTGCCGCATGTCGATCGCCGCGAGGTCGGGCAGCGTCGCGCCGCCGTAGCGCGCAGGGAGGACGATGTGGCGGTAGCGGCCCGCCTCGACCATCGCGAGACTTTCGAGCGCCGGGGTCGCGCTCGCGAGGACGACCGGCAGCCCCTCGAAATGCCCGCGCATCACCGCGACGTCACGCGCGTGATAATGGACGCCGTCCTCCTGCTTGAAGCTCGTCTCATGCGCCTCGTCGACGACGATGACCCCAAGGTTGCCATAGGGCAGGAACAGCGCCGAGCGTGCGCCGACGACGATCTTCGCCTCGCCCGCGGCGATGCTGTGCCAGGCGCGGCGACGTTCGGTCGAGCGCAGGCCCGAGTGCCAGGCGACGGGCTCGCAACCGAAGCGCGCGGCGAAGCGCGTCAGCATCGGCTCGGTGAGCGCGATTTCGGGGAGCAGCACCAGCGCCTGCTTGCCCGCCTCGACCGCGGCGGCGATCGCCTCCATATAGACTTCGGTCTTGCCCGACCCGGTGACGCCGTCGAGCAGCAAAGTCTCGAATTTCGCCGCGGCGACCGCGTCCCTCAGTTGCTGCGCGGCGGCGGATTGCTCGTCGGAGAGGTCGGGCGGGGCAAAGTCGCTGTCGGGCTCGGGATAGGGCTGGTCGGCCGAGACGCTGACCGCTTCGAGCGCCCCGGTCTGGACGAGCCCGCGGATCACCGCCTCGCTGACTTCGGCCATGGCGGCGAGTTCGCGGACGATGCCCTGCCGCGTGCCGATCTTTTCGAGCGCGACGGTGCGCTGCGGGGTCATCCGCGCCGGCAATTCGCCGGTGGCGCGATATTCGACGATCGGGCGCCGCGCGTCGGTAAAGGCCGCGCCGGGCAGCACCATGCGCAGCACCGACCCGGGCGGTGCGAGATAATAGTCGCTCGTCCATTCGACCAGCTTGCGCAGCGGCGCGGCGACGGGCGGGACCGGCACGACCTCGAACAGGTTGCGCAGGCGGTTGTCGCCGACGGGCTCGGGGGCGCCGAAACTGGCGTCCTCCCACACCACGCCGCCCATCCGCCGCGGGCCGAGCGGCGCGACGACGACGCTGCCGAGCGGGGCTTCGCTGCCATAGGGCACGCGATAGTCGAGCGGGCCGAGGGCGGCGGTCAAAAGGAGGACGCGGGCGCGGGTCATGAAGCGAGCAGGATATAGGGCTGCCGGTAAAATAGGAAAGCGGCTAGGGTCCGGCCGAAGGCGATGCTTGTGTCACCGTCGCCTCCGGGTTGCGCACGCGATGACCGAGGAGGATGAAGCACTGTCCGCTCCCCGCCGCAGAGCGGCCCATCACTGCCTGGGCATCATGGAATTCGCTTCGCCGGATAGGGCGTGCCGTCCTTGTGGAAATAGCCGTCGGGCGTAAAAACCATGTCGATGTCGGAATAGCCTCCGCCGGTATCATATTTCCTGCCGCCGCCCAGCGCGACGAACACGCAATCGGCATCCGATTCATTGATCAGATGATGGCCGTTGGTGCTGCCTTTCGGCCACACCGCGATATCGCCCGCGCGCATCGGCCAGCGGCCGTCATCCTCGACAAGCACCGCCTCGCCCGAAATCATCACCAGCATCTCGTCCTCGCCGTCGTGCCAGTGGCGCTGCGACGACCAGGCGCCGGGTTTCAGCACGACGTGGCTCGCCGCGAAGTCGCTGATCCCGCCCGGCGGCGCAAGGCGGCGATACCAGCGCCCCTGTACCGGCGCGTCATAGGGCGCGGGATAGCCGGTGGCATTGGTCTGCGGGATGGCGTCGAGATCGAGCTTGGGCATGGCAGTCCCTTTCCTTGTTCTTCCTTTGTTTCGCACAACGCGGGTCCGATGCAAAGCCTCGACTTGGTGCGGCGCAAGCGGGTAAGGGAGCGGCATGAGCAACGCCGTCGATCCCGTCACCCTCGCGCAGGCGCTGATCGCCGCACCCAGCATCTCGCCCGCCACGGGCAGCGTTTTCGACGTGCTCGAGGCAGCGCTGACGCCCCTTGGTTTCACGGTCGAGAGGTTCATCGACGGCATCGAACCCGACGGGCCGGTCGAGAATCTGCTCGCGGTGCGTGCTGGCAAGGGGCCCGTGCATTTCGGCTTCGCGGGGCATCTCGATGTGGTGCCGCCGGGCGTCGGCTGGACGAGCGATGCTTTCGTGCCGGAGATCCGTGGTGATTTGCTCTACGGCCGCGGGGCGGTCGACATGAAGGGCGCGATCGCCTCTTTCGTTGCCGCCGCCGCTGCGACCCCGGCCGAAGCGGGGACGATCAGCCTGATCATCACCGGCGACGAGGAGGGGCCCGCGATCTTCGGTACCCGTGCGCTGATGGAGCATATGGATGCGCGCGGCATAAGGCCCGACATGATCGTCGTCGGCGAGCCGACATCGGTCAACCGGCTCGGAGATATGGTGAAGATCGGGCGGCGCGGCTCGGTCAATATCTGGATCGACGTGCCGGGGACGCAGGGCCATGTCGCCTATCCCCACCTCGCCGACAACCCAATCCCCAAGCTGGTCAGGATATTGGCGGCGATCGACGCGGTCAGCCTCGACGCCGGGACCGACTGGTTCCAGCCGTCGAACATCGAATTCACCGATATCGAGGTCGGCAATGGCGCGACCAACGTTATCCCCGCCTCGGCGCGCGCGCGGCTGTCGATCCGCTTCAACGACCAGCATCGCGGCGCCGATCTCGTCGCGATGGTCGAGCGGCTGGCGCAGGACGTCGAGCCGCTGGCGAAGGTCGTGGGCAGGATTTCGGGCGAAGCCTTTCTGACCCCGCCGGGCGAACTGTCGGGGCTTGTCGCCGAGGCGATCCATGCCGAGACCGACCTGATGCCCGAAATGTCGACGACCGGCGGCACCTCCGACGCGCGTTTCCTCCACGCGCTGTGCCCGGTGGTCGAATTCGGCCTCACCAACGCGACGATGCACAAGCTCGACGAGGCGGTCGCGGTCGACGACCTGCACAAGCTGACCGCCATCTATCGCGGCATTTTGATGCGCGCCTTCCTCTAGTCTTCTCTTGGGCGGCGCAGGATCACATAGACCGCGCCGCCGCCGCCGTGGCTGATATGCGCGGGGCGCAGCGCGACGATCCGGTCGGCATAGGGCGACACCGACAGCCAGTCGGGCAGCGAGGCGCGGATCGCGCCGCGCGGACGCGGATCGCCGTGCATCAGCGGCAAGCGGTCGGCGCCTGGGCGCAATCGCCCGGCAACCACCAGCAGGACACGCGCCCCGCGCATCAGGGCGCGCCCGATCGCCTCGTCGAGTAGAGCCTGCGCCGAGGCGAGGCTGTGCCCGTGAAGGTCGATGGTCATCTCGGGGCGCACGAGCCCCTTGCGCAGGCGCCGGTCCCAATGGCCGTCGAGGGTCGCGCCCGACCAGCTACGCCGCCGTGGCGGCAAGCGGACCGGATCAGGTGTAGCGGCAGGCGCGGCGGTGCTTCGCGGCGTGGCTTTCGGCGGGCGCACGGTCGGCGGGGCCTTGGGCTCGGGTGCTGCGGGGCGCTTGACGATCGGCTCGACGGTCGCCGCGACCCTTTTCCAGAGCGCCGTTTCGTGCGGATCGAGCCGGCGTGCCATGTCAGGGTCGCGGGGCGAGCCGCGCGACGCTCGCGCGCGGCAGGAGGAGCAGCGCCGCGCCGCGCGCCGCCATGCCGCCGGCGATCGCGCGCGCCTGATCGCCCGCGCCCCAGAAACTGTCGAAGCGGTTCGCGCCCTTTATCGCGCCGCCGGTGTCCTGTGCGATCCAAAGCCCGTTCGGTTCGGCGCGGTCGAGCGACAGGAAGACCGGCGCGCCGAGCGGCACAAATTTGGGATCGGCGGCAAGGCTTGAGCGCGCGGTCACCGGCACGCCGAGCGCGCCGAGCGGTCCGGGGCCGGTGACTTCGCGAAAGAAGACCCAGCTCGGATTCTCGTTCATCACCGCCGCGCCGCGCACCGGATCGGCGCGTAGATAGTCGAGGATGCCCTGCATCGACGCCTGTCCGCGCTGCAACTCGCCGCGGTCGAGCAGGAGCTTGCCGATGCCGACATAATCGCGGCCGTTCTGACTGTCGTAGCCGATCCGCATGATGGCGCCGTCGGGCAGACGGAGGCGCCCCGACCCCTGCACCTGCAGGAAGAAGAATTCGGCGGCGTCGGCCGCCCAGGCGATTTCGAGCCCGCGGTTCGCGAGCGCGCCGCTCTCGATCGCGGTGCGGTCGTAATAGGGAATGAGATTGCTGCCTTCGACGCGGCCGCGGATCTTCTTGCCAGCGAGGTCGCCCGAAAACTGGCCGAGGTCGACGTCGACCAGGTCGGCGGGGCGGCGATAGATGGGCACGTCATAGCCCGGGCGCGGGGTCCGCGATCCGGCGATTTCGGGCTCGTAATAGCCGGTGACGAAGGCGGTGCCCGCGCCGACCTGGACGGTCCCGAAATAGCGGCTGAAGAAATTGGTCGCGTCGCGGTCGGCCCAGTCTTTCGCGGCGGCACAGCTTTCGGTCCATTCGGCGTTCTGGGTGAGACCGCTCGTGTCGGTGCGGCGGAGCAGCGACGGGCAGCTCAGGCGAAACGCCTTAAGCGCGGCGGTCGCCTGTTCGGCGCCGATCCCCAGCTCGGTATATTCCGGCCCGGCGATCACGCCCGCCTCGGCCGCGGTCGTCGCTGTCGCGGACGGGGCGGGGGCCGGTAGCGGCGGATTGGGTGTCGCAGGGACCGGCTGCGCGGCGACACTCCCGGTTTCCGATGGGCGCGGCGTATAGGGGCGCGGGGAACCGACGGGCGTGGGCGCAGGCGTGGGGGCCTGCGTCGCAGCGGCCGGACGCGGGCCCGCTTCGGGGATCACCGAAGTGCAGGCCGACAGCAACGGCAGGAAGGCCAAGAGGGCGAAGCTGGATCGGCGCGCCAGCGGCGCCCGGTGCGTCTTCGCGTCAGCCACGGAAATCAGGCGGCTTCGACTTCGTCGAGCAACCAGTTCGGATCGCTGCTGCCGAGCTGGCGGCGGAAGGTCCAGAAATCGTCGGTCTGCGACGCGTCGCTCATCGACCCCGCGATCATCTTGCCGTCGGCGTCGCGGGTGACGGCGCTGATGTCGGCCCGGTAGCGGACGGTGATCCGCGCCTCGCGGCGGTCGATCTCGACCGCAGTGATCTTTGCCGAATCGATCCCGATCAGGCGGTTGTCGAGTTTCTCGCCGCGCGCCTCGCGCGCTTCGATCGCGGTAACGAAACCATCGTAGCTGTCGTCGTCGCAGAGGTCGCGGAGCGTGTCTCGGTCGCCGGTCCAGAAGGCCTCGAGGATCATCCGATACGCCGCCTCGGCGCCCTCCATGAAGCGGCCGGCGTCGAAATTGCGATCGCTCGCGAGCAGCTGGCGAAGGCCCGCTTCGGCGGCGGGTTCATAGACGAGGCCTGTCCCGCCGGGCGCGGCCGCCTGCGGCGCGCTCAACGTGTCGGCGTCGTCGAGGCGAACCGGCGCGGAGGCAGAAGGCGAGGTTGGACGGTCGTCGCGGCGCGGGAGCACGGGTTCCTGCTCGTGCCCCGTTCGCTTGCCGAGCACCGAGTAGAGCCGCATACCCAAAAAGGCAGCGATCATGGCGAGCAGGACGATCGAAAAAGCGGTCACAGGCAAATATCCAGTGCGGACGATGGAAAATCTTGGTTCAACATAGGCGATCCGCGGCCATGTTTCAAATCACCATGACCGCAGGCTTGCGGCAGGTCAACGATTCGCGCCCATTGTGCTGACGCTTCGCCGCTGCTAAGCGCCGCGGCAACGCGCCGCCTTCGCGGCCGATCCTTCCCATTCTTTTCCAACGAAAGCGTTAAGATCATGGCTGACGAGACCAGCAGCGACTTCAACCCCGCCCTGCAGCCGAACGGCGAGGATACCGCGCCCGCGATCGGCCTGATCTCGCAATATGTGAAGGATCTGTCGTTCGAGAATCCGAACGCGCCCGCCGTCTACCAGTGGCAGTCGGCGCCGCAGGTCGATGTCCAGTTCAACATCGGTGCCGACAACGTCGGCGAAAATCTGTACGAAGTGTCGCTGAAGATCGACATCACGTCGAAGACCGACGAGGGCACGTCGTTCATCGTCGACCTGAAATATGCCGGCCTGTTCGGCGTCCGCAACGTCCCCGACGACCAGCTGCAGCCGTTCTTCCTGGCCGAAGCGCCGCGCATCCTCTTCCCCTTCGCGCGCCGCGTCGTCGCCGACGTCGTGCGCGACGGCGGCTTCGCGCCTTTGCTCCTCGAACCGATCGATTTCCACGGCCTGTTCATGCAACAGGCGCAGGCGATGCAGGCCGAGGCGGCCGGCGACGTCGTGGTCGGTCAGGCCTAAACCCCGCGACGGGGGCAGGCGAAGGGGTTGAGCAGCCTCGTCAAAAGCGTGGGGACGATCGGCGGCCTGACGATGGTCAGCCGCCTTTTCGGCTTTGCGCGCGACATGCTGCTTGCCCGCGTCCTCGGCGCCGGGCTCGCCGCCGACGCCTTCCAGCTGGCCTTCACCCTGCCCAACACCTTCCGCCGCCTGTTTGCGGAAGGGGCCTTTTCGGTCGCCTTCGTGCCGATGTACAGCCGCGCGCTGCACGGAACGGGACAAGGCGGAGCGGGCGGTGAGGAAGCGGCGGCGAAATTCGCCGACGATGTGCTCTCGGTCTTCCTCTGGGTGCTGCTCGGCTTCTCCGCGATCATGATGGTTGTGATGCCCGGGATCGTGTGGCTGCTCGCGCGCGATTTCCAGCAGGTGCCGGGCAAGTTCGACTTCGCGGTGTTCCTGAGCCGCGTGACCTTTCCCTATCTGGCGCTCATCAGCCTCGTCGCGATGCTCTCGGGCCTGCTCAACGCGCGCTCGCGCTTCGCGCCCGGCGCCTTTGCGCCGGTATTGCTCAATATCGTGCTGATCGGCGGGATCGTCACCGGCTGGTGGCTGCGGGGGCCCGGCGGCGACGACCGGATCGTTGCGGAAGCGCTCGCGATCGCGGTGAGCCTCGCGGGCGTCGTTCAGCTCGCCTATATGGTGTGGGCGGTGCGGCGCGCCGGCCTGACGCTCCACTGGCGCCTCCCGAAATTCACCCCCGAGGTGAAGCGGCTCGGGGCGCTGATTCTGCCCGCGACCTTCGGCGCCGGCATCTATCAGGTCAGCCAGTTCGTCGACACCTTCTTCGCGACCTCGCTGCCGCAGGGGTCGCTGACTTTGCTCAAGCTTGCCGACCGGCTCAACCAGTTGCCGCTCGGGATCGTCGGCATCGCGCTGGGCACCGCGATCCTGCCGATGCTCTCGCGCCACATCCACAGCGGCGACGCATCGGAGGCACAGCGGTTGCAGGCGAACGCGTTCGAAATCGCCACGCTGCTGACGCTCCCCGCCGCCGCCGCGCTCGCGATCTGCGCTCCGGCGTTCGTCACCGCCTTCTTCGTCGGGGGCAAGTTTACGGCCGGCGACGGCGTGGTCATGGCGCAAATCGTCGTCGCGCTGATCTGCGGCCTGCCCGCCTATGTGATCGTGAAAATCCTCAATCCCGGCTTCTTCGCGCGCGAGGATACCAAGACGCCGGTGTGGACCGCGCTTGCCTCGCTGCTCGTCAACATCGCGATCAACCTCTATGTCGTCGAACGCTATGGCATCGTCGGGCTCGCCGGAGCGACCGCGGTGTCGGCGTCGGTCAATTGCCTGTTGCTCTATACGGTGCTTCATCGTCGCGGTTGGTTCCATTTCACGGCGAAGCTCGCCGGGCGCATCGCGCGCCAGCTGGTTGCGGTCGCGGCGATGGCGGCATTGCTCCTCTATATGATGCCGCTGATGGAGCCCTTTTACGGCGGCAGTGCCTTCGAGCGCATCTGGTCGCTCGCCATCCTCGTCGCCGCGGGCGGCATGGTCTTTTTTGCCGCCGCCTTCGCGACCGGCGCGCTTGACAAGGATCTGCTCGCCATGCTGACGCGGCGGCGCCGCAATGGCGCGGCGACCACGAAGGAATAAGGCATGCGGACGCTATCGGGCATCCAGCCCACCGGAAATTTGCACCTCGGCAATTATCTGGGCGCGATTCGCAACTGGGTGCGGATGCAGGACGATATGCCGGGGGAAAAGCTTTACTTCCTCGCCGACCTTCACGCGATCACCGTCCACAACGACCCGGCCGAGCTCACCGCGAACACGCGCGAAATGGCGGCGGCGCTGATGGCGGCCGGTATCGACCCCGACAAGGCGATCCTGTTCAACCAGGCGCGCGTCCCCGCGCATGCCGAACTCGCCTGGCTGCTCTTCTGCACCGCGCGGATCGGCTGGCTCAACCGGATGACGCAGTTCAAGGAAAAGTCGGGCAAGAACCGCGAGGGCGCGAGCGTCGGCCTCTATGCCTATCCGGTACTGCAGGCGGCCGACGTGCTGCTCTATCAGACGACGCACGTCCCCGTCGGCGACGATCAGAAACAACATCTCGAGCTCGCGCGCGACATCGCGACCAAGTTCAACCTCGATACCGGGACCGAGACCTTCACGCTTCCCGAGCCGACGATCCCGCCGACCGCGGCGCGGATCATGAGCCTGCGCGACGGGACGGCGAAGATGTCGAAATCGGACCCGAGTGACGCGAGCCGGATCAACCTGATCGACGATCCCGATACGATCATGGCGAAGATCCGGAAGGCGAAGACCGATCCCGAACCGCTGCCGTCCGAAGCCGCGGGGCTCGAAGGTCGGGCCGAGGCGGCCAATCTCGTTTCGATATATGCCGCGATGGCCGATGAAAGCGTCGATCAGGTGCTCGCGCGCTTTGCGGGGCAGGGGTTCGGGGCGTTCAAGCCGGCACTCGGCGAATTGCTCGTCGAGACGCTGCGGCCGATCGCGACGCGCTTTGCCGAATTGAAGGCCGATCCGGCGGCGATCGACGCGGCGCTGGAAGCCGGCGCGGCGCGCGCCGCGGCGCTCGCCAAGCCGACGCTCGATGCCGCCTATGCCGCGCTTGGGCTCTGCCGTTAAACCTTCGTCTCATTACGAAAAATCTTGTTTGCCGGTTCCACCTCCCCATATCGGGGAGATGGAACCGCCGCGCGACGAAGCGGGTTCAACCAAGGTTAAGTCGCATCGATATAGTCATGCTATAAAAGGCGCCGTGTGTGCCGATCCGAATCACGGAGCAGAGACATGAGCAAGATCAATTTCCGGCATCTCGGCCTGGCCGCCATGACGGGTGCCGCACTGGCGCTCGCAAGCTGCGCGACGCCTTTCAAGGCCGATGTCGCGCGCTTCCAGACGCAGCTTCCCGCGCCGCAGGGCCAGAGTTTTGCGATCGAGGCGAGCAATCCCGCGTTGCAGGGCGGCATCGAGTTCGGCCAATATGCCAATCTCGTGGCGGGCGAACTCACCCGCTACGGCTATCGTCCTGCCAGTAGCGGGGAGCGCCCGGACCTTGTCGTCCGCATGGACTATGGCGTCGACAAGGGCCGCGAGAAGGTCGTCTCGAGCCCCGGCTTCGGCGATCCATGGTACGGCGGCTGGGGTCCTTCCTATTATCGCCCCGTGATCGTCCGCGGTTCGGGCGGCCGCCGCTATGTCTATGGCTATCGCGACCCCTTCCTGTGGGGCGGTTTCGGACCCGGCTGGGGTTATAACGACGTGTCGAGCTACACCGTCTACACCAGCGGCCTCAACCTCCAGATCAACCGCGCCGCCGATGGTTATCGCCTGTTCGAAGGCCATGCCGAAGCGCAGTCGCGCGACAATAATCTGCAGGCGATCGTCCCGAACCTCGTCGAGGCGATGTTCACGGGCTTCCCCGGCAATTCGGGCGAGCGCGTGCGCATCACCGTGGCGCCGCCCGAAAAGGGCTGATCGCCAAGCGGCAAGCGACAAGAAAAAAGGCCCGGCTTCCCCAGGGAAGCCGGGCCTTTTCCTTGGTGCGACCCAATCAGCTGTTCAGGCTGCGCCGGATGGCGGCAATTTCGGCGTCGAGTTCGCTGTCGGCGACGCGCAGCGCCTCGACCGTGCGTACGGCGTGAATCACCGTCGAATGGTCGCGCCCGCCGAAGCGGCGACCGATCTCGGGATAAGAGCGCGGCGTCAGTTCCTTTGCGAGATACATCGCGACCTGACGCGGGCGGGCGACGGCGCGGACGCGGCGCTTCGAGGCCATTTCCGACTTGTCGAGACGGTAGTGAGCGCACACTGCGCGCTGGATCTCGTCGATCGTGATCCGCGGGCGAGCGCTGCGAACATTCTCCGCCAGCCGGTCTTCGGCGAGCGCGAGGTCGACCGTCGTGCCGGTGAGCGCGGCGTAGGCGAGCAGCTTGTTGAGCGCGCCTTCAAGCTCGCGGATGTTGCGGGTGAAATGCTTGACCAGATAGGCAACGACCGCGTCGGGCACCTCGACCATCGGCATCGCGGCGAGCCGCTGGCGGATGATCCGTTCGCGAAGATCATCCTCGGGCGCCTCAATGTCGGCGACGAGCCCGCCCGATAGGCGCGACAGGAGCCGTGCCTCGACCCCGTCGAGCATCGCCGGCGGCCGGTCGGCGGTGACGACGAGGCGCTTGCCCGCGGTCATCAGGTCGTCGATCGTGTGAAGCAGCTCTTCCTGCGTCGAATTCTTTCCGATCACGAACTGCAGGTCGTCGAGCAGCAGCAGGTCGGCGGCGCGCAACCGCGCCTTGAACGCCATCATGTCGCCGCCGCGCATCGCGCCGACGAATTCGAGCATGAACTTCTCGGCCGACATCAGGATGATATTCGCGGTCGGGTGCGACGCGGCATAATCCTGCGCGATCGCCTGAAGCAGGTGCGTCTTGCCCTGACCGGTACCCGAGCAGAGATAGAGCGGGTTGAACTGCGGTGTCTCGGCCATCGCCATGCGCCGTGCGGCATTGGCGGCGAGAATGTTCGAGCGCGCGACGACGAAACGGTCGAACGAGAGGCGCGGATCGAAACCGAGCAGGGCAGGGTTCGCGGTGGGGGCCGGTTGCGGCGCCTCGAACGCGGGGAGCGGCTGCGACGACAGGGCGGTCGCACGGTCGGCGGCCGCTGCGCCGCCGCGCACCGTTACCCCGTGCACCGTGGGCAATTGCTGCCGCCACGCGAGTTCGAGCCGTTCGCCAAAGCGTTCGTTGATCCAGTTTGCCGAAAAGCGGCTGGCGGTCTCGAGCGTCACGACGCCCGAAAGTGCGCAATAGTCGGCAAAGCGGACCGGCTTCAGCCAATGGTCGAAGGTGCGCGCGCCGAGGTCGCGGCGCAGCCCCTCTGCAACGCGCGGCCAGAGCATAGCGGCGTCTCCACCGCTCACAGCCCCATCCCTTGCGTCCATCCCATGCCGATTCCTGCTTTGTATCACCCGTGTCGCCCCCTGAAGTCCCCCACCGTCCAGACGCTTCGCGCGGCCTGCGCACATACTGGTCCGTCACAGCCCACGCCTAGGGCGCAAGCCTCCTGTCCCGGACACGCAGTCCGAAAAAGAACGAATCATGTCGATGTGGCGGCCGCCAGCGAAGGCCGACGACACCCCTGTCTAGGCAGGCGGTGCCGAGTCGATCAAGGGGCGCTCATGTAAAAATACTGAAATAAAAATCTTGACTCCCGATGGGGTCAGGAATCGCGCCAAGATCAATTTTTATTCAATAATTTCAATATATTATTTGTGACATCGTTTGTGACGCTAGCGAATCGCGAGAATTCCGTGACTTACCGCGCTGCAACACAAATGCCATCGCCGAGTCACAAAGTGGGCCATAAAAAAGGACCCGCCGACTGGGTGCCGACGGGTCCTTTTTGTTCCCTTTCGGGACAATGGGTTCAGGCGATCGCGCGGTTAGGCGATCGCGTTCACGCTCTTGGTCAGGCGCGCATATTTGCGGGCGACCGTGTTCTTGTGGAGCACGCCCTTGGCAACGCCGCGCGCCATTTCGGGCTGTGCCGCCTTCAGCGCGGTCGCCGCAGCGTCCCTGTCACCCGAAGCGACGGCGGCCTCGACCTTCTTCACCAGCGTGCGGATGCGCGAAACGCGATTCTTGTTGATCGTGGCACGCGCCTGGTTGCGGCGGATGCGCTTCTTTGCCTGCGGCGTATTGGCCATAAATTCCTCTAGTCTTTCAAACGGTCTACATGGTCGGAGCACAGCCTCAGCGGAGCAGCCGAATCGCGCGAAAGCAGCGAATCAATGTCCGGATGCGGCCGGTTCCGGACGACCGGACCCTGCTCGAAGGGTGCGCCCATAGCCAGATTGTCATTTCGGGTCAACCGCGAAACGCCCCTAACGCTGGCATTTCGGGCAATGAAAGGTCGAGCGGCCGCTCTGCACCGTGCGTTCAATCTTGCCGCCGCATTCGCACGTCCCGCCTTCGCGGCCATAGACGCGCCAGTCCTTCGCAAAATAGCCGAGGTCGCCCTCGGGGCTGAGGAAATCGCGCAGCGTCGATCCGCCCGCGGCGATCGCCGCGATCAGGACGTCCTTGATTGCCGGCACGAGCGCGGCCAGTTTTGCCCTGGACACATCGGCCGCCGGCTTCAGCGGCGATATCTTCGCCATGTTGAGCGCTTCGCAGACGTAGATGTTGCCGAGCCCCGCGACGACCGTCTGATCGAGCAGCATCGCCTTGATCGGTGCACGGCGCCCGGCAAGCGCCCCCGCCAGATACGCCGTATCGAACGCATCGGACAGCGGTTCCGGGCCGAGGGCTACGAATGCCTCGAACAGCAGCAGCGGATCGCCGGTCACGAGATCGACCGACCCGAATCGCCGCGGATCGTGGAGGAACAGCCGGTGCCCCGCGCCGGTTTCGAGCAGCAGATGGTCGTGCTTCCCCGCCGCGCCGCCCTCGGTGCGCCAGCGCCCGGACATGCCGAGATGAAAGATCATATGGTCGTCGCGGTCGGTCGACACGATGCCATATTTGGCGCGGCGTGACAGGCGGGTGACCGTTGCCCCGGTCAGCCGCTGCGCAAGGTCGGCCGGGAAGGGGCGGCGCAGATCGGGGCGGAAGGTGGTGACCGCCGCCAGCCGCTGTCCTTCGAGGAAAGGGGCGAGGCCGCGGACGGTGGTTTCGACTTCTGGCAGTTCGGGCATATCGCCAATGCGGCTACGCGCCATTTGCCTGCGCTTCAACCCTTGGCTAAAGGCCGGTCAGACTTTGTTTCTCCCCGCATGAAAGCGCAATTGCATGGCCACTCCGGAAACCGTCAGCTTCGGCTATGAGCAAGTCCCCGCGGGCGAGAAGACCGCGATGGTCGGCGAAGTGTTCAGCCGCGTCGCGCGCAAGTATGACATTATGAACGATGCGATGTCGGGCGGTATGCATCGCCTGTGGAAGGATCGCTTCGTGCGCCGCGTCAAACCGCGCGAGGGCGAGACGATCCTCGACATGGCGGGTGGCACCGGCGACATCGCCTTCCGCATGGAGCGGTCGGGCGCCAGCATCACTGTCGCCGACATCAACCCGGACATGCTCGGCGTCGGCATGGAGCGCGCGGCGGAGCGCGGGATCGACACGCTCGTCTGGTCCGAACAGAATGCCGAGAAGCTCTCCTTTCCCGACCAGTTTTTCGACGCCTATACGATCGCCTTCGGTATCCGCAACGTCACCGACATCCCTGCGGCGCTGAAGGAAGCGCACCGCGTGCTGCGCTTTGGCGGGCGTTTCTTCTGCCTCGAATTTTCGACCAACGAATGGCCGGGCTTCGCACAGGTCTATGACGCCTATTCGCATCATTTAGTGCCGAAGCTCGGCAAGCTGATCGCCGACGACGAGGACAGCTATCGCTACCTGATCGAATCGATCCGCCGCTTCCCCCCGATGCCCGAATTCGCGCGGATGATCCGCGAGGCGGGCTTCACAGCGGTGAAGGTCGAGCCGATCATGGGCGGCCTCGTCGCGATCCACAGTGGGTGGAAAGCTTGACCCGACCGATCACCCATATTGCCCGCTTGCTGAAGTGGGGACGCATCCTCGCGCGCCACGGCGCGCTGCGCGGGATCGAGAGCGCGCCGCAGACCCCGCCGGGGGTCAAGCGCCTGTGCCGCATTGCGCGCTTCGGGACGATCCAGCCCGCGGTGCCCGACTATGCCGCGGCCTTTCAGGCGATCGGCCCCGCCGCGGTCAAGCTTGGCCAGACGCTCGCAACGCGTCCCGATCTCGTCGGCGAAGAGGCTGCGCGTAACCTGCTCACTTTGCAGGACGCGCTCGCGCCCGTCGCTTTCGACCGCATCCGGCAAGAAATCGAATCGACGTTCGAAGCTCCGCTCGAAAGCCTCTATAGCGAATTCGAACCCGAACCCGTCGGCTCGGCCTCGATCGCCCAGGTCCACCGGGCGGTGACGACCGACGGCCGCAGGGTCGCGGTCAAGGTCCGCCGCCCCGGCATCGACAAGCAGTTCGCGCGCGACATCGAAACCTATGAATGGGCCGCCGCGCATCTCGAGGCGCTCGGCGGCGAGGCGAGCCGCCTCCGCCCGCGGCAGGTCATCGCCAACTTCCGCCGGTGGACGCTGCGCGAACTCGACCTGCGCCGCGAGGCGGCTTCGGCGTCGGAGCTCGCCGACGCGATGGCGGCCGTACCGACTTACGAGGTGCCCGCGATCGACTGGGATCGCACCGCCAATCGCGTGATGACGCTCGACTGGATCGACGGCATCAAGATTTCGCACCGCGATCAGCTGATCGCGGCGGGGCACGACATGGAGGCCTTGTCGGGCAATCTGGTGAACGCTTTTCTGCGGCAGGCGATCGCCGAGGGCTTCTTCCACGCCGACATGCACCAGGGCAATTTGTTCGTGAAGGCCGATGGGACGATCGCCGCGGTCGATTTCGGTATCATGGGGCGGATCAACCGGCAGGCGCGCTACTGGCTCGCCGAAATCCTTTATGGCCTGACAACGGGCAATTACCGCCGCGTCGCCGAGATTCATTTCGAGGCGCAATATGTGCCCGACTATCACAGCGTCGAGGAGTTCGCGACGGCGCTGCGCGCGGTCGGGGAGCCGATGCGTGGCAAGCCGGTGAGCGAGCTCAGCGTCGGGCAGATGCTCGACGGGCTGTTCGCGATCACGCGCGATTTCGACATGCAGACGCAGCCGCACCTCCTCCTTCTTCAAAAGACGATGGTGATGGTCGAGGGCGTCGCGACGATGCTCAATCCGAAGATCAACATGTGGGACGTTTCCGGCCCCTTTGTAAGCGAATGGATCCGCGACGAACTCGGCCCCGAAGCCGCGCTCGCCGATGGCCTCCGCGAACAGGGCAAGACGCTGGCGCTGATCCCCGACATCATTCGCCGCCTCGATCAGCAATTGCCCAAGAAAGGCGCCGCGCCGCCCGCACCGCCCTTGCCCGACATTCCCCTGATGTGGGAAAAGCGCGCGACGCGGCGCTGGTGGCGGTATGCGCTGACCGCGCTGGCCGGCGCGGCGGCCGGCGCGGCGGCTCTGAACTGGATGGGTTGAATGGGTGGCGATCTGCGCATAGATTATGCGCAAGGAGAATGGTGATGAACCGTCCTGCGCGATTCGAAGGGCCCAAAAGGGCAACCAATGTTTCATTGAATGCCGAGCTCGTCGAAGAGGCGAAAAAGCTCGGCATCAACGTCAGCGATGCCTGCCAGTCCGGCCTTGCCGCCGAGGTCAAGAAGGCGCGCGACGCCGCGTGGAAAGAGGAAAATCGCGCGGCCATCGAGAGCTGGAACGAATATATCCGCAAAAACGGCATGCCTTATGACAAATACCGGCAGTTTTGATGGCGCGGTACGACGTTTATCCGGGCTCGCGCGGATTGGGCTATCTGCTCGACTGTCAGAGCGAATTGCTTGGCGATCTCGTGACGCGTGTCGTGGTGCCGCTCATGCCGGCGAAGGGTTTTGAACCGGTTCCCCGGCTCAATCCGGCCTTTGCCATCAATGGCGAGGAACTGATAATGGCCACCCAATTGATCTTCGCGATTCCGCGAGACCGTCTGCAACGTCCGATCGCCAATCTGGAGAGCGAGCATTTCACGATTGTCGGGGCGCTCGACGTCCTGCTGACGGGATATTGAAACGATGGCCAATCCCCGCATCCTGCTCATCATCGGTGGCGGTATCGCTGCGTACAAGAGCATCGAACTCGTCCGGCTGCTTCGCAAGTCGGGCTATGTCGTGCGCTCCGTCCTCACTCGCGCCGGCGAGCAGTTCGTGACCCCGCTGACGCTCGCCGCGCTGTCCGAAAATAAAGTATATACAAATCTTTTCGATTTGAAGGACGAGGTCGAGATGGGGCATATCCAGCTGAGCCGCGAGGCCGACCTGGTCGTCGTCGCGCCGGCGACCGCCGACCTGCTTGCAAAGATGGCGGCGGGCATCGCCGACGACATGGCAACGACGCTTTTGCTCGCGACCGACAAGCCCGTGCTCGCCGCGCCGGCCATGAACGTGCGCATGTGGCTGCACCCCGCCACGCGCCGCAACGTCGCAACGCTGCGCGGCGACGGCGTCGTCCTGATGGAGCCCGACGAGGGCGAAATGGCGTGCGGCGAATATGGTCCGGGCCGATTGCCCGAACCCGCAGCGATCAAGGCGGCGATCGACCGGGCGCTCGCCAACGCGCCCGCCCCGATCCCGCTCACCGGCCAGCCCGACTTTGCGCCCGCGAGCCATCGCCCGCTGTTCGGCCGCCGCATCCTGATAACCGCCGGCCCGACGCACGAGCCGATCGACCCGGTGCGCTACATCGCCAACCGCTCGAGCGGGAAGCAGGGCTTCGCGATCGCTGCCGCCGCCGCCGAAGCGGGCGCCGAGGTGCTGTTGATTGCCGGCCCGGTCGATCTGCCGACGCCCCCCGGAGTGATCCGCGTCGATGTCGAGACCGCGCGCGAGATGGCGGCCGAGGTCGAAGCGGGCCTGCCGGTCGACGCCGCGATCATGGTTGCTGCGGTCGCCGACTGGCGTGCGGCCGACACCGCGCCGCAGAAGATCAAGAAAGACGGCAGCGGCGCCGTGCCGCCGCTGGCGCTCGCCGAGAATCCCGATATTCTCGCCAGCGTCGCGAAAAGCCCGCAGCGCCCGCCGCTGCTGATCGGCTTCGCCGCCGAAACCAATGATGTGATCGCGCATGCCGAGGCGAAGCTCGCACGCAAGGGCTGCGACTGGATCGTCGCCAACGACGTCTCGGTCGACCCGATGGGGGGCGAGACGAACCGGGTACATATCGTTAGCAAAGCGGGCGTAGATAGTTGGGACCGGCTGCCCAAAAACGCGGTCGCCCGCAAATTGATGGAAAAGATCGCCGATGAACTCGCAACCCGTGCACCCGCTAATTCCGATTGAGATCGCCATCCAGCGCCTGCCGAACGGCGGCGGCCTGCCGCTTCCTGCTTATGCGTCGGGCGGCGCAGCGGGGATGGACGTCGTCGCCGCCGAAACGCTGACCCTGCGGCCGGGCACGCGCCACGCGGTCGCGACCGGCTTCGCGATGGCGATCCCGCCCGGTTATGAGGTACAGGTTCGCCCGCGCTCGGGTCTGGCGCTCAAGCACGGTATCACCTGTCTCAACACGCCGGGCACGATCGACAGCGACTATCGCGGCGAAGTGAAGGTGATCCTCGCCAACCTGTCGGAGGATAATTTCGAGATCACGCGTGGCGACCGCATCGCGCAGCTCGTCCCGGCGCCCGTCCAGCGTGCCGTCTTTGCCGAGGTCGAGACGCTCGATGAAACCGCCCGCGGGGCCGGAGGCTTCGGGTCGACCGGCGTCGCGGGCGGCACCGGCGACGACGCGATCGAAGACGACAATATCCCCGAAAATGTCGGCTCGCTGTCCGCGATGAAACTCCGCCAGCCGGGCGAATAGGCGTTGCTGTCGGACGCCGAACTCGACCGCTATGCACGCCAGATCATCCTGCCCGCCTTCGGCGGCGCAGGGCAGGCGAAGCTGAAGACCGCGCATGTCGCGGTCATCGGTGCGGGCGGGATCGGTTGTCCGGCGATCACCTATCTTGCGGCGGCGGGCATCGGTCAACTGACGATCATCGACCATGATGTCGTCGAGCGCAGCAATCTCCAGCGCCAGCCTCTATTTACCGACGCCGATATCGGATCCCTTAAGGCCGACGTCGCCGCCGACGCCGCGCTGCGGATCAATCCGCATGTCGAGGCCGTCGCGGTTCCCCGGCGGCTCGATGCGGGCAACGCCCATGCTCTGCTGACCGGTGCCGGCCTGATCCTCGACGGCTGCGACAATTTCGAAACGCGGCTGACCGTCAACCGCACCGCCGTTGCGCTCGGAATTCCATTGCTCTCCGCCGCGATCGGCGCGTTCGAAGGGCAGGTCGCGCTGTACGAAGGTTGGCGGGAGGACAGCCCCTGCTATGCCTGTCTCGTCGGCGACGACCCCGACCGGCCCGGAATCAACTGCGCCGAACAGGGGGTGATGGGCGCGCTTGCGGGGATGATCGGGACGATGGCGGCGCTCGAAGCGGTGCGCGCGCTCACCGGATGGGGGCAGCCCCTGACCGGCAAGCTCGCGATCATCGACATGCTCGACCGACGCTGGCGCGAAGTGGCGGTGCCCAAGGATGCCGAGTGTCCGATATGCCGGGGCTGAGCATCATCGTCGCCTCGGCCGATGGCCAGCGCTTCTATGCCGCGCTCGAAGTCGCGGCGGCGGCGGCGGCGCTCGGCCGATCGGTGCGCATCTTCCTGCAGGGCGAGGCTGCGGCGCTGCTCCGCACACCCGTCACGTTCGACGGCGACGCCGCGCGGCGCGCCGCGGGACAACCCGATCTCGTCTCGCTGATCGCCGAGGCGATGGCAATGGACGTGCGGCTGACCGTCTGTCAGTCGGGCATGGCGCTGGTGCGGATGACGGCAAGCGACTTGGTGCCGCAGGTCCGCGCGGGCGGTCTCGTCAGTTTTCTTGCCGACAGTGGGCCGAACGACCAGCTGCTGACCTATTAGGGATTTTTGCAGACCGTGATCGCGTCGGGCGCGGGGCGTTTGCCCTCTGGCACGAAGCGCGCGAGATAGCCGCCGGCGTGCGCCTTGTCGTTGTACGACACCAGCTTGTAGCCCACCGCCTCGAACTCGCAGACGAGCAGGCGGAAGGGGGTGCCGTGCTGCGCGATCGAACGGTCGCCGTCCACGACGATCACCTGCCCGCCGGCCCGCAGCGCCGGGCGCAATCGCCAGAGGAAGGCATAGGGCTCGCCGATCTCGTGATACATATGGACCATGAACACGCGGTCGAAGCTGTTCGCCGGCAGTCGCGGATCGTCGACCGCGCCGAGCTTGAGCGAGACATTGTCGAGCCGCTCGCGTGCGACCCGATCGGCGAGGCGCTCGATCACTTCGGGCTGGATGTCCTGCGCGAGCACGCGGCCCGTCGCACCGACGCGAGGGGCGAGGCGTACGGTGTAGTAGCCATCGCCCGCGCCGATGTCGGCGACGGTCATTCCCGGGCGGACGTCGGCCGAATCCATCACGTCATCGGCTTCGTTGACGCGATCGCGCGCTTCCTCGGTCGACCATTTGGTCGAGGTGATCGGCGCAACCGGTCGATCTGCAGGCGGGAATTCGCGCGCGGTCTCGATACGATCGCTATCCTCGTTCCACGGGCCGTCGCAGCCGCCAAGCAGCGGCACGAGGGCCAGCGCCGCGAGGACGCCGCGCATCATCAGTCGATGTCCTCGACCTCGACCTTTTCGCCGGTCACCTTCTGCGACAGCGCCGCCGCCATGAACGGATCGAGCGCACCGTCGAGGACGTCGCCCGGCGCAGTCGAGGTAACCCCGGTGCGCAGGTCCTTCACCAGCTGATAGGGCTGAAGGACGTAGGAGCGGATCTGGTGGCCCCAGCCGATCTCGGTCTTCGCCTGATATTCGCCCGATGCTTCGGCCTCGCGCTTCTGCAGCTCGGCTTCATAAAGACGCGCCTTCAGCATTCCCATCGCGGTCGCGCGATTCTTGTGCTGCGAACGGTCGATCTGCGACGCGACGACGATACCGGTCGGCATGTGGGTGATGCGCACCGCCGAATCGGTCGTGTTGACGTGCTGGCCGCCGGCGCCCGAGGCGCGATAGGTGTCGATCTTGAGGTCGCTTTCCTTGATCTCGATCTCGATATTGTCGTCGATCACCGGATAGACCCACACCGACGAGAAGCTGGTATGGCGCCGCGCCGAGCTGTCGTAGGGCGAGATGCGGACGAGGCGGTGGACCCCGCTTTCGGTCTTGGCATAGCCATAGGCATTCTCGCCCTTGACCAGCATCGTCGCCGATTTGATCCCCGCTTGCTCGCCCGCCTGATATTCGATCAGCTCGACCTTCATGCCACGCTTCTCGGCCCAGCGGCTGTACATGCGCTGGAGCATTTCGGCCCAGTCCTGGCTCTCGGTGCCGCCGGCGCCGGCGTGGACCTCGATATAGCAGTCGTAACTGTCGGCCTCGCCCGCGAGCAACGCCTTGATCTTGTCGTCTTCGGCGCGCGCGGCGAGCGTCGCCAGCGCGGCGACGGCATCGTCGACCAGCGCCTCGTCGCCTTCCATCTCGGCGAGTTCGATCAGTTCGACCGTGTCACCCATCTCCTTTTCGATCGCGCGCGTCGCGTTGATCGCCTCATCGAGGCGGCGGCGTTCGCGCATGACGTCCTGTGCCGCCTTGGGATTGTCCCACAGCGTCGGGTCCTCGACCTTCGCGTTGAGTTCGTCGAGGCGGCGCACCGCGCGGTCCCAGTCGAGGAAGCGGCGCAGCAACGCGAGGGCGGCATTGATGGTATCGACATGATCCTGCGCTTCGGCGCGCATGGTCTTTGCTCCTGAAATTCGATGCGACCGGCCATAGAGGCTCGGGCGCCGGTGACAAGCCAGATTACCGGCGTCAGACAATCCCGCCGCGGTCGTCGAGGAAGTCGGTGTCGGTGCGGCCCGACGATCCCTTCTGCGCCGGGCCGGTCGACCGTTTCGGCGTCTTGATCGGTTTGATTTCGTCCTCACGGATCGTGCGGCGCGGTTCGCTTTCGGGCTTGAACGCTTCCCAGATGATCGCGGCCTTGGGGTCGGTGCCCGGCCAGCTGCCATAGACGCGGCGGCCCGACTGGCGGTCGATACGCACCATGCGAATGCCCTTCGGCGCGGTGAAGGGCACCGGCGGCGCATCCATCAGCGACCCCTGGAAGAATTCCTTGAAGATCGGCGCCGCAAGGCTACCGCCCTGCGCATAGCCGCCCATGTTCCGCGGCTGGTCGAAGCCGATATAGACGCCCGCGATCACGTCGGGCGACCCGCCGACGAACCAGACGTCCTTCGGCCCCGAGGTCGTCCCCGTCTTGCCGAACAGCGGGACGCCGAGGTCGCGAAGGCGCACCGCGGTGCCGCGCTGGACGACGCCCTCGAGCATGTGGACGACCTGATAAGCGGTCATCGGGTCCATCAGCTGCTTGCCGGTCTTGGCGAAGCGCGGCATCGGCTTGCCGTCCCAGTCCTTCATGTTGCAGCCTTGGCAGGGCCGCCAATTCTTCGGGAAGATGACCTTGCCGCGGCGATCCTGCGCATAGTCGATCAGGCGCGGCTTGAGTTCGCGCCCGTGGTTCGCGAGCATCGCATAGGCATTGGTGATCTTCTCGACCGTCGTCGACCCGGCGCCGAGCGCGGTCGAGAGATAGGGTTCGTGCTTGCCGATGCCCATCGTCTGGATCGTCTCGACGACCGGTTCCATGCCGATCTGGCTCGCGGTCCGCACCGTCATCAGGTTGCGCGACTGTTCGAGGCCCCAGCGCATCGTATGCTCGCCCGACCCCGCGCTGCCGCCGAAGTTGCGAAAGCATTTGTTGCCGAAGCGCGCGCCCTGATAGACGCAGAAAGGCCCGTCGACGATCATTGTCGCGGGGGTCATCCCGTTGTCGAGTGCGGCGGCATAGACGAAGGGCTTGATCGTCGAACCCGGCTGGCGCTCGGCCTGCGTCGCGCGGTTGAAGGGCGACAGGCGGACGTCGAAGCCGCCCTGCATCGCATAGATGCGCCCCGAATGCGGGCTTTCGACGACCATCCCGCCCGACACTTCAGGGATATTCTTGAGCTGATAGACGCCGGGTGCGGTCGCCCTGACCGCGATCAGGTCGCCGGGGCGCAGCGCCGAGAAGGCCGGGCCGCCGCTCTTGCGATAGCCGAGCTGCGCCGCGCTCGCGGGCAGGCTGCCCGTGTCGCCATTGGCGAAACCGATCCGCGCGGCGCTCGCCGATTTCGACAACACTGCCGCGATCCGCCACTGGTCGTAATCAATGCCGATGAAGCTCGACGCGAGGCGGCTTTGCCACTGGTCGTCGGCTTCGATCGTCGCGATCGGCCCCGACCAGCCCTTGCCTGTGTCGTAACGGATAAGGCCGCGGCGCAGCGCTTTGGTCGTCGCCTGCTGCATCTTGCCGTCGTAGGCGGTGCGCACCCACAGACCGCCGCCATAGACCGACAGCGGACCGTCTTCGGGGGTTTCGCCGAACTGGTCGATCAGCTGTCGCCGCACCTCTTCCATGTAATAGCCGCCGACCTGCGCGATCGCGGTGTTGCCGCTGTTGGTGAGGCCGAGCGGCTGCGCCTGCGCGGCGTCGCGCTGCGCCGCCGTGATCCATCCGTTGCGGTACATTTCGGACAGCACGAAATTGCGTCGCGCCATCGCCTTGTCGGCGTTGCGCGCGCGGCCATAGGTTTCAGGTGCCTTCGGCAGGATCGCGAGAAACGCCATTTCATGGAGCGCGAGCTGGTCGACATCCTTGTCGAAATAGGCGCGCGCCGCGGCCTGTACGCCGAAGCTGCGACGGCCGAGCGGGATTTCGTTCAGATAGAGTTCGAGAATCTGCTCCTTGGTCAGCGCTGCCTCGATGCGCTTGGCGAGGATCGCCTCTCGAATCTTGCGCGTGTAGCTGACCTCATTGGTCAGCAGCAGGTTCTTCGCGACCTGCTGCGTGATCGTCGAGGCGCCTACGGGGCGGCCGCTGTTGGTGAGGTTGGTGATGATCGCGGTGACGATGCCCGGATAGTCGATCCCGCCATGTTCGAAGAAGGTGCGATCCTCGGCCGCGAGATAGGCGCGGACCAGCAGTTGCGGATATTCCGCATATTCGAGCTGGACGCGCCGCTCGCGCGCATAGCTGTGCACCGGCTTGCCCTCGGCGTCGCGGACCATCGTCGGCAGCGGCGGCTGATAATCGCGCAGTTGGTCGACCGACGGCAGGTTGCGCGCGAAGGCCACCCAGATCAGCAGCATGGCGAGCAGCCCCGCGCCCGCCAGATAGCCGAGGATGCGGAACCAGCGCCGTGTCCACATCTCGCGGAACCAGGCGATGACGGCATTGCTGTCGCGGCGCAGGCGCAGGCGGAAATGGGACGCGGTCTCGGAAGCCATATGCGAAGAGCCTCTAAAGCCTGCGTGAACGAAAGGGAAGCTGCGTTGCGGCGGTTTGCCTTACCGCGCTCTGCCGCGAGCGCTCACGGGCCATATGGCAACCAGCGTGTCGCCCTCGACGACATGATAATGATCGTAGAGGTTCACGGTCGGGTCGCAGTGCGGCACTGTCAGCGTCACCGGATCGCCGGGTATGAGCTGCTCGCCGATGCCCGGCGCGATCAGCGCCGCATGTTCGTCGCCCATGAAGACGAAGAACGCGGTTTCGGGTGCGCCGTGCCGCACCACCGCGACGCCGCCGTCGGTCGAAAGCGACTTGAATCCGGCATCGATCGTCACGAGCCCCGAATGATTGGCGCTGACCACGCGCGCGTCGACGCCGAGCGCGGTTTCGAACGGAGTGCTGTCGTTGCCGGTCAGGTCGCAGTCTAGATATTGCTTGTCCATGAAGACATAGGAGCCGGCCTGCAACTCGGTGAAGACGCCGAGGTCGAGATCGATCCGGTGCGTGCCGGTGCCCGATCCGGTGACGATCTCGGGCTTGAATCCGGCCTCGGTCAGCGCCGCCACCACCGACTTTAGATAGCCGGTGCGTTCGACGATCGCCGCGCGGCGTTCGGCATAATTCTCGATATGCTGCTGTGAGCCGCAGTAGAATTGCACGCCGCGCCCATTGAGGTTCGGCAGCCCCTCAATCGTCTCCGCCAGTGCGACCGCTGCCTCCGCCGACGCCACACCGGTGCGTGCGATACCGGGATCGATGTCGATGATGACGTCGAGCGTCGTCCCCGCCGTCGCAAGCGCTGCGTCGATTCGCCGGGCGACGGCGGGATGATCGACCACCGCCATCAGCCCCACGGCACGCGCCGCGAGCGCGGCAAGCCGTTCGATCGCGCGCGGCGCCGCGACGGGTGAGGTGATCAGGATGCCGGTTATCCCGCCATCGCACAGGACTTCGGCCTCGCCGATCTTCGCGCAGCACACGCCGAGCGCGCCCGCGCCGATCTGGCGCAGCGCGATGTCGACGCTCTTGTGCGTCTTCGCGTGCGGACGGAGCCCCACGCCATGCCGCGCCGCCAGTTCGGCCATCGCGGCGATATTGCGGTCGAGCGCTCCCCGGTCGAGCACGAGCACGGGCGTGTTGAGGTCGGCGCGCGACCCCTGCCGACCGATCAGATGCGCGTGCAGGGTCAAATCGTCGCTCATGAAAACAGGCTCTCCAGATGCGCGTTGAGAAATTTGCCGTGCGGGTCGGCGGCGCGGCGTGCGGTGCGATAGTGCTCGGCCATCGGGTAAAGCGCGTCGACGTCATCGCGCGTCAGCGTGTGGCGTTTCGCCCAGTGCGGCCGTCCGCCGAAGCTGCGGAAGATCGCCTCGGCGCCCGCCAAATGGCTTTGCCACGGCATCCTGGCATATTGGTGCATCGAAATCGCCGCGACAGGTCCGGCGTTCATCGGGCTCATCCAGATATCATCGGCCGCGACGGTGCGATATTCGAAGGGGAAGGTCACCGGCAGCCGCTTCTTGCGAATCCAGCCGACGACTTCGTCCAGCGCCGCCAGACCCGCCGCGCGCGGCAGTTCATATTCCATCTCCTCGAAGCGGATCGTCCGGTCGGACGGAAAGATCGCATGGGCGGGGCCGCGGCGAAGTCCTTCGAACCGCGTTCGCATCATCGCGCGCTGCAGGAAGGGGGTGAGGAAGGGCAGTTTCGCGGCGATATCGAGCACGCGGCGAAAGGCGCTCTCCTCCATGTCGGTCGTCGAGGGCGGCGGATCGCAAGGGTCGCACGGCGTGAGCGTCTTCAGGATCACGTCGTCGGCGTGCGGAAAGAGCCAGAATTCGATGTGGCGGTGCCGCGAAGCAAGCTCGTCATAGCATTCGCGCACCTCGCTCCAGCGCCGCTTCTCGATCCGCTCCTCGAGATGATAGGCGGGAACGACGGCGACCTCGATTTCTGTCGCGATCCCGAACATCCCGAGCGACAGCCGCTGCGCCTGATAGAGGTCCGCTTCGGTCGCGGCGTCGCACCAGCGCGTCTCACCGTCGGCGCCAACCAGACGAAAACCTCGCGCCATCGTCGCCAGCGAACCAAGGTCGATGCCGGTGCCGTGTGTGCCGGTCGCCATCGCGCCTGCAAGCGACTGCGGATTGACGTCGCCCTGATTGGCGAGCGACAGGCCCTCCTCCCAAAGCGCTGCGGTCAGCTTCCTGATGCTCCAGCCCGCCGGAATGTGCGCGGTGGTCCGGTCGGCGGCTATCCGCATCTCTCCGGCCAGCCGGTCGAGGCCGAGGATCAGTTCGTCCGACTGGCAGAGCGGCATGAAGCTGTGCCCGGCGCCGGTCGCGCGGACCTTGCCCGCGCGCCGTACGAGCGCGGCCAATTCGTCTTCGCTTTGCGGCCTTGCGACCTCGGCTGGCGCGGTCACGCTGCCCGACCAGTTGCTCCACCCCATCGATCTCTCCCGTCGCCGGCAAGCTGTCGGCGCGCCGGGCGATGGTCAAGGCGTTTCAGCGCGCGGCGGCGATCTTCCGTGCGAAATGAATCTGCACCGCGTCGCGTACTCCGCGCGCGACCTTTTTCTGCCCACCCTTCGACGTCAGAAACTCGGAATCGCCCTTGTTCGAGATGAAGCCCGTCTCGAACAGCACCGAGGGCGTATCGGGCGCCTTGAGCACGACGAACGACGCGAAACGGTGCGCGGTCGTCCGGAAGGTCATCTCGTCCGATGCCTCGCGCTGCAGCAGCCTCGCGAAATCCGACGCGACATTCATCGTCTCGCGCTGCGTCAGGTCGAGCAGGATCGACGACACGTCGCTGCTGTGCGCGCCGAGGTCGACTCCGTTGATGATGTTCGCCTTGTTCTCGCGCGCCGCGAGCCGCGCGGCTTCACGGTCGGATGCGACCTCGGAGAGCGTATAGACCGACGCGCCGTTTGCTTGCTCATTCTCTGCCGCGTCGGCGTGGATCGAAAGGAACAGGTCGGCTTTCAGCCGCCGGGCGATGCCGTAACGCTCCTCTAGCACGAGGTAGCGGTCGTCAGACCGCGTAAGCGCGACGCGGACGCGGCCCCCGGCGACCAGGTCGTCGCGGATCGCGCGCGCGAGTTCCAGCGTCAGATCCTTTTCGCGCTTGCCGCTGTAGGGAGAAGTCGCGCCCGGATCGTGTCCGCCGTGCCCGGCGTCGATCACCACGAGCGGCAGGCGCGGATTGTCGGGGCCTTCGATCCGCGGCAGGGCCACCGCGGGCTTGGGCTTGCCGATCCGAACAGTGACGCTGTAGCGCTTTTTCGGGCGATCGGCCCGCAAGAAACCGGCGTGTCGCGCCGCTTCGCTCCGGCGAGGATGCAGCGCGGCTTCGACCGGAAGCGCCGGGGCCGGTGCGATTGCCACGAGGAGAAAGGGCAGGATCATCGTCATTCCATGGCGCCGGGGCAATCCAACAGGGCAAATCCCTTATTAGCCAGCCTGTGTCAAACGGCGGTTAACCACGCCGGACGCATGCGGCAAAGACGGGAGAATGCGGCGAGATGGTTGCAATGTGGTCACACTCTCCCATCTTTATCGGGTGGTGGAGGTTGCCGTCGGCCCATGCCGATGCTAGCACCCTGCCACGACGGAGGACTTTCCGGCTCCGTCCGGCCTTTTGAGGGGAAGAGGCCTGATCTCGCGAATCGCGGATCATGGCCGCCCCGGTGCCGGACCTGCCGAAAATCTCGCTCCGTCGATCCACCCGGCTGATCGGGCGGCTGACGCGATTTTTCAACGAAAAATTGCCCCGGCTTCCCGTCCGCCCCGAAACAGGTTGATGCCGTATGAGGCTTGCCATGCCCTCTTTCGATCGCGACGCGGAGGCTTTTGCTTCCGCATGTGTCGCGGCGAAAGACCGCATGCGCGTCCACGACCGGACGCGGGCCCCGCGCGGCAATAACGTCTTTTTTTCTTTGAACCCTATCGACCGCCGCCGTCCGCCAAGGATGGTCGCGGCCTTTTTGTTTGGCGCGCCACTGCGCGCCTGGAGTGATACTAATGACCACGCGCATGTTGATCGACGCGCGGCACCGGGAAGAGACCCGGGTCGCCGTCACCAAGGGAAACCGCATCGAGGAGTTTGATTTCGAGTCCGCCGAGCACAAGCAGCTCAAGGGCAATATCTATCTGGCCAAGGTTACCCGCGTCGAACCGTCCCTGCAGGCGGCGTTCGTCGAATATGGCGGCAATCGCCACGGTTTCCTGGCCTTCAGCGAAATCCACCCCGACTATTACCAGATTCCGAAGGAAGATCGCGAGGCGCTGCTTCGCGAAGAGGCCGAACATGCCGCCGCGGCGGCGCAGCGCGCCGAGGATGACCTCGACGAGCTCGAAGGCGACGTCGCCGATGTCGAATATCATGACGACGATAACGGTGACGATAATGGCGACGCCCCGCGCGCGCCCGAAACGGTGGGCGAAGACGGCGACGATGAGCATGACGACGCCGAAGACAATGGCGAGGCCGACGGCGAAGACGGGGGCGAAGAGGCCAGGGACGGCCGCGGCGATCGCCGCCGCGGGCGGAGCAAGGGCGGACGCAATGGCCGCAAGGGTGGCCGTGGCCGCCGGGGCGACGACGAAGACGGCGAAAATCGCATGTCGCTGCGCCGCCGCTACAAGATCCAGGACGTCATCCGCCGCCGTCAGGTGATGCTGGTCCAGGTCGTGAAGGAAGAACGCGGTAACAAGGGCGCCGCCCTCACCACCTATCTGTCGCTTGCCGGGCGCTATTGCGTGTTGATGCCGAACACGATGCACGGCGGCGGGATCAGCCGCAAGATTTCGAACGGCGCTGATCGCCGCAAGCTGAAGGCGATGATCGACGAACTCAACCTGCCTCCGACGATGGGCTGCATCGTCCGCACCGCGGGGATGAGCCGCACCAAGGTCGAGATCAAGCGCGACTTCGACTATCTCGCGCGCCTGTGGGACGAGATCCGCGAAAAGACCTTGGGGTCGAGCGCTCCGGCGCTGATCCACTCCGACAGCGACCTCGTCAAGCGCGCGATCCGCGACATCTATCACAAGGATATCGAGGAAGTGCTCGTCGAGGGCGACGAGGGTTACAAGGCGGCCAAGCAGTTCATGAAACTGCTGATGCCGAGCCACGCGCGGCGCGTGAAGCAATATGCCGACCCGGTCTCGCTCTATCAGCGCTACGGCGTCGAGGACCAGCTCGCGGGAATGCTCAATCCCGTCGTCCAGCTCAAGTCGGGTGGTTATCTGGTGATCAACCCGACCGAGGCACTGGTGTCGATCGACATCAACTCGGGGCGGTCGACGCGCGAGCATAATATCGAGCAGACCGCGCTCAACACCAACCTCGAGGCCGCGCACGAGATCGCGCGCCAGCTCCGCCTGCGCGACATGGCCGGGCTGATCGTCATCGACTTCATCGACATGGATCATGGTTCGAACGTCCGAAAGGTCGAACGGGCGATGAAGGATGCGCTGAAGAACGACCGCGCGCGCATCCAGGTCGGCCGCATTTCGGGCTTCGGCCTGATGGAAATGAGCCGCCAGCGCCTGCGAACCGGCGTGCTCGAAGCCTCGACCCGCCCCTGCCCGCATTGCGAGGGCACGGGCCTCGTCCGGACCGCCAGCTCGGCTGGCCTCAGTGCGCTGCGCCTGATCGAAGAGGAAGCCGCACGCGGCAAGGGCAGCAAGATCATCCTGCGCGCCAGCCAGGAGGCGACCTTCTACCTCCTCAACGAAAAGCGTCGCGAGCTGCGCGAGATCGAGGAACTCTACGGCGTCAGCGTCGAAATCCTGCCCGATGGCGAGACCGAGGGCGCGCGCATGGCGATCGAGGTTGGCGGGCCGCCGCCCGTCGCCCGCCGCAGCTTCGCGCCGATCGCCCCGATCGAGGATGACGACGACGATTTTGTCGATGAGGACGAGGAAGAAGAGGAAGAGGCCGGGGAGGCCGAAGCCGAGGAGCGCCCCGCACGCCGCGAACGACAGGAACGCCCGGAGGGCGCGGATGGCGAGGGCCGCAAGCGCCGCCGCCGTCGTCGCCGTGGACGTCGCGGTCGCCGCGATGAGGAAGGCAGCGAAGCGCCCGAGGGTGAGGCTGCCGATGGCGAGGACATTGGCGAAGATCCCCGCGAAGCGGCCGCCGAAGAGGCTGCTCCGGTAGCGGACGAAGGGGAAGAGGCGAAGCCCAAGCGCCGCCGCGGCGGACGCGGCCGCAAGAAGGTCGAGGAAGCCGAAGCCGAGGCAGTGACCGACGAAGAAGCTGCCCCCACCGAAGCTGCGCCCGAGCCGGTTGTCGAGGAATCGCCCGCCGCCGAGGAGAAGCCGAAACGCAAGCGCGCGCCGCGCAAGACCAAGGCTGCTGCGGCTGCCGAGGCCGAGGTGCCCGAAGCCGTCGAGGCGCCCGCTGCCGAAGCACCGGCGGTCGAACCCGAGGATGATGCCGAAATCGTCAAGCCCGCGCCCAAAAAGCGTGCGAGCCGCGCGAAGAAGGCCGTCGCGGTCGAGGCTGCGCCCGAGGAAGCGACGACGAGCGACCGGGAAACGGTTGCCGCAGATGGTCAAGAGGACAGCACCGGCCCCGACGGCGAACCTCGTCGCGGTTGGTGGCAGCGCACCTTTGGCAACTGATCGACGCGGTTGACCGCAGAAACGACACGCTGACCTTGCGTCCGCGCGCGCTGAACCCCAATAAGCCTTCCATGGCTTCACTCGAGGTTCAGGCGCGCGGCGCGAGACAGTCGGCGATGACCGCTTCCCCGTCGTACAAGGCGCACCGGGCGCATGGCCTTCGTGCGTTGCCGCGCATCCTCTTGACCTTGGTGGCGATGGTCGCCGTTGCCGTGCGGCCCGCAATGGCGCAGTCGATCCTGCGCGATGCCGAGACCGAGGCGCTGTTCCAGGACATGATGGATCCGCTGCTCGTCGCGGCGGGGCTCCAGCCGGGGCAGGTGCGTGTTCACCTGCTCGGCGACCGCAGCATCAACGCCTTCGTCGCGGGCAGCCAGGACATTTATGTCTTCAGCGGACTGATCGAGGCTGCCGACAGTGCCGAAGAAGTGCAGGGCGTGCTCGCGCACGAACTCGGGCACATCATGGGCGGCCACGCGATCCGCGCGAGCGAGGGGGCCAAAACCGCGACCGGCATTTCGCTTCTCAGCCTGCTGCTCGGAGCAGCGGCGATGGCGGCGGGCGGCGGCGAGGCCGGCATGGGTATCTTGATGGCGGGCCAGCAGGCCGCGCTCGGCAAATATCTCGCCTTCACCCGCGTCCAGGAATCGACCGCCGACGCGGCGGGCGCGCAATATCTGTCGAAGGCCGGGATCAGCGGTCGCGGCAGCCTCGCCTTCTTCAAGAAGTTGCAGAATCTCGAATTCCGCTATGGCATCAAGCAGGACGACGATCAGGCCTATGGCCGGACCCACCCGATGTCGGGCGATCGCATCCAGGCGTTACGCGAAGTCTATGTCGTCGACCCGGCGTGGAGCAAACCCGCCGACCCGGCGATCGAGGCGCGTTTCCAGCGGATCAAGGCGAAACTGTCGGGCTATATCGCCGACCCCGACCGTACCTTGCGCAAATATCCTGAAAGCGACACGAGCATCCCGGCGCGCTATGCCCGCGCCTATGCCTGGCACAAGAGCGCTTACCCGGACAAGGCGCTCGGCGAGGTCAAAGGGTTGCTGAAAAGCAACCCGCACGACCCCTATTTCCTCGAGCTCGAAGGTCAGGTCCTGCTTGAATCGGGGCGGCCGAAGGACGCGATTCCGCCGTTGCGCGAGGCGGTGGCCAATTCGCGCTCGCAGCCGCTGATCGCCGCAACGCTCGGCCACGCACTTATCGCGACCGAAGATCCCGGCAATTTCGCTGAAGCGGAAAAGGTGCTCAAGACCGCGGTCGCGCTCGACAACCAGAATCCTTTCGCTTGGTACCAACTCGGCATCGTCTACGCGAGCAAGGGCGACCAGCCGCGCGCGGCGCTCGCTTCGGCCGAGCGTTACAGCCTTGAGGGTGGACAGTCGGCGCTGGCGCTGCGTAATGCCGAAACCGCGATGCAGGGGTTGGCCGAAGGGTCGCCCGACTGGATCCGTGCACAGGATATTGCGCTGGTGTCGCGCGCCGAGGTGGAACAGGCGCGCAAAAGACGCTAGATTCGAACGAGATACGATGGGGACGCATCGCCATCGGCGATGCACAAGGGCGACAAGTGACTGACAGGAAAGACGATTATTACCAGCCGTGGCTGCGCGACCCGGCCCCGACGCCCGGGAGCGCACCCATGCGCGACACGCTTGACCAGGGCGGATTGGCAAAGCCGAAGGACGAACCGCCGGTCGGCATCGACCTCGCGCGCTACAGGGCGGGCGACAAGCCGCGTGACCCGCTAGTCAAACCCGAAACGATCAAGGCAGGGGCCGCGAACCTGTGGGACCGCATCCGCGACGGCGCCGAAGCCTTCGCCGACTGGACGATCGACGTCGGCGAGCGGGCCGACATTCCTGCACGTGTCGAAGCGATGGAAATCCCGCGCCGTTCGCGCGAACTTGCCGCGAAAACCGGTGAACTGACCGCCCGCGCCGCCCGCGCGGTGGGGCGTGGATCGGCGAAAGCGAGCTGCGCCGCCGCCCGAGCGAGCGGCGCGGCGTGGGACAAGATGGCGATCGGCGACAAGGTTTCGCGATTGTCGCGAGAGGCCGGGCGCGGGCTCGGCGAGGTTGCCGACAAGGCGAAAGCCGGCATCGGCAACGCCGCGCGGGCCGGCGGCGAAACGATCCGCGACGGGATCGGCGGTGCTGCGACCAAGCTGCGGCCCGCACCGCGCGAGGAACTGGCACCGCCGCCGTCGGGGCTCGAGCAACTGCTCGCCCGCGAAGAAGCGGGGGCTCGCATCGCCGAGGCGCCGGCAGCGGCTCCCGATCTGCCGCTGTTCGCTGGCGAATCAATTGAGGCAGCTGCGCGGCGTCCCGCGAAATCAGCGCGGACCAAGGCTGCTTCGGCAGCGCCGCCGCCGTCGGTTTCGGGGCCGGCCGATGACGAGCGCACGCCCTATCGTCCGGCAACGCCGCGTCCCGCCTCCGCGGCGCCCACTCTGCCTGCACCGCTCTGGGCAGTTGCGCTCGGCGCGCTGTTGCTGCTTGGCGCGGCCTTCTGGCTCGGCGGCCGCTTCGGCGGAGGCATGAGCAAGAGCGAGGTCGAGACGATCGTCGCCGACTATATTCGCGCGCACCCCGAGATCGTGCCCGAAGCCTTCGAGGCGCAGCGGAACAAGGAAATGGCGAAGGCCGTCGACGCGGTGCGTCCGGCGCTCGAGAAGCCCTATGCCGGTGCCTGGGCGGGCAATGCCGACGGCGACGTTACCCTCGTCGTCTTCACCGACTATGCCTGCGGCTTCTGCCGCGCGAGCGTTCCCGACGTTGACCGGCTGATCCGCGAAGACAAGCGACTAAAGGTCGTGTTCCGCGAACTGCCGATCATATCGCCGCAGAGCCGCGACGCCGCGATCATGGCGCTCGCCGCCGCGCGGCAAGGCAAATATGACGCCTTCCACCACGCAATGTTCCAGGCGTCGTCGCTCGACCCGTCGGCGATCGCGTCCGCCGCCTCGCGCGCCGGCGTCGTCACCGACGGCAGCGCCGACGCGACCGCGAACGAGGCCTTGTTCCAGCGCGAGATCGATTCGAACCTCGCGCTCGCGACGCAGTTGCAGCTCAATGCGACCCCGACCTGGATCGTCGGCGACCAGCTGTTCCAGGGCCAGGTCGGCTATGACGCGCTGCGCCGCGCGATCGCCAAGGCGCGGGCCACGGGCTGAGGATGGCGGCGAACCACGCGCAACGTTCGATCGAGCGGGGGCTTCGTAACCCCGAGTTGATGGCGGCGGCGCTCGCGCTGTCCGAAGGGCGGCTTCACGACGCCGAACCTGTGCTCAAGGCGCATCTGAAGCAGGATCCGTTCGACGTTGCTGCGATCCGCATGCTCGCCGAACTCGCGGCGCGCATCGAACGCTATCGCGACGCCGAGGCGCTGCTGCGCCGTGCGCTCGAATTGGCGCCCGAATTTCTGGCGGCGCGCTCGAACCTCGCGACCGTCCTGCATCGGCAGGGGCGGTCGGGCGAGGCGGTCGAGGAGCTGGAAAAACTGCAGACCGTCGACCCCGACAATCTGATGAACGCCAATCTGAAGGCAGCGGCGCTCGGCCGCGTTGGCGAGTTCGACGAAGCGCTCGAACTTTACCAGAAGGTGCTGCAGACCTTTGGTAAACAGCCTAAGATCTGGATGTCCTACGGGCATATGCTGAAGACGGTCGGGCGGCAGGCCGACGCCGTCGCAGCCTATCGCAAGGCGCTCGAGCTTCGTTCTTCGCTCGGCGAAGTGTGGTGGAGCCTCGCCAATCTCAAGACTTTCCGGTTCGGCGACGACGATCTGGCCGCGATGGAAGCCGCTCTCGACCGTAGCGACATCGCGCCCGAGGATCGCTTCCACCTCCATTTCGCGCTCGGCAAGGCGAACGAGGACCGGCAACAGGCCGCAGCCGCCTTTGCGCATTACGACCGCGGCAATGCGCTGCGAAGGGCGATGCTCGACTATGACGCCGGTCAGACGCGGGCATCGGTCGACCATGCGAAGGCGTTGTACACGGCGTCGTTTTTTGCCGAGCGCCCCGATTATGGCTGCGATGCACCCGATCCGGTCTTCATCGTCGGGATGCCGCGCGCAGGATCGACGCTGATCGAGCAGATCCTGTCGAGCCATTCGATGATCGAGGGCACAATGGAACTGCCCGATATCCCGAAATTGTTCGCGAAAGCGCGGAATATGGGCGGGATCGCCCGGCTGACCGCGGCCGAGGCGCGCGAGCTTGGCGAACAATATCTGCGCGACACGCAGGTGCAGCGCAAGAGTGACAAGCGCTTCTATATCGACAAGCTGCCGAACAACTGGCTGCATGTCGGCTTCATCCGGCTGATCCTGCCCAAGGCGAAGATCATCGACGCGCGGCGCCATCCGATGGATTGCTGTTTCTCCAACTTCAAACAGCATTTCGCGCGCGGGCAGGCGTTCAGCTACAGCCTGTCCGATATGGGGCGCTACTATGCCGATTATGTCGAGCTGATGGACCATTTCGACACGGTGCTGCCCGGTCACGTCCACCGCGTCTTTCATGAACGCGTGATCGGCGACCTCGAAGGCGAGGTACGCGCGATGCTCGCCTATATGGACCTCCCATTCGAGCAGACGTGCCTCGACTTTCATGCCAACGACCGTGCCGTCCGCACCGCGAGCTCCGAACAGGTGCGGCGCCCGATCAACCGCGACGGCGTCGACCAGTGGCGCGCGATGGAACCGTGGCTCGGCCCGCTTGTCGAGGCGTTGGGGCCGGTTCTCGCGCAATATCCGGTTCGCGCCTGAGCTTATTGTTGCAATTTTGTCATAGTGGTCGCGAAACTGCGAGCCGCAGCCCCCATTTTCATGCACCTCGATTGACGATTGCCCGAAAGCTGGCACACCTTGGCGCCCTGCGCTGCAACAAACGGCGCCAGCATGAACAGGGGGGTCTGTATGGGGTTTCGTTTTTCACGCCGCGCGTTGCTCTTGGCATCCTTGTCGACGACGATGCTGTCGCCGGGCGCCGCGATCGCCCAGCAGGCTTCGGACGCGGGCGCCGACGACGAGATCATCGTCACCGCGCAGAAGCGCGAGGAAAATCTGCAGAATGTTCCGATCAGCATCCAGGCGCTCGGCACGCGCAAGCTCGACCAGTTGAACGTCGCCAATTTCCAGGACTTCTCGAAGCTCCTTCCGAGCGTCTCCTTCCAGTCGAGCCAGCCGGGCGTGACCACGGTCTATATGCGCGGCGTCGCGAGCGGCGGCGACGGCAACCACTCGGGCTCGCTGCCCAGCGTCGGCGTCTATCTCGACGAACAGCCAGTCACGACGATCGGCGGCACGCTCGACGTCCATATCTATGACATCGCGCGCATCGAATCGCTCGCGGGTCCGCAAGGCACGCTTTATGGCGCCTCATCGCAGGCGGGCACGATCCGCATCATCACCAACAAGCCGAGCACGGCAGGCTTCGAAGGCCGCGTCGACGGCGAGCTTAACACGATCAAGCATGGCGGGACCGGCGGCCGCCTCGAAGGCATGATCAATGCGCCGCTCAGCGAGATGGCCGCGGTTCGCCTCGTCGGCTGGTACCAGAAGGACGCGGGCTATATCGACAATGTGCCCGGCACGCGGTCGTTCCTGCCAACCCCGGGCGGCATCACCGTCGACAACGACGCCTTCGTCGAGAAGGATTTCAACGATGCCGAAATCTATGGTGGCCGCGCCGCGTTGAAGGTCGACCTCGACGACAATTGGACGATCACGCCGACGGTCCTCTACCAGAAGCAGAAGAGCCACGGCACCTTCGCGCAGGATCCGCTTGTCGGCGATCTGCAGGTCCAGCGTTTCTATCCCGACTCGCGCAGCGACAAGTTCATCCAGGCAGCACTGACGATCGAGGGCAAGCTCGGCAATTTCGACGTCACCTATGCGGGCGCCTATCTCGACCGCAAGACTTACCAGATCAACGACTATACCGACTATGCCGAGGCCTATGACGCGCTCTATGCCTCCTATGGCGGCCTTGCCGGCTATTTCTACCTCGAGGATAACGCGGGCAACGACATCGACCCGCGCCAGTATATCATCGGCACCGATCATTTCCGCAAGCTGAGCCAGGAATTGCGCATCTCGTCGCCGCAGGACTCGCGCTTCCGCGTCGTGGCCGGACTGTTCTTCCAGCGCCAGAGCAACGAGATTCATCAGGACTATATCGTCCCCGGCCTTGCCGACGCGCTGTCGGTCAACGGTCGGCCGGGCACGCTGTGGCTCACCGAACAGAAGCGCGTCGACAAGGATTATGCAGCGTTCGGCGAGGCGAGCTTCGACATCACTCCGACGATCACGCTGACCGGGGGCGGGCGCTATTACAAATACGACAACAGCCTGATCGGCTTCTTCGGCTTCGGCCGCAATCCCAATGGCCCGCCGTTCAACGGGGCGGGCAGTTCGCGGACGGGCGTGGCCGGCTGTTACACCACGACGGGCGCAATCCTGCGCGACAATCCCGGCGGCACCCTGCTTCCCGCCGAGGTCGAGGGCGGGCCCTGTACCAACCTTGCCGATTATGTGAACGGCAAGCTGGTCCCCAAGCGGACGAAGGATACGGGCTTCACCCACCGCCTGAACCTGACGTGGAAACCCAGCGAGGATGTCCTGACTTACGCGACATGGTCGCGCGGTTTCCGGCCGGGCGGCATCAATCGCCGCGCGACGATCGCGCCCTATGACGCCGATTTCCTCACCAACTATGAGCTCGGGATCAAGACGACGCTCGCCGGCGGGCTGGTTCGTCTGAACGCTGCCGTCTATCTGCAGAACTGGAAGCGCTTCCAGTTCTCCTTCCTTGGGCTCAACAGCTTTACCGAGATTCACAATGGCCCGAACGCCCGGATCAAGGGCATCGAGGCGGACATCAATATCCGGCCGACCGACGGGCTGACGATCTCGGCGGCGGCGTCCTATACCGATGCCAAGACGCGTAACAATCTCTGCGCGATCGACGATCCGACGTATCAATGTACCGCCGACCCTGACAATTCGATCGCGGCGCCGAAGGGGACGCGCCTGCCGGTGACGCCGAAGTTCAACGGCAACGCCACCGTGCGCTACGCCTTCCCCGTCGGACCGGGCGAGTTGCACCTGCAGTCGGTGATCGCGCATCGCGGATCGGCCAGCTCGGACATCCGGGTCGATGTCGCGAACGAGCTTGGACGCATTCGCGGATCGACGACGGTCGATTTCGCGGTCGGGTTCGACTGGAGCCGCTACAGCTTCGAGCTATTCCTGCAGAACGCGTTCGACGAGCGCGCCGAGCTCTCGCGCTTCTCGAACTGCGGGCAGTGCAACGGGCGCGTGCAGATCCTCGTGAACCAGCCCCAGACGCTCGGGGCGCGGCTGGGCGCCAAGTTCTGATCTGGTGACCGATACTGCGGCCAGCATCAAAAGGCCGGGCCAAAAGCTCGGCCTTTTGATGTGCATCGCGCTCGGTATGGGCAATATGATCGGGTCGGGGGTGTTCCTGCTCCCGCGCGACCTCGCCCCGCTCGGGTGGAACGCCGTGATCGGCTGGGGCGTGACGATCACCGGAACGCTGTGCCTCGCGCTGATCTTTGCGCGCCTGTCGCGCCGCCTGCCGGGCGGCAGTGCGGCCTTCACCTATGCCAATGCGGCCTTCGGTCCCGGGGTCGGTTTCATCGTCGCGTGGAGCTACTGGATCAGCTGCTGGACCGCGAACGCGACGCTGGCGGTTGCGGCGATCAGCAACCTGTCCATCGTTGCGCCGCGGCTGGGGGAAAAGGGTCCACTCGCGGCGCTGCTTGCGATCGGCTTTTTGTGGTTCTTTACGCTGATCAACCTCACCGGCGTGCGGCGTGCGGGGAATACGCAGGTCATCACGCTCCTGCTAAAGCTGGTGCCGGTTATCGGAGCCATCGGCGTCGCGCTATGGCTGCTCGGTACGGGTGAGGCGCGCGTCGAGGGGATGGCACACACCGCGCCGGTCAGCCTGTCAGCGATCAGCGGCGCCGCGACGCTGACATTGTTCGCGCTGCTCGGCTTCGAAAGCGCGGCAATTGTCGGCGATCGCGTAAAGGATCCCGAACGCACGATCCCGCGCGCGACATTAATCGCGGCGGCGGCGACCGGCCTGCTTTACCTCCTCTCCTGCACCGCGGTGACCTTGCTGCTGCCGGTCGACACGCTCCAGCAGTCCAACGCGGCCTATGCGACCTTCTTCGGCGCCCTTGTAAGCCCGACGGCGGGTGACGTCGTCGCGATCTTCGCTGCGATCGCCGCGCTCGGCGCGCTCAACGGCTTCGTCCTGCTACAGGGCGAGATTCCCCGCGAACTGGCGCACCGCCGTCTTCTCCCGTCGCTGCTCGGCCACGACAACCGGTTCGGCTCGCCCCTCGCCGCACAGATCCTGTCGAGCGCGCTCGCGAGCTTCGTCGTTTACGCCAATTATTCGCGCGGACTGGCCGGGCTCTTCACCTTCATGGTGCTGGTAACGACCTCGACCGCGATCATCCTCTACGTCGTCGGCAGCCTCGCCGCACTGAAGCTCGAACATCTCGGCGAGCTGCGCGTGTCGCCGGGCTTCGCGGCGGTCACGCTGGTCGGTGCGGCCTATAGCTGCTGGGCCTTTTACGGCGCCGGGCTGGAGGCGAGCTTGTGGAGCCTGGCGATGACCGCGGCGGGGCTTCCCATCTATTTCCTGATGCGTCGCTCAGCGCCAGCGTGGCGCGAAGAAGCCCCGATCGCGTAGGATCACCTGCGCGGCGTTGTGCCCCGGTGCGCCGGTCACGCCGCCGCCCGGGTGCGTGCCCGCACCGCACATATAGAGTCCTTTGACCGGTCCGCGATAGCCGCCGTTGCCCAGCACCGGGCGCGCGGCCCAGAGCTGGTCGAGGCTCATATTGCCGTGCATGATGTCGCCGCCGACGAGGCCGAACTTGCGTTCGAGCCCCTTGGGCGAAAGGCGCGTGCTGCCGACGATGCTGGCGCGGAAGCCCGGCGCGTGTTTCTCGACCGTGTCGAGGATCGCGTCGGCGGCCGCTTCCTCCTCATCGTCCCAATCGCGGGGAGTCCCATCGTCTTTGGCGGGCAATTCGGGTGCAAACTGCTGACAGAAGAGGCTCGCGACATGGCACCCCTCGGGCGCGAGGCTGTCGTCGACGGTCGAGGGGATCAGCATCTCGACGATCGGCGCCTTCGACCAGCCATGCTGTTTCGCGTCGAGGAAGGCGCGGTCCATATAATCGAGCGTCGGCGCCAGGATGATCCCCGACTGGTGATGCTCGCCCGGCTCGGGAAGGCAGGTGAATTTGGGGAGCTCCGACAGCGCGACATTCATGCGGAAAGTGCCGCTGCCCGCCTTGAAGCCCTTGATGCGGCGCTCGAAGTCGGCCGGCAGGTCGCTGGCAACCATCAGCCGCTCATAAAGCAGTTTCGGCCCGACATTGGCGATGACGCGCGCCGCTGCAATCTCCTCGCCGCCGACCAGCTTGACCCCGGCCGCCTTGCTGCCATCGACGAGCACCTTGGCGACCGGGCTTTCGAGGCTGATCTCGACCCCCATGTCGCGGCAGACCTTTGCCATGATCTCGGTAATCTTGCCCATGCCGCCGACGCTGTGACCCCAGGCTCCCTTCTTGCCGTTCACCTCGCCGAAGACGTGGTGGAGCAGGACATAGGCACTCCCCGGGGTGTCGGGGCTGGCATAGTTGCCGACGACCGCATCGAAGCCGAAGGCGGCCTTGACCGCCTCGCTTTCGAACCAGCTGTCGAGCATCGTGCGCGCCGATTTGGTGAAGAGGTCGAGCACGTCGCGCTGCTGTTCGAGGCTGAGCGTCGCGAATCGCCGTCCCTGCCGCGCGCCGTCGAGCAAGGTGCGCAGGCCCTCGCCGACGTTCGGCGGCACCCGCAGCGCGAGGTCGCGGAGCAATTCGGCGACATTTTCGAGCGCGTCATAATAGGCCGGGAGCACGTCGGCGTCGCGTCCCGAAAACTTGCGGAACTCGGCCTGCGTGCGCTCCAGCCCACCGCCGAGCTTGAGGTAACCACCATCTTCCTGCGGGAGGAAATTGCTGATCGGGCGTTCGATGACGCGATAGCCATGATCGGCGAGCTTCATGTCCGCGATCACCTTCGGCTGGAGCAGGCTGACCGTGTAGCTCGCGACCGAATTGCGGAAGCCGGGAGCGAACTCTTCGGTCACTGCGGCGCCGCCAACGACGTCGCGCGCCTCGACGATGCGCACCTTCAGCCCCGCCCTGGCGAGATAGAAGGCGCAGACTAGGCCGTTGTGGCCGGCGCCGATAATCAGGGCATCATAGGCTTTGGTCATGAAAACTCTTTCGCAAGCGGGGATTGGACATGCTGGCGGCCGAAGCCGAGGCCGAGGATACGGCCCGGAATGCGGCGAAGCAGCGGAATGGCGTCGAGCAGGCGGACGGCGAAGGGCACCCGGGTGATTTCGCCGCGCAGCATCGGTTCGATGACGCGCTGGTGCGCGAAACGCTGGATCGCCTGCATCCGCGTGGTCGGCGTCCAGCGGCGCGCCTGCACCGTCGCGAGCAGCGGATCGGGATCGGCGTTTGCGGCGAGCGGTGCGGCGAGGATGTTCGCCGCCGCGACGGCATCCTGTACCGCGAGGTTGATCCCGACGCCGCCGACCGGCGACATCGCATGCGCCGCATCGCCGATCGCGAGCAGGCCGGGACGCGACCAGCGCGTCAGCCGGTCGAGCGCAACCGAGAGCAATTTTACATCATCGAAGCTCTCGATCGCATCGATGCCGGCGGCGAGGCCCGGCGCAATCTCGACGATACGATCGCGAAAGGCGGCGATCCCGCGCGCCTCGATCGGCGCGAAGCCTCCCTTTTCGATAATCTGCGCGCATTGCCAATAGTCGCCGCGCGGGATCGCGACGACCATGCCGCCCTTGTCGATCGTGCCGAGCGCGACCTCGGACATATCCATGCCCGCGGGAACGGGGACGCGGAACCACAGCACGTCCATCGGCGCGCCGAGATCCTCCCGCGGCAGCTCGGCGGCGTCGCGCAGCACCGAGCGGCGGCCGTCGGCGGCAATGACGAGGCGAGTGGGCAGCGTCTCCCCGGTCGCGAGCGTCACGCCGCTGACCCGACCCGCGGCATCACTAGTCAGCCCGGTGGCCTCGGTCGACATGCGCAGGTCGAAGGTCGGGTAGCGCTTGCCCTGTCCGGCGATGAAATCGAGCAGATCCCATTGCGGCATCATCGCGACGAAGCGTGCCGCGACGGGAAGATGCTTCATCGTCGCGATCGTATATTGGCCGCCGAGCAGATTGAGCGTCATCGTGTCGATCGCAGCGTGCGGCTCCTTCAGCAACTCTTCGAGCAGCCCGATCTCGTTGAATAGCTCGAGCGTCGAGGGGTGTACGGTGTCGCCGCGGAAATCGCGGAGGAAATCGGCATGTTTTTCGAGGATGGTGACGGGAACGCCGGCGCGGGCAAAGAGCAGCCCCGCGACCATGCCGGCGGGTCCGCCGCCGACGATCACCACGGGCGCGTCGGCGTTCAACGGCGGCTCCAGCCGGCAGGCGGCGCCTGCTCCAGCCGCGCCTCGGGAATGATCTCGCGCATTCGTGCGCAGAAATGCTTGAGGCACACTTCCTTGTCGCTGAGCGGACCCATGCTGAAGCTCTTCGACTGCATGCCCATCTGGACACGCGTGATCAGTTCGGTGTCCTCGGCATTGACCTGGCGGTTGATGCGCCAGTTGAGGTAGCGCGCGGCCTTCATCTCGCGGCGCTCATCGGGGAGCACATAGGAAATTTCGCGGATCAGGCAGGTCGTCGGTCCGGTCGGCAGCCACTGCATGAAATCGACCTGATCGGGATAGATGTCGAAGGCGACGTTGGGCCAGAGCTTGAAATAGAGCCAGTGGCGTTGCCGGTCTTCGGGCAGATGCGGGACGGGCGGCAGCAGCCGCTGGTACATGCGCTCCGACCAGTTGACCGACGGGCGGTCGATCAGATCACCCCACATGCGGTCGACATTGTCCTCGGCCTCGACGCCATAGCTTTTGCCGAACAGGCGGGTGAGGCCGGGATGCGCGACGGGGATGTGGAGGCCATCCGAATAATTGTCGCCGACATTCTTCCAGTTCACCGCGCGCGGGCGCATGGTGACCCGGCCCAGCGCGCCGAGTTCCTCGAAACGGTACGGGTCGATCATCGCCTCATAGGGCGCCATCATGCCAGAAACCGACGGGCCGCCATCGTCCTCCAGCCGAACGAACCAGAAGCCGCGCCATTGTTCGAGCCCGACGGGCACGAGTCCGGCCTTGCCCTTGTCAAGGGTCGGATAGCTCGCGCTGTCGGGTACGCCAGAGAGCCGCCCGTCGAGTTCGTAGGTCCAGGCATGATAGGGACAGACGAGCTTCTTCGCGCAGCCCGTCGCGCCATCGACGAGGCGGGAGCCGCGGTGGCGGCAGACGTTGGTGAAGGCGCGCACGACGCAGTCGGTGCCGCGCGCGAGAATCACGCTCTCGCCGCAATAGTCGATGCTATGCCAGTCGCCGGTGTTCGGGATGTCGCTGTCGTGGCAGACGACCTGCCAGCTCGGGCGGAAGATGCGGTCCATTTCGGCGGCATAGAAGTCGGGGTCGCTGTAGGTCCAGGCGGGGAGCGACCAGCCGTCGAGCGAATCGGTGGGGAGCGGGTCGATGGTGTCGAAGGTGTCGCGTAGCGTTGCCATGGTTCGTTCCTTGTTGTACGATTGTATAACAACATGACCGCCGCTCGCCAAGCCTTTACGCGCGAAAGCGCCGATGCCCGCCGGGCGGACCTGATCGAGGCGACCGCGGCGGTGCTGGCCGAACATGGCCTCGCGGGGACGAGCGTCCGCGCGATCTGCGCGCAGGCGGGGGTGTCGCCCGGGCTGCTGCGCCATTATTTCGAGGGAATCGACGACCTGGTCGCCGCGACCTATCAGGCGACGAGCGACCGGATGGACGCGATCTTCGCGGGCGCGGTGGAAGGGGCCGGCGCCGATCCGCGCGCGCGGTTGTCGGCTTACCTTACCGCGAGCTTCCGCGCGCCGGTGACCGATCCCGAACTGCTCGGCGCGTGGACCGCCTTCTGGGCGCTGGCGCGGAGTGACGCGCGGATGGCGGCGATCCACGCGACGAGCTACGCCGGCTATCGCGCGCGCCTCGGCGAATTGCTCGTCGCGTGCGGCGCGCGCGATCCCGACCGTCTGGCGATCATGCTGACCGCGATGGTCGACGGCCTGTGGCTCGAACTGTCGCTCGACGCCGCGAGCTTCGGCGCCGACGCCGCGGCGCAGATGGTCGAACGCGCGCTGGCCGCGCTGCTGCCCTAGCCGCCGATTGCGTAACGCTGGACCGTCGCGCCGACCTCGGCGAGGATCGTTTCGCGGTCGAGCGCGACGACGGGAGGCAGCGCGAGGACGTAGCGCGTGAGCGCGAGGCCGAGGATCTGGCTGGCGACGAGCCCGGCGCGTTGCGACGCGGTTGCGGACGGACCGAGCGACAGCAGCACGGGCAGCACCTGGGCCGCGAACAATTGCTGGATTCGCGTCGACGCGAATTCGTTCGACGCCGCCGAACGGAGCAGGACCGGCAGGCCGCCGTTCGCCCTGTCGCCCTCCCACAGCGCGAGGAAATGAGCGACGAGCGTCCGCCCGACATGCGCGGGATCGATGCTGGCGACATCGGGCAGGCCCAGGTCGAAATCGGCGACCTCGGCAAACAGGCGGTCCTTGCTGCCGAAATAGCGGATCACCATCGCGGGATCGATCGCCGCCGCCGCGGCAATGTCGCGAATCCCCGTCCGCTCATAGCCATGCTCGGCGAACAGCCGCCGCGCAGCCGCTTCGATCGCCGCGCGCGTGCGTTCCGACTTCTTCATTTTCAACGGCTTGTCGACCATGGCACAACATTTATCAACGACTGTTGACAAAAACAAGCCCATGTGAGAAAAGTCAACAAATGTTGACAAAAGGAGTCGAGACGATGAAGACGAAGACCGACGTGCTGATCGTCGGCGCCGGCCCCACCGGGCTCGCGCTCGCCACCGCGCTGCAGCAGGCGGGAATCGACCATCTGCTGATCGACCGGCTGGAAGCGGGCCTCAATCTGTCGCGCGCCGGGGTGATCCATGCGCACACGCTGGAAATGCTCGAACCGCTCGGCGTCGTGCCGCAGATGCTGGCAGCGGGCCTGAAGATGACGCGCTTTGCGGTGCGCGACCGGCGCCACCGGCTGCTGTCGATCGATTTCGACCGGCTGCCGTCGCGCTATCCCTTCGTGCTGATGCTGCCGCAGGACGTCACCGAACGCATCCTGACCGAGCGGCTTGCCGCGCTCGGCGGCCGGGTGCATCGCGGCGTCGAGGCGCTGGACCTTGCGCAGGATGCGGACGGCGTGACGGTGCGCGTGACGACCGGGAGTGGCGAACGGACGATCCGCGCGCGCTACGTCGTCGGCGGCGACGGGATGCACAGCAAGGTGCGCGAGGCGTCGACCATCGCCTTCGAGGGCGGACGCTACGAAGAGAGCTTCGTGCTGGCCGATGTGAGCTTCGCGGTGCCCCGGCGCGAGCAGGAGGTGTCGCTGTTCTTCTCGCCCGCGGGGATGGTCGTCGTCGCGCCGCTGCCCGGGGGACGCCATCGTATCGTCGCGACGCACCGCCACGAAGGCGAGCGCCCCGATCGCGCCGCGATCCAGCATTTGCTCGACACGCGCGGCCCCGAGCGCGGCGGGCCGGCGGTCGTCCCGGTCGTCGCCGAAGTCCACTGGAGTTCGGCGTTCCGCGTCCACCACCGCGTCGCCGACACCTATCGGGACGGTCGGCTGCTCGTCATGGGCGACGCCGCGCACGTCCACAGCCCCGCGGGCGGGCAGGGGATGAACACCGGGATCGTCGATGCGATGCTGCTGGCACCGTTGCTGGCGCGCGTCGTGCGCGGCGCGCCCGAAAGCCTGCTCGATGCGTATGGCGCGCGGCGCCGTCCGGCCGCCGAGGCGGTGCTGGGGCTGGCGGGGCGGCTGACGAAACTGGCGCTGGTTCGCGGGCGGGTCCGGCGCGGGGTGCGCAACCTGTTGCTGCGGGCACTCGACCGGGTGCCGCCGTTCAAGGCGAAGCTGGCGCTGCAACTGTCGGGGATCGCGCGGCGCGAGCTGGCGGTGGCCCCGGGCGGAGACGCGGGCTCGGCGGGGGAGGGTGATGCGACGGGGTGGCGGCTTGCGGCCTGAAGGTGGCGGGGTGCGTCACCGGGGCCCTACAGCGTTGACGACCGCGATGGGGTGGAAAGCCGTCGTTAAACTCCTTCGTTCACAGAGACTAATCGGATCGGCAATGCTCGGTATTCCAGGGAGGCGGCGCAGGTAAATCAGAAGAGCCTATTGGAAAGGGCAAGATTGGATTGACCCGCAAGCAGGGAATTGGACGATGAGGATTCTCGGAATAAAGATCTTAACGGCAATTCTGATGTTTCGTGCATCTTTGGCCCTAGCTTGCCCCCCGCTACCGCCTCCTCCGCCCGATCGTAACCTTGGAGCGGAAGCGCGCGAAGCGGCGACCGAGCGGTTCAAAAACTCATATAACATTGTCTACGGTGTCATCACCGACGCGCCAAAAAACGGCGGGAAAGCACATTTTAGGGTGATCCATGTTTATGCAGGTTCATTGAAGGTCGACGAGCAGTTGGATGCTTGGTCCGTCGACTATTTCGCGATCCCTAGAGCAAATTGTCCGATCTATCGTGCTGTCTTCCCCGAGGTAGGAGAGTATGGAGTGTTGGCCTTCCGAGGCAATCTTCCGGTCATTGATTTCGTGGATAGTTGCACGCTCGATTTCTGGTTTCGGAACAAGTGGATAAAGCGGGCAACCCCGCCTCTGCCTCTCAAGAGCCGGGGCCTCAGCTGCCAAGTTTACGATTTCAAACCCATTGCAGGCACGGAGTAGCTACGTCCGCTTTCGGCCGTATGCTGTCATTCGTCATCCCGGACTTGATCCGGGATCCACCGCAGCGCTGAAGTCATGGACCCCGGATCAAGTCCGGGGTGACGATGATGGATAGGGCAGCTTCCGGTCGTTAGCCGCCATTCGTGCCGATCTGGAGCGGATGACTGCTAACGACCGATTGCGGGCATGTTTGGTCCCGGTATGATGTCGATATGGAAATCTTGATCGTAGATCTTGCGCGAACGGCTATTGAGCATGTGGACGACCGCCATGGCCGCGCGGCAGCTTGGGTCGTCGCGATTGTCAGCATTTCGATCCTGATAGGCATACCCGTTTCAATCGTGCTGTATCTCATAAGCTGACGTCCGCTTCCCACCCCAAAGCGGACATGCGCGATCGTCGGCTCGGGCGTGCCGAACTGCTTTATCCTTGCAACACGCCGCAGGCTCCCCACATCGCCCCTATGGCGAAACGGAGCCTCTACCAGCGCTTGCGGCGTAATGCGCAGGTTCGCCTCGCGCTCTTCCTGCTCGGCGTGCTGCTGATCGTCGCCGCGCCGGTCGTCGGCGTGCTTCCCGGCCCCGGCTTCATCATCCTCTTCCCCGTCGGCCTGATGCTCTGCCTCCAGAACAGCGCGTGGGCGAAGCGGCGCTATGTCCGCTTCAAGCGCAGCCACCCGCGCTACGGCGAGCGCGCCGACCGGATCATGCGCCGCGTCAGCGCCGCGCGGCGGCGGGCACGGGCCGCCCTGGAGTCGCTTGATGGCGATTGACTTTGCACCGAATCCCGCTTATCGGCGCGTCCAACAGTGGCCGCCCACGTCTGGCGGCCCTTTTCTGTTACGGCATTTGACAAGATCTAGGGAAAACCGCGATGAAGCGCACCTATCAACCGAGCCGCCTCGTGCGCAAGCGCCGTCACGGCTTCCGCGCCCGCAAGGCCACCGTCGGCGGCCGCAAGGTTCTGGCCGCTCGCCGCGCCCGCGGCCGCAAGAAGCTGTCGGCCTAAGCGCCGGCGCTTCTGCGCCAGCCCGTCTGGTGCGAACGCTATCGAAACGCAGCGAATTTCTGGCCGCCAACCGCGGCCTTCGCTTCCCCATGCCCGGCTTTGTCCTGCTCGTCCGCCCGCGCGGCGATGGCGACGATGAGCCGGGCGTCGGCTTTACGGTCAGCAAGAAGGTCGGCAACGCCGTCACTCGCAACCGGATGAAGCGGCGCTTCCGCGAACTTGCGCGCGCCGCGCTTCGCGAATCGGGCATCGCGGGCGCCGACCATGTGCTGATCGGGCGCCCCGGCGGCAACGACATCGCCTTTGCCGAACTCGGCGAGCATCTCGATTCGGCGCTGAGGCGCGCGGCGAAGAAGCTGGCGGCGAAGGCGTTATGAGCGTTGCCCTTCTCCCTTATCGTCACCCCGGACTTGATCCGGGGTCCATAACCACCGCGGTCGCATGGGGCCCGGATCAAGTCCGGGGTGTCGAACAAAGGGCAATCGCGAATGAAGTTCGGCAGTTTTCCGGTCTTTGTTCATGATCGCAAAGCTGCTCATCCTGATCGCCCGCGGCTGGCAACTCGGCCCGTCGCGCATCCTGCCGCCGACCTGCCGCTACGCCCCGTCGTGCAGCGAATATGCGATCGTCGCGCTCAAACGCCATGGTGCGATCAAGGGTGGCTGGCTGGCGACAAAGCGGCTATTGCGCTGCCATCCTTGGGGCGGTCACGGCTACGACCCCGTGCCTTGAGCGCGGCCTATCCCGACATTTTTGAGACGAAGAGAGACCGAAGAGCGTGGACGACAAGCGTAACTGGATCACGGCAATCTTGCTGTCGGCGGCTATCCTCCTGGGCTGGAACTTCGTTTCCCAGAAATTCTTCCCGACCCCGGCCAAGCCCGATGTGACGAAGACCGTCGCAGGTTCGCCGACCGCGACCACCGCGGCGCCGGGTCAGCCCGCCAAGCTGCCGACACCCGGCGCGCCCGCCGCCCCCGCCGCGCAGGCGATCGTCGCGGTCGAAACCGCCGTCGCCTCGGCGAACCGCGTGCCGATCGATACACCGGCGCTCGCCGGCTCGATCAACCTCGTCGGCGCGCGCATCGACGACATCACGCTCACCAAATATCGCCAGACGATCAAGAAGAACGCGCCGCCGGTGCGCCTCTTCGCGCCGGGCAACACCAAGGCCGCCTATTTCGCGAGCGTCGGCTGGGCCGCGCAGGGCGTCGAGGTTCCGGGGCCCGCGACGGTCTGGACCGCGTCGGGTGCGAAGCTCACGCCGACGACGCCCGTAACCCTGAGCTGGTCGAACACCACCGGCCAGACCTTCCGCATCGCGTACAGCATCGACGCCGATTATCTGATCACCGCGAAGCAGACGATCGCCAACAGCGGCGCGGCACCGGTCAGCGCAAGCAGCTTCGCGCTGATCGATCGCCTCGGCAAGCCGACCGATCCGCACGAACAGGACAGCTGGACGATCCACGTCGGACCGACCGGCTATCTCGGCGGCAAGTCGGTGTTCGACGTCAATTACACCGACCTCGACGAAGGCACGGCGGCGAAATATGATTCGGCCGGCTGGCTCGGGTTCACCGACAAATATTGGCTCGCGGCGGTCGTCCCCGCCAAGGGTGAGCGTGTCAGCGCATCGATCACCTCGCCCGCAGCCAATAATTACCAGACGCTGTTCGCGCGGAACTTTGCCGAGGTCGCACCGGGCAAGCAGGTCACGACGACGACGCGCATCTTCGCGGGCGCGAAGGAGGTCTATACCCTCCAGCGCTACGAGAAGGATCAGGGCATTACCCGCCTGTCGAACGCGATCGACTGGGGCTGGTTCGAATTTTTCGCGGTGCCGATCTTCAAGCTGCTCGACTGGCTGTTCCGCATGGTCGGCAATTTCGGCGTCGCGATCATGCTGCTGACGCTGATCATCCGCGGCCTGATGTTCCCGATCGCGCAGCGCCAGTTCCATTCGATGGCGCAGATGCGCCTCGTCCAGCCGAAGATGAAGGCGCTGCAGGAACGCTACAAGGACGACAAGCCGCGCCAGCAGCAGGAGCTGATGAAGCTCTACAAGGACGAGAAGATCAATCCGCTCGCGGGCTGCCTGCCGATCGTCATCCAGATTCCGATCTTCTATGCGCTCTACAAGGTGCTGATGCTGACGATCGAAATGCGCCACCAGCCCTTCGCGCTGTGGATCAAGGATCTGTCGGCGCCCGATCCGGCGCATTTCCTGAACCTGTTCGGCCTGCTCGACTTCACGCCGCCGTCGCTGCTGGCGCTCGGGCCGCTCGCGCTGATCCTCGGCATCACGATGTTCCTGCAGTTCCGCCTGAACCCGCAGGCGACCGATCCGGTGCAGCAGCAGGTGTTCAAGATCATGCCGTGGATGTTCATGTTCATCATGGCGCCGTTCGCGGCGGGCCTGCTGCTCTACTGGATCACGAACAACTGCCTGTCGATCGCGCAGCAGCAGTTCATGTATCGCAAGTTCCCGGCGCTGAAGGCGGCGCCGGCGAAATAGAACCGCCCCATTGGCGTGTGCGTCCCCGCGAAGGCGGGGACCCATCTCCGGTGGTTTCGGACTTAGACAACAGGAGATGGGCCCCTGCCTGCGCAGGAGCACAGGCTTTATGACCGACGAAATCGATCCCGACCGAACCGAACGCGCCCGCAAGCTGTTTGCAGGCCCGATCGCCTTCCTGAAATCGGCGCCCGCGCTCCAGCATCTGCCGGCGCCCAGCGTGCCCGAAATCGCGTTCGCGGGCCGCTCGAACGTCGGCAAATCGTCGCTGCTCAACGCGCTGACGAACCGCAACGGGCTGGCGCGCACCTCGGTGACGCCGGGGCGGACGCAGGAGCTCAATTATTTCGACGTCGGCGAACCGCTGGTGTTCCGGCTCGTCGACATGCCGGGCTATGGCTTTGCCAAGGCGCCGAAGGATGTCGTCAGGAAATGGCGCTTTCTGGTGAATGATTACCTCCGCGGCCGGCAGGTGCTGAAGCGCACGCTGGTGCTGATCGACAGCCGCCACGGGATCAAGGACGTCGACCGCGAGGTGCTGGAAATGCTCGATATCGCCGCGGTCAGCTATCGCCTCGTCCTCACCAAGACCGACAAGATCAAGGCGAGCGACCTCGCCGCGGTCCAGGCCGCGACCGAGGCCGAAGCGCGCAAGCATCCTGCCGCGCACCCCGATGTGATCGCGACGAGCAGCGAAAAGGGCATGGGGATCGCCGAACTGCGCACCGCGGTGCTGGAGGCGGTCGAGAGTTGACCTTTGTCGCCCCTCCCTCGAAGAAAGGGGCAGGGAGAATCCATGAAACTGTTCATCGGCAACAAGGCCTATTCGAGCTGGAGCCTGCGCGGCTGGCTCGCGGTCAAGCATAGCGGCCTGCCCTTCGAGGAGGTGACCGTCCCGCTCTATGACGAGGACTGGTCGAAACGCCGCGAGGGCGACGAATTCGCGCCGTCGGGCGGCAAGGTGCCAATCCTGTGGGACGGCGAGGACATCGTCGTCTGGGACAGCCTGGCGATCATCGACTATCTCAACGAAAAGACCGGCGGCACCCGCGGCTTTTGGCCCGACGATATGGCCGCGCGCGCGATGGCGCGCTCGATGGCGGCCGAAATGCATTCGAGCTTCGCGGCGCTGCGCCGCAACCACAGCATGAACATCCGCCGCATCTACCCCGCCGCCGAGCTGCTGCCCGAGGTGCAGGCCGACGTCATCCGCATCCTGCAGATCTGGGCCGAAGCGCGCGCGCGCTTCGGCGGCGAGGGGGATTATCTGTTCGGCGAATGGTCGGCGGCCGACATCATGTTCGCCCCCGTCGTCACGCGCTTCCTCACCTACTCGATCCCGCTCCCGCGCTTCGCCATCCCTTATTGCCAGGCGGTGATCAGCCACCCCTGTATGCAGGAATGGATCGGCGGCGCGCAGGCCGAGGACTGGGTCATCGAACAGTTCGAGATGGCCGGGCCCGACTGAGGCGATCGCCGGGTTGCGGGCGATGGCCGCCCGTTATCCCACTGCCCGCAGGCGGGAGGGGAAACACGGGCTCGCTTCAAATGGCAGGTCCCCATCCGATCGGGACGATGCGATCAGAAGCTCAGCTCGTCGTAGATTTTCGACAGGTCGTGGTCCCACGGCCCTTCGTAGCGGTCGAGCAGGTCGTGGGCGGGCGATTTGCCCGTCGCCGCGATGCGGCGCAGCGGTTCGAGGAAGCCGACCTCGTTGTCGCCCATCGAATTGACCTGTCCGCGCGCCGCGAGCCCCGCCGCGGCGATGTCGAGCACGCGGTGCGCGAGCTGGCCGACGGTGCCGCCGCCGGGCGCGGGGGCGTCGAGGCCTTCGCTGGGGACGGCATCGCGCAGCGCCTGCTGCTCCTCGATGCTCCAGCCCTTGACGAGATCCCACGCCGCATCGAGCGCGCCCTGGTCGTAGAGCAGCCCGACCCACAGCGCGGGCAGCGCGCAGATGCGGTTCCACGGGCCGCCGTCGGCGCCGCGCATTTCGAGGAAGCTCTTGAGCCGCACCTCCGGAAAGGCGGTCGAGAGATGGTCGGTCCAGTCGGAAAGCCGCGGCAGTTCGCCAGGAAGAGCCGACAGCTCGCCTTTCAGGAAATCGCGGAAGCTGAGGCCCGCAGCATCGATATATCGGCCGTCGCGGAAGACGAAATACATCGGCACGTCGAGCATATAGTCGACATAGCGGTCGTACCCGAACCCGTCCTCGAACACGAAGGGCAACATGCCGGTGCGCGCGGGGTCGGTGTCGGTCCAGATATGGCTGCGATACGACATATAGCCATTGGGCTTCCCCTCGGTGAAGGGCGAGCTGGCGAAGAGCGCGGTGGCGAGCGGCTGGAGCGCGAGCGAGACGCGGAATTTCTGCACCATGTCGGCCTCGGACGAATAGTCGAGGTTGGTCTGGATGGTGCAGGTGCGCAGCATCATGTCGAGCCCCATGCTGCCGACGCGCGGCATATGCTCCAGCATGATCTTGTAGCGGCCCTTGGGCATGATCGGCAGCTCGGCGCGCGTCTTGTCGGGCCACATGCCGAGCCCCAGGAAACCGAGCCCGAGTTCGGCGCCGACTTCCTTCACCTGCTTGAGGTGCCGCCCGGTCTCGGCGCAGGTCTGGTGGAGATTTTCGAGCGGAGCGCCGGAAAGCTCCAACTGCCCCGCGGGTTCGAGGCTGACGGTGCCGTCGCTGCCGGCAAGCGCGATGACATTCCCGCCCTCGATCACCGGCTCCCAACCGAAGCGCGTAAGCGCCATCAAGAGGTCGCGGATGCCGCCGGGCTCGTCATAGGAGGGGGCGCGGTGGTCGGCGGTGCGATAGACGAATTTTTCGTGCTCGGTACCGATCCGCCAGCGATCGCTCGGCTTCTCGCCCCTGGCCATGGGCGCCGCGAGCTGGTCGCGACTTTCGATGATCGGATCGTGGCTGTCGGAAGCGGTGCGCGTGCTCATTTCGCGCCATCTAGACTATTCGGTATAGAATGCAATCGGGGTCATGAGGGGCGCCGACGGTGTCAGTTCACCGTGACGTCGAACGTTACCGCCATCGCTGCCGCGGGGGCCAGGGTCGCGGTGCTGGCGGACACGGTGGTTCCACCGATCGCCGCGCCGAAGGGGTCGCTTTCGTCCGCTCCCGCCGCATCGTCGTCCTCGGCCGTGGTCGCGCCCGCGCAGCTCGTCCCGCTGCGCAGCGACCCCGGAACGAAGGTGGTGGTGGCGGGCAGGGGATCGGAAACGAGGATGCCCGTCGTGGTCGCGCTGCCGCCGTTGGTGACGAGCAGGCAATAGCGCATCGTCGCGCCGGGTACCGCTTTGGGGTTGGTAGTGCCGTTCAGCGGATCGCTGACGACGCTGCTTGTCTTGGCGATCAGCAGATTGCCGACCGGGCGGCAGAAGAGGAAGTCGTGAATCGCCATCCCCTGCTGCCCCGGATTGGCCGGAGCAAGGCCGTGGCTGCCATAGTCGATCGTGATGCTGTCCACCGGCGCCGCGAAGGTCACGGTCACGGTGCCGTCGGCGCTGGCGTCGGCCGACAGGACATCGCCATAAGCGGTGCTCCCGATGACATAGTTGGCGGTGCCGTTCGTCAGCACCGGCGTGACGTTCGTGCCGTTGAAGCTGCCCGTCACGGTGACGCGGTCGGCGAACTGCCCCGCTGCATAGTCGACGTCGAACAGCCGGAACTGCGCGCCGGGGACCGCGGTGGGCAGGGTGATCGTCGAGGTGACCGAGCCCGCCTGACTGGTGAAATCGACCAGCTCGAAGATCGAATATTGCGCCGGAGACAGCGCACCGGTGACGATATTCTGCCGGGTCGGCGACTGGCCGCCATAGGTCGCGTTGCTGAGGAAGGCGCCGCCGCTGATCGCGATGTTGAAGCCGGTCGTGCCGATCGCGGTCAGCGCATAGCTGCCGCTGGTCGTCCCCGCGCTCCACGTCACGCCGTCCCAGTCGAGCGTCGTCGTCCCGGCCGGGCAGACGAGCGTCGGCGGGGTTCCCGCGGTGCGCGTTCCGGCGACGGTGAAGCTCGCCGCGGCATAGTCGTCCTCGCCCGCGGCGCCGTTGCCGGGGGTCGAATCATAATCATAGGCCGAGGAGGCGCTGATCTCTGCGACATTGGTGATCGTCGCGCCCGCGGTTGCCGAGACGGTGCCGCTGATCGTCAGCGTGCGCGTCGTGCCCGGCGGGATGCTGCCGACGGTCCAGACCCCGGTGGTGCTGTTGTAACTGCCGAACCCCGACGCGCCGGTGAAGGTCACGCCCGGGGGGAGCATGTCCTGCACCGTCACGCCCGTCGCGGTGAGCGCCGAGGCGGCGGCATTGGTCACGCTGAGCGTATAGCTGATGCTGGCGCCCGACGAAGGGTTCGCGTTGCTCACCGATTTCGCGAGCGACAGGTCGGCATAGGGTGACAGCGGTACGCTGGTCAGGGTCAGGTCGGCGCGCGTGAAACTGCCGCTGTCGCCGTTCAGCGAGTCGCAGATTTGCAATTGCCACGTTCCCGCGGTCCCCTGTCCGTTGAAGTCGGCGAGCGCGCCCTCGGGGCGGAAGGTCCGCTGGTACGGCGGCGCCGCCGACGTGTTGTCGTTCGCCGTGTGGGTCGAGATGCTCGCCGCCGCGCTGTCGTCGAACAGCACGTTCAGATTGTCGGCGCCGGTGCCGACATTGGTGATGAGATTGACGACGGTTCCCGAAGGCGAGGTCAGCGTGACGCGAAGGTCGCCGCGATAGCTGTGGCCGAGCTGGACGCCGATATTGACGTCGGTAATCTGCGTGTTTGCCGCGACGGTGAAGGTGCGCACCATCGGCCCGGTACAGGGGGTGGCGGTTTCGCTGATCGTGCCGGCCGCCGTGTTGCTGTAGGTCGCGCTGGTCTGAGCCGCAGCGGGTGCAACGACGAGAGCCAGCGCCAGCCAGGCGAGCATGGTCGCCGCCCGCCTCAGCAGTGTCCGCCGGCCCCCACGCCAGCGATCTCGGCTCTGGTCCCGCCGTTGCATGAGCAGGCTTTGCGGTCGATATCCCTAATTTGAAGTTAATAACTGCCAGACTGGCAGCAATAATGTCCATTTTTGGTACAGTTATGCCCAATCGCCGTTGGCCGCCATCCAAACCCCGATTGCCGCGATCGCCGCGGTCTCGGCGCGCAGGATGCGCGGGCCGAGCGCGATGCGCCGGACCGCGGGGTGTGCGAGCAGCAGATTGCGCTCGGCGGTGGTGAAGCCGCCCTCGGGCCCGGTCAGGATCGCGGCGGGCGGCGGCGCGGGGGCGACAGCGAGCGATTCGCCGCCCGCTTCGTCGGCGAAGAGCAGCGACCGCCCGGCGGGCCACGCTTTCAGGATCTGTGGCAGTTTCACCGGCTCGGCGAGCTCGGGAAGCGCGGTGCGCCCGCATTGCTCGCACGCCTCGACGATCTGCGCCTCGAGCCGTTCGTGCCTGACCCGTTCGACGATCGTCCGTTCGGTGATTACGGGCTGCAGCCGCGCGATGCCGAGTTCGGTCGCCTTTTCGATGATCCAGTCGAGCCGCGCTTTCTTGACCGGCGCGAAGCAGAGCCAGAGGTCGGGCACCGCCTCGCGCGGGCGCATCAACGCCTCGATGGCGATGTCGAGCGAGCGCCTGCCCGCGTCGGCGATGCGCCCGAGCCATTCGCCGCTGCGATTGTCGAACAGCAACAGCGGGTCGCCCACCCTCAGCCGCATGACGTTCAGCAGATAGTGCGCAGCCGCGCCGTCGATGTGCGGCGCGGCTTCGGGGCCGAGCGGCTGGTCGATATAGAGGCGGGGCGTGCTGGCGGGCGGCCAGGCGGGTGTCGCGGGCATGGCGCCGCGATAGCAGAGCGCGGCGCGCGGCGCATCTGCCGTGTCGAGCGAACCGACCTGTCCCGATACGGGCCAGAATCGGCGCCGAAATGCGAGCATGTCGGGGGAGCCGATTAGCGATTTGGTAAGCAGTTTCCCCCTAGGTGCGAGGATACCAGTCGCGCATCTGGGTGGGTGGTGCGTCTGGACCAAGAGGGGTTTAGACCATGCGAGGGACCATTTTGAACGGCCTCAGGGCCGGCGCCTCGAAACTTCTGCGCGACCAGCGCGGCAACGCCATGATGCTGACGGCGGCTGCGATCATCCCGGTGATCGGCATCGTCGGTTCCGCGGTCGATATCGGCCGCGCCTATATGGCGCAGCTCCGCCTGCAGCAGGCGTGCGACGCCGGCGTGCTCGCCGGCCGCCGCGCGATGGCCGGCGGCAGCTATGGCGACCCGCAGAAGGCCGAAGCGAACAAGATGTTCAACTTCAACTACCCGACTGCGATGTACGGCAGCACGGGCATATCCTTCTCGTCGGTGCCGGTCGGGACGTCGTCGGTCGGCGGCACCGCGGCGGCGACGCTGCCGACGCTGGTGATGACGATGTTCGGCAAGGAGAATTTCGCGCTATCGGTCAATTGTGAGGCGAAACTCGAAATCTCGAGCACCGACGTGATGCTCGTGCTCGACGTCACCGGGTCGATGGACGATCAGATCGCCGACAGCGACGCCGGCGGCGGCGCGACGATCGCGAAGATCGCGGCGCTGCGCAACGCGGCCAACCTTTTCATGACGACGATCACCTCGGCCGAACGCGGCGATGGTCGCCTGCGGATCGGTGTCGTGCCCTACAGCGGCACAGTCAACGTCGGGGCGATCCTGCAGTCGAGCTGGATCGCCGACACCGTCACCGTGCCGTCGCGGCAGCCGAATACCGCCGCGCTGTGGACGACGACGTCGAACACGACCGGATCGCCGACCAATACAACGCCGTCGGGCTGGTCTAGCTGGGCATCGCAAACGGTGACCGCCACGACGAACAGCAATTGCTCGAAAAGCAGCGAGATCATCAGCGGAACGTCGACGACGACGGTGAACGGTCCGAACATCTCCGGCGACACGCGCACGACGGTAACGACGACGGGCGTGCCGAAAACCGAATATGCGTACCGGAACCAGTCGTTCAACAATTCTACCAAGGTCTGCACTCGCGAAAGGCGGTCGCGAACCTATACCGAAAACACGGTCCAGACGAAGACCGAGAAATATACCTACACCTATCTCGACCGCACCTTCGACGTGTCGTCGGGGAAGAACATGTCCACGTCGCTTTCGTTCAACACCGGGACGGCCGGGGCGAGCCAGTCCGCGCCGTGGACCGGCTGCGTGATGGAGCGCGCCACGAACGCCTTCGCGTCGAACGCCGCGCCGCCTGCGAACACCTATGACATGGATATCGACCTGGTGCCGACGGCGAACGACGACACCAAGTGGCGGATGTTCATTCCCTATTTCGTCTATTCGCGTTCGTCGCCGACCAATGTGAACTCGACCACCAACAGCACCAATTTCGGCAAGCAGTCGGAGAATTTCGGCGACACGGGCGCCTGTCCGGTGCCGGTCATGAAGCTGACCAACATGGACGATGCGGGCAAGACCGCGTTCACCACCAAGATCAACGGCCTGAAAGCGCAGGGTTATACCTATCACGACAGCGGCATGGCGTGGGGCGCCCGTCTGATCTCGCCCGACGGTCTGTTCGCTGCCGAGAATGGCAATTACATGGGCCGCCCGGTCGGACGCCACATCATCTTCATGACCGATGGCGAGATGAACACGCCGCGCACCAATTATTCGCATCAGGGCCTCGAGCAAGTGATGCAGCGCATCGGTGCGACCGATAACGCCGATGCGATCGCGCGCCACACCAACCGCCTCAGCTATCTGTGCGCGGCTGCGAAGCAGAAGGGCATCGTCGTCTGGATCATCGGCTTTGGCGTCGACCTCGACGACGCCAAGAATGCGAAGCTTGTCGCCTGTGCATCGTCGGGCAAGGCCTATGAAGCGGGCAGCAGCGCGCAGCTCGCCAGCATCTTCTCGCAGATCGCGCAGCAGATTTCGCGCCTGAGGCTGTCGCAATGACGCGCCGGTCCAGCCTGCTCCGCCGGCTTCGCGACAGCGAGCGCGGCGCGGCGCTCGTCGAGTTCGCCTTCACCGGGCCGCTCTTCATCCTGCTGCTGATGGGCATCTTCGACTATAGCTGGCAGATGTACGCAAAGCAGGTGTTGCAAGGCGCCGTCGCAAAAGCGGCGCGCGATTCGACGCTTGAAACGGGCGGCGCCAGCCAGACGGCGCTCGACGATGCGGTGGAGACGGCGGTGGTGAAAGTATTCCCCCACGCCGAAGTGACCTTTGCCCGCCGGGCCTACGACAATTTCAGCGAGGTCGGGAATCCCGAACCGTTCAACGACGACAATGGCGACGGCGCACACCAGAACACCGAATGCTTCGAGGATGTGAACGGGAACGGCGTCTGGGACAGCGACCGCGCGCGCGGCGGCAACGGCGGCGCCGACGACGTCATCCTCTACACCGTCGAGATGAAGTTCGATCGCGTCCTGCCCGTATGGCGGATGCTGGGTCAGCCACAGGAAACCACGTTGAGGGAGACAACGGTGCTACGCAACCAGCCCTTCGCCGTCGGGTCCGATGCCAGCCCGGTGCGCTGTCCATGAGCGCGCGGCGGATCATCGCGCGCGCGATCATGCGGCGGCTGCGCCGCGATCGCCGCGGCGCCGTGCTCGTCGAAATGGCGTTCACCGTGCCGTTGCTCGTCCTGCTCGGCTTCGGGGGAATCGAGATCGCCAACCTCGTGCTCGTGCATACGCGGGTCAGCCAGATCGCGCTCGGCGCCGCGGACAATGCATCGCGCATCGCGACGGGCGACTCCTTGTCGCAACCGATCATTCGCGAGATCGACATCAACGAAGTCTTTTCGGGTGTCGAGAAACAGGCACGCAACATGGATTTCGAACGCCGCGGCCGCGTCATCCTGTCGAGCCTCGAACGCAACACCGACGGCGGGCAGTGGATTCACTGGCAGCGCTGCTACGGCGACCTTGGGGTTCAGTCGAGCTTCGGCGCCGCCGGCGACGGCGCGACGGGCAACGCCTTTCCGGGCATGGGCCCGACGGGCAAGGAAGTCACCGCCGCCGCAGGGACCGCGGTGATGTTCGTCGAAGTCTATTACGACTATCAGCCCTTGCTCTATGGCAAATGGCTGGGATCGCAGCGCATCCACACGACGGCCGCGTTCAACGTCCGCGAAGCGCGCGACCTGAGGGAAGGGTTCAACCCGACCCCGACCGGCACGGTCGCCAGCTGCACCTGATCGCGGCCGGGTCCATCCAATCAATCATTTATCCGGCTCGCGCCGCCTGCTAGGGCGCGAGCCGATGACCGCCGCGCCACCCGACAGCCAGTTCCAGGGTTTCGTCGCCCTCCTGCCGGCCGGCGCGCGGCCCTATGCGTTGCTCGCGCGCTTCGACCGGCCGATCGGCTGGTGGCTGCTCTATTGGCCGTGCGCCTTCGGCCTCGCGCTCGCGGGCGGCGCGCTCCATCACTGGCCCTTGTTCCTCTGGCTGCTGCTCGGCGCGATCGCGATGCGCGGCGCGGGCTGCGTCTATAACGACATCGTCGATCGCGATCTCGACGCAAAGGTCGCGCGCACCGCATCGCGGCCCGTCGCGAGCGGGGCGGTGTCGGTGCGCAACGCGCTGCTGTGGACGATCCTGCTGTCGCTGGTCGGCCTCCTCGTGCTCGTCCAGCTGCCGCGCGGGGCGCAGATCGTCGCGCTCGGGAGCCTCGCGCTCGTCGCCGCCTATCCGTTCATGAAGCGGATCACCTGGTGGCCGCAGGCTTGGCTCGGGCTGGTCTTCAGCTGGGGCGCGCTCGTCGGCTGGATCGCGGTCGGCGGCGGCGAGGGGCTCGGGCTGCCGCTTCTCTATGCCGGCTGCATCGCATGGGTGATCGGCTATGACACCATCTATGCGCTGCAGGATATCGAGGATGATGCGCTGGTCGGCGTGAAGTCGAGCGCGCGCGCGATGGGCGCGCATGTGAAGGGCGGCGTCGGTTTCTGCTACGCGGTGGCGCTCGCCTGCTGGGCGGGCGCGCTGTGGAGCGTGCGGCCCGATCCGCTGGTGTTCGTCGCGCTCGTCCCGGCAGCATTGCACCTGACGGGACAGGTGGTGACGCTGAACCCCGCCGATGGCGCCGACGCGCTCGCCAAGTTCCGCAGCAATCGCTTTGCCGGACTTCTGGTGTTCGCGGCGATGCTGGTGGTCGGCAGCGCGCCCTGATCATTCGGCCGCGAGCAGTTCCTCGGCGCCGCCGAGATCGACCGAGACGAGGCGGCTGACGCCCTTCTCGATCATCGTCACCCCGAACAATCGGTGCATGCGCGCCATGGTGACCGCATTGTGGGTGACGATCAGGTAGCGCGTGTTCGTCTCGCGCGTCATGCGGTCGAGCAGGTCGCAGAAACGCTCGATATTCGCGTCGTCGAGCGGCGCATCGACCTCGTCGAGGACGCAGATCGGCGCGGGGTTGGTGAGGAACAGGCCGAAGATCAGCGCGACCGCGGTCAGCGCCTGCTCGCCGCCCGAGAGCAGGGTGAGCGTGCCGAGCCGTTTGCCCGGCGGCTGCGCCATGATTTCGAGTCCCGCTTCGAGCGGATCGTCCGAATCGACCAGTTCGAGATGCGCCTGGCCGCCGTTGAACAGCGTCGTGAAGAGCCGCTGGAAATGCTCGTTCACCGTCTCGAACGCCGCGAGCAGGCGGACGCGGCCCTCGCGGTTCAAATTGCCGATCGAGCCGCGCAGACGGTTCACCGCCTGCGTCAGTTCCTCGATCTCGGCGGCGTTGCGTGTCCGTTCGGTGTCGAGTTCGGCGAGCTCGTCGGCGGCGACGAGATTGACCGGGCCGAGCCGCTCGCGCTCGGCGATCAGCCGGTCGTGCTGCGCCGATTCGTGCATCGCGTCGCCGACGCCGTCCTCCTCGAAGCCGGCCTTCTTGGGCAGCAGCGGCGGCGGGCATTCGAAACGCTCGCCCGACAGGCGGCCCATCTCGACGCGGCGCAATTCGGCATTTTCGGAGCGCGCGACCGCGCCCGCGCGGGTTTCGCGCGCCGCGGCGACGCGCTCGCGGATCGCGGTGAGCGCGGCTTCGGCTTCGCGGAGCGCGGCTTCCGCCTCGCGCTCGCGCGATTCGGCGGCGCCCATCTGTTCGCGAAGGGTGGCTTGTTGCGTCTCGGCCGCGCCGCGTTCGGCGGCGAGCTTTTCTGGGACGTCGGCGAGTTTCGCGGCTTCGGCGGCGAGGGCTTCGGCGCGTTTGTCCATTTCGGTAACGCGGCGCGCCGCCTCGCCGGCGCGCGCTTTCCAGCTCTTGATCTCGGCGCTGACGACTGCCTGCCGTTCGCTCAAGGCCGCGAGGGTGCGTTCGTGTGCCGCCAGCGCGTCGCGGGCTTCGCCGGCGTCGGTGCGCGCGCGCTCGGTCGCGGCTTCCTCGGCATCGAGCGCAGCGCGCGCGATGCTGTCGTCCGGCAATGCTGCCAGCGCGGCTTCCTGCGCCGCGAGCGCGTCGGCGGCTTCTTTCGCGGCCGCGGCGACCTCGGCAAGCCGGCGATCGAACATCGCGGTCGCGTCGCGGTGGCGATCGAGCGCGGCCTGTGCCTGGTCGGCGGCGCGCAGCGCGGCGCGGCGAGCCTCGTCGGCCTGCGCGAGCCCCCTGCGGGCTTCCGCGGCGGCTTCGGCGAGTTCGCCCGCCCTGGCGGCCGCGGTATCGCGGCGATCCTTCAGTTCCTGCACGCCGAGTTCGACTTGCGGACGCTGCGCGGCGAGCGCGTCGAGGCGGTTCTGGCGTTGCAGCCGCTCGGTCGCCGTCGCGCCGTCGCCGCGGGTGACGAAGCCGTCCCAGCGGCGCATCATGCCGCCCGTCGTGACGATGCGCTGGCCGACCGCGAGTGTCTGGCCGCCGTCGCTTTCGGCAACCGCGACCTGCGCAAGGCGGCGGGCGAGTGCCGCGGGCGCGGTTACGAAATCGGCGAGCGATTGCGTTCCCGCGGGAAGCACCGGATCGTTCTTTCCCTTGTCGGCGCCGCCCCAACTCCGCGCCGCGTCCTTTGCGGTGCCCGCATCGAGATCGTCGCCCAGCGCGGCGGCGAGCGCGGCTTCATAGCCCGGCGTCACGCGAAGCTGGTCGAGGATGCGGTCGTCGTCGCTCTTCGCGGCAGCGAGCGCGCGTTCGAGCGTCGCCGCCTCTCCGTCCAGCGCGGCGAGCGCGGCGCGGGCTTCGGCGAGACCGGCTTCGATGGTGGCGAGATCGGCGGCGGTCGCTTCGCGGTCGGCTTCGGCGTTCTGCAAGGCGGCTTCGGCCTCGGCGATCGCGGCTTCGGCCGCTTCGGCCGCCCTGGCGCTTTCGGCCTCGGTCGCGGCGAGCGCGGCGCTGTCGCCGAGCGCGGCGATTTCGGCATCGACGCGCGCCTTGTCCTGCGCCACGCGGCGGACGGCGGCTTCGGCGGTGTCGCGCGCCGAGACGGCGATGCGGCGGTCGGCGGCTTCGCTCGCGGCCTTGGCGCGCGCCTGCGCCAACGCGACCTCGGCATCGCGGAGGCGCGTCTGCGCCGCCTGATTGGCCTCGACGAGCGCGGCCTTGTTTGCGTCGTGCGCGGCGATGTCGCGCTCCAGCGTTTTGCCCTCGGCGTCGAGGCCGGTGAGCGCGGCGTGCGCTTCGCGCGCGAATTCGCCTTCGCGTGTCCGATCGTCGGCGAGCCGCGCCTGTTGCGCCGCCAGGTCTTCCAGACGCTGCCGCGCCGCGCGTTCCTCGCCCTGCAGGCGGACGAACGTCGCGGTCGCCTCGGCGAGCGCATCGCGCCGCGACTGCGCCTCGGCGCGCGCGGCGCCGACGCGCGTCGCGACCTCGACTTGCGCCGCCGAGACGGTCTCGAGTTCGGCCTGCGCGGTTTTTACCGCGGCTTCGGCGGCGTCGGCGTCGCGGCGCGCCTGATCGGCGGCGGCGGCGGCGTCGCGCCAGCGTGCATAGATCAGCCGTCCTTCGGCGACGCGGATATCCTCGGACAGTTTCTTGTATTTTTCGGCCGCGCGCGCCTGACGCCGGAGCGCGTTCGCGCGCACCTCCATATCGGCGACGATTTCGGAGAGGCGACCGAGATTGGTTTCGGTCGCGCGCAATTTCTGCTCGGCGTCCTTGCGGCGAACGTGCAGGCCCGCGATGCCCGCCGCTTCTTCGAGCATTGCACGGCGGTCGGTCGGCTTGGCGGCGATGACATTGGCGATCTTGCCCTGGCTGACGAGCGCCGGGCTGTGCGCGCCGGTCGCGGCGTCGGCGAAGATCAGCGCGACGTCCTTTGCGCGCACGTCGCGGCCGTTGGCGCGATAGGCGCTGCCCGCGCCGCGCTCGATACGGCGGATGATTTCGATCTCGTGGCCCTCGCTTGCGTCCGAAAGCCCCGCGACGACGCCGCCCTCGGTATCGCAATGGATCGCGACCTCGGCGAAATCGCGGGGCGGGCGCCGCGTGGTGCCCGCGAAGATCACATCCTCCATCCCGCCGCCGCGCATCGACTTCGGCGAGGATTCGCCCATCACCCAGCGGATCGCCTCGAGCAGGTTCGACTTGCCGCAGCCATTGGGGCCGACGACCCCGGTGAGGCCGGGTTCGATGCGCAGTTCGGTGGGTTCGACGAAGCTTTTGAAACCGGTCAGGCGCAGCCGCTTTATCTGCACGGAAAGCTCCCGTGCAGGTCGTCGAATCGCGGCTGTTGCAACCTTTGCGTCACAATTCCCCCTCGCACCGTCATGACGCGCCGGAGGGGGAGTCGCAAGGGGTTAGAAAGGCTCCTCCCCGCGGGCTCGCCGCAGGGAGGATCGCCGGCGTTCAGCGTGCGCCCATCGTGCGCAGGCGGTCGCGCAGCAGGCCCCAGGTCGCGATACCCTCGGCGACCTGGCCGTTGATGACGAAGGTCGGGGTGCCCTGGATCGTATATTTCTCGACCGCAGCGTTGGTGCCCTGTTCGAGCTTCGAGATATTGTCGATATTGCCGAGGCACGCGTTGATCTGTTCGGCGGTGACGCCGCGCGACTGGAAGAAGGCGTCGAGCTTCCATGCCTTGGCGAGCGCCGGGAAGCGCTGCGCCGGGGGCAGCTTCATCGCCGCTTCGCCGCCCGCGGCATTCGCCTGCGCGCCCGCGAAGAGGTCGGCCTGCGAGGCGAAGACATTTTCCTGCAGCGGGAAATAGCGGTCGACCGGGCCGCAGCGGATGACCGCGGCCGCCATCGCGTCGAGCGGATCGCGGATGAAGTTGCGCACCTCGAGGCTCACGCGGCCGGTGTCGATGAAGTCGCGCTTGATCTCCTCGTGGCTTTCCTTGGAAAATTCGGCGCAGTGCGAGCAGGTCAGCGAGGCGAATTCGATGATCTTGATCGGCGCGTCGGGGTTGCCCATCAGATAGCCGCCGTCGGCGGTCTGGCTGACCGTTGCCGACCAGCTCTTGCCCGCGGGCGCCGCGACCTTGGCAATGACATCCTGTTCCTTGGCGGGGTCGGTCTTGCTTTCGCCGCAACCCGCGAGCGCGAGCGCGCCGAGCGAGGACAGGAGGAGGATACGCAGCGGGGCCTTCGTCATGGTCGGTTTCTCTCCGGACAGGGGATATGGTGGCTTCTTAGGAGCCCTTCAGGGCGGCGTCGAGTTTCGTTTTGAGCGCGGTCCACTGGACCACGGCGGCGTTGCGGCCGTTGATGAAAAAGGTCGGGGTGCCCGCGACGCGATCGGCGTTCTGGCCGATGTTGGTCATCCCCGCGATCTCCGCCTGCGCGACCTCGCTGTCGAGGCATGTGCCGATCTGCGCCGTTGTATAGCCGCGCTTCTGCATGATCGCGGAGAGCCCGGTGTCGGCGGCGATCCTGCGCGCGCGGTCGCCGAGGCTGCCCTGATACCAGCTTTTCCTCTGCGCTTCGGTCGCCTTGGCGACCTTGCCGAGCCAGACCGGCTGCGCGGCGAAGATCGCGTCGTGATTTCCGGCGAAGGCAGCGGGCGCGCCGCAGCGCGCGAGCAGCGCGGCGGTCATGTCGACGGGGTCGCGGACGAGGTTGCGATATTCGAACAGCACCAGCCCCTTGTCGATATAGAGGGTGCGGAGCGGGGCCGAACCCGCCTTGGCGAATTCGGCGCAATGGCTGCACGTATAGCTGAAATATTCGACGAGCCGGACCTTCGCGTTCGGGTTGCCGACGATATAGGCGCCGATCGGGCTGGTTTCGACCTTCGCCGACCAGCGGACGGGCTGCGCGGGCGTGGCGGCGGCGAACAGCGCGAGCGCGGCGGTGGCGGCAACTGCGACGGCGATGCGGCGCGAGGTCGGGCGAAGTCGGGACATGCGTGGCCTTCAACTGATCCGGGGGAGCTTCGGCGCCGACGCCAGCCCCGCCGCCATGCGTTCGAGCACGGTACGCAGTTCCGGGTCGCCGATATCGCGAAGGCTATCCCCCAATTCTTCGGGTACGGGTTTGAGCATTGCGGGCGGCTGAACGGGGGCGGCGGGGGTCACCTGTCCGTGCGTCATCCGCACCGTGGCGATCGCGGCATAGCCGAAGAAGCGGTTCACCGCGGCGATGATGTCGGGCGACACATGCTGGAGCATCGGGGCGTGCGCGCCGCTGATCGTCAGGTGCAGCGTGCCGCCCGCCTTCTGCCCGGCGGGGAAGCGGATCATCGCGGGCTGGGTAACGTCGGCGAGCCGGTCGCCGACGATCTCGCGCCAGCGGCTGACCACCGACGACTGGATGAAGCCGAATTTGCGGAAGGCGGTGCGGCCGATTTCGGGGACGAGGTCGGCGATCGAGCGCGCCTCGCCGCCGCGCGGGCGCTCATAGGGCTTGGCGTCGGGCTTCTTTGCCGCCTTCTTCTTCGGCTTTTCGCCTTTGGGAGTGTCCGCTTTCGCCATCGCCGCCGCCATGCCATAGGCGGGGGGTGAGCGTCCAGACTTCAGGCAGCATCGACAGTTTCGCCGCGCGTCTGCTCGGCTGGTACGACCGGTCGGCGCGCGCGCTGCCATGGCGCATTCCGCCGGGGAGCGATGCGGTGCCCGATCCGTACCGCGTGTGGATGGCCGAAATCATGCTGCAACAGACGACGGTCGCGGCGGTCGCCGGCTATTTCGAGCGTTTTGTCGCGCGCTGGCCGACGGTCGCCGATCTGGCGGCGGCCGACGACGCCGACGTGATGGCGGCCTGGGCCGGGCTCGGCTATTACGCCCGCGCCCGCAACCTGCTCGCCTGCGCGCGCGCCGTCGCCCGCGAGCATGACGCGCATTTTCCCGATAGCGAAGCGGGGCTACGCGCGCTGCCGGGGGTCGGGGATTATACGGCCGCGGCAGTCGCCGCGATCGCCTTCGGGCGCCCGGCGGTGGTGATCGACGCCAATATCGAACGCGTGATCGCCCGGCACCGGCTCATTGAAACCCCGCTTCCCGCCGCCAAGCGCGCGATTCGCGCCGAGCTGGCGCCGCTGGTTCCCGGCGAGCGGCCCGGCGACTTCGCGCAGGCGCTGATGGACCTCGGCGCGACGATCTGCACGCCGCGCGCGCCCGGGTGCGGCATCTGCCCGGTCATGGTCGACTGCCGCGCGCAGGGCCGCGCCGATATCGAGCGCTTGCCGGTCAAGCCTGCGAAAAAGGCGAAGCCGCAGCGCTATGGCGTCGCGCACTGGATCGAGCGCGACGATGCCGTCTGGCTCGTCCGCCGTCCCGACAAGGGGATGCTCGGCGGGATGCGCGCGCTGCCCGGCGGCGCCTGGACCGACGTTCCGCCCGCCGAGTCCGGTATCGTCCAGGTCGATCATGGTTTCACCCATTTCGACCTTCGCCTGACGCTCGTTGCCCGCGAAAGCGAGGATGCCGCAGGGGAAGGCGAGTGGTGGCCGCTTTCGGCGCTTGACGCGGCCGGATTGCCGACGCTCTATCGCAAACTGACCGACAAGATGCGGGAGAGAATTTCATGACCATGATGGTTTCGCGCCGGGCGCTGCTGGGCGGTTTCGCGCTGGGCGGCGCAGGGCTGATGCTGCCGGGTGCGGCGCTGGCTTGGAAAGCCGACGGCGGTGCGGCCTACCCGGCGACCGCGGCCTTTATCGAGGGCTTCGTCGACCGGCGCGAACTCGCCGGGACGCTCGCCGCGATCGGCAAGGGGCAGGGCGCGCTCGACGTCTTCGGCGCGGGCACGCAGGCGATGGATTCGGCGCGGGCGGTCGACGGCGACACGATCTGGCGCCTCTATTCGATGACCAAGCCGGTCACCGGCATCGCGGCGATGATCCTGATCGAGGACGGCAAGCTCAAGCTCGACCAGCCGATCGCCGACATCCTGCCCGCCTTTGCGAAGATGAAGGTTCAGAACACCCCCGACGGATCGCTGACCGACGTGCGCGATGCGACGACGCTGATCACGGTGCGCCACCTGCTGACGCATACCGCGGGGCTCGGTTACGGGATCGTCCAGAAGGGACCGCTGCGCGACGCCTATAACGAGCAGGGGATTCTGGGCGGGCAGGTCAGCCGCCTGCCGATTCCGGGCTTGCCGGCGTCGAAGCCCGCGCCGAGCCTTGCGGAATTCGCCGACCGGCTCGCCAAGCTGCCGCTTGTTCACGAACCCGGCACGCAGTGGAGCTATTCGGTCGGGCTCGACCTGCTTGGCCGCGTCATCGAGGTCGTATCGGGGCAGCCGTTCGACCTGTTCCTGAAGGCGCGCCTGTTCGATCCGCTGGGGATGAAGAGCACGGGGTTTCAGGTCGCGGCGGCCGACGTCGGCCGGCTTTCGACCAACTATGCCCCCTTTGGTGGCGCGTTGCTGCCGATCGATCCGGCGACAAGCTCGATCTATCTCGACAAGCCGCCGATCCATTATGGCGGCGGCGGGCTCGTTTCGACCGCGCGCGACTATGACCGCTTCCTCGCGATGCTGCTCGGCGAAGGCGAGACGGACGGCGTGCGGATCCTGAAGCCCGAGACCGCCAGGCTCGCGATGTCGAACCTGTTGCCCGCGGGCGCCTCGACAAAGAACAGCTTCGTCGAGGGCGAAGGGTTCGGCGCGGGCGGGCGCGTGTCGCTGCCGACCTCGCCGACGGGCGAGGGCGTTTTCGGCTGGGGCGGCGCGGCGGGAACGATCGGCTTCGTCGATCGCAAGCGCGGCTGCCGCGTCGGCGGCTATGCGCAATATATGCCCGCCGAGGCGCTGCCCTTCCAGCGCGACTTCGGGAAGAATTTCTACAAGGATGTGATGGCCTGATGCCGCTGCCGCTTGGTTTCACCGGAGCGCGGCTCGACCGCGCCGATCGCCTGCGTACCGATGCGGAAGCGTTTGCGGCGGCAACGCAGGATCCGCGCGCGACCTGTCTCGCGATGGACGGGATCGATCCGGTCCCCGGCGAGCGGGGCGGGTTGATCTGGGAACCGCTGGACCCCGCCGACGAGCGCGCGCTGCTGTTGCTGGGGATCGACGATGCCGGCGCGCCGCGCTTCGTCCGCGCGCCCGCGCCCGGCGCGCGCATCGACGCGCGCTCGCGGACGGTCATGCGCCTGATCCCCTTGCTGTCGCCCGAGGAGGCGGCGCTCTACGGCGGCGCCCGCAGCCTTGTCGACTGGCATGCGCGGCACGGCTTCTGCGCGGTGTGCGCGGCGCCGACCGGGATTTTTCGGGGCGGCTGGGGGCGGAAGTGCGGCAATTGCGGTTCGGAGCATTTCCCGCGCGTCGATCCCGTGGTGATCATGCTCGCCGAATATCAGGACCGCGTGCTCGTCGGGCGCCAGCCGGGCTTTCCGCCGGGCTTCTTCTCGGCGCTCGCGGGGTTCGTCGAACCTGGCGAATCGCTCGAAGAGGCGGTGGCGCGCGAATTGTTCGAGGAGGCGGGGATCCAGGTGTCGGACGTGGTGTATGTGGCGAGCCAGCCCTGGCCCTTCCCCTCGTCGCTGATGATCGGCTGCCGCGCGGTCGCGCATGATACGGCGCTGACGATCGATACGACCGAGCTCGAGGCGGCGATGTGGGTCGACCGCGCCGAGGTGCGGGCGGCGCTGGCGGGCGAAATGGGGGCGAGCTTCATGGCGCCGCCGCCGCTGGCGATCGCGCGTTATTTGCTGGAGGATTGGGCAGGGTAGCTTCCCGTACGGTCTCGTTCCGGAGCGACGGCGCAGAAACGCGCGATCACCCTCATCCAACTCCGCCTAGCCGCTGCGCGGCAAGGCTTCATATCCTTCTCCCATCAAGGGAGAAGCGAGATTGTCAGAATTTCTTGCCGGTGATCCGGCTGATTTCCTTGGCGACCATCGCCTCGACCATCGTCGGAAGGTTGGCGTCGAGCCATTCCTTCAGCATCGGACGGAGTGCCTCGATCACCACGTCTTCCATCGTGCGGCCGCCGGTCGCGGCGGCCGGGATCGCGGCGGTGACCGCGGGCGCGACCGCGGCGGTCAGCGCGTCGAGCGACTGGCGCGTGGCATCGGCGCTGGCGGCCGAGAGCAGCTCTTCCTCGGTCGGGATCACGGGCGGTGCATCGGCCATCGCATCATCTGGCGCTTCCCCTTCGTGAAGGTCGAGAACATCCTCGTTCGCGGCGGCGACGCGCTGGGCGCGGGCACCGGGAGCCTCGTCGCGCGCGATGACGCGCCGAATCGACGACAGGATGTCTTCCATCGATGGTTCCCGCGACAGATCGCCCATTACTGCCCCCATTTGCCCATTCCGGGCCCCACGATATCAGGGTCGCCCTACCAGGCGGTTAACCATCATCTTACCGGCCGGGGGCGGCCTTTGCCAAGCCTTATTGTTTCGGGCCCATTTCGACATAGGCGGGGACGCCGGCGTCGGGGGCCGGAACCGTCCTGGTGTCGGTTGCCTGCTGCTGCGGCTTCGGATCGTCGGCCCAGTCCCAGAGCTGGCCCTTCACGCGGCGATAATTGACCTCGGGGTCATAGAGCGCGCCGCCTTCGATCCCGAGGTCGCGCGCTTCGGCCTTGCCCATCGCGGCGAGGACCGAGAAAGCGGCGACGTAGCTGTTGCGCCGTGCCGAGACGAGCTGGACCTGCGTGTTCAGATATTCCTGTTCGGCATTCAGAATGTCGAGGATCGAGCGGGTGCCGACGCTGTTTTCGGCGCGAACGCCCTCGAGCGACAGGCCGTTGGCGCCGACCGCCTGTTCGGTCGCGGCGATGATCCGCTCGTTCGCCTGCCACGCGGCATAGGCGCCGCGCGTCTGGGCGATCACGTCGCGTTCGACCGCGACATAATTCTCGATCGCCTGGCTGGTCTGCGCCTGCGCCTGGCGCACGCGCGCCGAGGCGCGGCCGCCCTGGAAGATCGGCAGGGTCATCGACACGCCGGCGATCGTGCTCGTCGTCGTATTGTCCGACGTCGTGTTGCCGGCGGGGATCGAGTTGAGGTTGTTGTTGTAGCCGCCGCTGACCGTCGCCGAAACCTTGGGCGCGCGGGTCGCCCGCGCGGCGCCGATGTCGGCGCGCGCGGCGCTGAGGCGCTGGTTCGCGGCGTCGATGTCGGGATTGTTGGTGAGCGCGATCGCCACCGCTTCCTCGGCGGTCGTCGGCAGGTTCGGCAGCACCGGCGGCGCCTGCAGGTCGGTCGGCGCGTCGCCGACCAGGCGGATATAGGCTTCGCGGCTGCGGATCAGGTTCGATTCGGCGGTGCGCAGGTCGCCCTCGGCAAGCGCGAGGCGGGCCTGCGACTGCGCGACGTCGGTGCGCGTCAGGTCGCCGATCTCGAACCGGTCGCTCGTCGCCTGCAAATTGGTCCTGAGGACAGAGACATTCTTCTGGTTCAATTGGACGATCGCGATGTCGCGGATGACGTCCATATAGGCGCCGACGACCTGCGAGAAGATGCTCGCCTCGGTCGCGCGCAGGTCGGCCTGCCCCGCCTCGACGCGATATTTGGCGGCCTTCACGGCGTTGCGCACCGCGCCGCCCTGATAGAGCGGGACCGACAGCTGCGCGCCGGTCGAAACCGAGCGGCCGGGGGTGAAGAAGCTGTTGCCGGGGACGACCAGATTTTCCTGATAGTCGACGCTGGCGCCGACCGAGGGCAGCCCGGCCGCCTTCTGGATCGGCACATTCTCGTCGTTCGCGCGCTGCCCCGCGCGGGCGCCGGTCAAGGTCGGGTTGTTCTCATAGGCCTTGGCGAGCGCGCCCTGCAGCGTTTCGGCGTGCGCGGGCGATGCGGCGACCAGCGCGCCGAAGGCGAGACCGGCAAGCCAGCGGGCGCGGCGACCGGTTGCGATAGTCATCTTGTCATGCATCGTCTTGTTCAGCCTGAAACGGGGGAAGAGGCGGGCAACGCTCAGAACTGGAAGCCCTTGGGCGCGGCAAATCCGGGCAGCGGCGCGACGTCCATGTCGGCGAAGGCGCGCAGCGCGACGGTCCCGCCCGCCTTCACGCCGTGGACGAGCCGCGAGACGCTGCCATCGCGGCGCGCGGCGACGATCCGCCCGCCCTCGGCGAGCTGTGCGACGAGCGCGTCGGGCAGCGTTTCGACCGCGCCCTCGATGATGATGCGGTCGAAGGGGGCGGCTTTCGGCGCGCCGGCGGCGAGCGGGCCCTGGGTCCAGGCGATCGCCGGATCGCCCGCCGCGGCGCGCGCGGCCTCGATCAGGTCGGCACGTTCCTCGACGGCATGAACCTCGGCGCCCAGCTTCGCGAGCAGCGCGGCGGTATAGCCCGTCGCGGCGCCGACCAGCAGCACGCGCATTCCGGGCCGCACCGCCGCCTCGACGAGCAGGCGGCCGGTGACGAGCGGCGGATTGAGCGCGCGGCCGTCGCCGAGCGCGATCGCGCGGTCCATATAGGCGACGCCGGAAAGCGCGGCGGGCACGAACGCCTCGCGCGGCACCGCGGCCATCGCGGCGACGACGTCGGGGTCGATGACGTCGTTGGTGCGCAGCTGGCTGTCGATCATCGCGGCGCGCATCGCGGCCGCACCCGTCTCGCTCAATTTCGTTGCCATCCGTCTCTATCCGATTCTCTGGGCCCAAGCCTGTATGGCGCGGTTCTAGCCCAAGCATGGCTGTATTGCAATAGTAATACAGCCATAAGACCCCGCCGCGCCGCGCATAGCGGGCAAAGGGGATGGAGCCAAGTACGCATCGAAGGGCGTGCCGGATGATGCAGATTGCGAAACGAACGGATTGCCACTGCGAAACAAAGCGGCTAGGGGCGCTGTCTCCACGCAATTCTGCGCCTGAGGCCCGATGGCGGAGTGGTGACGCAGCGGACTGCAAATCCGTATACGCCGGTTCGATTCCGGCTCGGGCCTCCATCCCTAATCAACAAGTCGGGACGCGCGCGTTGATCTCGCGCGAGGGGCGCCATTGCGCGCCGCCCGGCCACGTTGACGTGGCTCCGCCTTCGCATCCGATTCCGGGCGCGGGCGGCCGCCGATTCCGGGGATGCAGGGCGCGCTCCTTGCATCCAAAGTTCAGGAAAGTTCAGCCCAATGGCGATCGCTTGCCGGGCCGCGGCGGAAGGGTGGCGCGCCGTAGAGGGAAGGATGCTGCTCACCGGCCAGCTTGAAGCATGGCGGGATAATGTAGGAAAGCCTTATCTCGCGGGTGGGGCCGCCGCGAAGCCGCCCGGCGCGGCGCCAAGGTTTCAGGGGCGCGCGGGCAGCCACTCGGGCGGGGCATAGTGGAGGTTGTAGAGCGAGATAAGCGTGACATGGAGCAGGTCGGGCCCGCGTCCGGCGTCGCCCAAGCGGCAGCGCGGTGATCTGCGCCTGCATCTCCGGCGGCCGCTTGGCCATGACGTAGAGGGGGTTCCGGGCGCGCATGCGGGGGGTGTAGCATGTTGTGGCTGCGAGGCCGACTAGTGGGTGCTTCGGCCCCGATTTCGCAGATTTAGTAAACGGTCACGTAGTCCGAAGTTAGCGTCTGAGGAGAAGCGGCATGGGCCTCAGCTTTCGAACTCTAATGACGCAACAGCGATGTGTTCGGTGTAGACGTCCAGTGCAAGAGCATCAAGAAGAGTGCGGTCATCGTCGCTAAAGCGGTGTATCTCGACATGACCAGTGTTTGATCCGTCAGGAGCGCTAATCAGCCTGATCTTTTTGCCATGCTCCGCAGCGAGGCGCCTTGTTAGACCGGCATTTCCGACAGCAAAATATGCTTTGGGCGCCAACTTCTTCTTTTCGAGGCTATCTCGAAATGCCGCTGCGGCGACCGTAACGGTAGCGACGTCCTTTTCGCCATAGTGCTCAATCCAAGTGACTGAGAGGCCCCCTTGGTCGGAAGGCCTAACAGAAAACGCGATACCCAAAATCCCTAAGAACGCGTCAGTTTCAGGCGCTCGCAACTGCTGGCCGTAGGGCACGTATCGCATCAGGTGATCTGAGTCAGGTACCTTGATCTCAGCCAACGTTGAACCATGCCTCTGGCGAGTAAGGAGCCAAGTTCGGCAAGATTCGCGTCAATTCCGTATTGCCTGCAGCGCGTTCAGTACGGTCGCCTAAAGGGCGACTGACTGTCCATTGCACCCAATCGGAAGATAGAAATTCAATCGTTAGTCGTCCGTGGTCGCCATGCCAAACCGCAACAAGGATGCCTTTTGGGGAAAGCCCTAAAGAGGGCTTCGACAACCCTCCAATCAAGTGCATGAATCGAACAAATGCTTTGTACGAGTCCAATACCACGGGACTTTGATCCCCAAACCATTCGTCGCAGTCATGAAGCAAGTCCAACTGACGGAAATAGCGGTCTCGTGTACCCCGATCCAAATGCATCGCGACTTTGGATGTCCAGATTTTTGCGTCGACGAGAGCTTGGAACACTCGTTCTGCAAGAGTTGGAGCGGTAGCAGGGTGAATTCGTTTTACCTGCTCGGATGCAAGACCGCCTCGCATGATATCTTCAAGCTTCAGCCCAAGCGCGGCGGCGCTGGACTGGGTTACAAGGAGCTTTCTCTGAGATGGTCGACCTACAAGTCCGCCAGTCAATTGGTTCATGATGAAAAACTCGCCCTCGCCCGATCTGTAATAGATAATTCGAAAATTTCGTTTTTCAAACTTCTCATTCTCTCGAATTTTTTTAGGATGTCCGCATGTTTGCTTGGAACGCTATTTCCTAGCACGATATCAATATCCAAGAGAAATGCACCAGTGTTGGGTAGCTCCGGAGAAATAACTGCAGATTGCACAATTGCTATAAACTCTTTGTCAAACTCACGCTCTATCCTCCACCCATAGTTATTTATAGAAGGCCAGCATTCAGGTATAGATATATTTATAGTTAAATAGTCCTCATATCTAGAAATGTCATCTATTTTTGGGACATCAATTCTATTAATATATCTCAATCCAAGTCTATTTGCTTTTCTATATGGTAGAACTGAATTTATATCTTCCGACTCATTTTTGATTCTATCGTAAATATTTTGCCAGCCTTCATAGGGGGCCAGTTTGCTCCACGTAAAAGAATGTTTGTCTATTGTTACGATATCTGTCTCATCTTCAGACGAGAACTTGTATTGGTCCATGGATTTAAATTGTGCGCCTTGATTCACCATATCGAGCTGTGCGCTGCTCACTTTCAATTTTGTCTGGTTCGCATATCGCTTTTTTATCCGACTCACGGCCTTCTTCAGGTCGCTGTCCGAAATGGGTTCTTCGTAGTAAATCTGAGCCAGCGCCTCGATAATGGGCGGGGCGGAATAGGCGAGTTCAATTGGGCGATCGCTCACGATTTTTGCGGCTCCGGTTCACGACACTGCGCGGCCCTGTGACAGCTATGGCTAGTCAGCGCTACAAATATGCGCTTCGTGCCATGAATTCCATACGCGTCGACAGTATCAAAATGTTTAGCGGCAACGAATTTCGCGATTCTCAATCATGCTCCCGACCACCCGCACCCATATACAGCTCGCGCCCGGTATCCTCATAGACCTGGCTCATTTCCGCCATGCCCTTTTCGGCCTCTTCGGCGGCGATGAAGTCGGCGCTGTCCTGATTTTGCAGCTTCGCAAATTCCCGAACTTCCTGGCTGATCTTCATCGAGCAGAATTTGGGGCCGCACATGCTGCAGAAATGCGCCGACTTGGCGCCCTCGGCGGGGAGCGTCTGGTCGTGGTACTGCTCGGCGGTGTCGGGGTCGAGCGACAGGTTGAACTGGTCGCGCCAGCGGAATTCGAAGCGCGCTTTCGATAGCGCGTCGTCGCGGACCTTGGCGGCGGGGTGGCCCTTGGCGAGGTCGGCGGCGTGCGCGGCGAGCTTGTAGGTGACGACGCCGACCTTCACATCGTCGCGGTCGGGGAGGCCGAGATGCTCCTTCGGCGTGACGTAACAGAGCATCGCGGTGCCGTACCAGCCGATCATCGCGGCGCCGATGCCGCTGGTGATATGATCATAGCCCGGCGCGATGTCGGTGGTGAGCGGCCCCAATGTGTAGAAAGGCGCCTCGCCGCAGGCCTCGAGCTGCTTGTCCATATTCTCCTTGATCTTGTGCATGGGCACGTGCCCCGGCCCCTCGATCATCACCTGCACATCCTGATCCCAGGCGCGCTTGGTGAGCTCGCCGAGCGTGTAGAGCTCGGCGAACTGCGCCTCGTCATTGGCGTCGGCGATGCTGCCGGGGCGGAGGCCGTCGCCGAGGCTGTAGGCGATGTCATAGGCCTTCATGATCTCGGTAATCTCGTCGAAGCGTTCGTAGAGGAAGCTTTCCCTGTGATGCGCGAGGCACCATTTCGCCATGATGCTGCCGCCACGGCTGACGATGCCGGTGACGCGCTTCGCCGCCAAGGGGACGTAGGGCAGGCGGACGCCGGCGTGGATGGTGAAATAATCAACGCCCTGCTCGGCCTGTTCGATCAGCGTGTCGCGGAAAATCTCCCACGTCAGCTCCTCGGCGATGCCGCCGACTTTCTCGAGCGCCTGATAGATGGGGACGGTGCCGATCGGGACGGGCGAGTTGCGGATGATCCATTCGCGCGTGTCGTGGATGTTGCGCCCGGTCGACAGGTCCATGACGGTGTCGGCGCCCCAGCGGATCGACCAGACCATCTTGTCGACCTCCGACGCGACGTCGCTGGCGACCGCGCTGTTGCCGATATTGGCGTTGATCTTGACGAGGAAGTTGCGGCCGATCGCCATCGGCTCGCTTTCGGGGTGGTTGATGTTCGACGGGATGATAGCGCGGCCGCGCGCGACCTCTTCGCGGACGAACTCGGGGGTGACGTAATCGGGAATGCTGGCGCCCCAGTCCTGCCCGTCGCGGACATATTCGGCGAGCCGCTCGCGGCCGAGATTTTCGCGGGTCGCGACATATTCCATCTCGGGGGTGATGATGCCGCGGCGGGCATAGTGCATCTGGCTGACGTTCTGGCCCGGCTTGGCGCGCAGCACCGTCTTGCGGACGTTGGGGAAGGCGGGGACGCCGCCCGAGCGGTCGGGGCCGAGCTGGCCGTTATCCTCGGGGCGGACCTCGCGCTGGGTCACCTCCTGAACGTCGCCGCGGGCGCGGATCCAGCTGGCGCGCAGTTCGGGGAGGCCCTTGGCGATGTCGATGTTCGCGTTGGGGTCCGTATAAGGCCCGCTGGTGTCATAGACGCGCACGCTGGGCTCGCCGCTGTGCGGGTCGAGGTCGATCTCGCGCATCGCGACGCGGATGCCGCTGCCGGTGGGCGAGGCGACATGGACCTTGCGGCTGCCACGAATGGGTCCGGTCGTCACCCCGATCGAGTCTAACGAAACTTGGGGGGCTTGCGCTTTGTCGAGGCGGGAATCGATGTCGGCCATGTGCAGTCGCTCCAGTTAGCCGGAGCGAAAGACGGTTTTCACGCCCCTGTTTCGCTTTGGGGTGAAGCCGACCCTCCCTCCGCCGGTATTACCCGGATCAGGTTCAACGGGTCGCGGTCTATTCCGCTCTCAACCGGCCATCACAGACGCGGCTCCCCGGGGATGAGCGATGCTTAGCCGGGCGGCGGCGCGCTGTCCATCGAAAGACAGCGCGCCGCAGCGGAAAGTCAGGCGGCGGCGATGGCCTCGCGGGCGCCGGCACGCCAGCGCGCGGCGGCCGATGCGACGCGCCTGCCGAGCGAGACCGCGGTGGCGCGGTCGCCGGCCTTCGGCGTGACCTCGGGGCTGTCGTTCGCCGCCTGCGCCATCGCGCCGAGGAAGCTGCCGAGGCGGTTTTCGGCGTCGGTCGCCGCCGAGGTGTCGTCGTTGTTGCCGGGGTTCTGGCCGGTGCCGATCCACAGCATCCCGTGCTGCGCCGCGAAGATCGCGAGCGTGGTCAGCGTGTTCAGCTTGTCGCCCGAGGGCGAGCCCGAGACGGTGAAGGCGGCGCCGAGCTTGTCCTTCCACTGTTTGGTGAAATAGACTGCGGCGCTCGCGTCCATGAACGCCTTCATCGGCGCCGAGACGGTGCCCATATAGGTCGGCGAGCCGAAAATGATCGCATCGGATTCGGCGATCGTCGCGAAAAAGGCGTCGAAGTCGGTCTGCCCGCCCTCGATCTTCAGCGCGATCGCGCGTGCACCCGCTTCCTCGACGCCGCGCGCGACGTCGGCGGCGATGACGTCGGTATGGCCGAAGCCCGAATGATAGACGATGGCAACCTGGGTCATGTCTCTGTCCTTCCTGAACCGGTGCAGCCGGGGGCGGAGGGAGAGGGGAGAGCCCCCGGCTTGCGAAAGCGAACATGATAGGGTAGGAACCAAAAGTGTAGTACGCACCTTGAGGTAACTATGAAAGAAAAGGCTCCCGACTGGATAGACAAGGTTGATCCGTGCGATGCGGGATGCCCGTCGCGCGACATCCTGGACCTGATCGGCGATCGGTGGAGCCTGCTGCTGCTGCTGGTGATCGCGCAGGGCCATCACCGCAACGGCGAGCTCAAGCGGCGGATCGGCGGGATCAGCCAGAAGATGCTGACGCAGACGCTGCGCGCGCTCGAGGCGAACGGCCTCGTCGAGCGGCGCGATTTCCAGACGGTGCCGCCGCACGTCGAATATCATCTGACCCCGCTCGGCACCTCGCTCGGCCATTCGCTGACCCCGTTGTTCGAATGGATCGAGCGCGAGTTCGACGCGGTGCTCGCGGCACGCGCAGCCTTTGCGGGGCGCGAGGCGGCCTAGATACGGGAGGGAGGCGCGTATGACGGGATTATTCGCAGGATTGGCGGCGCTGTTGCTGGCCGCGGCGGCGCCCGCCGCGACGGTCGACGATCTCGGCTGGATCGCGGGATCGTGGATCGAGGAGGGCGGCAAGGACAGCGGGGGCCGCTGGACCGAGGAATATTGGACGGTGCCGCGCGGCGGGGTGATGCTGGGCGCGAGCCGGTCGGGGCGCGACGGAAGCCTGCGCGAATTCGAGTTTCTGCGGCTGCAGGCAGGCGCCGACGGGGCCGTCAGCTACCTGGCGCAGCCCGGCGGCGGGGCGCCGGTGGCGTTCCGGCTGGCCGCGCGCGATGCAACGAGCGCGACCTTCGAGAATGCGGCGCATGATTATCCGCAGCGCATCACCTATGCGCGCGAGGGCGACACGCTGACCGCGACGATTTCGCTGCTCGACGGGTCGAAGGCGCGGCGCTGGGTCTATACGCGGCGCTAGGGCGATCCTCCCTGTCGCGGAGCGATGGGGAGGTGGCAGCGGCGCAGCCGCTGACGGAAGGGCTATGGCGCAGCCCCTCCACCACTCCACGACTGCGCCGCAGGGAGGATTATCACGCGGTCCGCCGCGCGAGATAGACGCCGGCGACCATCAGCGCGATCCCGGCGACGCGCTTGACGTCGATCGCCGAGCGCATCGCGCCGAACAGGCCGAAATGGTCGATCGTCGCGGCGCTGATGAGCTGGCCGACAAGGACGAAGAAGATCGCGTTGCCGACCCCGAACCTGGGCGCGATGAAGGTCACCGCGATCACATAGAAGGCCACGAACAAGCCGCCGAAGTAGAATTGGAACGGAATGCCGGCGGTGAAGCGGATCTGCCCGATCGAACCGGTCGCGAGCGCGCCCGCGGTCGCGATCAGGAAGGCGAGCCCGAACAGGATCATCGACGCCGCCATCGGGGCGCCGAGCCGGACGCCGAGGCCGCCGTTGAGCGCGGCGAGGATCGGGATGCCGATGCCGGTGAGCAACATGATGATCGCGAATCCGGTCGCGTTGCCGCTCGTCATCGTGCCGGTCCTCCCGAAGCCTGTTTCGCCCGATAGTCGAGGACGGGAAGGCCGCCGATTCCCCAATTGTCCGTGTCGACCTCGTCGATCACGACGACGGTGGTCGCCGGATTCTTGCCGAGGACGCGCTGCAGCAGCTCGGTGACGCCGCCGATCAGCTCGGCCTTTTGCGCGGCCGTCGCGCCCTCGCGGGTGATCTGGATATTGACATAGGGCATGGCCGGAATCCTTTCGCGGACGGAGGTGTCAGAGACCGAGCTCTTCGAGCCCGGGGTGGTCGTCGGGGCGGCGGCCGCTGTCGCCGCGATCCCAGTGGAACAGCCGGTCGGATTCGGCAATGGCGAGGTCGTTGATGCTCGCGATCCGCCGCTGCATCTCGCCGTTGCCGGCGAAGTCCCAATTCTCGTTCCCGTAGGAGCGCCACCACTGGCCCGCCTCGTCGTGCCATTCATAGGCGAAGCGCACCGCGATGCGGTTGCCGGTGAAGGCCCATAGCCCCTTGATCAGCCGGTAATCCTGCTCGCGCTGCCATTTTCCGGTCAGGAAGTCGACGATCGCTTCGCGGCCGGTGACGAAGGTCGAGCGGTTCCGCCAGACGCTGTCTTCGGTATAGGCGAGCGCGACGCGCGCGGGGTTACGGCTGTTCCAGCCGTCCTCGGCAAGGCGGACTTTCAGCGTCGCGCTGTCATGGTCGAACGGCGGGAGCGGGGGGCGGGGCATCGGCATATCCTTTCAGGCGAAGGGGGTCGCGAATTCGATCCGGATACCACCGGGCATCGCGCAGATGAAATGGTGCGTCGTCGCCCCCTCGCGGATCGGTTCGGGGTCGAATTCGATCACCGTGCCCGGATGGTTCTGGACGCGCGCGAAGACGGTGCGCAGCGCGTCGAGGTCGGCGACGCGGAGCGCGAGATGGTGGAGGCCGATATTCGCGCGGCGGTCGAAGGCGGTCGCGCCCGCCGGATCGGCGACCTGCCACAAGGTGAGCAGCGTCGTGCCGTCGGTGACGAAGATCGCGGGATAGTCGGGGCGTTCGGCCGCAACGCCGAAGCCGAGCGCCTCGACGAAGAAGTCGCGCGCTTCGGCGACGTCGCGGACGGCGAGGCCGATGTGATGGGCGCCCTGCGTGCAAGCGGTCGTCATTGGTCATCCCTTTCTGCTCGGAGCGCGGCGATTTCGGCGCGCAGCTGGTTGAGTTCGGCGGCCATCGGCTTGATCGCTGCCGAAATTTCGGCCTCGGTGAAGCGCGGCGTGATATGCTGCGAGCAGTTCCACTCCCAGCCGATCACGTCGATGAAGAAGGCGCGCTCGGGCACCGCGCGATACCCCTCGGGCATCAACGCGGTGACCGCCGCGGGATCGTCGGCGAGCTCGACGCTGTGTGCGTGACCGACGATCTTGAGCCGCTCGCGGTTCGGATAGTCCATCAGGAACAACGAGACGCGGTCGTTCGCGGCGAGGTTCGCGGTGCTGATATATTGCTTGTTACCGCGATAATCGGCGAAACCGATACGGTTGCCCCCGACATGCTTGAGGAAACCGGCGGGGCCGCCGCGATGCTGCATATAGGGCCAGCCGTCGGGGGTGACGCTGGCCATGTAGAAGCTGTCGCGGAGCGCGATATAGTCGATCTCCTTCGCGGTCAGGACGTCGATCTCGCCGACGGGGCGCGTGTCGAGCTTTGCATAGGAGATGCGCGAGCCATGCTGTTCCTGCAGCGCCTTCGCCGCGTCGCTGAAAACGATATGCCGGTAATTCTGCGCCATCTGCCGTCCTTCCAAGAGTGCGAACGGAAGCTGGAGGGGGCACGCTTCCGTTCGCCGCATCGATTTAGGCCGTTGCGTAGATTGTGATAATCAGGGAAGATCGAACAAGTTAATTCCGGTATATGGAATAATCATGGACCGACTGCTGACGCTGGAAATGTTCGTCGCGGTGGCGGGCGAGGGGGGCTTTGCCGCGGCGGCGCGCAAGCTCGGCAGCTCGCCGCCCGCGGTGACGCGCGGGATCGCGGCGCTCGAGGCGCGGCTCGGCACCGCATTGTTCCACCGGTCGACGCGCGCGGTGTCGCTGACCGACGCGGGCAGCGCCTTTCTGGGCGAGGCGCGGCGGCTGCTCGGCGAACTCGCCGATGCCGAGCGCGCGGCGCGCGGGGTCGAGGCGGTGCCGAGCGGGCAGCTTTACCTCACCGCGCCGGTGATGTTCGGGCGGCTGCATGTGCTGCCGGTGGTCGATGCGTTGCTGATCGAACATGCGGCGCTCGGCGCGCGCATGATGCTGATCGACCGCAACGTCCGCATCGTCGAGGAGGGGATCGACGTCGCGGTGCGGATCGGGCCGCTCGCCGATTCGGGGCTGAAGGCGGTGCGGATCGGCCGGGTGCGCCAGATGCTGGTCGCGAGCCCCGCCTATCTGGCGCTGCGCGGCGCGCCGGGGGTGGTGACGGAACTTGCGGGGCACGAGCTGATCGGGATGGAGGGGCCGCGCACGACGAACGAATGGCAGCTCGCGAGCGGCCGCTGGCGCTTCGAACGGCGGCCGCGCTTCGTCGTCAACACCGTCGATGCCGCGCTGGCGGCGGCCGAGGCGGGGGTCGGGATTGCGAACCTGCTGAGTTACCAGGTCGCGGCGGCGGTCGATGCGGGGCGGCTGGTGTCGCTGCTGCCCGATGAGCAGCCCGAAGCGCTGCCCGTCCACCTCCTGTTCGAACCGTCGCGCGCCGCGCTGCCGTCGGTGCGGCTGTTCATCGCCGCGATGAAGGCGCGGATGCGGATGACGGGGCTGGTTTGAGGGCGTGTGTCGCTTTTTTTGGGGCGGGGAACGGTCGCCGCGCTATTCGTCATCCCGGGCTTGACCCGGGACCCGCCTTTCCTCTTCCGGCCTCGGATGAAAAGACAAGGCAGGCCCCGGATCAAGTCCGGGGTGACGATGATTGAGAGGCCGCAACCGCCCCCACCCGTCAGAATTGATACGCGATCCCGCCGCCCGCGAGCCACTGGTTGCGGCTGCCGGCGATGCTGACGATCGGTGAATCGGCGATGCGGCCGAGCATGCGGCCATATTGCGCGCCGCCGATCAGGACGAAGCCCTTGCGGAGATCGCCCGACAGCGCATAGGCGCTCGCGAGGCCGAGCGTATATTTGCCCGCTCCGCCCTTCGCGCCCGCGCGGTTATAGACGGGAAGCCCGCTCGCCGCGCTGCCCGCGGGGTCGATGTCGAAATAATAGCGGCCGAAGCCCTTACCGTAGAAATTGATCGACGCCGACACGCCGACATAGAGCCGCTTGGACAGCGGGGTGCCGTAGTCGATCGTCGGCGAGAAAGCCCAGCTGCCGTGGCGGCCCGACACATCCTTGAGCGCGACGACGCGGAAGGCGATCTGGTCGTAGCGGCTGGTGATCACGCCGGTGTGGCTGATCCCCGCCATCGCGCCGACCTCGACCGCCAGCTTCTTTTCGCCGAGCGCCTCAACCTGCGGATCCTTGATGCGGCTGGTGCGGTCGCTGCGCAGGCTGACGATCGGGCCGAACTTGACGTCGGTCTTTGCCCCGCGCCGCTGGCGCAGCAGGTCGACCTGGAGGTTGGTGCCGCGCGTCGAGAAGGAAAAACCGCTGACGCGGCCGCGGATGTAGAAGGCGGGGAGCAGGGTGCGATCGTCCGAGCCATTGTAGCTCGGCGTCGTCATCACCCCCGCCGCCACCGCGAAATAGTCGCGCGCCCATTTGCGGCTTTCGTCATCGTCGTCGATGTCGTCGCCGCGGGTCGGGAGGAGAATATTGTCGTCGATGTCGCCGCGCTGCAGATAGCCGGCGGACGGCGGTTCGGGGACTTCGCGGCTGCCGGAGAGTCCGCTGTCGGCGGGTTCGACGATATCATAGGGGAGCGAGGCTTCCTCGGCCATCGCGGCGGGCGCGGCGAAGGCGCAGGCGAAAGCAAGGATCGGTGCGGACCGGGAGAGGCGAAAGAGCGAAATCCAAGCGGGCATGGCTGTCCTGTTATCTTGCCCCTCTGTGAAGGGGTGTAGGCGAATGTCACATCAATGCAACGTCTTCGTCTTGCGAGAGGTTGCTTTCCCCTGCATCGTGGCATTCATGCACCAATATCCTTTCATATCGTTGATTGGCCCGCGGGCACGGTCCGGTTCAGCATGACCCGCGCATGGCGCTTTGTCGGCTATGCCCTGATGGCGGTCGCGGTGCTGCTTGCCGCCGCGATGCGGCGCGGCGCGATTGCGGCGATCGGCCCGTTTCCGGTCGCGGCGGTCGCGCTGCTGGTCGGGACGGTCGGGGTGATGCTGGTGTTCACCGACCTGATGGTGCGCGGGCTTTACGCGCAGGTCGATGCGGCGAAGGCGCGCGAAGAGGAAGGTGGCACGGCGAGCGGCGATTAGGCCCCTTTTCGTTCGACAGTTTCTGCGGTTACCATTATGACGGCGCGATGACCGACCGTCCGCATACGCCGCTGCTCGACACGGTGGATGTCCCCGCCGACCTCCGCAAGCTGAAGCCCGAAGACCTCCGCCAGTTCGCCGACGAGCTGCGCGCCGAGACGATTTCGGCCGTCGGCAGCACTGGCGGGCATCTGGGATCGGGGCTGGGCGTCGTCGAATTGACCGTCGCGCTTCACTATGTGTTCGACACGCCGCGCGACAAGATCGTGTGGGATGTCGGGCACCAATGCTATCCGCACAAGATCATTACCGGCCGCCGCGACCGCATCCGCACGCTGCGGCAGGGCGGCGGGCTTTCGGGCTTCACCAAGCGCAGCGAGAGCGAGTACGACCCGTTCGGGGCGGCGCACTCGTCGACCTCGATCAGCGCGGCGCTGGGCTTTGCGATCGCGAACAAGCTGAAGGACGAGCCCGGCCGCGCGATCGCGGTGATCGGCGACGGGTCGATGTCGGCGGGCATGGCCTATGAGGCGATGAACAACGCGAAGCAGGCGGGCAACCGGCTGATCGTCATCCTGAACGACAATGACATGTCGATCGCGCCGCCGGTCGGAGGGCTCTCGGCCTATCTCGCCAAGCTCGTCTCGTCGCGGCCGTTCGTCGAGCTGCGCGAGATCGCGCGGCGCTTTGCGCGCAAGCTGCCCGAGCCGCTGCACAAGGCGGCGAAGAAGACCGACGAGTTCGCGCGCGGCATGGCGATGGGCGGGACGCTGTTCGAGGAATTGGGCTTTTACTATGTCGGGCCGATCGACGGGCATAATCTCGATCATCTGATCCCGGTGCTGGAGAATGTACGCGACAGCGACCACGGTCCGGTGCTGATCCACGCGGTGACGATGAAGGGCAAGGGCTATGCCCCCGCCGAGGCCGCCGCCGACAAATATCACGGCGTCCAGAAGTTCGACGTCATCACCGGCGAACAGGCGAAGGCGCCGCCGGGGCCGCCATCGTACCAGAATGTGTTCGGCGAGACGCTGGCGAAGCTGGCCGACAGCGATCCGCGCATCGTCGCTATCACCGCGGCGATGCCGTCGGGGACGGGCGTCGACAAGTTCGCGAAGGCGCATCCCGACCGGTCGTTTGACGTCGGGATCGCCGAGCAGCATGCGGTGACCTTTGCCGCGGGACTCGCGGCGCAGGGGATGCGGCCGTTCGCGGCGATCTATTCGACCTTCCTCCAGCGCGCCTATGACCAGGTCGTCCATGACGTGGCGATCCAGAATCTGCCGGTGCGCTTTGCGATCGACCGCGCGGGGCTCGTCGGGGCGGACGGATCGACCCACGCCGGGTCGTTCGACGTCACCTATCTCGCGACGCTGCCGAACATGGTGGTGATGGCGGCGGCCGACGAGGCCGAGCTGGTCCATATGACCTATACCGCGGCCGAATATGACGCCGGCCCGATCGCCTTCCGCTATCCGCGCGGCAACGGCACCGGCGTGCCATTGCCCGAGGTTCCCGAGAAGCTGGCGATCGGCAAGGGCCGCGTCGTGCGGGCCGGCAAGACCGTTGCGATCTTTTCGCTCGGCACGCGGCTCGCCGAGGCGCTGAAAGCGGCCGACACCTTGGAAGCAAGGGGCCTGTCGACGAGCGTGATCGACCTCCGTTTCGCCAAGCCGCTCGACGAGGAGCTGATCCGCAGGACGCTTGCCGCCCATGAGGTGTGCGTGACGATCGAGGAAGGCAGCATCGGCGGGCTTGGCGCGCATGTGCTGACCCTCGCGAGCGACGAAGGGCTGATCGACGCGGGGCTCAAGCTGCGCACGATGCGGCTGCCCGACATCTTCCAGGACCAGGATTCGCCGCAGGCGCAATATGATGCCGCGGGGCTCAACGCGCCGCAGATCGTCGACTGCGTGCTGAAGGCGCTGCGCCACAACAGCGCCGGCGTCGAGGAAGCGGGCGCGCGGGCGTGAACCGGTAGCCGCACGCGAACGGGGGCGGCATGAACTTCTTCAACCTCATCCAGTCGCTCGACGACCTGCTGTACGAGGTGATGTCGTGGCTGGTCTTCTATCCGGTCACGCTGTGGCGCACGTTGGTGCGACCGCTACAGATGATGGACTATTCGGACGTCGAGCAGGGCGACGCGGCCGACGAGCAATATACCGATACGCTGTCACCGCCGCTGTTCCTGCTCTTGTCGCTGATCCTCGTCCACGCGGCCGAGATCGCGCTGGTCGGCGATGATGCCATGATCGCCAGCAAGGTCGGGCTGGCGGCGTTTGTCAGCAACAACACCGACCTGATTATCCTGCGCATCGTCAGTTTCAGCCTGTTTCCGGTGATGCTGGCGACGCGGATGGTGCGGGCGCAGAAGCTGCAGGTGGATCGCGACACGTTGCGCGCGCCCTTCTACAGCCAATGCTATGTCGCCGCGGTGCTCGCGATGCTGCTGGGCACCGCGGTGATCCTGATCAAGCTGGCGCACGACTGGTCGGTGCTGGCGGGCGGGGCGCTCGCGCTGTTCGGGCTGCTCTGGTTCGGCTTTTTGCAGACCGCCTGGTTCAACCAGCATCTGAAATGCGGGCGGCTCAAGGCCTTTGGCCATGCCTCGCGCGCAATGGTCGAGAGCCTGGTTGCGATGACATTGCTGTCGAGCCTGTTCGCCTGATTGACCCGCCGGGTCAAAGTGTATTATCAATACAACACACTTTGACCCGGCGGGAGTTTGACATGGGCGGATGGAAATGGGGCGGGATGGCCGCCGCGATGCTGGCGATGGCGGGCACGGGGGCGCAGGCTGCGGAACCCGGCGCGTGCGCGCTGGTGCAATCGGCCGCCGCCGGCGCGCTGTTCAGCATTCCCTTCCGTACCGTCGACGGCCGCATCTATATCGAGGCGCGCGTCGACGGGCAGGGGCCCTTCGTCTTTGCGGTCGACACCGGGGCGAGCGGGATGGCGCGCGCCGATGCCCGGCTGGTTGCGCGGCTGGGCCTGCCTGTCCACGGCAGCGGCGAGACGTCGGACGGGGTCGCCTCGGCGCGCGTCGACACGGTGCATCTGGCGTCGCTCGATCTGGCTGGGCTCGTCCGCCGCGATCTCGAGGTGATTACCCGCGATTATGCGTCGCGCCTTTCGGCCGAGGCGGGGTTCGACGGCATCATCGGGCGCGACTTCTTCGGCGATGGCCTGCTGATCATCGACTATCCGTCGCGCATGTTGCGCTTCACGCGCAAGACCGGGCTGGCGCGGGGTGCGCCGGGCGTCCTCGCCTATGAACGCGCCTTCCGGGTGCCCGCGACGATCGGCGGGATTGCGGCCGAGGCCAATCTGGATACCGGCGCCAATGTCGCCTTCGTCCTGCCGAAGGCGCTGTTCGACCGCGTCGGCGGCGGCCCGGTCGCGGCGGCAGGTGAAGGGCGCCTGACGAACTCGACCGTCGACACGCGACGCGCGATGGTCGCCGGCCCGTTCCGGATCGGCGGTGCCGAGCTGTCGAACGTCGAGGTGCGCGTGTCGGAAAACTACCCCGAACTGCTGGCTGGCGCCCATGCGCTGCAGCATTTTGCGCTGCTGATCGACCAGCGGACGAAGGCGGTTGCGCTATGCCCGCCGGCGGCGGACTAGGATCACGACCCTAGCTGCGGCTTACGCGCCCGGGATCGCCGCCTGCGCGTCGCGGCCGTCGCCTTCGGGGGCGAAGATGATGTCGCGGGTGACGAGGCCCTTGTCGACGACCTGCGTCTCGGGGCTGCCGACATTGCTGCGCACGCCGGGGTCGCCGCGCTGGCCGTCGGCGCTGCCGATGATCTGGTTTTCGGTCGCGCTACGCTGCGCGGGGCCGCCGAAGAGCGCCTTCAGCGTCTGTTCGGCGGTCGTTTCATTGCCGGGGCGCGCGGCGCCCGGCGCCGGCGGGGTGAGCGAGAAATCGGGCGGCACGACGAGCGGCGCCTGACGCGACACCGCGAATTCGTCGGGACGGTCGCGGCTGAACAGATTGTTCGACCCGCAGGCCGAAAGCGTCGTCGCGAGAATCGAGGTGGCGAGAATGGCGGTGGTCCGGTTCACTTTACAAAATACTCCCAATTCGCCCCGTTACTCTTTGGCGGCCAGATCGCCTGCGCTCTCGGCCGCCGGAGGGGCCTTTTCGCCCAAGAGCAGCGCGCGCGCAACCAGCAAAAGCACGCCGATGCTGATGCAGGCATCGGCGACGTTGAAGATCATGAAGGGGCGGAAATCCCCGAAATGCAGGTCGGCATAGTCGACGACATAGCCGAGGCGGATGCGGTCGACGATATTGCCGAGCGCGCCGCCGAGGATCAGCGCGAGCGCGATGACGTCGCCCTTCGCTTTCTCGCGCGTCATCCAGAAGGCGACCGCGGCGGCGACGATCCCGGTCACCGCGACGAGCGTCCAGCGCGTCGTCGGCGACTGGTCGGAGAACATCGACAGCGAGATGCCGTAATTCTGCGCCCAGGTCAGGTTGAAGAAGGGCAGCAGCTCGATCTGGCCATAGGGCTTGGTTTCGAGCGACAGCGGCACGGTGACGATCCATTTCGCGGCCTGATCGAGGACGAAGGCGATCGCCGCGATGACGAGACCGAAACGCAGATGGGGGGAACGCATGCTCATCGGGCGTCCAATACCGTCTCGCAGCGATTGCACAAGGCGCCGTCCTCGGTCACTTCGGGGAGGTGGCGCCAGCAGCGGCCGCATTTGTGGTTTTGGGTTGGCGTGATCGTGATCCCGTCATGCCCCGGTACAAGATGCACGGCGCCCGAAATGAAAGTTTCAGCCAGATAGCTGGGATCGAGATCGCGCAGGATCGTTTCGAGGTCGCTCATCGTGACTTCTGCTTCGAGGCTGGAGCGCACAATCTTCTCACGACGCAAAGGTTCGATCGCTTCGGTCACCTTGCTACGCAGTTCGCGCAGTTCGGTATTCCGTAGAACGAGTTCCTTGTTGTGCTCGAACGACGGCAGCACCGGCCATTCGAGGAGGTGGACCGAACCTGCTTCGGGATAGCGCGTGCCCCAGACTTCCTCGGCGGTGAACACCAGCACCGGGGTCGCGTAGCGGACGAGCGCGTGGAACAGGATGTCGAGCACGCTGCGGTAGGCGCGCCGCGTGTCGGTGCCGAGCGGGGCGGCGGGGCCGAGGTCGCAGTAGAGGACGTCCTTGCGGATGTCGAAATAGAAGGCCGACAGATCCTCGTTGCAGAAATCGGCGAGCAAGCGCGTGTAGGTGTTGAAGTCGAAATCATCGACCGCGCGGGCCAGCTTCGCATCGAGGTCGGCGAGCAGCGACAGCATATAGCGTTCGAGTTCGGGCATCGCCGCGACGTCGGTGATGCGCTCCTCCTCGCTGAAGCCGTCGAGCGCACCTAGCAGGTAGCGGAAGGTATTCCTGAGCTTGCGATACTGGTCGGCGACGCCCTTCAGGATCTCGTCGCCGATGCGGTGATCCTCGGTGAAGTCGACCGACAGCGCCCACAGGCGGATGATGTCGGCGCCGTTGGTCTCCATCACCTTGACGGGATCGGTGGTGTTGCCGAGCGACTTCGACTGTTTGAAGCCCTTGCTGTCCATCGTGAAGCCGTGCGTGAGCACGGCCTTGTACGGCGCTTGGCCCCGCGTCCCGCAGCTTTCGAGCAAGGACGACTGGAACCAGCCGCGATGCTGGTCGCTGCCTTCGAGATAGAGGTCGGCGCTGTGCGTGCCGCCGTCGTGGCGGACGAGCGCGGGCCAGCGGCCGCTTTCGAGGACGAAGGCGTGGGTGCAGCCCGAATCGAACCAGACGTCGAGGATGTCGGTGATGCGCTCGTAATCGGCGGCGTCATATTGATCGCCGAGATATTCCTGCGCGCGCGCGTCGTTCCATGCGTCGACGCCGCCCGCCTTCACCGCCGCGACGATGCGGTCGTTGACGATCGGGTCATTGAGATACTGGCCGGTCTTGCGATCGACGAAGAGCGTGATCGGCACGCCCCACGCGCGCTGGCGGCTCAGCACCCAGTCGGGGCGGTCCTTGACCATGCTGCCGATGCGGTTGCGGCCCTTTTCGGGGACGAAGCGCGTGCGCTCGATCGCGTGCATCGCGGCCTGGCGCAGCGTCGGCGCGTCGCAGAGATCCTCCTCATGCGGGTTGATCGCGCCGCCCTCATTCTCCCAGCGCTTTTCGCGCGGGGTCTTGGGCTCGATGTGGGTCATCACCTTGTCCATCGGCACGAACCATTGCGGCGTGCAGCGATAGATGACCTTCGCCTTCGAGCGCCAGCTGTGCGGATAGCTGTGCTTGTAGTCGGCGCTGGCCGCGAGCAGCGCGCCCGCGTCGCGCAAGTCCGAGCAGATCGGGCCGTCGGGGGCGTTGAACTTGGGGTTGATCACCGAGCCCTGACCGCCGAGCCAGCCCCAGTCGGCGCGGTACTTGCCGTCGCCCTCGACCGCGAAAACGGGGTCGATGCCGTTCGCCTTGCAGAGGTCGAAATCATCCTCGCCATGGTCGGGCGACATATGGACGAGGCCGGTGCCGCTGTCGGTGGTGACGAAATCGCCCGCGAGGAAGGGGCGCGGGCGCGCGAAGAAGCCGCCGAGCGCGTGCATCGGGTGGCGGGCGATGGTGCCGGCGAGGTCGGAGCCTTTGAAGCAAAACTCTTCCGACCGCGTGAATTTGTCCGCGTGGCTCCCGTACGGATCTTCGATCTCTACCGTCGGGGCTGAGGGGTCGGCTGGCGTTACAGTCGCACCGGTCGACATGTCGGGTGCTTGCGCGCCGATGCGGGCGCAAAAGGCTGGCACCAATTCACGCGCAACGACAAAACTTCCATCGCCGCTCGGCAGATTTGTGCAGTTGAGAAGGACGTACTCAACGTCCGGACCATAGGCCAAAGCCTGGTTGACCGGGATCGTCCACGGCGTCGTCGTCCAGATTACCGCATGCGCGCCGACCAGTTCGGCGATCGGGCTCTCGACGATCTCGAACGCCACATCGATCTGGGTCGAGACGATATCCTCATATTCGATCTCGGCCTCGGCGAGCGCGGTCTTTTCGACCGGCGACCACATCACCGGCTTGGCGCCGCGATAGAGCATGTCGTTCGCGGCGAATTTGAGCAGCTCGCGCACGATGGTGGCCTCGGCCTCATAATCCATCGTGAGGTACGGATGGTCCCAGTCGCCGCCGATGCCGAGGCGCTTCAACTGCTCGCGCTGGGTGTCGACCCAGTGCTGCGCATAGGCGCGGCATTCGGCGCGGAATTCCTCGACCGGAACCTCGTCCTTGTTGAGCTTTTTCTTGCGATATTGCTCCTCGACCTTCCACTCGATCGGCAGGCCGTGGCAGTCCCAGCCGGGCACATAAGGCGCGTCCTTGCCCTTCAGCGTCTGGGTGCGGACGACCATGTCCTTCAGGATATGGTTGAGCGCATGGCCGATGTGCATGTCGCCATTGGCATAGGGCGGGCCGTCGTGGAGAATGAACTGATCGCGGCCTTTGCGGCTCTCGCGGATCTGCCCTTCCAGATTGCCCTCGATCCATTTCGCCAGAATCTGCGGCTCCTTCTGCGGCAGGCCGGCCTTCATCGGGAAGTCGGTCTTGGGCAGGAAGACGGTGTCGCGGTAGTCGCGTGCTTCGGGAGCGGAGGTGCTGTCGGTCATGGTGCGCGGCGCTTAGCGCAGATTCGCGTGGGAGCAAACCTTCACGATTATGCGTCGGCGTGCTGGGCCCCGGCTTTCGCCGGGGATCACGAGGGGGGATGGCAGTATGTGATCCCCGGCGAAAGCCGGGGTCCATGCGGCGTCAGATAAGGTCGGTGTAGAGGTCGCGCCAATCGGGATTCATTGCCTCGATCAACTCGATCTTCCAGGCGCGTTTCCATTCCTTCATCTGTACCTCGCGGCGGCGAGCGTCCTGAAGATCTTCGAAATACTGGAACCACACGAGCGTTTTCAGGCCATATGTCTTTGTGAAACCCTCGATCAGGCCTTCGCGGTGTTGCCAGATGCGCTGGGGGAGGTTGCTGGTTACGCCGATGTAGAGCGTGCCGTTACGCTTATTCGTCAGGATGTAGACCCAGCCCTGTTTTATCATCACGCCGTTGCTACTGGACCCCGGCTTTCGCCGGGGAACAATTAACGCCAGTCTGGACATGTTTCGTCGAAGGTCTCGCTTCGCCTAGATGTCGGCAAGCAACGCCTTCGCTTCATCGCAATCGACCGCGATCTGCGCCATCAGCGCGTCCATCCCGTCATATTTCGCCTCGGGGCGGATGAAGGCGTGGAAGGCGACGTCGATTTCCTGCCCGTAGAGATCTTCGGCGAAATCGAAGAAATGCGGTTCGAGCAACTCCTTCGGCGGGTCGAAGCTGGGGCGGATGCCGAGGTTCGCGGCGCCCTTCAGGATGCGGCCGTCGGGGAGGCGGCCGGTGACGGCATAGATGCCGTAGCGGGGGCGGAGATATTGGCCCATTTCGAGGTTCGCGGTCGGAAACCCCAGCAGGCGGCCGTTCTTGTCGCCGTGCTGGACGACATTGCGCACGATGAAGGGGCGGGTGAGGAGGCGCGTCGCAGTGGCGCAGTCGCCCGACCGGAGCGCATCGCGGATGCGGCTCGACGAGACGACCTCCTCGCTATCGTCGACGGGGGCGACCATTTCGGTGAAGAAGCCGAGGCGGCGCGCATGGTCGGCGAGCGTCACGACATCGCCGCCGCGGCCTTTGCCGAAGGTGAAATCGGCGCCAGTGACGACGCCTGCCGCGCCGTAGCGATCGAGCAGGAGTTCGGTGATGAAATCCTCGGCGGTGGTCGCCGCGAGCGTCGCGTCGAAGGGGAGGACGAGCATCGCATCGGCGCCCGCCGCGCCGAACAGTTCGAGCCGCTGTGCGAGCGTGGTCAGGCGGAAGGGCGGGACGTCGGGCTTGAAAAAGCGCACCGGATGCGGGTCGAAGGTCGCGACGATCGCGGGGCGGCCCTCGTCCTTGGCATGGCGCACCGCGCGGCCGACGACGGCCTGATGCCCGGCATGGAAACCGTCGAAATTGCCGAGCGCGATGACGCCGCCGCGCAGATGGTCGGGGATTCGGTCATGGCCGTCGAGGCGGATCATAGACCTGCCTCTTCGTCCGCGCGTCTAGCGCCAAGCTGGAGAGTAAAGAAGCTGCGTGTCCCCGCGAAGGCGGGGACCCATCTCCCGCCGGATTGATTTTGCGCTGGCCGGAGATGGGCCCCCGCCTTCGCGGGGGAACGCGGCTTTTTCAAGGAAGGGGCTTCCGGGATCATGGGGCCGGTGCCGCCATCGGGACGATGCCAGCGCGCAGGACGCGGATCGCATTGCCGCCCATCGCGGCGCGGATCTCGTCGTCGGTGAAGCCCGCGTCGATCAGCGCCTGCGTCACCTGCACCAGCTTCGACGTGTCGAAGCGGACCGTTGTGCCGCCATCATAATCGCTGCCGAGCGCCACATACTGGATGCCCACGAGGTCGCGGACATGCTTCATCGCCTTTGCGATGCTGGCGGGCGAGGTGCCGCAGATCGCCGCGTCCCAGTATCCGATGCCGATCAGCCCGCCGGTGGCCGCGACGCCCCTGATCTGGTTGTCGTCGAGGTTGCGGTTAACCTTGCACGTCGCCTGCACCCCGCCGTGGCTCGAGACGACCGGGCGGCGTGCGATCTTCAAGATGTCGGCGACGCAGGCGCGGCTGCAATGCGCGATATCGACGATCATGCCGAGCTCTTCCATCCGCGGCACGATCTTGCGGCCGAGCGGAGTCAGGCCGTATTTCCTGAGGCCGTGCATCGAGCCCGCGACATCATTGTCGAAGAAATGCGCGAGCCCCGCCATGCGAAAACCCGCGGCGTGCAGCCGGTCGAGGTTGCGGATGTCGCCTTCGAGATCCTGCAGACCCTCGATGCTGAGCATCGCGCCCACCGGACGCGTCTCCGCGGCGCGTGCGGCGAGCAGCGCGTCGATGTCGGCGGGCGCGGCGACGGCGATGAGCTTGCCATCGGCCTTCGCGACCGCGCGGTGCAGCTTTTCGGCATGCCAGAGCGAGCGTTCGAGCAGCGAGCTCCATGTCCGCACCGGCTGGAGCTGGGCGATAGTAAGCGCGGTGATATTGTCGGTGTCGCCGCCGTTCGCGTCGTAATTCTGGCCCTTCGGCGTCTTCGTGACGCTCGAAAACACCTGCAGCGCGACATTGCCGTCTTCGAGCCGCGGCAGGTCGACGTGGCCGCGGCCGGCGCGGGTCAGCAGGCTGCGCTGCCACAGGAGCGTGTCGCTGTGCAGGTCGACGATGGTCAGCGTCTTGTGCAGCGCCCTTGCATGGTCGGAGACGGCGGCGAGCGGCTTGCCGTCGATCTTGTTGAGGCTGCGCTCGGTCATGCCGGGCGCGAGGCCGAAAAAGGCCCCCGCGGCGACGATCAGCACGATCGCGAGGCCGAGGAGCCAACGCTTCATCCGCGCTTCCGGGCGAGGGTGACGAAAGCGAAGGCCGGGCGGCCGTCGGCGGCGGGATGGTCCTCGCGCGCGATTTCCCGCCACTCGGCCGGGTCGGGCGCCGCGATCGACGCGTCGCCGGCGGGCGAGAGCGCGACTTCGGTGAGTTCGATACGGTCGGCGAGCGGCAGGAAGAGCTGGTAGATTTCGGCGCCGCCGATCACCATTACATGCGGCGCATTGGCCAGTTTCAGCGCCTCTTCGACGGTGGCGACGGGCTCGGCGCCCTCCTCCTGCCAGTCGCGATCGCGGGTGAGGACGATGTGGCGGCGGCCCTCGAGGATCGCGGGCAGGCTGTCGAAGGTCTTGCGCCCCATGATCATCGGGCGCCCCATGGTGAGTTGCTTGAAGCGGCGGAGGTCGGCGGGCAGGTGCCAGGGCATCTTGCCGTCGGCGCCGATGACGCCGTTGGCGGCACGCGCGAGGATCAGCGTTATTTCGGGGCGGTTCATGCGGGAGGTGCTCCGGGCGCTGCACCCGCCCATGTGGCGTGGCCGAGTTTGCGGCCATCGCGGACTTCGGTCTTGCTGTAATGGTGGACGTGGCAATTCTCGTCAGCGAGCAGCGCGGGGATCGCGGCGATGTCGGCGCCGATCAGGTTGCGCATGACGACGGGAAGCTGGCGCGTTGCGGTGCTGCCGAGCGGCAGGCCGGCGATCGCGCGGATATGATTGTCGAACTGGCTCGCGACCGCGCCCTCGATCGTCCAGTGGCCGCTGTTGTGGACGCGCGGCGCCATTTCGTTGAATACCGGCCCGGCGTCGGTCGCGAAGAACTCGCCGGTGAGGACGCCGACATAGTCGAGCGCGGCGGCGATCTCGGCCATCATCGCGCGCGCTTCGGCCTGTTGGGCTGCGACGATCGGCGGCGCTGGCAGGCTGGCGGTCGCGAGGATGCCGCCTTCGTGAACATTGACGGTCGAATCCCAATAGCGGACTTCGCCGTCGAGGCCGCGGACGAGGATCACCGAAAATTCATGCTCGAACGCGACGAAGCCTTCGAGGATCGCGGCGTGGCGGCCGATCGTCTCCCATGCCGTGTCGGCGTCGGCGGCTGTCCCGAGCCGCGCTTGCCCCTTGCCGTCATAGCCCATGCGCACGGTCTTGAGGATCGCAGGTGCGCCGATCTCGCCAAGCGCCGCATCGAGCGTGGCGCGGTCGGGGACCGATGCGAAAGGCGCGGTGCGGCCGCCGAGCCCCGCGACGAAAGTCTTCTCGGCAAGACGATCCTGCGCGATCTCGAGCGCCTTCGCACCCGGATGCACCGCGACATGGCCCGAGAGGAAGCGGACGGTGTCGACGGGGACATTCTCGAACTCGAAGGTGACGATATCGCAGGCGGCGGCAAACGCGGCGAGGCGCGGTTCGTCGTCCCATGCCGCCTGACTGTGGTGCGCGGTGACTTCGGCGGCGACACTTTCGGCGTCGGGGGCGTAGATATGCACCTTGTAGCCGAGCTGCGCCGCCGCGACCGCGAGCATGCGTCCGAGCTGGCCGCCGCCCAAGATGCCGATCGTCGAACCGGGTGGCAGCAAGGGCTCAGCCCTCGCGCACGGGCGTCGGAGCGACGCTGTCGGTCTGCTTTACGCGCCAGTCTTCAAGTTTTTGTGCCAGTTCGGAGCATTCGTTGGCGAGCAGCGATACCGCGAACAGGCCTGCGTTGGTCGCGCCCGCCTTGCCGATCGCAAAGGTCGCGACGGGGATGCCGCCGGGCATCTGGACGATCGAATAGAGGCTGTCGACGCCGCTCAAGGCGGCCGACTGGACGGGCACGCCGAGCACCGGGACGCGCGTCATCGAGGCGACCATGCCGGGCAGGTGCGCGGCGCCGCCGGCGCCCGCGATGATCGCCTTCAAACCACGCGCGGATGCGCTTTTGGCATAGTCGACGAGGCGGTCGGGGGTGCGGTGCGCCGAGACGATCCGCACCTCGTGCGCGATGCCGAATTCCTCCAGCATCTGAACCGCGTGCGCCATCGTCGGCCAGTCCGACTGGCTCCCCATGATCACCCCTACCTGCGGCGTGCCGTCGCTCACAAGAGCCCTCCGAATCCCGATCCTGCTATCCCCCTAGAGTCTGTCCGCCGCGCTGGCAACGCCATCCAAATGCCATCCGCGGCGTTTACCGATTGGTATCCACTCGGCGGCTAGGGTCTTCGTCGCATATCGTGTCGGCATCGTGCCGGCGGACCAGAGGGTATGCGTCGGGGATAGGGAATGGATATCGCAGGGGGGGCACGGATAGCGGTCGACCGGACCGGCTTCGCATCCGTTGACTCCATCGAGGACCAGCTGCGCGAATTGCGCAGGGAACGCGACGCGTTGCGCCGGGAGAACCGCATCCTGAAGATTGCGGTGGCCGAGCTCGAACGCGTGTCGGAACGCGACACGCTGACCCCGCTGTTCAACCGGCGCTATTTCCTGACCGCGATCCACCAGCGCCTCGCGCGCTTCGAACGCCACGCCGAAAGCGCGGCGGTGGTGTTCATCGACGTCAACCAGCTCAAATATATCAACGACAGTTTCGGCCATGCGGCAGGCGACTTTGCGCTGCTCCAGATCGCGACGCGGCTCGATGAATCGATCCGCGCGACCGACGTCGCGGCGCGTATCGGCGGCGACGAATTCGGCCTGATCCTCGACCAGTCGACCGAAGAGGGCGCGCGCGTGCAGGTCAACCGCCTGCGCCACGTGCTGAGCGCCGAGCCTGCGATCTATGACGGGCACGTGATCCAGCTGTCGGCCTGTTTCGGGGTCGCGATGCTGGAGGCGGGGGCGACCGAGTCCGAGATTCTCGCCGCCGCCGACCGCGACATGTACCGCAGCAAACAGTCGCAGGACGCCGATTCTCCGGTACGCCACCGCTAGGGTCAGGACCCATTAATTCCGCCATTTCGGCGTCCCTGCGGGATTTGACCGATTTTGCCTGTGGCTTCGTCGAAAAGTCTGGAAATATCGACATATTCCTGCGCCTTTTCTCCTCGCCCCAAGCAGAATCGCTCAAACCTCGATCGCGGAATTAATGGGTCCTGACCCTAACTACCGATTAACCATTGGGGCGCATGCTGCTCCCTGGGGAACCAGGGGGCGGACGATGGCTATCCAGACCGACCATTATCAGGAAATCCAGGACCGTATCGGCGGACAGATCGGAGCGCTTGCCGAGGCGCTGCCGCATTGCGCGCTCGCGCAGATCGTGCAGGGGGTCGACGATATTCGCTGCCTCGCGCGCGACAATGGCTTTGCTGCCGTCGAGATGCTGGCGAGCCGGCTGGAATCGGCGGTCGCGGGCGGCGGCTATCGCGCCGCGATCCTGACCTATCTCGACGCGATGAGCGACGCGGTGCTGGCGCCGCGCGGGCCGCTGCCTGCCGCCGCCCAGGAAGCGTGGCTGGCGTCGGTGGCGATGCGGCTCGGGCATTGACGCGCCGCGCCTGACGGCGCAGGCGGTTTGTCATGGATGCGATCATGCTCGCCCTCGTCGCCGTGGCGCTCGCCAATGCCGACGGGCGGACGGGACTCCTGCTTTCGGACCTGCTCGCCGCGCGGAACGACCGGCGGCGCGTCGTCGCCATCGCTTTTGGCGCGTTCATCGCCAATGCGCTGATCGCCGCGATCGCGGGCGCGGCGCTGAACCGGATGGTCGGGCAGGGGATCGTTTCGCTGCTGATCGCCTTTGCAACGCTGACCGCGGCGGCCGCGCTGCTGTGGCGCGGGCGGCTCGGCCCGCCGGCGGAGGAGATGTCCGATGCGGCGCCCGCGGTGCTCGCGGTGCGGATGCTCGCGCTGCAATTCGGCAATCGCAGCCATTTCCTGATCGGCGCGCTCGCCGCGACGAGCGGCGCGGGGCTTTGGGCAGCCGCGGGCGGGCTGGTCGGGTGGATATTGGCGTTGCTCCCTTTCCTCGCCTTCGGACCAGCGCTCGCGGCGCAGCGGCCGGTACAAGTCCTGCGCTATGCCGGCGCGGCGATCCTGGTCCTGTGGGGCGTTCGCGCGGGGATGACCGCTTTCGGCTTATAGTAGAGCCTCATTTATGACCGTTGGTTTCATCGGTTTATTCGATGAAAGCCACCAAAAGGTTCAATGGGAAAATTCCTGTTCGCGGCCCTACATGGTAGGGGCCAACGAAAGGATCATCCCATGCCCGACAATCACAATCAGCCCGCCGTCGCCGATGCGCTCAACGCGCTGCTCGCCGACAGCTTCGCGCTCTATCTCAAGACCAAAAATTATCACTGGCACGTCCAGGGGCCGCACTTCCGCGAACTGCACCTGTTGTTCGACGAACAGGCGACGCAGATCCTTGGCACCACCGACCTGATCGCCGAACGCGTTCGCAAGAATGGCGCGGCGACGCTGCGCTCGATCGGCGACGTGTCGCGCCGCCAGTCGATCAAGGACGACGATGCCACGTCGGTGACCGCCGATGCGATGGTCAGGACGCTGGCCGAGGACAACCGGACGCTGCTTGCCCAGCTCAAGGAGGTGAAGGCGGCGGCCGAGGCCGAGGGCGATATCGCGACGAGCGGACTGGTGGATGCCTGGGCCGACGAGACGCAGCAGCGGATCTGGTTCCTCGAGGCCACGGCGGGCTATTGAGGCCGGCGATGGTCGTTCGCGATCGGGTGGAGGCGGCCCGCTTCACATGACAGTTCGCGACCCCGGATCGGTCTAGGCCACCTCCCAATAAGGCGGGTCGCCGAACGCGTCTTTCAGATGATCGCGCAGCGCGCGCAGCTTTGCCGACGGGTCGCGGCCCTGCGAATGCGCCATGTAGATCCATTCCTCGTCGGGGGGGATAGCGAGCGGGATGGCGACGAGCGTGCCTGCCTTGATCGCCGGGCCGGCGATGAAGGCGGGGAGCATCGCGATGCCGAGGCCCGCTGCCACCGCGTCGCGGATCATGTCGCCGTTGTTGACGCCGAGCGCCTGTCTGGCCTGGATCGCAATCGGGCCGTCGGCGGTGCGAAAGTGCCAGTCGGCGACGCCGCGATTGGTGTAGAAGATGCCGCGGTGGTCGCCGAGATCTTCGAGGCTCTGCGGCGTGCCATGCTCCGCCAGATACGCCGCGGACGCAGTGAGGATACGGCGGCTTTTGGCGAGTTTCCAGACGATGAGGCGCGTGTCGTCGATCACCCCCTGGCGGATGATCGCGTCGTGGCCGCTCGACGCGACGTCGATGCGGCGGTCGTCGAGGTCGAGCGTGAGCTGGATTTCGGGATGGGCTTTGAGGAACGGATAGAGCGCGGGGCCGAGGTGCATATGGCCGAAGGTGACCGGCGCGGCGATGCGCAGCGGGCCCGCGAGCGTGCCGCGGCGTTCGGCGATGGCGGCGGCGGCTTCGGTGACGTCGCGGACGATGCGCTGCGCGCGCGGCAGGAAGGCGGTGCCGTCCTCGGTCAGGCTCAGCTTGCGGGTGGTGCGATGGAGCAACGCGCTGCCAAGCGAGCGTTCGAGTTCGGCGAGGCGTTCGCTCACCACCGATTTCGACAGGCGAAGCTGGCGCGCGGCGCCGCTGATCGAGCCATGCTCGACCGTTGCGACGAAGGCGGCGATTCCCTCGATGCGGATCATGGTCGAGATATGGGCCCCGGCTTTCGCCGGGGATCAGCTTTTCGCCGAGGAAGGCGCATTCCATCCATTGTTCGGTAATTCCGAATTATAGAACCAAGAACTGCTGTCTATTCCGAACGACGTGCAAAGTCCACTTACTCCGCATCGACCACGGGCATCGGGCCCGCCGCCGAACAGGAGAAAAGTCATGAACCGTTTGCAGAACAAGGTCGCGATCGTCACCGGCGCCAGCTCGGGGATCGGCCGCGAGACCGCGAAACTTTTTGCCGCCGAGGGCGCCAGCGTCGTCGTCGGCGCGCGCCGTCAGGCCGAACTCGACAGCCTCGTCGCCGAAATCACCGCCGCGGGCGGCAAGGCCGTCGCGGTCGCGGGCGACGTCCGCAGCGAAGCTTTCCACGCGGCGCTGGTCGCTGCGGCCGTGAAGAATTTCGGCCGGCTCGACATCGGGTTCAACAATGCCGGCGTCTTCGGCGAAGCCGGCCCGAGCACCGAGGTATCGGAAGCGGGCTTCAACGACGCGCTGCAGGTCAACCTCACCGGCTCCTTCCTCGCCGCGAAGCATCAGATCGCCGAGATGGTCAAGCATGGCGGCGGGTCGGTGATCTTCACCTCGACCTTCGTCGGCTACAGCTTTTCCTTTCCCGGCAGCGCGGCCTATTCGGCGAGCAAGGCCGGGCTGATCGGGCTGACGCAGGCGCTGGCAGCCGAATATGGCCCGCAGAATGTCCGCGTCAATTCGGTGCTCCCCGGCGGCGTCGCGACCGACATGTTCGAGGCGGTCAACGACAGCCCCGAAAAGCAGGATTTCGTGACCAATCTGCACGCCGTGAAGCGTGTCGGCCAGCCGAACGAGATCGCGAAGGCCGTGCTCTTCCTTGCCTCCGACGATGCGAGCTTCGTCACCGGCACGGCATCGCTGGTCGACGGCGGGGCATCGATCACGCGCAGCTGATCGGTCGCCCGGCGACCCGAGAGGGCGGAGCCTGCGGGCCCCGCCCTTTTCTCTTTGGGATCGGACGGGTTTGGGACTTCCCCCGCCCCGTGACTTTGCCTATCGCGACCCGGCAATGTCCGCCGCTGCTCTCCTCCCCTTGCTCAAATCCACCTTCGGTTTCGACGCGTTCCGCGGGCGACAGGCCGAGGTCGTCGATCGCGTGATGGCGGGCGAGCGGACGCTGGCGGTGATGCCGACCGGCGCGGGCAAGTCGCTGACCTATCAGCTTCCCGCAGTCGCGCTCGACGGCTGCGTCGTCGTCGTGTCGCCGCTGATCGCGCTGATGCACGACCAGCTGCGCGGCGCGCGCGCGGCGGGGATTCGCGCGGCGAGCCTGACGAGCGTCGATGCCGATTTCGCCGACACGCGGCAGGCCTATCGTGACGGCGCGCTCGACCTCCTCTATATCGCGCCCGAGCGCGCGACGGGCGACGGGTTCCGGTCGCTGATGGAGGCGCGCCGTCCGGCGCTGTTCGCGATCGATGAGGCGCATTGCGTCAGCGAATGGGGGCATGATTTCCGGCCCGATTACCGCTTACTGCGGCCGCTGCTCGACGCCTTTCCCGACGTGCCGCGGCTCGCGCTGACCGCGACCGCCGACAAGCACACGCGCGAGGATATCCTCGTCCAGCTCGGTATTCCGGGCGACGGATTGATCCTCGCGGGGTTCGACCGGCCGAATATCCGCTACCGCGTGACGCCGCGCATCAGCCCGGCGAAGCAGCTCACCGATTTCATCGCCGCCAATCCGGGGCCGGGGATCGTCTATTGCCCGACGCGCGACGGGGCCGAGAGAATGGCGGCGAAGCTCGCCGCCGCGACGGGACGCAGCGTGGCGGCCTATCATGCCGGGCTCGACCCCGAAACGCGGGCGCGGGTGCAGCATGATTTCGTCGCGTCGGAGGACGGCATCGTCACCGCGACGGTCGCCTTCGGCATGGGGATCGACAAGCCCGATGTGCGCTTCGTCGCGCATGCCGGGCTGCCGAAATCGATCGAAAGCTATTATCAGGAAACCGGCCGCGCGGGCCGCGACGGCGACCCCGCCGAGGCGCTGATGCTGTGGGGCGCCGAGGATTTCGCGCGCGCACGGATGCGGCTGGGCGAACTGCCCGAGGCCCGGATTGCGGGCGAGCGGGCGCGCCTCAACGCGCTCGCGGCGCTGGTCGAGACGGTCGAGTGCCGCCGCGCCCTGCTGCTGCGGCATTTCGGCGAGACGCCGCCCGAACGCTGCGGCAATTGCGACACCTGCCTCGACCCGCCGAGCCAGGTCGATGCGACGGTGCTGGCGCAGAAGCTGCTGAGCGCGGTCTATCGCACCGGGCAAAGCTATGGCGCGGGCCATGTCGAGGCCGTGCTGACGGGCCGTGCCGACGAGCGCATCGCGAGCCGGGGGCATGACAAGCTCTCGGTCTTCGGGATCGTCGCGGGTGAGGAAGCACGGCTGATCAAGCCGCTCGTCCGCACGCTCGTCGCGCGCGAGGCGCTCGAGACGACCGAGCATGGCGGGCTGATGTTCGGTCCCGCCGGGCGCGCGGTGATGAAGGGCGAGGTGCCGGTGCTGATCGCCGAGCCGCCGGCACGGCGCCTCCCCCGGACCTTGCGCGGCGAGCGCGCGGCGGCGAACCCTGTCGGCGATCCGCTGTTCGACGCGCTCCGCGCGACTCGGCGCGAGCTGGCGATCGAGGCAGGGGTGCCGCCCTATGTGATCTTCCACGACGCGGTGCTGCGCGCGATGGCGAACGAGCGGCCCGCGACACGGAGCGCACTTGGCGGCATTCCGGGGGTCGGCGCGAAGAAGCTCGAAGCGTGGGGCGACGCTTTCCTGTCGGTGATCCGCCAGTTTTGAGCTAGCAGGGCGCGCATGGGGGCGCTCGATACAATCGACCCGATGATTCGCGGCGGTGCGACCGCGCTCTTCCTGCTGTGGATCGCGATCCTGTGGCGCGACCATCGTGCCGTACCTGCGGCGCGGGTCGCGATCGCGATGAATGTGTCGATCATCTCCTACCTGCTTGCACGCGTCCTGCATCCCGAGGGCGCGACCCTTTTTCCCTATGTCATTGCCGACGCGCTGTCGGTGATGGTGCCCGCGCTGTTCTGGCTTTTCGCGCGGCTGTGGTTCGACGATCGGCGACGGATCGGCTGGCAAAGCTGGGCGCTCGTCTCGGCGTTCGGCGCGCTGCCGCTGATCCAGGTCGTGCTGATCGCCGCGACGGGCGATTTCAGCCCGGCGATCTGGATCCTCGTGCGCATCGGCATGTTCGCCTTCGCGATCGCGGGCATGTGGATCGCGTGGCGCGGACGCGCGAACGACCTGATCGAGGCGCGGCGCAGCTTCCGCCTCGGCGTCGTCGGCGCGATCGGCGGTTTCGTGATCTGGGTGAGCTTCCTCGAGATGTTCCACAATCGCGACATGAGCCACGATCTGGCGCGGACGCTGACCTTGGCCGCGATCCTCGTCGCGACCTTCATCGTCTCGGTCGGCCTCTATCGCTTCCGCTCGGCTGAGCTGTTCGCGGTGCCCGACGCCGCGCCGACGCCGGCCGCGCGGCCCGCCGAGCCTTCGGCGCTCGCGCAGCGGCTTCGCGTCGTGATGGCCGAGGAGCGCGCCTATCGCGCCGAAGGGTTCAGCATCGCAGCGCTCGCGGCGCGGCTCGGCGAGCCCGAATATCGCGTGCGGCGCGCGATCAACGGCGAGATGGGGCATCGCAACTTCACGGCCTTTCTCAACGGCTTTCGCCTCGACGAGGTGCGTGCGGCGCTCGCCGATCCGGCGCAGCGCGAGGTGCCGATCCTGACGATCGCGCTCGACGCGGGCTTTGGTTCGCTGGGTCCGTTCAACCGCGCGTTTCGCGACGCCGAGGGGATGACGCCGAGCGAGTACAGGTCTGTGCACCTAGCCGATTCCGGAATCGGCTAGCCGATTTTCGACTGTGCGGGGCTGGCGCCGCGCAAAACTGTTTCATGCCGGTCATCCACCGAAAAGGACGACGCCATGATCGCATCCATTCCTCCCCTTGCCATATTGCTCGAAAAGGGCCCGGCGATGTTCGCCTTCGATTTCGGCCGCTACCTTGTCGCCGCGAGCGTCACCAGCGCGGTCGTCTGGGGGCTGCGCCGGTCGAGCATCGCCGCGCGCAAGATCCAGGCGCGCGAAGCGAGTGCCGCCGACAAGCGCCGCGAATTCCTGCAATCGCTGCAGACGGTCGGCGTCTATCTGTTCGTCGCGCTGTTCATCGTCTGGGGCGTCGATACGGGGGTGCTGCACCGTTTCGAGGGGAGTTATGGCATCTGGGGCGACATGGCGCTGCTCGCGGCGATCGTCGTCGCGCACGACGCCTATTTCTACTGGGTCCACCGCGCGATGCACCATCCCAGACTGTTTAAACGTTTCCACCGCGCGCACCATCGCTCGATCACCCCGACGCCCTGGGCCGCCTACAGCTTCGCCATCCCCGAGGCGTTCGTGATGATCCTGTTCGTGCCGATCTGGCTCTTTTTCGTAGCGACGCCGGTGTGGGTCATGTTCCTGTGGATCAACTTCCAGATCATCCGCAACGCGATGGGGCATGCGGGTTTCGAGCTGCACCCGCGCTGGTGGCTGTCGACGCCGGCGACGCGCTGGATAAACACGACGACGCACCACGACCTGCATCACAGCGGCGGCTTCAACACCAATTACGGCCTCTATTTCACCTGGTGGGACAAATGGATGGGGACCGAGCATCCCAGATATGCCGAGCGGTTCCACGAGGTTGTCTCGCGCGAACCCGTCGGCGCCGGACATCTTCAGGCGTCCGAGGGCGAAATCACCGAAACGATGTCGCTGCGCAGCGTCCAGCCGAGCCGTTCGTAGAGCGCCTTGCCGTCGGCGGTAGCGACCAGCAGGCACTCGTTGGCACCGCGTTGGATGGCGCAGCGAGTGAGTTCGGCCATGATCGCCGAGCCGAGTCCGCGCCGGCCGAACCGGGGTTCGGTGACGATCTGGTCATAGACGGCGGTGGCGCCATGGATACCGAGAACGCCGTGCGCGGCGAGGGATCCGTCGCTATGCCGGGCGGTAGCCTCGAAACGGTCGGCGCTTTCTTCGACCTCGATCATGAAATCGGGCGTGGGCCGTGCTGCCGGCACGGCGGCGCCGGTCGCCATCAGCCACATCGGATCGCGCGCGTGCCAGTGCCGCGGAACGTGAGGGAGAATCGCATCGCGTGGTGCCGCGATATCGACATAGATATGCGGCGCGTCGACCGCGGCGAAGGCTGCGGCCGCGGTTTCGCCCGACGCGTTCCCGAGAATGAAACGGCCAAGCTGGTCCGGCTTGCCGGCCTCGAACCACAGGGCCGGGGGATTGGTCGCCTCAACCGGCTCTGCATATCCGCGCGCCGAGCAATAGCCGAAGGCCCATTTGAAATGATCGTCCATCGCGTCGAGCATAAGCGATGCGCGAGGCAAGAAAAGTGACAACGCGCCTTCGCGCTTGTCAGCAAGCGGGCGGCGGGAGTAGATCGCTGCCATGAGCGATTTCAGACCCCTGTCCGCCGGCTTCAGTGTCGCCCCGCAAATCTCGATCGAGGATATCGCCCAGGCCAAGGCGCAGGGCTTTGCGATGATCGTCAACAACCGCCCCGATGGCGAGGAGCCGTCGGCGCCGCAAGGGGGCGATATCGCCCACGCCGCTGCGGCCGAGGGTATCGCCTATGCCGCGATCCCGATCGGCCATTCGGGGTTCAGCCATGCGCAGATCGATGCGCTGGACAAGCTGCTGGCCGACGCGACGGGCCCGATCCTGGCCTATTGCCGGTCGGGGACGCGCTCGACGCATCTGTGGGCCCTGACGCAGGCGCGCGGCGGCGCGGAAGTCGGCGCGATCGTCGATGCGGCCGCGAAGGCGGGCTATGACCTTACCGGGCTGCGGCCGATGCTGGACGCGCTGGCAGGCGAAAAGTGACGGCGACCGACCTGATCCAGACCGGCGCGTCGCTGGCTGCGGTGTTCTTCGTCGCCTGGCTGGTCAGGCGCATGGGGCTGGGCGCCGATCCGCGGATCGAGGATGCGGCGCATGCGATCCGCCTCGCCGAAGAGGCCGAGGCGGGGTTTCGCGGCACCGAGGTCGCGCGCGACCGCGCGGGTTTCGCGGCGATCGTGCGCAACGCCGAAGGGCGGATGATGCTGGTGCGCGCGCACGGCAATCATTTCGCGGCGCGCCCGGTCGACGCGGCGACGGTCGGGCGGCTCGACAAGGATTTTCTGACGCTGACGATGCCGGAGAAGACCTTCGGCGCCGTGACGCTGCAATTGGGCAAGGACGCGGGGATGTGGGCGAGCCGGATGCGCGAGTTGAGGCATGGATAAGCTGCCCGATCCCGTCACCTACGCAATCCCGGCCTTCATCCTGCTGCTGATCGCCGAGATGGTGGTCGCGCTGCGCCGCGACCGCAGCCGGTACGAGGCGCGCGACACGCTGACCTCGCTGCTGCTCGGCACCGGGAGCCAGGTCGCGAGCGCGCTCGTCGGCGGGATGGTCGTCGCGATGGCGGTGTGGCTGCACCAATACCGGCTGTTCGACATCGGGATCGACTTCAAGACATGGTGGTGGGCGTGGATCCTCTGCTTCTTCCTCGACGATCTCGCTTATTATGTCTTCCATCGCAGCGCGCACCGCGTGCGCTGGTTCTGGGCGAGCCACGTCATCCATCACAGCTCGCAGCATTATAACCTGTCGACCGCGCTGCGGCAGACCTGGACGGGTTTCCTCAGCCTGGGGTTCCTGTTCCGCCTGCCGCTGTTCCTGATCGGCTTTCCGCCCGCGATGGTCTTCTTCTGCGCGGGGCTGAACCTGATCTACCAGTTCTGGATCCATACCGAGGCGATCGGCCGGATGCCCAAATGGTTCGAGGCGGTGATGAACACGCCGTCGCACCACCGTGTCCATCATGGCGTGAACCCGCGCTATCTCGACGCCAATTATGCGGGGGTCTTCATCATCTGGGACCGGATGTTCGGCAGCTTCGTCGCCGAGCGTGACGACGAGCCGGTGCGCTATGGCATCGTCAAGCAGCTCGGCAGCTTCAACATCCTGTGGGCGGCGGTGCATGAATGGGTCGGGATCGCGAAGGATGTCTGGCGCGCGCCGTGGCGGCACAAGCTCTCCTATATGTGGCGCGAGCCCGGCTGGAGCCACGATGGCAGCCGCGCGACGAGCGCGATGATCAAGGAACGCTGGGCCGCGGGGCGGCCGGTGGAGGAAGCTGCGGAGTGACGAAGGAGCGCTGGCCATATTGGGATGTGCTGGTGTTTGCGGCAGGCGCCGTGCCGCTTGTTCTAGCGATATTTGTCGGTGCTTTCGGCACGCGCGGCGAAGCGTTCTTCATGTTCGCCGGCTCGGTAGGAACGCTGGTGTGGTTGACCGCCTGGGTCTGCGTGCCGCTGGTCCTTGCGGGCACGGTGATGGGTTGGCGTACGGGAAGTCGCTTGTTGATCGTCGCGGGCATCGTGTTCCTTGCGACAAGTATGGCGCCTGTGCTTCTTTTGTTTGCGGTCTGTACATTCGGCAGCTGCATCTGAAGCCGTTGCATCTCGCAGCTTGCTTCGCTCGCTAATGACATTCATGTAAGCATCCGGGTGACCGCTGCAGGCGGCACGAGGGAGAGTTCGCTAGCATGGATCAGTTCGACATCATCGTCATCGGCGGCGGCAGCGCGGGGAGTGCGGCGGCGGGGCGGCTCGCCGAGGATGGCACCCGCACGGTCTGTCTGGTCGAGGCGGGCGGGCGCAACGACACGGTGCGGGTCAAGACGCCGGGCTTCATGCCCTTCATCCCCGACGCGTCGAACTATCGGTATGAGACGGTGCCGCAGAAGGGGCTGAACGGACGCACCGGATACCAGCCGCGCGGGCGCGGGCTCGGCGGGTCGAGCGCGATCAACGCGATGGTCTATATCCGCGGCCATGCCTTCGATTACGACCAGTGGGCGTCGCTCGGCGCGACGGGGTGGAGCTATGCCGACGTGCTCCCTTATTTCAAGCGCGCCGAGGGCAATGAGCGCGGCGCCGACGACTTCCACGGCGCCGACGGCCCGCTCAACGTCATGGACCAGCGCTGGCCCAATGTGACGAGCAAGCGCTTCGTCGAGAGCGCGGCGGCGCTGCAACTGCCGCGAACGGCCGATTTCAACGGCGCCAACCAAGAGGGGTTCGGTCTCTATCAGGTGACGCAGAAGGCGGGCGAGCGCTGGTCGGCGGCGCGCGCCTATGTCGAGCCGCTGCGCGAGAAGGCCAATTTCGCGGTGCGCACCGGGGCGCTGGTCGAGAAGATCGTCGTCGAGGACGGCCGCGCGACCGGCGTGGTGATCCGGCGCGGATCGAAACGCGAAATGCTGCGCGCGCGGGGCGGGGTGATCCTGTCGGCGGGGGCGTTCAACAGCCCGCAAATCCTGATGTTGTCGGGCATCGGCCCCGCGGCGCATCTGAAGGACAAGGGGATCGACGTGGTAGCCGATCGCGGCGCGGTGGGCGCCGACCTGCAGGACCATATCGACTATGTGTCGAGCTGGGAAACGCGCTCGACCGATCCGCTCGGCGACAGCCTGGCCGGCACATGGCGGATGGTGAAGGCGATCTTCGAGCATCGCACGAAGCGCACCGGGATCATGACGACCTGCTTTGCCGAGGCGGGCGGCTTCTGGAAGTCGCGGCCCGACCTGCCCGCGCCCGACATCCAATATCATTTCGTGCCCGCGATGCTCGAGGATCACGGGCGGACGAAGGTGAAGGGGCACGGCTTTTCGGTCCATGCCTGCGTGCTGCGTCCCGAGAGCCGCGGGTCGGTTACGCTCGCGTCGGCCGATGCGGCGGCGGCGCCGGTGATCGATCCGGGTTTCCTGACCGACGAGCGCGACCTCGCGACCTTGCGGGCGGGCGTACGGATGATGCACCGCATCGTCGCCGCGCCGCCGCTTTCGGACTATTCCGGCGTGGACCGGCATCCGGTCGATATCGACGACGACGCCGCGCTCGACGCGCTGATCCGCAGCCGCGCCGACACCGTGTATCATCCCGTGGGGACGTGCCGGATGGGGAGCGATGCCGATGCGGTGGTCGATCCGGCGCTGAAGCTGAACGGCATCGACGCCCTGTGGGTCGCCGATGCGAGCATCATGCCACGGCTGGTGTCGGGCAACACCAATGCGCCGAGTATCATGATCGGCGAACGCGCGGCCGATTTCGTGAAGGCGGCGCTGGCTTGAGTGACCCCCGGCGAAAGCCGGGGCCCAGAAACTTTACGCAATCATCGATGGGCCCCGGCTTTCGCCGGGGTTCACGCAGCACAGGCAGCGGCGAGCAGCGCGCCGCTCTTCGTCAGATCGTAGCGGCTTGCCGGCGGGCGCAGGTCGAGGATCTCGCGCGTCACCAGCCCATGCTTGCCGAGCGCGGTCAGCCCCTGCGACAGCGCGCGGGGGGTCGCGGGCGCGAGGAGGCGCGCGAGCGCATTGAAGCGGTCGTGTCCTGCGCCGATCCCGGCGACGAGCGGCAGGCCCCAGCGCGTCGCGGCGCCCGGCGACAGGCCGATCGCACCCTGCGCCTCGGCAATCGTTGCGGCGCGCGCGGCGGCGGCCTGACCCTGTTCGGTCAGGATATATTCGGGGCGGAGCGGATGGCCGTGACCGGGGTTGCGCTGCACCCAGCCGATCGCCGCTGCGGCGTCGAGGGTGCGCGTCAGGCTGTCGCGCGACAGACCGAGCCGCTGGATCAGCTCGACGAAGCGGGCGCCCTTGTGCGCCGCGAGGTCGGCGAGCAACGGGACCAGCCAGCGATGGCTGCCGAGCTGTGCGAGCAGGGGGTCGGGCTTGCTTGACCGCATTTACAACTAACTATACAAACCGGACTATAGAGGCAAGCGATATGGCCGAGTCGATTCTCCGGTCGGCGCGCGGCTTCGGCAAGGGAGGGAATGACATGGCGCTTCAGATCGGATCCGAGCTCACCTGTTCGATGGGCGTCACGAGCATCGACGCGTCGATCCTATGGTACGAGCGCGTCCTGCAGTGTAAGCTGCTCTACCGCGCCGACGCGATTGGCTGGTGCGAACTGGCGACGCCGATGACCGGGGTGAACATCGGGCTCAGCCAGGTCGAAGCCGTGACCCAGGGCGGCGGCGCGACGAACGTGTTCGAGGTCGCGGATATCGAGGCGGCGAAGGCGCATCTCGATGGCGAAGGCGTCCGGCAGGACGGTGACATCCAGCATATTCCGGGCCTCGTGAAGCTGCTCACCTTCTACGACCCCGATGGCAATGCCTTCATGTTCTCGCAGTCGGAAATGGCGACGTGATGTCGCTCTGGTGGGCCGCCGCGGTCATCGCCCCCGCCGTACCCGCTGAAGCGCCGTCGCTTGCCGCCTGGCACGGCCACTGGACGGGGGAGGGGCAGGCGTTCGGAAAGCCCGGGACGGCAACGCTCGACATTGCGCCGGACGGAGGCGGAGCGACGCGCCTTGCCTATCGCTTGAGCATCGCGGGTCCGCCGCCGCTGGGCTATTCCGCCGACGCAAATTATGCGGTCGACGCCAAGGGGCGGGTGCGCGGAAAATGGGCTGACAGCTATGGTGGGACCCGGCCCGTCGCGGGCGGAATTTCGGGTGCAACATGGTGGACGCAATGGGGCAGCGCCGATGTCGAGATCGGGCGCTCCACCTATGTTCTGGAAGAGGGCGGAATATTGACCGTCAGCGATTCGATTCTGCAGGAAGACGGGAGCTGGCGGCTGTTCGCCATGCTGCGCTATCGCCGCACAAATGGCTGAAAATAGGGAGTTTGGAGCGCAGCAATGTGCTGCGCACAAAAAAAGAGGGCCGGAACTTTCGTCCCGGCCCAGCCTTTCAGGCTCTCCCCTCCTGAAACTGTTGACGCAATGAATGCCATATTAATGTCATGTTGGGAAGGCTAAAATTGCGGCACCCGCGCCCAAAAATTGTGCAGTCTTTTGTGCAGTTTCGGGAGCGGATTTCTGCGAAGAGAACCCCGCTCCCTTTACCGTTCAGAAGGTCTTGCGCGCGGTGATCCCGAAGGTCCGCGGCTGGCCCACCGAATAGCCTAGCCGCGCACGGCCGCCGCGTTCGCGATCGAACGAGAGCAGGGCGTTTTCGTCGAACACATTGTTGACGTACGCGATCAGCGACAGGCCATTGTCGAAGTCGACCCCGGCGCTGAGATTCACCAGCTGATAGTCGGGCAGCTGCAGATCGACCGTGGTCGATGCATTCGCCGGCGCGCCGCCGAAGGGCAGCCCGTGGACGAAAGTGCGCGGGTTGTTTTCCTGGTCCGCCGGCTGCGTGTAGCGCGTGCCGACATGCTGGAACGACGCCGCGACATAGGCCTTCGCGGTGTCGGAGACCGGGAATTCATAGCTGCCCGAGGCCGAGAGCTGGAACTTCGGCACCGACGGCAGGCGGTTGCCGTCGCGAATGCCCGTCGCGGTCGTCAGCGCGCCGGGCAGGGTGGTGTCGAATTCGGCTTCGATGATGCTGCCCGACAGGTTGAAATCGAGCCCTTCGGTCGGGTTCAGCCCCAGTTCGAATTCAAGGCCCATCGAATGCGCCTTCGGCACGTTGAACACGATGCGCGACGAGCAGCTGCCGGCGTCGAGCGTGACCTGCAGATTCTTGATGTCGTTGTAGAAGCCCGCGGCGTTGAAGGTGAAGCCGCGGCCGCCCGACTTCACGCCGAGTTCGTAGTTCCACAGGCTTTCGTCGTCATAGCTCTGGAAGCCACCGAACAGCGCCGCGTCGGCGGGCGAGCAGAGCGGCAGGTTGAGCGGGTCGTTGACGCCGCCCAGGCGGAAGCCCTTCGACGCCTGCGCGTTGACCGTCACATTGTCCGCCACGTCGTACGACAGCAGGAAGCGCGGGGTGAAGCCGTCCGACTTGGTGCTGTCGGTGCGGCGGTCGCCGTTGGCGAACAGCCCGCCCGAGGTGAAGCTGCGCGTTTCCTTGAAGTCGTAATAGCGGCCCCCCGCCGTCGCGGTCAGCGCGTCGGTGATGTCGTAGCTGACCTCGCCGAAGATCGCGAACTGCTTGATATCATAGGGCAGGTCGGCGTTGTACGGCGAATTGGCCGGGAAGCCGTTCGCGACCGCCGCCGAGGTGCCGGCGCCGAGCGTCGCGTCGGTGAAGGCATCGTAACCCGGGGTGGGCAGGCGCTGCATATAGACGCGGTCGATCTTCGAATAGAAGCCGCCGACCACCCACTGGAACGGGCTGTCATTGTCCGACGCCAGCCGGACTTCCTGCGTCCAGGTTTCGAGGTCGGTGGTATCGACGAGGTTCGACGGCAGCAGCACCGCGGCATCGGGGAAGCCGAGGTCGACCGACACCGATCCGGTCAGCGCGCTCGCGTCGCGGCTGACGAGGATGTCGCGGTTGATGTAGCTCGTCACCGAGGTCAGCTTCGCGCCGCCGAGGCCAACGTCGATCTTGAGGTCGGCAAGAAAGGTTTCGTCCTCGAACGCCTCGCGCAGCAACAGATATTGCTCGCGCTCGTCAAAGGTCACCTGCGGCCGGGTGGTCGTGAACTGATTGGCATAGAGATTGTAGATCTCCTGCCGGTTGAAGCCGTCGGCCTTGACCTTCTGATAGACGATGCGCGGGGTGATCGAGAAATTGTCGCTGGGCTCGAAGGTCAGCGCGAGACGGCCGCCATAGCGTTCGCCGCTGTTAATATCGTCACCGCCCGCCGGGCCGATCGCGTTGATGAAGCCGCCGTAGCGCGTGTAATAGCCGACCGCGCGGAGCGCCGCCTTGTCGCCGAGCGGCAGGTTGATCGCGCCCTTCAGGTGGCCGCCGATATCGTCGCCGTCGACGAGGTTGATATTGCCCTCGACCGCGCCCTCGACCGTGCCGAGCTTCGGCTGGTTGGTGATGTAGCGGATCGTACCGCCCACCGAACCCGAACCGAAGAGCGTGCCCTGCGGACCGCGCAGCGTTTCGACGCGATTCAGGTCGAACAGGTCGAGGTCGGGGGTGAAGAGCGAGAGCGAGATCACGCTTTCGTCGAGATAGACGCCGACCTGCTCCTTGACGCCCGGCTGGTCGCGCACGACCTGCCCCGCCGAGACGCCGCGGACCGAAACCTGGCTCTGCCCCGGGCCGAGGTTCTGGACCGACAGACCCGCGACATTGCGCGAGAGATCCTCGAGCGTGACCGCGCCCGATTTCTGGATATCCTCGGCGGTCTGCGCGTTGATCGAGAAGGGAATGTCCTGAATGCTCGTGTCGCGCTTGGTCGCGGTCACGATGATGTCATTGCCATAGGTTTCGGTGGGTGTCTCTTGCGCCGCCGCATTGGTGGTGATGGCGAGCGCGAGCGTCGAAAGCCCCGCCAGCAGGGTCGTGCGAACCATGATGTCCTCCCAGTTGCTTTCCGCGGGGCTATGTTGCCCCGGCGTGTAACGATGCTGCGCTTTTGCGGAGAGCAAGGCAATGGGGGACGAATCGGGCCCGAAAAAATGGCTTGGCGCTGTTGCATCGCGGCCACGGTCAGAAAAGGCCGCGCAAGAAAGAGGCCGGCCAATGAATGGCCGACCACAATCGAAAAAAATGGCCGGGAACAAGTCCCGGCCAGTGGTTCGCAGGAGGAACCCGGGTAGGATCCCGCCGCCGATTGAAAGAGGAGAGAGAGCGGCGGCGGGTATCCTGTCTCGTTACATATTGTAGGCGCGCTCCCCGTGTTCGGCGAGGTCGAGCCCTTCCTGCTCGACGTCCTTCGACGGGCGCAGGCCGATGGTATATTTGAGCGCGAGGAACAGCACGACGCTGACCGTGCCGGTCCACAGCACGGTGGTGCCGACGGCCCAGATCTGCGTCATCACCTGACCCGCGAGATCGAACTCGCCGGCCTTGGCGACGGGCGCGGTATAGTCGATCCAGCCCTGGCCGCCCCAGGCGGGGTTGGCGACGAAGCCGGTGCCGATCGCGCCGACGATGCCGCCGATCGCGTGGATGCCGAACACGTCGAGCGAGTCGTCATATTTGAGTTTCTTCTTCACCGTGGTGACAAAGAAGAAGCAGACCAGCGAGGCGACGGCGCCGAGGATGATCGCGGTGCCCGGGTGGGCAAAGCCCGCCGCCGGGGTGATCGCGACCAGACCGGCGACGACACCCGAAACCGCACCCAGCAGCGACGGCTTCTTGTGCACGATCTGCTCGATGACCGCCCAGGCAACGCCCGCCGCCGCTGTGGCGACGAAGGTGTTGATGAAAGCCAGCGCGCCGAAGGCATTGGCTTCGAGACCCGAGCCGGCGTTGAAGCCGAACCAGCCGATCCACAGCAACGAGGCACCGATCATCGTCATGACCAGATTGTGCGGGGGCATCGGCTCGGTGTTGTAACCGATGCGCGGACCGATCACGAGGCAGCCGACCAGACCGGCGATACCGGCATTGATGTGGACGACGGTGCCGCCGGCGAAGTCGAGCGCGCCCCAGCCCCACAGCAGGCCGTAATCGGTCGGCGCGGCGTGGAGGAAGTCCGGTCCGGCCCAGTACCAGACCATGTGCGCGATCGGGAAATAGGCGAAGGTCATCCACAGCACCGTGAAGATGATCAGCGGCGTGAACTTCACGCGCTCCGCGAACGCCCCGACGATCAGCGCCGGCGTGATGCAGGCGAAGGTCATCTGGAAGATCACGAAGACATATTCGGGGAGATAGACCCCGTTCGAGAAGGTGGCGGCGAAGGTGTTGACGTCGACGCCGGCAAGGAAGGCCTTGTCGAGCCCGCCGAACAGCGCCGGGAAGGGCGAGCCGGTCGAGGTGAAGGCCATCGAATAGCCCCAGCTGAACCAGACCAGCGCGGCGACGCAGACGATCGTCAGCACCTGCATCAGTACCGAAAGCATGTTCTTGGCGCGCACAAGGCCGCCGTAGAAGAGCGCGAGCGCAGGCACCGACATCAGCAGTACGAGCGCCGAGGCGACGAGCATCCACGCCACGTCGCCCTTGTTCACCATCTCGGCCGTCGGCACGAACGGGCCGGGCGCTGCCGCTTCGGCGGCCGGCGCGGCAGGCGCCGCGACCGCCGTCGCCGCTTCCTGCGCCCATACGGGCAGCGCGGCGAACAGCGCGAGGCCCGCGGCCCCCGCGCTCGCCGCAATCTTGTTTGCGAACGTCATATTTTCCCCCTTCGTCATTAGAGAGCCGCCTCGCCGGTCTCGCCGGTGCGGATGCGCACGGCCTGACCCACGTCGAGGACGAAGATCTTGCCGTCGCCGATCGACCCGGTCCCGGCGCTTTGCTGCAGCGTTTCGACGACCCGCGGTGCGAGCGCGTCGTCGCAGACGAGCTCGATCTTCACCTTCGGGACCATGTTGGTTGCATATTCGGCACCGCGGTAGATTTCGGTCTGCCCCTTTTGCCGGCCGAAACCCTTGACCTCGGTAACGGTCATGCCGGCGATGCCGAGCCCGGTCAGTGCTTCGCGCACCTCGTCGAGCTTGAACGGTTTGATGATAGCCAGGATCAGCTTCATGATGCCCCCTTTTGCTTTATGGCTCATGTTGCGGTGCAACAGCCGTGCCAGATTGCGCGGGGTGCGCAAAAGTTAACATTTTGTGACGGTTTTGGACCCTGCGAGACGCATAATCGTTCGCGGATTGGGCAGGCGAAGCAGGGGTTTGCCTAAATTTTAGGCATTATCGGGCCTTGAAGCGCGCCCAGATCGGCAAATGGTCCGATGCGCGCGCGGCGAGCGCGCTCCGGTGAACGCCCGCCTCGACCGGTTCGAGTTCGGGCGAGGCGAAGATGCGATCGAGCTTGGCGACCGGGCGGCGGCTGTGGAAGCTGTGGCCGGTGTCGACGAGACGGTGCTGCGCGCCGAAGTCGGCGAGGCAGCCGCCGCGGTTCCGCCATTCGTTGCAGTCGCCCATCAGGATCGTCGGCAAGGGCTCGCCCGCGCCCACATGGTCGAGGATCGCGCGCGCCTGTTGTCGGCGGCGGAGCCCCGAAATGTCGAGGTGCATGCCCACGACGCGCAGCCGCTGGCCGCCGATGCGGAGTGTCGCAGCGACCGCGCCGCGCGGTTCGAGCGTCGGCAGGTGCAGCGCGTGGCTCTCCTCGATTTCGGTGCCCTTGCGGACGAGCAGCGCATTCCCATGCCAACCGATGCTGTGCGGCCGATCGGTGAGGGCGACGGCTTCATAGTCGCTATGTTCGGCGAGCATATGCGGCGGGATCGCGCTCGCGCGCGTCCCGAACCGGCGATCGGCTTCCTGCAGCGCGACGATATCGGCGTCGAGTTCGCCGAGCACCGAGAGCACGCGACCGGGGTCGCGGCGGCGATCGAGCCCTATGCCCTTGCGCATATTGTAGGAGGCGACCTTGATCATGACCTGTTTTTCAAGCGCTCAGGAGGCGCTTCCGTTCCCGACCGCTTCGAATTCGGTCATCAACGCGCGCGCGTCGGCCAGATCCTCGTCAAGCACCATCACGCGCACCGGGATCAGCAGTCCGACGCTCTCGGCGATGTTCATCCCTGCGTCGAAGCAGACGGCGTGGACGCCCGCGCTTTCGAGGCGGCCGCGCAGCAATTCGGCCTCGGCGCCGCTCGGCAGGCGGACGAGTTCGACGAGGGCCATCAGGCTTCGCCCGCGAAATAGCGGTCGGTCGCGCGCGTTGGCAGGCCGTCGATGCTCTTCGTGCGCTCCTGAAATTTCTCGACCCACAGGCCGGGGTCGGCCTGGCGGTGATATTTCTGCAGCGTCTCGCGCTCCTGGCTCAATTCCATCATCGGCACGCCCCAGCCGCAGCTGGTCTGGACGCTTTCGACGTCGATGACGAAAATCTGGCGCGTCCCCGGCAGCAGGGCGAAATTCGCCGCCAGCGCATCCCATTCGGCGTCCTGGGGCAACACCGCGCGGCCGCGGCCGTAGAGGCGCAGGATCAGCGCGGTGCGGTCGAAGGCGCAGAACATGATCGTGATGCGCCCGTCGGCGGCGAGGTGTGCGTGAGTCTCGTTGCCCGATCCGCCGAGGTCGAGATAGGCGACCTGGCGGTCGGACAACACGCGGAAGCTGTCGGCATAGCCCTTGGGCGACAGGTTGATCCGCCCTTCGCTCGCAGCGGTCGCGGTGAAATAGACCGGCTGCCTCTCGATGAAGGCGATATGCTTGTCGGTCAGCGTATCGGTGAAGTCTGCCATGGTTGCTCTCCGTATCCCTCCGGCCCTATCACCAATCCTTGCCCTCTTCTATCGCCGCTTCCTCGCCGGGCCGCGTCGCGCGGCCGAGCGCGGCGTTACGGTGCGGGAAACGGCCGAAGCGGTCGATGATGTCGAAATGCTTGCGGGCATAGGTGCCGGACATCGGGTCGGCGAGCTGGCTCATCAGCCGCAGCGATTCGCGTTGGTCGGCGATATCCTCGCTGTGCTCGAAGGGGAGATAGGCGAACGGTCGCCGGATTTCAGGCAAGCTCCGGTCCCAGCCGCGCGCGACGATCCCGCGTGCGATCGCGCGGGCGAGATCGTCGGTCGCGAAGGCGTCGGCGTGGTTGCGATAGATGTTGCGCGGCACCTGATCGAACAGGATCACCGCGGCGAGCGCGGTGTCGGGATCGGTCAGGAAATGGTCAGCGGGCAGCGCGCGGAGCGCATCGTGCCAGTCGCCTGCGAGGTCGCGGACCGCTTCGTCGAACGCTGCGCCGCCGCCGTACCAGTCGTCGATGCCGTGGTCGTCGAACCAGAAAACTAGCAGCCGCGCCGCCCAGTCGGCGGGCGGCGACGGGACGCCCTGCGTTTCGTCGGCCATGCTGCGCTTACTGGCCCGACGCGGTCTTGACCTTGCGGTAGGGGACGAACTCGCCGAGCGACACGAAGCCGGTCCAGAAATGGCTCGAGCGATCGTGGAGCTGGACGGTGTCGATGCTGCAAAGCTGGCTACCCGTCGTCTTGGTGACGAGCACATCGTCGTCGTCGAGCGATTCGGCGTCCTTCGGCCGGTTCACCCAATAGGTTCCGCCGATCTTGTAAACGATCGCGGTCTTGTCGATCACCTGGCTGCTCGTGACGCTCGACAGCGTGATGCAATTTTGCGGTTCGCCCGCGACGCGGTCCTTGAGCAGCTTGGCGAGCTGGTCTTCGGGGGCGAGCTTTTCGCGCGCGGAAGCTGCTGCGGGAGCGGCTGCGAGAACAGCGGCGGAGAGGATCGTAAGGATTATGGGGCGCATGATGCGACTCCTGTCTGAATAACCCTACCCGCGCGCCTTATACACCAGGTCCGATGAACCGGGAATGACCGGCGATCGGGGCCCTGACCCTGGCCGCGCGGTCCGGCCGGTCAGCAGGTCGGCAGCGGGATGCCGAGCGGCCCCTTGCACTTCTTTTTCTTCTCGGGCTCGGCGGGTGTGCCGCCGCCGGAGCTGCCCATGCCGCCGAAGTCGGCGCCGATCAGCAGCATCGTATGCGAGCGGAAGCGCACCTTCGCGGTCCAGTCGATATTCCACACCGCGTTGCCCGCGGGCTTCGGCGGATAGGAGAAATTCGCTTCGGGGCCGAAGGCATTGAGGTTGCCGAGCATCATCTCGCCCGACGCCTTCTTGACCTCGGCCGGGATCTGGCAGCTCGTCTGCGTCGGCGGCATCACGATCTTCTTGGTGATGAGGTTCGCCACGACCGAGGGCGGCAGCCAGTCCCACAGGCCGCCGCCGAACTGCTGCGACGCGCTGCTCGTCCACCAGACGATGTCGCCGCCCTTGTCCTGCCGGTCCATGCCGCCGATCGTCCACGCGACATAGCCGGTCGCGTTCGGCACCGAATTCCAGCGGACCATCACCGATTGGTCGCCCTGGATCGCGGTCGAGGCGCTGAGCCCCTGCATATAGTCCTGCGCGAGGGTGAAGTTGATGTCCGATCCGACATTGCTCGCGACTCGGTGCGCGCCGAGCAGCGACGATCCCGATCCAGGCTGCTTGCCACCCTTGCTGTTCGGCCAGTCGACGTAGGATTTGCTGTTCGCCTGGCTGACCTCGCGGATGACCGGCACCGCGCTCGAAAAGAGGTTCGGCGGAACCTGTCCGGCGGCGACCTTGGCGAAGTCGATCACGACGGGCTGGCCGGGACCAGCCTTCGCTCCGCAGCCCCAGTAGAGCAGCAGGCGGCCCTTCGGTCGTTCGAATTCGGTCGGATATGTCCCTTCCTTGCGTTCGGGCGCGATCAGCGGCACCGACTTGCCGAGCTTCGCTTGCGGCTGGAAGAAATGGTCGCCCTTCGGCGGCGGCGCGGTCGGCGCTTGACCCGAGCCGAGGCGGAGCAGAAGCTGGTAGGCGACGCGGTTGTTGGGATCGCCGCCGAACGCCATGCTCATCGCGCCGCCGAGGCCGCCGCGCCCGCCCGCCATCGCGGCAAAGCCCGACATCGTCGCGACGTCCATTTCATAGCGTTCCTTGGGGCCGGTCGACTTTTGCGCCGAGCCGGGAACGGCGGCGAGCATCGCGGCGATGGTGGCGACAGAAACGAAACGCAGGCTCGAACGCATGAAATCCTCCCTGTTGCGGGGAGGCTGCCCCCGCGGATGATGCGGCCCGATTCTTCTTGTGTTTGAAGGGGGTATAAGCAGGGAAACGCGCCGCGCCAAGTGAGGGCGGTCACAGGCGAGCACCACAGAGTCGTCACCCCGGACTTGATCCGGGGTCCATGGCGGCGATGGCGTCATGGATGCCGGGTCGAGCCCGGCATGACGATATTGGGTTACGCCGTGCCGCCGACCGTCAGCCCGCTGACCAGCAATGTCGGCTGGCCGACGCCCGCAGGAACGCTCTGGCCGCCCTTGCCGCAGATGCCGATGCCTTCGTCGATCGCCATGTCGTTGCCGATGCCCATGACCTTGGTGAGCACGCTCGGCCCGTCGCCGATCAGCGTCGCGCCCTTGATCGAGTCGCCCAATTTGCCGTTCTCGATCTTGTACGCCTCGGTGCAGCTGAAGACGAATTTGCCCGACACGATGTCGACCTGCCCGCCGCCGAAGCTCTTGGCGAAGATGCCGTTCTTGACGCGCGACAGCAGCTCGGCAGGATCGTCGTTGCCCCCGCGCATGAAGGTGTTGGTCATGCGGGGCATCGGCGCGTGCGCGAAGCTCTCGCGGCGGCCGTTGCCGGTGGGTTCGACCCCCATCAGGCGGGCGTTGAGCCGGTCCTGCATATAGCCCTTGAGGATGCCGTCCTCGATCAGGACCGTCTCGCCGGTCGGCGTGCCTTCGTCGTCGATGCTGAGCGAGCCGCGGCGGCCGCCGCCGACCGGGCTTTCCATCGCGCCGTCGTCGACCACGGTGACGCCGGATGCGGCGACGCGCTCGCCGATGCGGCCCGAAAAAGCGCTGGTGCCCTTGCGGTTGAAATCGCCCTCGAGCCCGTGCCCGACGGCTTCATGGAGCAGTACGCCGGGCCAGCCGGGGCCGAGCAGCACGGTGAACTCGCCCGCGGGGGCATCGACGGCGCGCAGGTTGACGAGCGCCTGATTGAGCGCCTCGTCGATCGCGCGGTTCCACTGCGCGTCCTCGAACAGATGGTCGTACATATAGCGGCCGCCGAGGCCGAAATAGCCTGATTCCCGACGCCCATTCTCTTCGACCACGATCGAGACGTTGAGGCGAACGAGCGGGCGGATGTCGGTCGCAAGAAAGCCGTCGGCGCGGACGATCTCGACCACCGACCAGCTGCCCGCGAGCGCGACCGAGACCTGCACGACGCGCGGATCGCGCGCGCGCGCCGCGGCGTCGACCTTCTGGCAGAGCTCGACCTTCTTCGCGAAGGGGATGAGGTCGAGCGGATTCGCCTCGTCATAGAGGTGGCGGTTGGTGCGCGGCGGCGGGCCGGCGGGGGCCTGCGTAGCGGGGTCGAGCAGCGCGAGCGTCTCGGCGGCGCGGCGGATCGCGCCGGCGCTGACGTCGCTCGCGTGCGCGAACCCCGTCATCTCGCCCGACACGGCGCGCAGGCCAAAGCCGGCGTCGGTCGAATAGTCCGCCGTCTTGAGCCGCCCGTCGTCGAAGCCGAAGCTCTCGGTCGCGCGATACTGGAGGTAGAGCTCGCCGTCGTCGGCCTTGGCGAGCGCTTCGCGGGCGAGCTTCTGCGCCAGATCGGGGTCGAGCGCGTCGGTGCGATAGAGGAAGCGGCGGGGATCGGTCGGGCTAGTCATACGCCCGATATAGGGGCGCCTGTCCCGCGGCGCCAGCGCTCAGAGATAATTGACGGTGAGCTGGAACGTGCCGCTATAGTCTCCCGCGGGCTGGTTCGCCGGGACGGTGAGCGTGCCGCCGACATAATAGGTCTGGACCCCGCTCGGCAGCAGTGTCGCCGACGAGCCGAGGATCGATATTCCGCCGCCGCTCGTCGTGATCGCGCGGACGAGGGTCGCGGTCATCGATCCGCCGCCGCCGGAGCGGGTCAGGGTGACATTGTTGTCGCCGGTGACGGTGATCAGGAAAATGCCGCCAGTGCCCTGAAACACCGCGCGCTGCGCCGTGGTACCGACCGCGGTGACGCCCCCCGTCGTGCTGCGCGCGTTGGTGGCGGGATTGATCGTCGCGGTGCCCGCGGTCGGGCCGCTCACGAGCGTGCCGAAATCGAGATCGTCCGATTTGACGAGCGTGTTGGGCCGCACGACGACGACCGCCGCCGTGCCCGTCTGGTCGGCCGCGAGGGCCGGGGCGGATGCGAGTGTGGTCGCCGCGACAACGGAAATGATGGCGAGGCGGCGGAGCGCCGCTCGCGATTGGCTGGTCCCTCGAATCCCCACGATTCTGCTCCTGTCTGGAACAGAGACATAGCGTCGGCGCGTGAATCGAAGATGCGCGGGTATGGTGAATTCGCGCTTAAGCTTTAGGGTCAGGACCCATCGATTCCGCGATCGAGGTTTGAAGCGATTTTGCCTGGGGCGAGGAGAAAAGGCGCAGGAATATGTCGATATTTCGAGACTTTTCGACGAAGCCATGGGCAAAATCGGTCAAATCCCGCAGGGACGCCGAAATGGCTTCGATCTCGGGCCCGCGCGGCCTTGCGGGTAGCGATGCTACCCGCTGCACCCGCCCGAACCCGATATCTTCGCCATTTCGACGCCTCGATCGCGGAATTAATGGGTCCTGACCCTAGCCGTGGTCGGCGACCCCGCCGGTCGCGCTCAACTCTTGTCGGCGATACCGCCGACGAGAATGAACCGTCGGTCGCAATAGCCGCAGTCGGCGAAACCCTGGTCGGGGTTGATCTCCAGCCACACGCGCGGATGGCCGAGCGCGGCGTTGGCAAGGCCGTCGCCGGTGCCGTCGCAGGCGATGCGGGTCTTGGGCGTGCGGATCGTCTCGGGCGGGGGGGCGGGCTGGGTCATCGACGCGCCTTTAGCAAGCGCGATGCCCGCCCGCAATCGCCTGTCAGAGGTAATTCAGCGTGATCGTGAAGGTGCCGCTGTAGTCGCCGGGCGTCTGGTTCGCCCCGACCTCGAGCGTCGCGCCGACCGGGAAATTATAGTTGCCGAGCGCGCTCGCGATCGTGAAGCGCGTCGGCGTCGTCGACAGGATCGCGGTCGGGGTCGATCCGATCTCGAAATTGCGCACGCGCATCCGCGGCCCCGGCCCGGTAATCCAGATCGTATTCGATCCGAGCGAGATATTGACCTGACGGTTCGGGGTGCCGAGCCCGGCAAAGCGTGCGGGTTCGCCGCCGTTTCCGGCGAGCGTCGCGCCGCCGGTACGGGTGCGCGTCCCGTCGGGCGCGAGCCTGACGGTCCCCGCGGTTCCCGACGCGATGATATCGCCGAAATCGAGGTCGTTGACCCGGAAGAAGGAGAGCGGTCGGAGTATGATGACGTCGGCCTGCGCTTGCGTGCTGCTCTGCGCGAACGCCGGTGTTGCGGCGGCGGGCGCGAGCAGGAGCGCAATGGCGGCTAGACCCTGCTGCAGCGGCAGCGGGCGAATGATGTGGCTGGTCCTCACATGGTCGCTGATAAGCGCGACTCGCCAATTTAGCGTTAACGCGGCGATCGGCTCGAATTCGCCGCCGCGAGAGGGCTTTCGCGCTGCAAGGCGCGCGGCTATGGAGGCGGCCATGAGTGAAGCCGCCATCCGCATCGACGCCGTTTCCAAAATCTATGCCGGGGGCAAGCAGGCGCTCGACAATGTCAGTTTCGACGTACCGCGCGGGCAGATATTCGGACTGCTCGGGCCGAATGGCGCGGGCAAGTCGACCTTGATCAACATCCTCGCGGGACTCGTCAACAAGACGAGCGGCCAAGCGAGCATCTGGGGCTTCGACATCGACGCCGATCCCCGCAACGCCAAATATTCGATCGGCATCGTGCCGCAGGAGATCGTCTTCGATCCCTTTTTCACGCCGTTCGAGACGCTGGAAAATCAGGCAGGCCTTTACGGCGTTCCGAAGGACAAGCGGATTTCGGACGCGCTGCTCGCCGCGGTGCATCTGTCGGACAAGCGCGATGCCTATGCGCGCACGCTGTCGGGCGGTATGAAGCGCCGCCTGCTCGTCGCCAAGGCGATGGTGCATTCGCCCCCGATCATCGTGCTCGACGAGCCGACCGCGGGCGTCGACATCGAACTGCGCCAGCAGCTCTGGGAATATGTGCAGTCGCTCAACGACCGCGGCGTCACCGTGGTGCTCACGACGCATTATCTGGAAGAAGCCGAGGAGCTTTGCGACCGGATCGCGATCATCAACCATGGCAAGCTGATCGCGAACAAGCCGACGCGCGAACTGGTCGACATGGCGCGCGAGAAGATCGTCGTCGTGACGCTCGACGCCGATGTGACGGTGCTGCCGTCGCATCCCGCGTTCGAGAAGGTCGAGCGCGAGGGCGAGCGCGGCCTTGCGATCAGCTACAACAAGGACCGTATGAACGCGGGCGAGGTGCTCGCCGCGGTCAATGCGATGGGCCACGGCATCGTCGACGTCTCGACGCGCGAGGCCGATCTCGAGGACGTCTTCCTCAACCTGACGCGCGCGGCGAATGGGTGAGGGCGACACCTCTTCTCCCCTCCCGCAGGCGGGAGGGGTCGGGGGTGGGCCTGTCCGAAAATTCCGGCCACGCGAGACATTGAAGGCACAGCGGCTGCGCCGGGAAGCGACACCGCCTGAGCGCACCCTTTGGCGCGTGATATCGAAGCGCCAACTCGAAGGTTGGAAATTCAGCCGTCAGATACCGATTGGACCCTATGTCGTGGACTTCGTCTGCCGCGAAGCAAAGCTTGTCATTGAGCTGGACGGAATTTCGCATGACGCTCGGCAGCAAGAAGACCACCGCAGGGATGGCTATTTGCGGTCGCAAGGCTATTGGACGCTGCGTTTTTCCAATGCCGATGTGCTGTCTAATTTGGAAGGTGTGTTGATGACGATTATCGCTGCCTTGAATTCAGGCCCACCCCCGGCCCCTCCCGCCTGCGGGAGGGGAGAAGAGTGACCGACGCGCCCCCCCACGACGTCATCATCGTCGGCTCGGGCGCCGCGGGCCTCACCGCCGCGATCGCGCTCGCCGACCATTGCCGCGTTCTCGTGCTCGCGAAGGGCGAGCTGACCGGCGGGTCGACCGCATGGGCGCAGGGCGGCATTGCCGCGGTGCTCGACGCGGGCGACACGTTCGAGAATCATATCGAGGACACGATGGTCGCGGGCGCCGGGCTCAACCGGCGCGAGACGGTCGAGTTCGTCGTCGAGAACGCGCCGCACGCGATTCTGCGGCTGATCGAGATGGGCGTCCCCTTCAACAAGGAAGCCGAGGCGCTGCATCTGACGCGCGAGGGCGGTCATTCGCACCGCCGCATCGTCCATGTCGACGATGCGACCGGCTGGGCGGTACAGGCGGCATTATTGAAGACTGCCGAGGCGCATCCCAACATCACCTTGCTGCCGGGACAGGCGTGCATCGACCTGATCACCGGCCGCCACGAGGAACGCTATTCGGGTTCAGGCCGCGTGTGGGGCGTCTATGCGCTCGACGAGAAGAGCGGCAAGGTCCACGCGCACGTCGGCCGTGCGACGATCCTCGCGAGCGGCGGCGCGGGGCGCGTCTATCAATTCTCAACCGCACCGCGCGGGGCGACCGGTGACGGCATCGCGATGGCATGGCGTGCGGGCTGCCGCGTCTCGAACATGGAGATGATGCAGTTCCACCCGACCTGCCTCTACAATCTCGAGGTCAAGAATTTCCTGATCACCGAGGCGGTGCGCGGCGAGGGCGGCATCCTCAAGCACCCCGTCACCGGGCATCGCTATATGCCCGATTATGACGAGCGCGCCGAACTCGCGCCGCGCGACATCGTCGCGCGCGCGAACGACGACCAGATCAAGCGCTCGGGCCTCGACTATGTCCATCTCGACATCAGCCACAAGGACCCCGATTTTGTCGCGGGCCATTTCCCGAACATATACGAAAAGCTGCTGACGCTTGGCATCGACATGACGAAGCAGCCGATCCCGGTGGTGCCGGCGCAGCATTATACCTGCGGCGGCATATTGATCGACCTCGACGGCCGCACCGACCTGCCGGGGCTCTACGCCGCGGGCGAATGCACCGAGAGCGGTCTCCATGGCGCGAACCGTCTCGCGTCGAACAGCCTGCTCGAATGCTTCGTCTTCGGCGAGGCGGCGGCGAAGGATATCATCGCGCGCTGGGACCAGCTCGAACCGCCGCCCGCGATCCGGCCGTGGGACGCGAGCCGGGTGACCGACTCCGACGAGGAGGTCGTGATCAAGCAGAACTGGACCGAGATCCGCCGCTTCATGTGGAACTATGTCGGCATCGTCCGCACGACCAAGCGGCTTGAACGCGCGCAGCACCGGATCAAGATGATGACCGGCGAGGTCGAGGATTATTACGGCCACTTCCGCGTCACGACCGACCTCATCGAGCTGCGCAACCTGCTGCAATGCGCCGACCTGATCGTGAAAAGCGCGCTCCACCGCAAGGAAAGCCGCGGACTGCACTACACGCTCGACTATCCGAAACTGCTCGCCGAGGCGCGCGATACGGTACTGGTGCCCTAACCGCCGATACCGAGCAGCCGTCCGAAGAGAATCAGCACGATTGCGCCGATAACCGACGCCAGGCAGCCCGCGCGGTGGAAGTCGGCGCGGCCGCGCGAGGTGACGAAGCCCGCGAGGAGCGAGCCGCCGACGCCGAGCAGGATCGTCGCGATCCAGCCCATCTGCACCGCGCCGGGATAAAAGAAGCGCGCGAGCGCGCCGATGATCAGGCCCGAGACGATCGCGCCGATGATGTTGATCATGCGTTGAATCCTTCATTGAGGAAGCGTTCTGCGAGCGCCGCGTGCAGCGCAGCGCCGCGCGCCATCACCTTTTCGTCGAGCACCATATGGTTGCTGTGCAGTCCGCAGCATTGGCGCCAGTCGCTCCCCTCGTGGCTCGCGCCGAGCCAGAACATCGCGCCGGGCACTTTTTCGAGGACGTAGGAGAAATCCTCGGCGCCCATCACCGGATTGTCCATCGTCAGCCAGGCTTCCTCGCCGAAGGTCTCCTCGACGACAGCCTGACCGAACGCGACCGCGCGTGCATCGCAGATGGTGACGGGGAAGCCCTCGTCGATCTGCACCTCGGCGGTGCAGCCGTGGGCCTCGGCGATCGGCGGGGCAAGGCGCTTCAGCTCGCGCGCGACCATCGCGCGCCGCTCGGGCGACAGCGTCCGGATCGTGCCGAGCATCTCGGCGGTTTCGGGGATGATATTGTTCGTCGTGCCCGCTGCGATCTTCGCGATGGTGACGACCGCGGGGTCGAAGACCGAGATGCGGCGTGTGACCATCGTCTGGATCGCGGTGACGATCGCGCACGCGACGGGAATCGGGTCGATGCTGTCGTGCGGCATCGAGGCGTGCCCGCCCGCGCCCTTGACCGTGATCGACAGCACGTCCGACGAAGCCAGCAAGGGCCCCGCGCGTCCCGCGAAGATTCCGTGCGGTGCATTGGGCATGATGTGGAGCGCGAAGGCGGCGTCGGGGAGCGGGTCGATGATCCCGTCGTCGAGCATGAAGCGCGCGCCATGATGGCCTTCCTCGCCCGGCTGGAACATGAAGATCACGGAGCCGGGGAGACGGTCGCGCGCGGCGCACAGCAGCTTCGCCGCCCCGACGAGCATTGCGACATGCGTGTCATGCCCGCACGCATGCATCGCGCCGCTGATCTCTGACGTGAAATCCAGCCCCGTTTCCTCGACCAGCGGCAACGCATCCATATCGCCGCGCAGCAGCACGGTGCGCCCATTGGCGGGTCCGCGCAGGATCGCGACCAGCCCGGTGGTCGACGGCCCTTCGCGAAATTCGAGCGGCAGCCCCGCGAGCGCCGCCTTAATCTTCGCGAGCGTCTTCGGGTTTTGCAGCCCGAGTTCGGGCTCGCGATGGATGGCGCGGCGAAGGTCGACAAGATCGTCGAGTAGGGTTTCGGCCTCAGCGGGCCAGCTAAGAGATTGTGTGTCCATGCGCCGAGTGTGCCGACACCGAGGCGTCCTGTCGAGCCAGCTAGCGCTTCCCTCCGAACAACTGCCGCCCCGCCAGATCCAGCATGATTTCCTCGCTGCCGCCGCCGATCGCGTTGACGCGGACTTCACGGTAGATGCGTTCGACCTTGCTGCCGGTGATGTAGGAGGCGCCGCCGAGAATCTGCGCGGCCTCGCGCGCGACGGCTTCGAGCATGCGGGTCGCCTGCACCTTCAGCATCGCGAAGTCGGCGGGGCGGTCCTTGCCTTCTTTCACCTGCCAGGCGCAGAGGTCGACCCATGCCTGCGTCGCCTCGATCTGGCGCTCCATGTCGGCGAGCTTGATGCGGATCGACTGGTGGCCGACGAGCGGACGCCCAAAGGTCTCGCGTTGCTGCGCCCATTCGGCCGCCTCGGCCATCGCGACGCGCGCCATCGCGCAGCAGCCCATCGCCATGCCGAGCCGCTCGCTGTTGAAATTGCGCATGATGCCTATGAAGCCGCCATTTTCCTGGCCGATCAGGTTGACGGCGGGGACGCGGACGTCGCTGAAATGAATCGCGGCGGTGTCGCTGCAGCGCCAGCCCATCTTGTCGAGCCGCGTGCGTTCGACCCCGGGGCTCGTCATGTCGATCAGCAGCAGCGAAATGCCCGCCGCGCCGGGCCCGCCGGTACGCACGGCGCAGGTCAGCCAGTCGGCGCGCATGCCGCTGGTGATGAACATCTTGCCGCCGTTGACCACATAGGAGTCGCCGTCGCGCACGGCCGTGGTTTTGAGGTTCGCGACGTCGCTGCCACCGCCCGCCTCGGTAATGCCGAGCGCGATGATCTTGTCGCCCGCGAGGACCGGAGGCGCGATACGCTGCTTCAGCTCCTCGGAGCCGAGCGCGAGGATCGGCGGCAGGCCGATGCCGTGCGTCATCAGCGACGCGCCGAGCCCGCCTGCGCCAACCGCAGCGAGTTCCTCGGTCAGCACGAGGCCGTGGAAATTGTCGAAGCCTTCGCTGTGCCCGCCATATTGCTCGGGATAGCGCAGGCCGAGGATGCCCGCCTCGGCGGCTTTCTTGTGCAGGTCGCGTGGCAGTTCGCCGTCGGCCTCCCAGCGGTCGATGTGCGGCACGATCTCGCGCGCGACGAAGCGGCGGACGCTTTGCGCCAGCGCGTCGTGGGTTTCGTCATAATAGGGCGAACGGGCGCGCCAGTCGTCGAAGGCTGTCATGTCCGCGATGCTGCGCGGGGTTTACGCGAACGTCAAGGCAAGTCTGACCCGTGGGCGCGGCGCAGAAAAATCGCACGCAAAGGCGCAAAGAAGAGAGAAAAAAGGGATCTCACACAAAGACACAAAGAGGGCGCCGGACGCCAGCAACCGCAGCGCCATAATCGCGCGAAGCGCCTTTACGGCCGCCTACGGCGACAAGCTGCCATCCGCGTGGGCGCGCGCCCTCTTTGTGTCTTTGTGTGAGATTTTATCTTCTTCGCGCCTTTGCGCCTTTGCGTGAAACAAACCGCACGCCCTCGCGACCTCCCGCTCCGCCTCGGGCTTGCGCCCTCCGATCAACGCATTAGGGTCGCGCGCCATGAACATAGCCCCCCTGCTTGTCGGCCTCGCCGCATTCGCCCTGATCTCCACTCCCGCCATGGCGCAAAAGTCGCCCGAGGCGACCGCCGAAGCCGCGCTCAAAAAGGCGCCGGTGTTCGACGGCCATAATGACGTGCCCTGGGCGCTGCGCGGCCGCGCCGCCAATATGATCAACGATTTCGACTTCGTCGACACGACCGATACCGCAAAGCCCGACGCGGCCCCGCCGGTGATCGCGATGCACACCGACCTTCGGCGCCTGCGCAAGGGCCATGTCGGGGCGCAATTCTGGTCGGTCTATGTCCCCGCGAACAGCAACGAGCAGCAAGCGGTGCAGCAGACGCTCGAACAGATCGACGTCACCAAACGGCTCGTCGCGCGCTACCCCAACGACCTCGCGCTCGCGGCCAATTCGGCCGAGCTTGAAAAGGCGATGAAGGCCGGCAAGATCGCCGGGATGATGGGGATGGAGGGCGGCCAGTCGATCGGCTCGTCGCTCGCCGTGCTGCGCCAGATGTACGACCTCGGCGCGCGCTACATGACGCTGACGCATTCGAAGAACATCCCCTGGGCCGACAGCGCGACCGACGCGCCCGCGCTCGACGGCCTCAACGATTTCGGTCGGCAGGTCGTGCGCGAGATGAACCGCATCGGCATGATCGTCGACCTGAGCCATGTCAGCGAAGCCACGATGAAGGACGCGCTGGAGGTTGCGAAGGCGCCGGTGATGTTCAGCCATTCGGGGGTGCGCGCGGTGAACCCGCATCCGCGCAACGTGCCCGACAGTGTGCTGCCGCTCGTCAAGGCGAATGGCGGGATCGTGATGGTCGTCCTGCTGCCGAGCTTCCTCGACGCCGATGTCCGCGCGCAGGGGCTTGCGCGCACGGCCGAGGAGGCGCGGCTGAAGGCGCTCTATCCGGGCGATCCGGCGGCAGCGAAGGCCGCACTCGCGGCTTGGGATGCCGCGAACCCGGTGCCGAAGACGAATGTGCAGAAGGTCGCCGACCATATCGACCATATCAAGACGACGATCGGGGTCGATCATATCGGGCTCGGCGGCGATTATGACGGAATGGATTCGGCGCCGGTCGGGATGGAGGATGTGTCGGGATACCCCGCGCTCTTCACCGAACTCGCGAAGCGCGGCTATTCGCAGGCCGATCTCGAAAAGGTCGCGATCGGCAACATGCTGCGCGTGCTGAAGGCGGTCGAGGCCTATGCCGCGAGCCAGAAAGGCCAGCCGCCGATCGAGACGCCGGTCGCGAAATAGAGGCTAGCGGCGGCGGAACGGCCAGTCGGTCGCGCCGCCCGCCCATAGCGCCCACCAGATGATCAGCGGCTGCGCGGCGAGGCGCGGCCCGTGGTACCACCAGCTCAGCGTCTCGCCATTGATCGCGACGTTCGCAAGCGCATGGTGAAAGTTCGCGGGCCAGACGCAGAGTGCATAGAGCGCGAGGCCCCAGCCCGCGGCCTTGCGCGTCTGCGGGACCATCAGCCCGAGTGCGCCCGCGAGTTCGGCAACGCCGGTCGCCGCGACGACGAAATCGGGTTGCGGCACCCACGGCGGGGTTATCGCGACGAAGGGCGCGGGCGTCGCGAGATGGCGATAGCCCGCATAGCCATAGGCAAGCGCCAGCAGCCAACGCAGCAGTGCGCGGATGCCGTCCCGGCCGGGGCTCACCGTCCGATTGCGGCGAGCATCGCCTCGACGCTGGTGAACTTCTCGCGCGGGTTGCCGTCGAGCGCGGCCGCGATTTCGGCCGCTTCGATCTTGCGCCAGTCGCGGAAGGTGACGGGCACGATATCGCGGCTCGCGAGCAGCGCGTCGAGCCCGGCGCGCCCCGCCTTGCCCGCGCCGCGCCCGATGTCCTCCAACACCATTTCGGCGATGCGGGCACCGTCGGGCTTGTTCGTCCCGATCGTTCCCGACGGGCCGCGCCGGGCCCAGCCTACCGCATAGAGCCCGGGAAGCACCCGCCCCTCGTCGCTCGCGAAGCGGCCGCGGCCATGCTCATAGGGGACACCGGGGATCGGCGGGGTCTGATAGCCGATGCAGCTGATCACCAGCCCCGCGTCGATCGCATAGGTTTCGCCGGTGCCGTGGCTGCGCAGGTCGGCGTCGAGCGTCGTGCGTTCGACGATCACGCGCTCGACGCGGCCATCGCCTTCGATCCGGACGGGCATCGCAAAGAAGTCGAACTCGATCGTCACGGGCTTTGCGACCGGGTTGGCCGCGAAGCTGCGGAGGTGTGTCACCGACTTGCGCATCCCGGGCTCGAGCATGGCGTCGTCGCCTTCGTCGGGAAGGTCGGCGGGGTCGACGCGCGGGCTAGCGCGCTCGAGATGGCCGAGCTCGCCAAGTTCCTTGGGGGTCATGGCGATCTGGTGCGGGCCGCGGCGCCCGAGAATGTGGATCTCGCGCACCGCGCTGTCGGAAAGCGCCGTGCGGGCGTGCGACACGATATCGCTGCCCGCGAACTCCTCCGGGGTCTTGGCAAGGATGCGGGCGACGTCGAGCGCGACATTGCCGTTGCCGACGACCACAACGCCGGGGGCATCGAGCGACGGATCGAGCTTCGCGAAATCGGGATGGCCGTTGTACCAGCCCACGAAGGCCGCGCTGCCGATCACCCCCGGCAGCGAGGCGCCGGGGATGTCGAGCGGGCGATCGTGCGGGGCGCCAGTCGCCAGGACCACGGCGTCATAGAGGCCCGTCAATTCATCGATGCTGACGTCGGTGCCGACCGAGACATGGCCGACGAAGCGGACGTTGTCGGTGAGCGCGACGCCTTCGTAGCGGCGCGACACCGCCTTGATCGACTGGTGATCGGGGGCGACGCCGGTGCGGATCAGGCCATAGGGAACGGGCAACCTGTCGATGACGTCGATCGCGATATCGTCGGCTTTCTGCAATGCTTCGGCGGTATAATATCCTGCCGGACCCGACCCGACGATCGCGACATGACGCATCAACCCACCTCCATGTGCGGGGTCTGCGCCAGGGCGCGGCCCCTCTTGTTATGGCGCGATGCTAGCGGCGAAATGCCGGAGGGCAAGCGGGCTGTTGCAAATCGGCGCAGCGGCCTTGACAGGACGGCCACGCAATCATATTGCGCCCGCCTCGCTGCCCCGTCGTCTAATGGTAAGACTACGGATTCTGATTCCGTCTATTGAGGTTCGAATCCTCACGGGGCATCCAGAACCATGTCAGATTTCATCTGAAGCCGCTCCTAATTTCATAGATGAGCGATTCTTTCGTATCCCGTTGAGATTTACCCCGCAATTTTCAGATTTGCAGAGGTGTGGGGTAGATGGCAGATTTATGCCATTTAGGGAGCCCGGCGGAGACTGCATTCAGCGATTCAAGGTGCCAACCGTCGAGTTTCACCAATGCTATTCGCTCCATTTAAGACGATGGCCCGAGACGCATATGCCCGCGGTACCTAGTTTTTGACCAATCCCAAGGCGATCGGTTGTCAGCATTGCGCCTGATTTCAGCCTTTCAGCCCGAGTCACTCGCCACCTGAAAGCGGTCGCTTGGATTTAGTGAGCGATGGCGACACGAGGCAATACCGAACCCCTTGCTCAATCAATCGCGCGTAACCGCCGATGGAGCGGAATCTTGGCGCGACGCGCCTGCATTCATGGTATACTCTCCATGTTAGCGGCGCGCTTCTCGTGTTCGCGAGCGCGCCGTTTCTCCCCGGACCCGGCTTTCAAGCCCGTCAGCTCTCCGGTCTCCCCGAAAGGGGCCATGATGACCCGCACCATCCATGCCGACGTTGCGCTCAATCTCGCGCTTGCCGTCATTGCCGCCTCCGATGCACCCGCCCTGCTGCTCGACCAGGATTTCACGATCATTGCGGCCAGCACGTCCTTCTGCCGCGCCTTCGCGTTCGACCGGCGGCAAGCCGTTGGGCGGACGCCGATGGAACTGGGAGACGGCGAGTGGGACGTGCCGCAACTTCGGACATTGCTCGGCGTCACCTTTCGCGGCGACGCAGAGATAGAATGCTATGAAATGGACCTCGATGGCCCGGGCGCGCCCCGCCGGCTCGTGCTCCGTGCGAAGATGCTCGACTATGGCGATCTAGCCCGGCCGCGCTTGCTGCTGACCATTTCGGACGTGACCGAAGCGCGGATCAGCGAAAAGTTGAAGGATGACCTGTTGCGCGAGAAGGCGATCCTGCTTCAGGAGCTTCAGCATCGCGTCGCCAACAGCCTTCAGATCATCGCCAGCGTGCTCATGCAGAGTGCGAGGCGGGTGCAGTCGGAAGAGACGAGAAGCCATCTTCGCGATGCGCATAATCGCGTGATGTCGATTGCCACCGTCCAGCAACATCTGGCGGCGTCACGGTTGGGCGAGGTCGAATTGCGTGCCTACTTCACGCAGCTTTGCCAGAGCCTCGGCGCCTCGATGATCCGCGACCCGGACCTTGTCTCGCTCAAGGTGAGCGCGGACGACAGCATGGTGAATGCCGACATCTCGGTCAGCCTCGGGTTGATCGTGACGGAACTCGTGATCAATGCGCTGAAGCACGCGTTCCCGGGCGAACGCGGTGGAGCGATCCTGGTGGATTATCATGCACTGGGCGAGGCATGGAAACTGACGGTCCGTGACGACGGCGTAGGCACACCGCGCAAGCTGGCTGCGGCCAAGCCCGGCCTCGGGACCAGTATTGTCGAAGCCCTGGCGAGACAGCTTCACGCGACCGTCGAAACGGTGGGCGCCAATCCCGGAACTAGGGTTTCGATCGTGCACGACGCGCCGGTCGGTGCGGGCTGAAGCGGGCGCGGCCGGTTGACAAGATGGTTCTGCCAACTTCCGCCATGATCGGGATGAAAAACTGCCGCCCCCGCATTGAGCGGAGGCGGCAGATCCCCTTTTGATGGGCGTTCGTTTTACTGCGGGCTGAGCCGCAGGCGAAGATTCAGGCGATCGATCCTCGACTGAAGCGCGGCTTCATTGCGCGCTGACAGGCGGTCCATCCGGTCATGACGCATGGCCCGCTCGCTGGCGCGAATGGATCGCAGCTCGCGGCTGGCACTCATGGCCGTCCGGTTGTCGATCGTGCGCTCCGATCGCGCGGTGCGGACATATTGGTCGAGGTTGGCGAGCTGCGAGAGGATAGCGGGGCGGTTCGCCCCATAGTCGCTGTCCATGCCCTCGCGCCCGGTAGGAACCCAGCGCCCGCGGGCGTCGTAATAGCCCGTCGTCACTCCGGCGTTCCATCGGCCGTTCCGATCATAATAGCCGGGATGCGGATCGGCGATCCACTGGCCGTTCGCGTCGCGGCGACCGCTCGCGGCGCCGGCAATCCACTGGCCGTTCGCGTCATAATGGCCGACGGTCACGCCCGCGACCCAGCGGCCGCGCTGATCATAGTGGCCACTTGCGGCACCGGTTATCCAGCGATCATTGTCATCATAATAGCCGGCCGAAGAGGCTGGTATCCAGCGGTTCTGGCCGTCATAGCTGCCGCTTGCCGTTCCGTCCTCGCGCTGGGGAATCCAGTTGCGCCGTTCGTCATAATAGCCGTTCGGCGTTCCGGTGACCCACTTGTTATCGCGGTCATAATAGCCGGTAGCTCGGCCGCGCGCGGTCAATGTTGCGTGCCACGCGCCGGCGGTGTCGTAATAGCCATAGGCGTCGTCGCGGCGAGTTGGCGGGTTTGAAGCGGTGTTTCCGATCCAACGCCCGCGATCGTCATACCGGCCACTCGTCGAACCCGGCACCCAGAGGTCGTCGCGGTCGTAATAACCGTTCGCTGATGCGGGCACCCATTCGCCGCCCGGTCGATAGTCGCCTTCTCCGCGACTGGACGCCGCGTAAGTGACCCAGCGGCCATCGCTGCCATATCGACCGTTGGGCGGACCATCGACCCATATCCCGTCACGATTATAATAGCCGCGGGCATCGGAGGAGTTCACCCCGGTGGCGTGCCAGCGATTTTCATTGTCGTAATAGCCAAAGGCATCGCGGCAATCGCGCGTCGGTTTGGCGATCTGGTTGGCGAGAACGGCTCCTGCGGCGGCGCCGACCACGGTTCCGACCGTCTTGTCGCCACGACCGGCGACGACATTGCCGAGCACGCCGCCGGCCGCCGCTCCACCGATGGTGGCGACGACGCGCGTCGAGCGCTGTTCTTCGCAGGTCGCCTGCGACTGCGTTCGTGCGCCGGCGATGGACGGAACAAGGGCGATGGCGGCGATATTCGCCGCGAGAATAAACCTGTACATTTGGGGGCTCCTGGAGCTGACAAGATGCCGCTCGCAATTAAACAACGCTCAGTATTTTTTATAGTTCCCCTATTTCCCCCGTTTCCTGAAATTATGGTTTCAAGATTCGATTTATTTTTTCATATCATGATAAATATATTGGGTAATTTATATTGTTTCTAATCGGGATTTTATCAACGGTCTTGGTAGACGGGTGGGAGATTTGATGAGATGTGCGCAGAATATCCCCGTCGCCGCCTGAGCCGGCACGCGAAAAATCAGGCTGAAATGACGGGCGGGAGTGAACGCACCGCTGGCCTTGCACCAAACAGCCTGCCGCGGGCGATCAGTCGCGCCCTGCGGCCCATATCGTCGTCACAGTTGGCGAATGACTCGTGTGCGATGTTGATAGGTGCTGTACCGCCTGCCGACGCGTCAATTGGCGAAGTCGTCGGCGAGCTTACGGGTCAGGCTCTCTATCTCCGTTCTTTGCCTTTCGGAGTCGGTGGCCGCCGGCTCGGGAATTGCGGCGCTTGGGTTTCGGATGGGCGCGAGCTCGGGGAAGTGGCCACCTTCATTTTTCCAGCTCTCGACAGCCGATCGCCTGTCCGCTTCATGCCGCGAAGGTAACGCCATCACGCGAGGCGCGGCTGCAGCCCGCCCCGACTTCAAAACCTCTGATATAGTCGGCATGACCCGGCTCCGTCGCCGAGCGGGAGTATGGAGGAATCTCTCAGTCGCACCGGCGCTCAAGGCATGGAATGCAATACCCTCCATCTGGGATGATGCATGGCCAATGCTAGGGTAGAGCCATCACATTCGTCGATGGCTCGGATGGCGCTTTGGGGAACTACGTCTCTGGCTTGCTGACGTACGATCGACGCTGTTGCATGGCCTTGGCACTATCGCCGCCGTAGGATCGACCTTTTGCCATCGCTGATGGGGCGGCCGGCGTCCGCATGGCGGACCTTTCGGGAAGGATCGCTATTGCTCCACGATACCAGGCTTCTCGCCATGCTCCTCATGGGACTGGTGCTCGCCTTCATCGGCGGGTTTATGGCGAGCAGGCTCAAGCTGCCGCCGCTCGTCGGCTATCTGCTTGCTGGCTTGGCCGTCGGCTCGTTCACTCGGGGTTTCTTGGGGGGCGGCGCCGATGTAGCGAACCAGTTCGCCGAAATCGGCATCCTGCTGATGTTCGGTGTAGGGATGCGGTTCGATCAAGGATATGATCGCCGCCGGCCGGTTGATCGTCGAGGCTCTCGTCAGGGTACTGGCGTCGGTATTGCTGTCGGCATTGATGGGCGCGCCGGGGGGGGGGGTGAAGGAGCTATGGGCGGAGCACAACCTGTGAAAGGAACGCGATCATATTTTGCACAATTTTGTGGCCGGCACCTTCTCGATCTCAGGGCGAACCCCTGGGGCCGGGGGCTCTTCGTCAGTTATTGCACCGTTTGCGGTTGCGAGATGGTCAAACTGACCGGCCTGGTATGGCAGGCAAGCGGACAGCGGGGCTGAGACGATCTTCTTCTGCCGCTCTTCTTTTGCCGCTCGGCCGACCGGAAACGCGCTATTTGTCTTCTCGTATGATGATCGGGAACAATGCTCTCTCTGGCGCGTCGTCTCCATGCCCACTACCGGGCATTTGAAGAGAGGAGAATGGTCATGGTCAACCCCGACCAGAACCAGACCGGCAACCAGCCGGGCCGCAAGCCGGAAGGCGAGCGCCAGCCCCAGCAGGAAGATGGCGATCGCCGTCAGCCCGGCCAGCCGGACCGCGACAAGCGGCCTCAGCAGGGCGGAGAGACGGCAAAGCCGGGCAAGCAGAGCAGCTAGCCCCAGCTAACGGATCTTCCCCGACCGGGCTGCGTGTCGATGCGTGGCCCGGTTTCGTCTTTAGAAGTATCCTGCCACCCTTCCAGTGACTCCCGGCCGCTGGCAGTGTGCGATTTTCGCATAACCTGTTGGAAAAATGTGCCTTCGCACCACATAGGCAAGTACCGGTGAGGCGATAATCGTCGAGAAGCGAGGTCGCGGCCGAATGGCGCGTCCGTGCGATCCGATCGTCTTCAAGTAGCGGATTGAGGCACATAGTGCGGACTGTTGCATCAAGCGAGAGTACAACAATCTTCCCTTTGTCTCATGCAGCTTGTTCAGAATTCAGGTCACGAAGCCCTGCTACCACGGATCGCTAAAACCAAGACCCTATCGTTCGAAGCTGGCACGAGTGGCGGTTTGACGGGCGTAAACGGGAAATGTTCCTGATTATCGAAGCCGATGTGCTGCTCCGGTTCGGCGGGAATGGTCATGATATGGTGATGTTAGAGGATTTGCGCGGGGCTTCGGTTGCGCGGTCGCCCGCTTCGCCTGGTGCAATCGACCGCATCCGTATCCTTCCCGTTCGCCATTAGCTTGTCGCTTTGGCAGCGGCGCATAATCGATTCATTAATCCTGCTTCGAGCGGCCCGCCTATATCGTGGAGTTTATGAAGCCGTTCGGCAACGATTTTCCAGATATGGGCGGCCGCGCGATCGCCAAGGCGGGCCGCCTCGACTTCCTTGCCGACGGCAAACTGTTCCGAAGCTGTGCCGTGGCGATTTTCCGCGTCGAGCATCGCCCTTGAAATGATCTGTTCGCAATCAGGATCATCGGCTTGTTCGCTTAAGCTGCGCTCCCGAATGCGCTGGCGAAGGAGTTCGGCGCGATCGTCATGAACGTTGGTGTTTTGCGAAGTCTCCGGGGGCAATTGCCCGGCATGGCTGCGGGAGATACCTTCGTCCGTCGATGGCCGTTCAGAGCCGCGCTTGACCGTGCTTGTGGTGCTCACATTGTCGTCCAGCATCGTATCGTCGGCAAGAGTCGAGAGCGCGATGTCATCATATCCGAGCGACCGATAGATATCGCGGCCGATGACCCGGAGCGCTTCCTCGATGTCGGCCAGCCGGCCGCCTATATCTTCGAGTGCTGACGCTCTGCGTTCCTGAGGCTTCATGCTGAACCCCTTTTGAATGAGAAGCTCGGCAATGAGTGTGTCGACGAGGAAATCCCCATATCCGGTGACCGGTTCTGAGGTTGCTGGGTCGGCCCTTGGGCGTACGGAACCAGGCTGCGTTCTTATTGGAAGTCCGTCTTTGAGGCCGCGCGGGTCGCGATATTCGGCGATCCGCTTGGTATAGTGACTAGGCAAATCGAAGTTGGGCAAAAGATGTCCATTGCGCCGCGCCCGGCTTACTGCAATCAAGGCCATCTGATAGTGATCGAGAAGGTGATTGAGATCCATGTTCCGTCTCCCATGTGCGGGAGCGCGAAAGTCTCTCGGTCGCCAACATGCAAAAAACGAATCTGGCGATGTCTTGAATGTGGTGCGAACAACCGCTGATTACAAGGTCAATGGTCACCGTAGAAACCAGCCGTTCCGGTGGCGGTCAACGCGCGGCATGATCATGCTCGCGTCCGGCAACCTGAGGGGCGATGGTCGCAGGGATGGATCGACCGGACAGAAAAAGCCCCATCCTTCGACGGGGCTTTTTCCATCCTCTGTGGTCGTGACCAAAGGAAGCCCCATCAACTCTCACGAGGGTCGCATCAGAGAGTCTTTGTATAGAGAGCCTAGGCTTATCCACGAGAGAGTCGAGCGGTAAAATCCGCCAGGCGCGAAAGATTGAAGCCTCGCTCGGCGGTTATTGCGCTCGTGATACGCTTCGGTTTCGCACGGGGCTCGGGTGGACCGGAGGGAATGCGACGATGCGGGCTGGGCGGGTGGAATGGTCTCGTTCTGCGCGGCGAATTGATGCCGGCATTATGTCCGTCTGTGTTAGGATGAGGCATCACCCGATTTCGATCGCAAGCTTCCCGTGACTGAGAGACATCGAGCTCCCGCTTGCCGACGGGAGTCTATTCGATGATTGCCATCCACGAACCCTCGCAACCTTTCGGCCGGATCATTCGGCTGTGGAACCGGCTTCTCACTCATGGGCTGGAACATGTCCCGCAAACAATCGAAAACGCGTTTCGCCAGTCGCGTCGCAGGCGGCGCGACCTGGAGCGCGCAATCGATAGCTGGGCGCGTGAGAGCAACGCCCGCTCGGGGGCCTCGCAACCAGCCCATCTTCAAATCGCACAATCGTTTCCCGTCCAACAAGCGATTGAACAATGGGACAATGAAGGCGGAGCACAACCCCGACGAGGACCGCGGCTGTGATTTTGCACAATCTTTTCGGCCGCCACGTTGCTTGCATCAGGATCGCCCGGATCGTGACAAGTGGCCGCACCAGGGTGGAGAAGCCGCAGCGCTAGGCAGGTGGGGCGGCTAGTTCTGGGCGGGTTCCGTTTTTGGGAAGCGTCCCGTGGCGTTTTAAGTCGTCTCCGGTCGCCGGCTAGCGTCCGATTTCGCTTCACATGCGGGAACGGCGCACCTGCGCGACCGCATCGGCAAGGGTGGAATAGCGATAACCGTCCAGGACATAGGTCGCCACGGGAACGCGGGTAATGCTGTATCGATCGAGTGTTTTACGTTCGGCCGCATCGATTCTGCCGCTCTTGCACGATCGGTCGTTTCCGGGAGGAGTCTTGTCCATGACGAAGCCTTTCAATCCTTGAGCTGGTCGAGAAGATTCGTGATCCTGATCGTGGCGACGGTCGAAAAGGCGTCGGATATGGCATAGGGAAGCAGGATGCGTTCTCCCACCTTTATGGCGCCGCACGAGTAGACCACGTTCGGGACATAGCCATGGCGCTCCGCGGCCGCCGGCTGGACGAGCGGCACGGGCGAGCGCCCGAGCACGCGCGAGGGATCGGTCTTGTCGAGTAGAACAGCGCCGATCGAATAATGGCGTACGGGGCCGACGCCATGGGTGAAGAGCAGCCAGCCTTCGTCGAGTTCGATGGGCGAGCCACAATTGCCGATCTGGACGAACTCCCAGGGATATTTGGGCTTCACGATCACCTCGCCGAGACCCCATTCGTGGAGGTCGTCCGACAGGATGAGGTGCAGGCTCTCATTGTCGTGGCGCGCGATCATCGCATAGCGGCCGCCGATCTTTCGTGGAAAAAGCGCCATCCCCTTGTTGCGCGCCGCGGCGCCCTTGAGCGGTACCAGATGGAATGTCACGAAGTCCCGGGTTTCGATCAGCTCCGACCTTATGCCGCTTCCGCTGTAGGCGGTGAAGGTCGCATAATAGATGGTCTGGCCTTCGTCGTGGAAGGCGACGAAGCGGGCATCCTCGATCCCGTTCGCCTGCATCTCTGTGACGGGGAAGATCACCCGCTCGGCGATGTCGCTGGCGGGATCGAAGCCTAGTTCCAGACGATCGCCGACACGGGCGGTCACGACGGGCGTCGCGGCGAGCCGCGCGGGCGGGTCGATGGTAACGGTTCCGTCGGCGGCCAATATTCCCGACCGAAACGTCAGGGAAGAGATATGGCCCTCGCCGACGGCGCGCAGGCTGAGGATGAAGCGGCGGCATCCTGCGGCGACTCCCGACTGGTCGGGGTGCGGCACGATGCTGGGATTGAACAGCGCCGCCGCTTCGAAGCTGTACTCATGAAGGAAGTAGGCGCCGACGAGCTGGCGCTGCGCCTGCGAGAAACTCATGTGAGCGGCAAACGCATCCTCCATTTCCGCGGTACGCCGTTCGAAGATTGCGGGAAGGTTGCGGTGCCGGTCGTCGAAGTTGCGCAGCGTCTCGGCAAGCAGCGCGTCGGTTTCGTCCGGGGTCATCGCGAGGACGCGGTCGACGATGTGATTGGCGCGGGTCTTGTCGACGGGATTCAGGTCGCGAGGTTCCACCGCCGGCCGGAACGGGCGGACGACGACGCGCGACGGGTCGGGCCGCAAGTGAAGCGCCTGCCGGTTGAAGAAGGGCGCGGATGGCGGAGTTCCCTCAGGCATCGATGGCGTCGTGTGTGGATTCGCTCGTCGGTGACGGCGCCCGCCAGCCCGTCGCTTTCAGGCGCTGCATGTCGGCCAGCGCGAGCAGGAAGGACAACACCGATTCCGCGCCGCGGTTCTCGTTCGCGCGGTCCGGGTGGAGCCCGTCGCGGCAACTACCCGTCGCGACGTCGGCCAGTTCAATGCCGAGATCGTTCGCGCCAATAAACCATGCGAAGGCGCGCTCGGCTTCCGCGCGCCACGAAGAGGCCGGATCGACAGCTTCCGCCGCGATACAGGCCGCGATCGTCGCGCAAGCCTCCAGCGGTTGTTGATCGAACGGTTCGGGACTGTTGCGCGAGGCCATCAGGAAGCCATGCGAGCCGACGGGCCGGAAATGACCTTCGGGCGCTGTCTGCACGGCCACCAGCCACCGCAGGCTTCGCAGCCCTGTCTCGATCATGGTCGCCGAGCACGCTGCGGCGCCCGTGACGATCAGCGCTTGCGGCAGCCGGGCGTTGTCATAGCTGAGGCCATTTTCGAACCATGTCCATTCAGGACCTTCTCGTGCACACAGCAACCTTTCGAGGCGGCCGGCCAGTTCGGCGCGTAGGCGCGCGGCGGCATAATCTTCGGCATAAACCGCGCAATAGGATGCGAGGCCGAGCAAGGTGAACGCCCAGGACCGCGGCGCGGTGAAGGCCTCGACCTCGGGCAGCGCCTCGCTGAACAGCTCTTTTGCCCAACGCGCATGGCCAAGAGAGCAGGCTCGCGCGCTATAGGCGCCCAGCGCCCAGAGCGTCCTTCCGTGGCTATCCTCCGAGCCCGCATCTTCGAGCCATCGCCGGTCGAAGCCCATGAAATTGCGAAAGCGTCGATTGCCGGGATTCCAGCCGTGCTGGATGAAGCCCGCGAACGTGAGTGACAGCCGGCGCGTCAGCGCCGCATCGGGGCCGCCGGCGTGACTGCAGCACAGCAGCAGCGCCCGTGCATTGTCGTCGATGCAATATCCATGACTGCGGTCGGCGATCGCATGGACCGCATGCTGGAATATTCCCGTGTCGTCGGACATCGCGGCGAGATGGTCGAGTGACATCGGTGGAAGGCCGCCTTGGACGTTTGCCCGCAGGGGAACCGGCCCGGGTTCGGGCATCCCCGCCCGGCCGCCGGACGCAAGCCTGGGCTCGCGGCAAGCCTTGCGAAAACTCGCGGCATAGCGCCGTGCCGTATTGGCCCATATCATGGGGCGGCTCGCCGCATAGGCCTTGCGCCCCATCGCCACGCGTTCGGGGTCGTTGCCCAGCAGATCGCAAATCGCCGGACCGAAGCCCGCCGGATTGTCGAACGGGATCAGGACGCCCGACCCGTCGGCGAGCAACGCGGCGGCGTGCCAATAGGGCGTGGAAACGACCGGACGCCCCAGACCATGCGAATAGGCGAGCGTTCCCGACGTCATTTGCGCCGCCGACAGATAAGGCGTCGCGTAGATATCGCACATCGCGATATGATCGAGCAGTTCGGGGCGGTCGACGAAACGGTTGATGAACGCGACATGGTCATCGAGGCCAAGCTCGCGTACCCGCGCCATCAGCGTGTCGCGATAACGCTCGCCCTCACGCGCCAGTAAGGCGGGATGCGTGGCGCCCATCACCACATAGAGAGTATCGGGCGTGCTCCGGACAATCTCGGGCATAGCGTCGATTATCGTCTCGATGCCCTTGTTCGGGCTCATCAGCCCGAACGTCAGAATCACCTTGCGATCGGTAAACCCCAAACGCTTCTTGGCGGCTCGCGTCGAGGCTAGCGGAACATCGGGAATGCCGTGGGGGATAACGTCAATCTTCCCTGGATTGGCACCATAGACGTCGATTAGCATGTCGCGCGCCTTGTCGGCCATGACGACCACCCGCGCCGATGCGGTAATGATATCTTTCATGACGCGGCGCTGCGCCGTGGTTGGCCGATCGAGCACCGTGTGCAAGGTGGTGACGAGCGGCGCATCTAGCCTCGCTACGAGGCCGAGAATCAGCGCGCCTGCCTCGCCGCCGAAGATACCGAACTCATGCTGGAGGCAGACGAGATCAAAGGCCTCGCGATTGATGAAGTCGGCGGCGGCGCGATAGTCGGCCGCCTGGTCCTGACGGATCTTCTTGCGGACGGGTGGCGGAAATTCATGGTCGCCGCCCGGCTCGATCATCGCGACAATGGCCGTATCCGCAACCTCGCCGAGCGCGCCGACCGCGAGGTCGAGGTCGGTTGTGAAGGTGGCTATACCGCAGCGGCGCGGGAGGGCATTGCCGACGAAGGCAATCCGCAGCGCCGGCGTGTGCAGGCCATCTCAGTGCTTGCCTTTCGGTTTCGCGGTCAGGTTCACCGCGGATGCTTCGTGGGCGGCGAGGCCGGTGAGCGCTTTCGGCTTCGTCGCCTTGGGCTTGCGGGTCTCGCGATTGCTGCGCTTTTGCGATTTTGCCATGTCAGACGTCCTTCCGTTCGATCGCCCGGTACGAGAATTCGTTCGAACGCTGCGGGCGCGCCGAAGCGATCGCATCGGGCCTGACAATTTGAGAAAGATAGGGACGGTGACGGTAGGGGAAGGATTTGAAGCGCTGACCGAGGCTTTCGATCTTGCGCCGATATCGCATGACCTCCGAGGGCTTGGTCGCGGCGGAATAGCGCATCAGCGCGATCTGTTCGTCTTCGAGTAGCTGGTTGAGGCACATGGTGCGTGCTCCTGCATCAAGCGAGAGCACGATATTTGTCCCTCTGTCACATGGAGCTTGTTCGGAATTCAGGTGATGTGGCCGTATAACACATTCTGCGAGGATCGCCGCACGAATATGGGATTGAGAGATTTTAACTCTAGTTCGCCGATGGGCGATAAAAACGGAGGGCATCGAAGTCTAACCAGCAAACTCTATATCCTAGAGAGCGAGCGCTCAGGCTTGCTTCTGAACGTCCGCT
>NZ_CATKOZ010000002.1:307500-672543 GCF_949769135.1 Sphingopyxis sp. Geo25 | reverse complement strand
CTGTATCCGACGCGCAGCATCTAGACTGGATGAGGTCGAATACGGGTCCCTTACGCCCTAGCTAGCGCGTGAGCGAATAGCAGCGGACCACGGCGGCGAATCCGTCATAACATCACATCCGATTGCCTCCGCCGCTCGCAGCATAGAACGCCGATGGGCTCGAAGCCTCAGGGTACGTTACGATGAATTGGGAAAAGGGGATCCGAAAAAGTACCGCCGTCGAGGGGCGACAAGGCGACTACGATCAAGGAGCTTCGCCGACCACCGTTCGACATGCGGGACGATATTCGACAGGCAGCTGTGCGGCGACTGGCTGCGACTTGGATAGCCGCCGCATACCTGCTGTGATCTGCGAGGCCCATTGAGCACCTATGTCGCCGCAACCACGCCGAGCAGCGTCAGGAGCGCCCCAATTAGCAATCCGCCTATAGCTGCCCAGGTAACCCACCAATCCTGCTCGTCGTTCGACCGCTTCTGCTTTATCATTCCCTCGACGCGGCCCAGAGCGCGTGCCAGCGTTTCGCGGGCCTCTCCAACAGATTTGCGATCCTCGGCTCCGAATGATCTCGATGCTTCGTGGCTCTCGGCGGCTAGCGTCAGCGGTGTGAGGCGCATGGCCGGCTTGTCGCGAATGCTTTCGATATGCTGGTCGAGGCGGTCGAGACGCGCCTCTATCTTGCGCAGCGTTGGAGAGTAATCAGGCAGCCTGTCCTTCGCGGCGGTAAGCCCCTCGATCGCCGAGCGCTGCAACGATATTTCGCGGCGCAGATCTTCGAAGACGGCGGCGGCATCCGGGGGCGGCGGGGCTGAGCTGGCTGGTTCATCGGTCATGGGCGCACGTTACATCGACATCCCCAGCCCCCGTCCACGGCCCAGACTCAGTTGGAGGTCCTGAGACAGCGTTTTTCCTCTCACAGCGTCCAGCCCGAGCTGCGCGCGGCGGTTCTGAAGCAGCGACTCGAGCTGCGGATCGCGATGCAGGCTTTTGGCCATGTCAGCGAGGTTGGCGCGCGCTGCATCCCGCGCCGCATAGGTCGGCGCGTCCTTGACCCGCGCGCTCTCCTTCTTCCAGTTCGCGACGAACAACTCGGCGCGCTTGTCGGTCTCGGCGTCAAGCCGCTTTGCCTCCACAGCGAGCCGCGCACGATCGCGCGCCGCACGATCGGCTGCGACGCGCTCGGCCGCGCGCTCGGCATCCTTTTGGTCCATTACCGCGATGGCCCCGGCGGTCCGACCCTCGGCGGCGTCCTTCGTTAGCGCATAACTTTTCCCGAACGCCTCGTGCAAATCGTTCGCGCCGCTAGGCCGCAGCGCCTCGATCTCCATCTTCGCCTTGCGATATGCCTCCGCCTCATGTGGCAGTTCCTTGCCCCCGGCACGCCGGACGTCGACGATCTCCTTTGTCACGCGCGCGAAGCGCGTGATCGCCTTGTCGATCGGCGAACGAGACGACTCAGCTTCGAGCGACCGGGCGCTGATGCGGACGTCGGCGAGCCGGACCGGGCGCTGCCGTTCGGGCGGCGCCGGATCCTGCGCCTCGCGCGAGACACGCAGCTTCAGCCCGTCGAACATGCCACGTTTCGGCTCCACTGCCTTCGCGGGTTCAGGCACACGATAGTCGCTCGCCATATCCTTGCCACGCTCGCGCGAGGCAGCGCGGATAAGCTTCCCGCGATCGGCAAAATCGTCACGCCCATAGTGAAGATCGGCGCTCTCGCGATGCCGCGACATTGCGACGTAAGTCGAGTGGCTATCGATTCCCGGCGTCGCAAGTAGCTGGACCCGATCAACCGTCATGCCCTGCGCCTTATGGATTGTGGCGGCGTAGCCATGATCGACATGGGCAAAGTCCTTAAGGTCGAACGCCACGCTGCGCCCGTCGTCAAGCATCACGGCCATGCGCGTCCGGTCGACATTCTGGACCGTACCGAGCGAGCCGTTCTTCACGCAGATGCTGCGCTCATTCCTCAGGAACATCACACGATCATTCTCGGCGAACATCCGCTCGCCGCGCTCGACGGTAAGGGCAACGTCGACGCCAAGCGCCCCGCTCGCCTTCAGCCGATTGCGCACCTCCTCGTTGAGCACGCGCACCTCGTCATTGGTGTGGGTGAGGATGATCCGACTGGCATCGGGATAATGCTGGCGATCACGATCCCAGCCATCAACAAGTTCGGCGCGCGCCGCTTCGCGCGTCGCGGCTTCATGCACGAACCCCGTTTCGGCATAGCGTCCGATCGCTTCGCCGGTCCGCCCGGTGGCGAGCTCGCGCGTCGCCTGACGCTGCCAGTCCTCCTGCTGGCGGCGGATGTCCATGATCTCGATGGCGCCATGGCGTTCGGCGACAGACCGGAACGCCGCTCCCGCCTCAATCGCCTGCAACTGCTGCGGATCGCCGACGAGAACGACCTTGGCGCCCTGCCGCTCGGCCTCGGACACGACACGCTCGAGCTGGCGGGTGCCGACCATGCCGGCCTCGTCGATGACGAGGATATGCTTGTCGGTCAGCCGCTCGCGATCATTGGCCCATTGATGCTCAAGGCTGGCGAGCGTCCGCGCGCCGATACCCGAGCCTTGCTCCAGACCTTCGGCGGCGATGCCCGAGAGCGCAGCGCCATGCACCTGATAGCCCGCCGCTTCCCACGCGTCGCGCGCAACACCGAGCATCGCGCTCTTGCCGGTCCCGGCATAGCCGACGATATTGCTGATCCCGCGAGAGCCGGTCACATGTTCGAGAGCGCCGCGCTGCTCGACCGACAGGTCCAGACCGCGCTCAGCAGCAAGAGCGAGCGCCCTTTCGCGCTGGTGATCGGGAACGGCATGATTGCGCCGCGCGTCGAGCGTCGCGGTCGCGCGTTCCAGACGCTGTTCGGTCTCGATCATCGATCGCGACGTGAACCGATCCTCGCCGCGCCCGTCTTGACCGAGCGCGACCAGATCGGGCGACGCTTTGATCGCCGACATCACCGCGTCGAACTGCTCCTTGCCGTCGCTGTGCCGGTGCGCGAACATGGCAAGATCGCGGTTCGTGAACGTCGCCTGCCGGCGGGTGATCGCGTCGATCGCGATGCCGGGATTGGCGATGATCTTGTCGCCGTTCGAGCGCGCAATCTCCAGATGCTCACCATGCCGATCGGCCTCCAGCCCTTCCGCCATCATGCGCGAGGCCGCCGGGCCGATCTTGTGCTGCGGTTCAAGGTCGACGCCCTTCGCTTCGAGCGACCGATGATCGATGCGCGCATCGATGTCGAGTAATGCCAGCCGTTCGTTGACGTGATCTGCCCAGGCTTCGCGCCAATGCGTCAGAAGCTCGGTGCGGTTCCAGTCGCGAACCTTGGCGCCGAACTCAGCCGATCCATCGACTTTGATCTCTCGCATCGTTAGCATGACATGGGCGTGCGGCTTCGCGAGCCCGTCGGCGCCGATGTCCCAATGCACATTGAGGTCAGCGATCATGCCGCGATCGACGAACTCGCGGGCCACAAAGTCGCGCGCCAGTTCAATCCCTTGATCCTGCGTCATCTCGCGCGGGATCGCGAACTCGATCTCGCGGGCGAGCTGCGCGTCCTTGCGAAGCTCCGCCGCTTCAACATCATTCCAAAGCCGCTCGCGGTCGCGCCACTCCTCGGGCGCACCTTCGGGGATCAGCACTTCGCTGTGAACGACGCCCGCCTTGTTCGAGAAGTCATGGCTGCGACCGAGCCGCTCGTCGTGCAGCCGGTCGGCCGAACGATAGGCCGCAGCCGCCACGGCGCTGCTGCCGGCGGCGCGCGAAATGACTTTTGCCGAGAAATGATAGATCGCCATGAGGGCTATCCATTTACGGCAAAACGAGCACGTCGGCACGACGTATAAGCGCGCCCTCACACGATTTCATCGCGCTCGGGATCGTAACATCTCAAGCTATTCCAGCGCCTTGCCGGCCCTTGAGACTCGGCATAGCTGGATCGTCCGACCCTCAAAATGGAAGGACAGACGATGCGTAAACCACGCGATTTCGACGCCGAACTTCAGGCGCTCAACGACAAGGCAAGGACGATCAAGGCGCGAAAGCAAGCGCAGCTCGGCGAACTCGTGACCTCCACGGGCGCCGCCGATCTCGACATCGAGATCCTCGCCGGCGCCCTCATCGACGCCGCGCGCGCCGATGCCACGCGGAAGGAGGCGTGGCGCAAAAGCGGTGCAGCCTTCTTTCGCGGAACTAGCGCCCGCACTCGCAAAGGCGCTGGCCGGGACGCGGGCGGCGCATCGGCGGGCAACGCAGGCGCGCAATCGCCTTCAGGCGAAGCGGGCGCGGCATGACACCCGAGCGTGGCAAGTGAAGCGCCGCGAACGCACGCGTCAGCTGATCGAGCTTGGCGGCCTCGTCGCCAAGGCGAAGCTTGTCGATCTCACTGGCGACGATCGGCCCGCGATCTTCGGCCTGCTGCTCGAAGCCGCCGCGAAGCTCGGCGGCGATGCGCGCGAGGCACAGCTTCAACTTTGGCACCGGCGTGGCAGCCGCGCCTTCGCGCTCGAAGCCGAGGAACGGGTCTCGACGCTTCACACAGCCACTCCAGTTCAATCCCTTTCACAGGAGTTCGGGTCATGAACGACACCGACATCATCGATACATTTCTTCAGACCTTCAGCCGCTATATCGACAGCGGGTTCGGCCTCCTCCAGGGCGAGGTCGCATTCCTGTCCTCGACCCTCATCGTCATCGACCTCACCATCGCCGGACTGTTCTGGGCATGGGGGACGGACGAGGATGTCATGCAGCGCCTCATCAAGAAGACTCTGACGATCGGGACCTTCGCCTTCATTATCGGCAACTTCCAAAGCCTCGCGACGGTCCTCCTCGAAAGCTTCACTGGTCTCGGGCTCAAGGCGACTGGCGACACGATGGCGATCGGCGAATTTCTGCGACCGGGACGGATCGGCAGCACCGGCATCGATGTCGCGGGGCAATTGCTCGAAAACCTCGACAGCCTCACCGGTCCGATCGGGACGCTGACCAACCTGCCGCAGATCGTGCTGCTGCTTCTGAGCGCGATCCTGATCATGTTCGCCTTCTTCATCATGGCGATCCAGGTTTTCGTGACCGTAATCGAGTTCAAGCTCGTGACGCTCGCCGGGTTCGTACTGCTGCCGTTCAGCTTCTTTGGCCGCACGGCGTTTATGGCCGAGCGCGTCCTCGGCTACGTCATGTCGACGGGGATCAAACTGCTTGTGCTCGCGATCGTCACCGGCATCGGAACGACCCTGTTTCAGGACCTCATTCTCGACTCCGATCTCGTCGCAGAAATCGACCTGCACACGTCGATGGCGCTGGTGCTTGCGGCACTCGCCCTGCTCGGGCTCGCCATCTTCGGCCCAGCGGTTGCGAACGGTATCGTCGCGGGCGGTCCGCAGCTTGGCGCGGGCGCCGCCGTCGGTACCGCGATTGCAGGTGGCGGGATGATCGCTGGCGGTGTCGCAGCCGGCAAGCTTGCGGCCGGTGCCGCAGGCGCCGGCGCGATGGCGGGCGGACGCATGGCGATGGCGACGGCCGGAGCCGGGAGCCGTGCCGCTGGCGCGGCCACCGCGGCCTATGGCGTAGGCTCGTTCGGCCGATCAGGCGCGGGCGCCGTCGCAGGTGGTTCGGCGGCTGTTGGCAAGGCCGCACTCAGCAAGGCGGGCGACGCTGCGACGTCTCCGCTTCGCCGTATGGCAGACAAGGTGGGACAGGAACTCAAATCGAACTTCCGCGCCGGGGCGCGGGCGGGTCTCGGCGCCTCGAAAGAGGATCCCGCTTCACCTCCGCCGACCTCGTCTGCACCAGCACCAGCCGCCGGCTCCTCTGCTCCGGGCGAACCTCCCGCTTGGGCGAAGGCCATGCGGCAGAAGATGCACCTCAATGCAGCGGCGCATACCACGGCGCATGCTATCCGGAGCGGGGACGGTCCGAGCGGCGGCACGTCGGTCGATCTGACCGACAAGAGCTGAGGCGGGCGGGTCTATTTCGCCTTTGCGCGGCCGCGAGCCACCGGCTTGCGGCCGCCTCCACGGCCCTTGGTGCCGAGACCGATTTCCTTGGCGAGCACGCGCCGCTTCTCGGCATAGTTGGGCGCGACCATCGGATAGTCTTTCGGCAGGTTCCATTTGGCGCGATAGTCTTCGGGCGTCATGCCGAATTGGGTCATCAGATAGCGGCGCATCATCGTCAGCTTCTTGCCGTCTTCCAGACATACGATGTAGTCGGGCTTCACCGATGCCCGCACCGAGACGGCGGGCTGCTGCGGCTCGGGCTCAGGTTCGGCTTTCGACGTCAGCCCCGCGAGCGCCGCGTGCACCGACCGGATGACGAGCGGGATATCCGATATGGCGACACTGTTGTTGCTGACGTGCGCGGCGACAATGTCAGCGGTCAGCGTGACCAGCGTTTCGGAATCTTCCATGACATTCCCCTATTCTGCGGCGCGGTCGGCGCCCTGCAATCCCGCGAGATGGTCGCGGCAGATGGTTTCGACGAGACCTTCGAGCACCGAGACACGCTCGCCGATCCAGCCCAGTTCCTCGGCGGTGATCTCGTATGAAGGCGAGTAGCGAGCGTTCACGTATGCCAACCGCAAAAGTTCGAAGCAGCGGCGGCTGAATTTATCGCCGCGCGGCCAAGCTTCGATCAGCGGGGGCGCGATCTGTTCGCACTGCGAGCGGAGAAAATTAAGGCGGTGCGATTTGGGAGAATACAGTGTCAGGGTGAGGAGCACGCAATGGTAGAGCCGCTCCGCTGCCTGATGGAGCACGAAGGCTGCCTCGTTGAAGTTTCCGTCCTGACGCGCAGTCTCGGCCATTGATCGAAATGCTGACGCACTTTTGAACCACTTGTCAAAGTGCTTCTGCGCCTCGACCCGCGCCTCATCGGCGGGAAGATCACGCGGCTGCGCGAATTCATACCCTTCGGCCTCGTAGAGCGCGATTCCCTGCGCCACGATATCGACAAAGAACGGCCGTCCGCGTTCGAGCTGCGCGTTCACATCGGTCAGCGTGTGAACGATGAAGCTCACTGGCGCGGTGAGGCTGTTGTTGATCGTGACCTCACGCATCAGCCGGTCCTCAGCGGCGGACCACACCTCGAAGTCGGTCAATCGATCGTCATTGACGATGATGAGCAAGTCATAATCCGACTTGTAACCGCCGACCGGATCATCGACCCAGTCGCCGCGCGCATAGCTGCCATAGAGGACGATCTTGAAGATGCGCGCCTGCTTCTTCCATTTGGAAGTCCCCATCGCATGGGCCGCCTCGAATTCTTCGAACAGCACGCGCACGACATGCGCGAGTTCGCGCTGCTTCGACTGCGGAAGATGATCGAGAGAGGTTCGCATCCTTCTCACCCTGAAAGGCGGCGGGCCGGATGGCAAGCGCCATCCGGCCCGCCGCCGATCAAAGCCACGGCCAGACCAACTGCGGGAAGCGCGCATGAAGACAGCGCGACCACATGATTAGCGCGCGGGCAAAATCATTCGTGACCTGCTCGACGGTGACACCATGCCGCTCGGCCAACTCCGGATAAGGTGTTTCATCAAAGCGTATCGACAGAAAGATATCGCCTTGTCGCGCGGTCATCTTGCGCAGCGCAATCACCATCCGGCGCTCTGCGTCCGCGATGGTGACGGTCGAGAGATCGCGCCTCCTCACTGTCCTTCTCCCGCGAACGCCAGCAGATAGTCGCTCGCCTTGCTCGCCTGACTGGCGGCGCGGAAGATCGCCTTCTCGTCATCACGGAGCACGGAAAGCCATGAGCCGATATAATCGGCGTGCCGCACGGTCGGCGTAATGCCGAGCGAAGCGCAGGTGAACGCCGCCGCCATCTCGGCGACAAGCTCTTCCTTGGCATAGGCCGCCGATCCAAACCCGCCTTTCTGGTCGCGGTCGAGCCTGCTGCCATGACCGGTCCAATGACCAATCTCGTGCAGCGCGGTGCGGTACCAGTTCACCGGTTCGTGAAACGCGGCCTGCGGCGGCACCTGCACAAAATCATGGATCGGGCTGTAGAAGGCCTCGCCGCCGCCGATCTGGAAGCGCGCGCCGCTCGCCGCAATCAGCGCGTCGGCCCCGGCGATGGCAAGCACCGGATCGGGGCTGACCATCGGGACAGTGAAATCCTCGGGCAGTCCCTCGCACTGGTCGACGTTGAACACGACAAAGCGTTTGAGGAACGCCACTTGCCGCGCCTCGCGATCCTGGCCGCGCGCCGCCTCGGCTTCGGCCTTGGGCGTGAACCGATCGGCATAGCAGATGACGGTGCCCTTCTCGCCGCGCCGGACATTGCCGTCCGCCGCCTCGGCCTGACGGTAGGTGAGCCAGCGCTGCGAGGCATAGCCCTTGGCAATCCCCTCGGCCCAAAGGAGCAGCACATTGATCCCCGAATAGCGCCGGGCAGTTCCCGCGTTCTGCGGCATCGTGCATCCACACGCGGCGCTATCCCAAGGCTGCACCCAAGGTAGCCGCCCTTCTTCCAGTTCCGCGATAATGCGGTTGGTAACCTCGGTGTAGAGGCTGGCCCGTTCCTGTCTTTCCGCACGCATGTCCCTTCTCCTTCCAGCCACCGCACCCCGGCCCGGAAAGGGGCGGGGTGGGCGGCAGGAGGGAGCCGGCAGACCCGCGTGATCGGCCGGGCCGCACCCGAAGGGCCGGAACGAAGAGGAGGACCCGCGGCACGCGGGTTGCGGCGCGGCCGTGCGGGGCTAGAGGCGAGTGACGCCCACCCTGCCCCCGCCCAGCCGGGGACAATCAACGCCGCCGCGCAGCGGCGACCGCTGGCCCAATTTCGAACGACTCGAACGACGATCGCGCCGCTGGCGGCGCGGCAATTTGGACGCGACCGCCCACAGCGGGCTCGATTTCACCGAAAAGGCACATTTCTGAGACGGTGTGAGAAAAAAACTTCTACTACGCCTGAGCCCGCCAGGAATACCCGGGAACCGCCGGGAACCGACAGGAACGCTACCACTCCAATTTACACAAATATCCATAAAGTTGACGGGGGCACGAACATCCCCAACCTTCATCGCACGGGGCATCAAAACCAGTCATGCAATGAAGGAACTTGCCATGTCATCCCAGCCCGTCGATCGCTTCCTCCGCCTCAATACCGTTCTTGACCGCACCGGCCTCAGCCGGGCGACGCTCTATCGCAAGATCGCCGCCGGCACCTTCCCGCCGCAGCACAAGCTCGCCGAGCGTTGCTGCGGCTGGCGCGAGTCCGAGGTCGCGATCTGGCAGCGCAATCCAATCACGTTCACGCTTGCCGACCTGCCGGCCCTCGCCGCCTGACGCTGGGGCACGACAAGGCCCCGCACCGCCGAAGCGGTGCGGGGCAGCCGGTCCGGTCAGTCGACCGGGTTCCAGATGAGGGCGTAGCCGTCTTCGCCGTCCTGGCCGGCGGCGCGGCCGAGGTTCGCATAGAGGCGGCGCGGACCGAACTCGGGAGCCGCGAGGCTCAGCGACACATAAGGTTCACGCGATACCTGTCCGACGCGGATCCAGCCCGCACCGATCTCGACGCCTTCGGAATAAACCCGGTAGTCGGGCTGAACGTCGCCCGCCTTCGAGCGATTGGCGCGGATCTCGATCGCCGCGCGGATCGAGAGGGTTTTCAGCTGGCCCACGAAGCCCTGTTCGATGGTGCCGTTCACAAAGCCGATTGCTGCCATTGGTCGTCTCCTTGAATGTACCGCGGGACCATCCCTGCGGCATGGGCGGACCAAGGGCCGGCGCATGAGGTGACCCGCGAACCCGCAGGGCCGCAGCGAAGCGGAGGAGTGCGGCGGCGCGGTTATTTGAAGCGAAGCGGCCGCGAGGAGCCGGCGCAGCCGGCGGGGAAATAATCGCGCCGCCGCACTTTTGCGGGGCGCCGCGCCGGTCCAGGTCAAATCGCCCTTCGCCGGGATGGCTCCGCGGCTAGGATCATAGAGACGAAGGCAGCCGCGCCTTGGAGGCTATCTAAAAGTTCGGGGATGCAAGCGGAGCCACTGTTCTCCGCGCCGCTCCGTCCTGTCCCCGCGACGCGGTTCAAGCCCTTCCCGACTATTCAATGCCAATGCGCGTGAATCCCGCAACGGGACAACCGGACCCGAATATTGCGATGAATTGCAGTCGTTTGCCGGAATTCCTGTCGGGTTTCTACAATTCTGCGAAAACGCCCCCGTTAATAGGGAGAGTACGAAATCTTCCGCTGAGCGGTCGCTACTGCGACCCACGCGACGGCTCGGTGGTGGGGGGCGATGTTTTGCGATGCATACATCGTTGAAGGGCGGCGCGAGGATTCCTCACGCCGCCTTTCCTTTTTTGGACCCGCGCGCCGACGCCGCGTGCGGCAGCGGCGCGCGCAAAATTAAAACTCCGCGCCGGTCGTCTAGACCGGCGCGTCAATTTCCCCGCGCGAAAAATGGGCGGGCGACCGAAGCCGCCCGCCCCATGTTCTCAGGCTGCGAGAGGCGGATGCTCCTCGCCATCGCCCTCTTGGGCCTCCGCAACCTCGGCGCTCGCCGCAAGCTCGTGCCGGACGCTCGCAGCCGAGTTCACGCTGCCAACCCCACCGCGCGTAGTGTAGCTCGCTGGCGGGAATGCCATCCATTGCGGCACCCATGCCTCGGCCTTGGCCCGACCGTTCGCGCCTTCAAGGCAATCGGAGACTATGGCCTTCAAGGCCTTGCCCTTCTCACCGGCGTTCGCTGCGGCAACTTCCGGTCCCGCAACCTCGCCGACGATGGCGAGCAGGACTTCGCGGTCGCGAAGCTGGTCGAAGAAGGCCGCGTCCGGCGACCAATGCTGACGCATGTCGGTGCCGAGATGGAGGCCGATCATCTCCACCGCCTCGCTTCCCGCCTGCAGCGTCTCGCCCATGACAATCGCCACAACCTCCAGCACCACCGGATCGGGAAGTTCGAGAAGGCGGGCGAACAGCGGGGCAAAAGGGGGCCGGTTCAGCGGCCTTCCCGTGACGGTCGGTGCTTCCTCGTCGAACCCGAGCACCGCCAGCACAGCACGGCGTTTGAGGTCGAACGCCGTTTCAGCCGAAGATGTCTCCACGCTCTCGGCGATATCTTCCTTCGGCGCCCGCTGGCCCTCGACATCGACGCGCCACAGGTCGGCCCCCGCGATGACGTGCGCGAGCATCGCCCGTAGCGCAACGCCGCCATTGCCTGCTAGATCGGCGCGCACCGCCACATGGCGATGAAGATCGATATAGGCATTGAGCGGACCTGACACCTCGGGACGCACCGGCTTGGCAAGGACGGTATCCCCCTCGCCGCTCCCGCCGCCGCCCGAAAGCCGCTTCGCTTCCTTGGTGGTGACGAACCCTTCGTGGAAGCTGATCTCGCCGCTCTCGCGAACCTCGACATAGATGCGGCCGCCCTTGCGCTTGCCCGCATGGGCATAATCCCACGACCGGAACCAGTCGCCGCGCGCCATGATGACGACATCGGACCACCCTGCTTCGAGATACTCGGCCTTGCGCGCCTCGATGGCTGCCATCTGCGCCGACCAGAAGGCGTCGGCGTCGGCAAAGAAGCTGTCCTCGCCGAACAGATCGGACACGATGGCGAGCTTCGCCTCCTCGGCATCGAACAGCGCATGTTTCAGGGCGATGGCGGTGCCGCCGAACAGCCATGCCTTTAGCTGGTGGCCGGTCGGGCAGTACGCGCCTTCGTCGTCGAACAGCGCCAGCCATGCCTTCTGCTGGCTTTTCGATGCGAGGGTCAGGTGGCGGACGGTGCCCGCATCGATCTCACCGCCGCGATAGAGGGTGCGGATGCGGGGGAGCAAATTGCCGAGCGCAAGGATGCGCTTCACCGCACGCGGCTCGAACCCGAAGCTGTCCGCGACCTCCTCGACACTGCGCCCCGCCTTGACGAGCGCGACAAACGCTTCCCACTGGCTGACCTCGTCGGGCTGCACCCGCGCGAGATTTTCGAGCATCGAGGCTTCGAGCGCATCGGCATCATCGCCCTCGTCGAGAATGGCGCAAGGAATGGGCCTAACCGCCCCACCCTCGCGCGCGACGGCCCCCACGGCGGTAAAACGCCGACGCCCCGCGACAATCTCGTAATGGCCTTCCGAGCAGTTCGGACGGACAAGTAGCGGAACGAGCACGCCCCGCGCGCGGATGCTCGGCATAAGGTCTGCGACGTCGGGATCTTTCCCCTTCCCGCGCATATTGGCGGCTGCGATGGACAGGTTGCCCAGATCGATGAAATCCAGCTTCATGATTTTCTTCCTTCTCTTCAACCACACCCGGCCCCGGACGGCGGGGCGGGCGGCGAGAAAAGGCGACGGGACCGCGCCAAAGGACGTCGCGCACCCGAAGGGCCGCAACGAAGTGGAAGAGCCGGGCATCGCCCGGCTTGCGCGACGGCCGAGCGGTCCCATAGCCGTGCGCCGAACGACACGCTGTCCATGGCCGGCCACCAACAACGCCGCCGTGCGGTCAGCGCGGCGTCAATATCGGATAACAGACGCGCCCTTGGCGAAGCCGCAGGCGGGGCGGCGTGCGCGCGCAGCTGTGCTTAGCCGCCGCCCCGCCAAGACCAGCGAGCCGAGAGCGCTGCGCGGCCCACCGTAAAAGCGGGCGACCTCTGGCGGTAGCTCGCCGCCGCCAGTGCGCGCTCATTTGAGGCCGCGCTCAATCTGCCGTCGGCTCAACTCTCCCAAGCTTCATTGAGCACCACTGCCGCCAATGCCGATTTGTCGTGCGGGAAAAATCGACCGTAATGTTTCGCGACGATTTCCGGGCTATCCTGAATGGCATAGCCCGCCTGCTCGTATGAGCCAGTCTTCTTGAGGACATGGGTCGCCAAAACATCACGAACATTATGCGGACCGTGCGGGAGCAGGCCCTTGATCGCACCTTGGCCGGTATACGGATTGTAGATTCCATAGCGTTGGATCGTCAGGCGCCAAGCATCGTAAAAACCGACCTGACTATAAGCGGCATTTTTCGTGGTCAGCTTCGCCGACTTCACGAAGAAGGTCTTCGGATCCTCGGCGCCCCCGAGCAGGATTTGCCGATCGCGCTCCAGATAGAGATTGATAAACTCATAGAGCCGTCCGAGATCGGGCAGCATTAGGCGATAAGGCTTTCGGCTGAAAAAGGATGAGGACGCATTCTTGAAGGCAACGGCTGGAATGAAGACCTCCCATCCGCCCGACAGATCATTCCATCGCAGCTCTCCGCACTTCAGCCTTTCGAGCTGCTTCTCGCTGCTGTGGTGCCCGCCCCGGACGCAAAAGCGAAGCTGGCGCAGATTCTTCTGTCGAAGTCCAAGGTGCAGTCCAAAACGCAACATCAGAAAGGCGCGCACGGCCTCGGCCGCGGCTTTCGGATAGCGATGTGCGCTCGGCATCCGGTTCAGTATTTCCTCGGTGATCTTGCGATATTCGCCGACGGGGCTCTCCGCTTCGAGGATGGGCAGTATGGGCTCGAAGGGATCGCGATGAACCTTTGCGACGCGCTGGACATCCTTCTTCCGGTTCAGCGCATAAATGGTGAAGGTGTCACAGACCGCATCCCAGTCGCGCCGCGCGCCGCCTACATCCGCAGCCGAAATCAAATCTTCGACGGGGTGCAACGCATCTGCGAGGTCAGGGTGCTGCCGCATCCAGCCCGTCTTGTCTCGTGCAAGCGAGAGCGCGAAGTCGAGCATGTTGATTTCCCAGCTCGTGTAAAATCCGCGGCGATCTTCGCGCCAGTGGAGATACCAGTCCCAAAGAGACGGAAAGAGCAGCATCGCGAGGCACAACCGATCGATAGGAACGCCGAGCCCCTTGATCTCGCTGTCGCGCGGCGACCGCAGCGCGCCGAACAATAACCCGAGGTGCTCCAGCTTCTGCGACGCCGTCTCCTCGCCCCACATGCCTTGGCGTAGAAGCCCGGAAGGAGGCAGGGTCGAGGTTTTGAACGCGATGAGGCGGCCGACCTCTTGCTGGAGATGCAAAGGTGCATCCCGGCACGCCAATTCCGTTCCCTGGTCCGGATCATCCTTGCCGGAGCCGCCTCCCCCTCGAACACGCCCGTCACCAGGAATTCCCGGAAAACGAAGCGAGAATCGCTGCTGCGTCGCTTCGCGCTGGAAGCGCCGATAATCTGTGGCGCCCTCGATGATCACCGAGCGCACCCAAGCCAATATCTCCTCGCGCTCGCGTTTGGGGCGTTTCGAGAAATCGCTCGGAAGGTGCCAGGCAAGCCGGCGACGCTCGGCGATCGTAAGTTTCGCAATAGCAGGCCGCGCAGCGGCCCGGCCGCTCCGGTCCAGCTTTTCGTGGAAATAGCCCGCCGGCAGACGATAGCGCCGCTCGATTCGTTCCAGGACGGCGAGGCTTTCTACGGTCCCTGGCGATTTTGCACCGACAGCCCAGGTTTGGATCGTCTTGCGGTCGGTTTTGTCGCCGGGACGGATGATGGCGCGATGGAGATGATTGCAGCTGTCGCCGTGCCGCCTCATGTGCAGCGCGAGTGCTTCCGGAAACGTCGGTGGATCGATCCAGTCCTCGGCCGACGGCTCGGGGAATTCGACAATCGGCTTCGGCTTGGGTCCACGCTTCAATTTGGGCCGAAGGACGGTCTCCGCTTCGCCGCTGACGGATGTGAGGTATGGTCGTTCTGCCAATATTGTGGGCACGTTCGATAAGCTCCTGAAATGGGGTGCGGAGCGGCGCCCGATGCCAGAAGCCCATTTTCAAAAGGGAAATGCCGTGCGACCGAGCCAATGCAGCCACGCGAGCCCGGCCAAAGCGGTCAATATGGTCGAAAACAGATTCTGCGCGAGGATGCTTGTCTTACCATCGGCACGCTGGTAGAGGCGCCCCTCGTTGCCGCTTTAGCTCAGTTGGTAGAGCACATCATTCGTAATGATGGGGTCACAGGTTCGAGTCCTGTAAGCGGCACCATCGACCCCATAATTCAATGACTTAGCTGGATGCAATCGCGTCGAGTGCTGCCGGCACGCACCCAACTTTTCTCAGGCAAACTCTGGTGAAACTTCGGCGCACAGGCCGAGCAGCTGTTGAACAAGGGATGGACCGGAGAGATCGACCGTCGCCGTTACGAGCTCGTGATCGCATCCAGCAATGTTGTATCGCCCCGTCTCGCCATGCGAGTTCAACCCCGCGTGATGCGGGTAGAGGAGCATCACCCGAGGGCAGCCGTACAGCCGGGAATAGGCCATCATCTGATAAACGTCGGCCTGTCCCACACCTTGCTTGGGGTCTTCGATCCGGTCCGAAATGCGCTTCCACTTCGTGTCGATGACCATGACCGGCTCGGAGCCTCGATAAACGACGATGTCGGGTCGAACCTGAAAGCGGCGTGATCCCGCTTGATCGACAAGGCAATAATGCCGTCGGTCCTGCGCACGCACCGATAGACCTGTCCCCTTCAAAGCCTTTTCGAGCATTCGCGCGATGTAAATCTCAAAGAGATCATTCATCGGGAAGAGAAGCGAGAATCCCGGAGCGCGGCCATGGGACGTCGTCTGGTAATCGCCTTGCAACAGCAGTCGCGCAAGGTCGAGCAACCCCCGCCACCTGTGATTGGTTCGATCGAGCGTGATGGCGTCCCAACGAAGCGCTCCGATCGGCACCAGCGAGATGTCGGAATAGATCAAGTCGAGTTCTCGAAGACGCCGCTGATTCTCGGGTGCTCGCGATACTTGTGCAAGGCGCCCTATTGCCGCTTTGAAGACCTGATTAAGTGGGATGTCGGGCGTCAATTCCTCGAACCGGCATGCCATCTTCTGGGGTGAGAAGGTGAGCGTCGTAAACTGACGCTGCACATCAAGACGACCTCGAAGCACGGCGAGATCATCCTCTTGCTCCACATAGCGGCGCGGCATACCTTCCCGGAGAGCATCATTGAGGCGACGGCAAAACAGCCCGATCAGAACTTCGAGAATCGTGTGCTTTTGCGATCCGAGCTGAACAGCCTCGCCCACCGATAGATCGAGATCATATGCCGCCGCGAGCATATGAATCAGGCGTCCTCGGATATTGGTTCGGCCGGCCTCGTCCTCCGCGGTTCCGAGCCCCTCGATCTTCGGCAGGATTTCGACAGAACATCCCTGGGCGGCAATCACTCCGACCACCTGCTGCGCGCGAAGCCGACGGTGATGATCGGTAAAAATGCGCCCGCCATCTGCGCCGCCTACATCGGTCGCTCCCGCAACCGCAATCAATCGGTCGGCAAGGTCGCGCGTGAAAGCGCCGTCACCCGGCGGGTCGATCGTCAGGTAGTTCCACTCGCTGACCGTTCGGTGGATCATTGCAGCCCAGCGTAGGCGTCAGCCTCAAATCTGTCCCGGACGCGCCAGCGATGCCGTTCGCCACCATATTCTGCTTCGATGCCCGGCGGCGCCGTCAATAGTTCGCGAACGAGGAAGCGCTCGCCGGCCGGATCACCTAGAACCGCAGCTATCTTGGCCCAGTCTTCATGGAAATATTCGGCGAGGAGCGGGATGATACGGAAACGGAAAACATCGTCCACTTCCGAGCGCGTCCGGCACCCGATCAGGAAAGCGTGCCCGATCTGGTGCTCGCGATCGAACAGATACTCGATCCGATCATTCAGCCGCCGCAACAGAAGTGCCAGATCAAGGTCTTCGACGTCGCTCAGAAGTTCCGGCTCGGGCATGATTTCGCGGAAAATAAAGCGCCGACGAAGCGCGGTATCGAGAAGCGCGATTGACCGATCGGCCGTGTTCATCGTTCCGATTATGTGGAGGTTCGATGGCACGCCGAAGCTATGCTTGGAATAAGGGAGCGTGACTCGCAATTCATAGGGCGCGCCAAGACGCTTGTCGGGTTCTATCAGCGTGATTAGCTCGCCGAAGACCTTGGAGATGTTGGCGCGGTTGATCTCGTCGCAAATCAGCACAAACTGCGCTGGCTCAAGCGCGCTGCGGCCGCTGCCCGGAAGAAACAGAGCCAGCGCCTCCTTGTTGAGATGCTCCTCATTCAGAAGGTAACAGGACCATTGCATGAAGGGCCGGCTATAGAAGCTGATCGGCAAAGGTTCGTCCGCGACGAACAGCCAGCGGACAGCGCGACGGTGATTGTAATCCTGCTCTCCTGTGGGATTATATTCGTAAGGCCCCATGACCTCGGCGATAGCGCGGAACCGGTTGTTCCCGTAAGAAACCACTACAAGATCGCCCTCGCGCATATCAGCGCGGAAGCGTGTGGTCTGGACGATATTAGCGTCATTCCCGTTGGTCCCAGGATGCAACTCATTCCATTTCGCGTGGATCGCTTCGTAGCCCGCATAAGGCGACCAATCGATGTCTCCTCCCCACCCGAGGACGATGTAGTTGCCCTCGATGGCGGAGTCGAAAATATAGTCCTCGCTACCAGCCCGTCCGAGCGACATCTTGAACACGCGGCGCCCCGACATGTCGAAGGGTTCGCTGCCCTCGGAACTGCGCATCGCCTGCTCCGCGACAGTTGCTATTTCCCGAAAGATGCCTGGGGTCGGCTCCAGACTGAAACCACCGGTCGCCGTTTCCTGGCCGTCGCCTCCTGTCGTAGGGCGCAGCCCCTCGACAAAATCTTCGTAGGAATAGGATTGGTGGAAGGTGACGAAACGGATTTGCCCCGCGCCTGCCAGTTCGGCATAGCGAGCGCGGACGTCGATCTCGGACTCCGGCGCCTCGCCATCGCAAAGCCGAACGGCCTCGCGAGCCGTCGCGAACGTCTTGCCAGTCCCCGGTGGGCCATAAAGGATGAGGTTGGTCGGCATGGCATTGTCCTCGTGAGAGGCGGACGCACCGCCCTCTTCGTGTGAAAGTGTCGGCTGATCGGCGCGATTGACGGCCCAGATGAACCCTTGAACGTCCCAAAGATCCCGAGGCTTCCAGTTCCACTCATCCCGCATGATTTCTTCGATCAAACGGGCCATCGAGACGGCCTCGCCATATTCGTCGGCCGTCATCGCATTCCAGCCGAACAATTTATGGCCCACTAACGCCTTCGCGCTGTTCTGAAGCGGTTCGGTATTGATACCATAAGCTTCCGTCGGCCGAAGCAGCGCCGCGACCATCGTCGGAATATTCCGGCTTTCGCTGTAGGGTTTGCTCGTCTGCCCTTCGGAAAGAATGGGCCAGATCTGTTCAACGCAGTGCGAGATCGCCGCCGAGATATCCTCCGCGCGTGCAAGCTGGCCGATCGCGAACTCCAGCTTGTCCGGGAAAGCCGAACGGATTTCTGCGATGCGAATATTTGTCCGGTAGCCAAGGAGATTGCTCTCCGCTCCGCCGCGACCCACCAGGATATCGAGCAGCCGCCCACCCAATTTCTCGACCGATTCCGGCTTGACAGTTGCCGCGCGGACGAGGCTGATCAGCTGATCCTTGTAGTGACGCTCCTCAACAGCGTATCCGCCTCCGCTCTGTTCAAAGTCGACAAAGTCGGGGTAACGCGCCTCGAAGAGACGCCGAAGATGGGCAAGCGCGGCACGGTCGATCCCGCCGGCCGACTGAGCCTCATACCAGTCGAGCACATCCCCCAAGATTTTCACGTCGGGCGTTTGAACAAGCGATACCCGGCGGGGCGATTGGCCGCCGCGAGCCGCGTGCGACAGACGGGCCGGAAGGTTCGAGTGCCGCGGCTGCTCCGCCAGATAGTGCCGCACTTGCGCCGCGGGGATGGGCGATGGCGAGCCACCATCTTCCACCCAGATTTGAACGGTCTTGGTGTCGCGTTGCAGGGCAATTTGTCGCCCATCGGACAGGTCGAACCCCGCCATTTTTTCGGTATCGAGCGTTGGCGCACCGAAGCGACGTTGGAGTTCGGCTTCAGCCCAGCTCCGCGCTGACGAAGAGTTGAGCGCAAATCGGAAGCGCACGGTCGAACTATTTGCCGGCCCCTGCCGCTCGAGGAGTCTCACGCCTGCGAAATCGTTGAATTTGGAACTCCCGATTGCCGAGCACACGGCCGGCATGGCGTTTTGCAAGCTCATCGCCTTGTGAATGTCACCGGAAACAATCTCGACCTCGGCTTCATCCGCGTCTCTCGCCGGTTTGATCATCGTATCGAAAGCAAAGCGCCTGATCCGGTCGGCCTGTGTGGGATCGCCTAGGGCGTCGCCACCGCAAAATTTCAGATAAGCCGTGACGGCCGCTCGGTATGAAGCCAGGCTGTTGTAGACGTTTCCGTCGATTTCGATCCTGCTTGGATTGGGGCGGCCATTCGCTTCGTCGGGCTTCGAATAAGCAAGGTCAGCGAGGATCGCCTCGAACCGATCGCCTTCAAATGCTTGGTCGAGGTCGCCGTAAAGCGATTCGACGCGGCGCGCGTCGGACAGGCGCGTCGAGATACTGGCCGAAGCCTGCCCCTGAGCTACCAACCACGCCTTGAAATCGTCGCTCCGCATCAGGCTAGGCGGCGCCCAAAGATGCGATGAAATCTGCTCACCATTTCGAGAGCCCACGCATGTTGGCCCGCCCAATCATCATCTTCATATCCGCTCTCTAACGTGACCCGGATCGCCGTCTTCTTGCGCCCGTCTTTCTTCTCCCAAATCAAGCCCTCGCCCGCTTCGGCCTCGATCTCTTGTCGCGACGCGTAGAGCCGGTCGAACTGCTTCCGATCGAAGTCATTCTCATTGTTTAGATTGACCTGGATCTGATGGCGAGCGACGCTGAGGCTTACATGCGACCCCCGGATGATCGGCGTGAAAGAAACCCAATTGGCTCCAGGCGCCTTGGCGGGCAGGCCACCGGCCTCGGCTGCCCTTGCGAAATCAGCCAGATAATCCTGCAATTCCCCGCTCACGAACATGCCTCCCCCAGCAATCTCCGAATCCCAGCTAAGCTGGCGTGCGTCAAGCCGATCAAACATCGAGCGTCAGAACTTCAACCGGTGCAGACGATGCGCCGCCGTGAGGATCGCCCCGTCGTCGCTGACGACGACATAGCTGTCGAGCGCGCGCTCGAGCTTCGAGTATCGCTCACGCCCAAATGCGCCAGCGAGCCGCCGCCGCGATTTCTTGTCGAGATAATAAATGTCCGCACCGCGGTGCCGGCGACGCGCGCCATAAGTAAGGATCGCATCCACCGCTTCAGTAGAAATTCCACGCTGCTGGATGCGCTGCCTCGCATGCTTTGTCAGTCCCATGCGGTCCTCCCAATGGTTGCCGAGCATCCAAAATAGGAGATTGGGACGACAAAAACTGTCACCCGCTGAGCCTGAGGTCAAATTGGCTCGCGCCCCTTACGGCAAGGCCTCAAACTCGCGCTGGTGTCCATGCACCATCTCGCGAAGCCGAGCGGGCTGCAGCACCTCGACCGACTTCCCCCATGAATAGAGGTGCCAGCACATTTCGAGATGTCCCGAGGCCTTAAAGCGCACGAGCAACGACCCATCGGCCTCTTCCTCGACACTCTGCGTAGGGTGGAACACGAACCGCCGGGCATGGGGTGCCGCGTCTGGCGAGAAGCGCCAAATGACGTCGCCATGTTCGGCAGCATTCTCGAACGAGCCAAAGCCCTTTTCGGAATGTTCGCGGATATTGAAGCCGGGATCGATCTCGAAGCTCGTGTCGAGTACCTCAGCCGAGTAGATTTCCTCGACCCTGTAATGGCGCAGCGGTGCCGTTGCCGGCTTGGCCGTGTCGCGCGCAACAAGATAGCGGCGTACACCGAGTAGGAGGCCGTGCGGTGCCACCACACGCTCCGTCGGCTTGTCCTGCGTCCGGCGCCGATATGAGATGCGGAGCAAAAAAGGCCCCTTCAGGCTCTCCGATATCGCGCTGTCGACCTCGCTCGTCCCGGCCGGTCGCGGCCCCGGACGCGCGGCATGCCCCAGTGCTTCGAGCAGGGCTTCCTCATCGACAGCCAATCTTGTGCCCGCATGAGCGGGAATGAGCGCCCTCACCTTCCGTTCCATCTGGCGGACCGTTGCAGCCTCGGCGGCCATGCCGGCCGCGTCGAGCTGACGTATAGCCGTCGTCATCGCGGCAAGTTCCTCGGCCGACGGCAACAACAAGGGTGCAATCGCGCGCGCGGGGATGCGCCATCGCCGTTTGCGATCATCACCATCTTCGGGCTCGGCCTGCGGAAAAGCCGCCTCAAGCGCGACTGTCATGCGCTGCGCCGATCGGTGGACACAGCCGAACTCCTCGACAATCTCTTCGAGTGACACGCCGCTACGACGCGTCGCCATCATCGCCAGCTTGAGAAGGTCCTGGGCCTTTGCAAACGACATCCGATTCTCCATGACAGCTTTTGTCGTCCCGACCTGCCATAGCGGAATAAAGGGGATTGTGTATGCGGATGATCGACGACGCTCTCAGGCTTTCGGCCTCGGACCTGATGCGGTTCAAGGGGTGCAGGCACGCGACGACGCTCGATCTGCGGCTGATCGAGGCCCGCGATATCGCTCCGTGCGAGGATGGCGACGAAGCCGAACTTCTTCAGAAGCAGGGCGACGCCCATGAACTTGCCTTCCTCGACGCGCTCAAGGCGCAGGGCAAAAATGTCGTCGAAATTCCCAAGGACGGGATCACGCTGGAAGAGTCGGTCCGGCTCACACACGAGGCGATGGCGGCCGGTCCGGACATCATCTTTCAGGGCGCGCTGCTAGGCGGCGCATGGGGCGGCTACTCCGACTTTCTCGAACGGGCGGAACGCCCCTCCGATCTCGGAAGCTGGTCCTATGAAGTTGTCGATACGAAGCTGAAGCGCAAACCCGACCCCAAACATATTCTCCAGCTTTCGCTCTACTCCGATCTGGTTGCCGACCTTCAGGGTGTTCGGCCGGAATCCGCGCATCTCCAGCTCGGCGACGGCTCACGTTTCACCGTGCGGCTCGCCGACGTGGCATCCTACGCACGCCATGCACGGACGGTGTTCGAAACCTTTCTAACGGACCGGCCAGAAACGCGGCCCGAACCTGTTTCAAGCTGCGGCCTCTGTCGCTGGAAGGAGCATTGCCGCGACGAATGGGACAAGGCCGACAGCCTGGCCCTGGTCGCCGGCATGACGAGGTCGCAGCGTGGGAAGGTCGAGGCGGCAGGCATCGAAACGCTAGGCGCTCTCGCGGTCCATGACCAGCGCATCCCGAAGCTCGCTCCCGAGACGCAGCAGCGGCTTCAGACGCAGGCGCGGCTCCAGGCCGCGCGCCGCGCCGGCGGTCCGCCGATATTTGCGCTTCGCGACTATGAGCCCGGAAAGGGTTTCGGATTGCTGCCCGAAGCCGACGACGGCGACCTCTTCTACGACATCGAGGGCGATCCTTACTATGAGGGCGGCCTCGAATATCTCCACGGCATCTGGTTTCGCGAGGCCGGCGAATGGAGCTTCCGCGCCTTTTGGGCGCATGATCGTGCCGCCGAGGGCAAGGCGGTGGCGGAGCTGCTGCAATTCTTCACGGCGCATCTCCAGCGCCACCCGAAGGCGCATATCTATCATTATGCAAATTACGAGATTGCGGCGCTGCGCCGTCTGACCGCGGAACATCGCGTCGGCGAGGCCGCCATGGACCAGCTCCAGCGTGAACGGCGGTTCGTTGACCTGTTCCGCGTGGTGTCGGGATCGCTGATCGCTTCCGAGAAAGGCTATTCGATCAAGGATCTCGAAGCCTTTTATATGGAGAAGCGCGAGGCGGATGTCGCAACCGCGGGCGCGAGCGTGGTCTTCTACGAGCGCTGGCGGGAAACGCAGGACGCCGAGCTGCTCGACAAGATCTACGACTATAACCGCACCGACTGCATCTCGACGCAGCTGCTGCGAGACTGGCTAATCCGTGACGTTCGCCCCGCAGGCTTGCCCTGGCCGAAACTCGGCGAGGTTTCCGACGCGGGTCCGCTCGCGAATGTCGAGGCCGAGGATGAAGAGATGGCGGCGCTGCGCACGCGGCTTCTTCCGGTTCGTGATCGGCTCGGCGAAGACATCGCCGATCTGCTGCTCGACCTCAACTTCTTCCACAAGCGCGAAGACAAGCCCGCGTGGTGGGCGATCTTCGATCGGCTCGCGCAGGAGAGCGAGGAGCTCGTCGATGATCTTGAATGCGTCCAGGGCCTCGAGGCGGTCGGTGATCCCGTCAAAGTAACGGCAAGGTCGTTCGAGCGAACCTATCGCTTCCCGCCGCAGGAGACCAAATTGAGGGCGGGCCGCAAGCCTTGCGTCAAACCCGCCGCGATGCCCGAGGATGTCGATCTGCGCGAGATCGACCACGACGCGAACCTGCTCGTGCTGCGCCGCTCGACGTCGAAGGGCGAGCTGCCCGATCAGCTCGATCTCATTCCGGCCAAGCCGATCGGCAATGCGACGCTGCGCGCCGCCGTCGCAGCCGTGACCGATTCCATCATCGACAATCCCGGCTCGGCCAAAGCGATAGAGCAATTGCTTATGCGCGCGGCGCCGACGTTTCGCGACGGAGCGCGGCCGGAGGGCGTTATCGACGCCGAAGGCGATCTTCCGGCGCAGACCAGCGCCGCAATTGCCGCCATGGAGCAAACGACCCTGGCGATCCAGGGACCGCCCGGCACCGGCAAGACCTATGTCAGCGCGCTATCGATCATCGACCTCGTCCGTGCGGGCAAGCGCGTTGCGGTTTCGTCGAACAGCCACAAGGCGATTACCAATCTCCTTGAAGCGGTCGCGGACCGGAGCGCGACCGACGGAGTCAGATGTAGTGTCGTTCAGAAGGCTGCCGACGATGACGATGAGAATGCCCATCCCGCCATCGTCCTTGTGAGCGAGAATGACGCGCCTGAAATCGGGGCCGCCGATGTCGTCGGCGCTACAGCATGGCATTTCGCCCGATATGACGCGCCGGCCTATGACTATCTCTTCGTTGACGAAGCGGGACAGGTCTCGCTTGCCAATATCATCGCCATGTCGCGCGCGGCCCGCAATCTCGTCCTCGTCGGCGATCCGATGCAGCTGCCGCAGCCGCTTCAAGGTACGCACCCCGGACGGAGCGGCGATTCCTGCCTCGAATATCTGATCGACGGACACCGGGTCATCCCCGCCGATCGCGGCATCTTCATGCCGGTCAGCCGCCGAATGCATCCCGCGGTCTGCGACTATATCTCGGTCGCCGTCTATGAGGGCAAACTCCACTCGGACGATGCTGCAGGCAGTCAGTCTCTGCTTGCTAAGGAGGGGCGATCGCTCGTCGGCGCGGGCGTTCGCGCGATCGAGCATTTCGGGCGCTCGCAGGTCAGCCCCGAAGAGATAGACGCCATAAAGGCGCAGATCGAGGCTGTAACCGGCGCAACTTATCGCGCGCGCGATGGCAGCGAGCGCGTCATCAGTCACACCGATATTCTGGTCGTCGCGCCCTATAATGCCCAAGTGAACGCGCTGCGCGCCGCGCTGCCTGCGGCTGTCCGTATCGGCACGGTCGACCGCTTCCAGGGGCAGGAAGCGCCCGTGTGCCTCGTCTCCATGACGACATCAAGCGGCGAAGAACTGCCGCGCGACATCGACTTCCTCTTCTCGCTGAACAGGATCAATGTCGCCGTCTCGCGCGCGCAGACGTCGGCGGTCGTCTTCGCGAGCCCCCTCCTCCTCGAAACGCCCTGCCGAACTGTCGAGGAAATGATGCTCGTAAATGCACTTTGTTTGCTTCGCGAGCATGGGGGTGACAGCTTCTGACATGCTGAGGTGCGAATCTGCTTTCATCGAACGAAAGGAGATTCGCTCATGGCCTACTGGGATATCGGACTTCGCCACATCGTCGACGTTGACGGGCAGTTGCTGGCAATCGACGCTGAGGTGATCGACACGGCTTCGCTTCTCGCAAAGGCCAATCTTCCGACCGACCGCCAGCTCTGGCTGGTCCGCGCCGGCGAATATTTCGCGCTCGGTGCGAAACAGCTTCTGCGTCTTTCGCAGGACGAAGTGCTCTTCTTCGAGACCGCCGAGCGCGTGCAGGCGCCGATATTTCACAAACGGGCCGCCTGAGGCCCAACGCCCCCTAAGCAGATTTGGAAAGGATAAGCTCATGGCAGACGTGCAAGTGACCTGCATCAATAAGCAGCCGCGCAACGATCCTTATGAAGGGATCACCCACCTCGGCGGAGCGACCTGGCACTGGACGCGCCAGCAGGTCATCGATTCCATCGAGGCGAAGACCAACACCTTCTACACCCTTGTCGGAAACAATCGCGGCAACATCGGTGTCGTGAATGGCCCGAACGGCAAATATCTTCGTACTTATGCCGACGGAAAGTGGAACGACAATCTCCTCGCGCTTCCGGAATGTCCTCGACGCTAATGTCTAAATGGCCCTATCGCTTGACGCGGTAGGGCCTGAATCCGGCACCCTGAGAAGACCAGCTGGCAGAAAGAAATTATGCAGGAGCGATACCTCGGAGATTCTCACGACTTCTTGAAGTACGCGCTGCTCCGGCATCTGAGCAAATCTCTCGAGCTTCGGATCGGGATGAACTGGTACCTTACGACGCCCGATCAGGTTGACCGCCCGGGCAACAATGATGGCGAGAAGCGTCATCATCTCAAAGGCGGGGTTTGGCGTGATGCAGACGCCGAGCTCTTCGAAAAGATCGGCAAGTTCGATACGGTCGCTGACCGCAGGCTTTCAAACGTGGCCGTGTGGGATATTCTGCCGCCCGACACTTGCTACTTTGCGGCCCACGTTCCGGCGGATGACCGTGGAAGCTGGCACCAGAACGCGATCGCCGAATTGCAGCCGGCCGACCTGATTTTCCTCGATCCGGATAACGGCTTCGAGGTGACCTCAATGACCGCGCGAACCCGGCCCAAATATTCGCTCTTCAGCGAAGCCGCGGACTATGTGGCTGCGGGCAAGTCTGTCGTTGCAATCCAGTTCGCTCGCCAATGCGATCCGATACAGCGAGCGGTCGATATTCGAAGCAAGCTCGTCTCACTGGTAGGAAGTCAGGCGGACTTCCCGGTTATTCGCGGGCGCGTTGCTCCCAATCTTCTATTCTTCAGTATCGTTCCGGGCGCCAATCGCGAGCGGTGGCGGCGCGCCCTGCTCGACTTTGAGAAGAATTGCGCCAAGGCCGACATCATCGAGTAGGCGGCTTTCAATGTTTCTTTATTGCCGTCTGGCATGATCGTTCCATGTCAACGACGCTCGAACATCCTGCCAAGCTCGCAGTTCTCATTGATGCCGATAACGCGTCGCCGCGGATAGCCGCAGGCCTTTTCAAAGAGATTGCCACGATAGGCGAAGCGAGCGTTCGGCGCATTTATGGCGATTTTTCCAGCACGCGGCTCAAGGGTTGGGCGGAGGTTCTGGCCACACATGCCATCATGCCGCACCAGAATTTCGCCAATACGATCGGGAAGAACGCGTCCGACATCGCGCTCGTGATCGATGCTATGGATCTTCTGCATTCGGGACGGTTCGATGCCTTTTGCCTCGTCTCGTCGGATAGCGACTTCACGCGCCTTGCCGCCCGAATACGAGAACAAGGCGTCGCCGTGTATGGCTTCGGAGAACAGAAAACGCCGCAAAGTTTCCGTCAGGCGTGCAAGCGCTTCATCTACACCGAGAACCTTACGCTCGACGAAGCTGAAGGCATAACGGCAATTGGCGGCGGCCCCGAGCCTGAACCTGAAACGGCCAAACTGAAGCCGACGGAGGCGATCCCGCTCATCCAAGCAGCGCTGGGCCAGCTCGACGATCTGGATGGCTGGTACCCGCTAAGCGCGGTTGGAAGCCGACTTCTGGCAGAGATGCCCGATTTCGATCCACGCAGCTACGGGTGCGCCAAGCTCGTCTCGCTGATCGAAAAATCTGGCGCCTTCGACATTAGGCGCGACCAGCTTCGGGTTTACATCAAGACAAAATAGCTGCGCCGCAATCGCTGATCGTCTGACCCAACTCCCTTGGCAAAGAGCTTAGTCAGAGGCCGAAGTCTGAAGGCCGAAACCTAAACCGCTCCTCCGACGGAAAAGCGCGAAGAGCGATCAACTCGCCTTGCTCGTAGCGAATATGCCAAGTTTGAGCGTTGCTAGGCGCTGGGTCACGAAAGACCGATGGGTCCAGCAGGGCCACGTTCGCGCGATGCTGAGGATCTCTAACGGACGCGTAGCGAATAGCCTGCGCGTCAATCTCTCGCGCTTCGGACGCAAATCGCTGGCAAGCGGAATAGTCGTCCTGCGACATCCACAGCGACGCGCCCGCAACAAATGGTTCTGCACACAGGTCGAGCAGACGATCCATCGCGACCGAGACACTGATTGCCGAGTGTTCCACGGTCGTGCTCGGCGGCTGAAATCCAGGCGACCGGGAGTAGAAACGCAGCCGCCAATAGGCTGTCTCGGCAATCGCAGCGCCAATCGCCTCTGCGGCATAGAAGATGCCGGGCTTTTCGCCGGCGCGGCGAAATCTCGAGCTACTCTTATGCCCGTAGCGAAACGGCGTCGCGAGCAGATAGTGGAGATGTCGCGCCGCTACCGGCAAGTTCGGTTTCACTTCTTCCACAAGCTGCTCGAGCAACGCTTGATCGTCGGTGCCCGCCGCCAGACGGTTGGTGGAAATCCGATGTTGCGCCTCGACAATCCGCCACAGCTTTCCACTGTAGGCGCGAAAATGCTCCGGCTTCGGCGTTCGCTCAAACGCGGGCGCGGTAGTCATCGACATAGTCGGCCACGTCGTTCAGGCCGCGGATCGTGCGGATCAGATCGATGGGTCTGCCGCCAAGATCCAAGTTGTCCGACTTCAGCCAAGATGTCGACGCCGCATCGTCGCTTCCCATGAGCGCATCGAGGCTGCGAAAAAGCCGAACGAGATACTGCCCCAGTTCGAACGCCTTCTCGGCTCGCTGAAGTTGATAACTGCCGGAACGAAGCCGCGAGGCCGTCGCAGCGGAAATACCGACCACCGAGCCCAACTGCTCGTTCGTAAGTTTCCAGCACGTAGCCACACGCGCGACCGCTTCCGAGAGAACTCGTCCCTGATCCGCCTGCGAGGCCAGCCGCGTCGCCATGACATTCTCCAGAATGAAATTCTACATTTCCATTCATAAGAACAAACTTCGGATTTTGCAAGCGGAGGCACTTCATTTTGCGGTTAGGGCCGAGATTTGGGCTTCATCAGACGCGCGTAAGGCGTCGAGATAATCGCTCCACCACTGATGCATCGCTACCCGTTCATCCCAATAGCGCCCACGGTTATAAGTCCCACGAACTGCATTGGCGTCCGCATGCGCCAGTGAACGCTCAATCGCATCGGGATGCCATTTGCCGCTTTCGTTCAAAAGCGAAGAGGCGGTGGTTCGCAGGCCGTGAGCCGTCACCTCTCCGGTGGAGTATCCCATGCGGCGGAACGCCTGATTGATTGTGTTCTCGCTCATTGGCCGGCGAAACGTGTGAAAGGCAGGGAAGACGAACCCTTCGGGTCCGGTAAGCTCGTGAAGCTCCCTCAAATAGCTCACGACCTGACGCGACAATGGTACGGCATGAGGTCGGCGCATCTTCATGCGCTCAGCAGGGATATTCCATACCGCATTGTCGAGATCGATCTCTGGCCACAGGGCTTTACGCAGCTCTCCAGGCCTAGCCATCACATGAGGCGCGATCTGACACCCGAGCCGCGTAATCGCGTTTCCGGTATATGCGTCGATAGACCGCAGCAACGCACCGACTGCCTCCGGTTCCAAGAGCGCAGCGTGGTGCGTCACCCGCGGGGCGATCAGCGCCCCCCGCAACACGGCAGTAGGATCGCTCTCTCCTCTTCCAGTCGCGACCGCATAGCGGAAGACCCTGCTGGCAAAGGAGCGGGCGCGACGCGCCGTTTCATATTTGCCGCGCGCCTCGATCCTCTTGAGCACAGCCAGAACCTCGACGGGCTTGAGGTCGGCGACAGGCATGGTCGCGATCGGCTTGAGCTGGTCGAGGAGCCAGTTCGCCTTCACCGTCGTCGCATCGGCTCGCCCCTCGGCGACCGACTTGTCGATATACTCCTTGGCGATGTCACCGAACGTGTTTCCGGCATTGAACTGCGCGATCAGCTTCTGACGCTTGCGCTCGGCAAGCGGGTCGACGCCTTCACGCAGCTTACGCCGGGCATCGTCGCGCAATTGCCTAGCTTCGGCCAAGCGCACTTCCGGATAAGCCCCGAGCGCGATGCGGTTATCCTTTCCGAGATGCCGATACTTGAAGCGCCAGAGCTTTGCGCCTGTCGGGCGCACCTCCAGATAGAGGCCTCCAGCGTCCGCGCGTTTGTAGGGGCGGTCCTCCGCCTTAAGCGAACGGATCACAACATCGGTAAGGGACATCGACTCAACTCCTGCAAGCAGGTCTCAGCCGGTGCGCCATCTCAAGCCAGCGATGGGGCCACCAGAAAATGGCCGTGGGGCCATCGCCTATTCCGGTGGCCCCATTTCGAGTGAGATCGAGTGAAATATCCTCGGACACCAAAAGACAAGACCAAGGAGAAAATGGCAGATTTCTGCCGTTTTGTCGATGGTTCTGGGATGTCTAGAGAGGGGTAAATGGTGCCCAGAAGAGGACTCGAACCTCCACGACCTTGCGATCGCCAGCACCTGAAGCTGGTGCGTCTACCAATTCCGCCATCTGGGCACGGGGTAGGAGCGGGCGCTTAGCGGCGGCGTGACCGGGTTGTCAACCGCGCGAGCGCGCGGTGCGCAATTTTATTCGCCAAGCCGCGGTTTCGCGTCGTACCGTACACCCTGCCCCCTTGCTCCGGCGGACGCTTCGCGGCATGGGGAGCGCATTCGGCGCCGTGTGCGCCGCCAGAGAATCGGACACAGGCGCACATCATGCAAAAGCTTGACGGACAATTGATCACCGTGTTCGGCGGCGGCGGCTTTCTCGGCCGCTATGTCGTCCAGCGGCTGCTCGCACGCGGCGCGCGCGTCCGCATCGCCGAGCGCGAGCCGCGCAAGGCGCTGTTCCTGAAGCCGCTCGGCGGGCTCGGCCAGATGCAGTTCGTCGCCGCCGACGTCCGCGACGCCGCAAGCGTGGCGCGCGCGGTGCAGGAAAGCGATGCGGTGATCAATCTCGTCGGCGCGTTCGACGATATGGCTGCCGTGCAGACCGATGGCGCGCGCCATGTGGCGGCCGCCGCCAAGACCGCGGGCGCCCAGGCGCTCGTCCATATCTCGGCGATCGGCGCCGACAGCGACAGCCCTTCGGCCTACGGTCGCAGCAAGGGCGATGGCGAAGCCGCCGTGCGCAAGGCGTTTCCGGACGCCGCGATCCTGCGTCCCTCGATCCTGTTCGGCCGCGAGGACAATTTCATCAACCGCTTTGCGACGATGATCCGCTTCCTCCCTGTCCTTCCGGTGATCGCGCCGGAGACGAAGTTCCAGCCGGTCTATGTCGGCGATGTCGCCGATGCGGTGGTCGCCGCGCTCGGTGACGAGGCCGCGGGCAAGATTTTCGAGCTCGGCGGGCCGCAGGTTCTGACGATGCTCGACCTGCAGCGGTGGATCGCGGAGGCGACGGGCCGCAAGCGGCTGTTCGTCGAATTGCCCGACATGGTCTCGGATGCGCTTGCGACCGGCCTCGGCTGGGCGCCCGGCGCACCGATCACGAAGGACCAGTGGCTGATGCTCCAGCGCGACAATGTCGTCGCGGCCGGCGCCGCGGGCCTCGGCCAGCTTGGCATCACCCCGACCTCGCTCGCCGCGGTCGCCGAAGGCTGGCTGGTGCAATATCGCCGCCACGGCCGCTTCGCCCAGACGGCCTGATAGCGGCCGGAAATAGCGGCTGGAAAATAGCGCGCGGGCTGTTAGGCTCGGCCGAGGACATATAGGGCGTCCGGCATCGGTCGGGCGCCCTTTCGTTTATTCGCAACCTTCAAGACGGAATCCCATGAGCATCTGGCTGACCGCGATCATCCTCGGCATCGTCGAGGGGCTGACCGAATTTCTTCCCGTTTCTTCGACGGGCCACCTGATCCTGGCGACCGAGCTGCTCGGTTATGACGCGGCCAAATGGGCGGTGTTCAACATCGCAATCCAGCCCGGCGCGATCCTGGCGATCGTCGTGCTTTACTGGCGGACCTTCCGCGACATCTTCACCGGGCTATTCCGGCGCGACCCCCTTGCCTTCGCCTTCGTGCGCAACCTGCTTCTGGCCTTCATTCCCGCCGTCGTGCTCGGGCTCGCCTTCGGCGACTATATCGAGGCGCTGCTCGAGAATGCCGTCGTCGTCGCCTGGGCGCTGATCATCGGCGGCGTCGGTATCCTGATCGTCGAGCGCTTTGCCAAGCCGAAGGAAAGCGGCGGCGTCGCGGCGCTCTCGACGCGCCAGTCGATCATCGTCGGGCTGGTCCAGTGCATCGCGATGATCCCCGGCGTCAGCCGCTCGGGCGCGACGATCATGGGCGCGATGGCGCTCGGTATCGATCGCAAGACCGCCGCCGAGTTCAGCTTCTTCCTCGCGCTGCCGACGCTGACCGGGGCCACGGTGCTCCAACTCGCCAAACATCATGACGCGATCACGAAGAACGACATCGGGCTGATCGCGCTCGGCGCCTTCGTATCGTTCGTTGTCGCGTGGGCGGTCATCAAGGCCTTCCTTGCGGTGGTAACCCGCTATGGCTTCGCGCCTTTCGCCTGGTATCGAATCGTCGTCGGCGTGGCCGCGCTAGTGTGGCTCGCCGCAAGATAGGGCCGAATCGGTATTATATGCGAAACATAATTGCGCAGTAAGGCCGGTGCAGTCCCAGAGCGTCTGATTTAAGGTCAGCATTATTGACCTAATAGGCATTTCCTTCGTGACAGGCCTTTCTCAGCCATGCCATCGCCCCCGCAACGAAGGGGATACTGCATGGCTTCCGAACGCATGCTCCAGTTTGTGGGGCGTGAACAATCCTACCCTGACAAGCGGTCGGCCGAGGAGCGCGCGCGCGATTTCCGCGAGATCGCCGAGCGCTATGCGGCGCCCGATGCCGATGCGCAGGCCGCGCGCTGTTCGCAATGCGGCGTGCCCTATTGCTCGGTGCATTGTCCGCTGCACAACCATATCCCCGACTGGCTGCGCCTGACCGCCGAAGGGCGGCTGCGCGAGGCGTATGAGCTGTCGAACGCGACCTCGACCATGCCCGAGATCTGCGGCCGCATCTGCCCGCAGGATCGGCTGTGCGAAGGCAATTGCGTGATCGAATTTTCGGGCCACGGCGCCGTCACGATCGGCAGCGTGGAGAAATATATCACGGACACCGCCTGGGCCGAAGGCTGGGTAGAGCCGCTGTATGTCGGCACGCCCACCGGCCAGTCGGTCGGCATCATCGGCGCCGGCCCCGCGGGCCTGACCGCCGCCGAATATCTGCGCGCGATGGGTCACGAGGTGCATGTCTATGACCGTCACGACCGCGCGGGCGGATTGCTGACCTATGGCATTCCTGGCTTCAAGCTCGAGAAGGATGTCGTGATGCGCCGCATCGACCGGCTTCGGGAGGGCGGCATCCAGTTCCACCTTGGTTTCGAGGTCGGCAGGCAAGCGACGCTCGACCAGTTGCGGCAGAAGCATGACGCGATCCTTGTCGCGACCGGCGTGTACAAGGCGCGCGAGATCAACGTACCGGGCAACGAAGCCGCGGGCGTCGTCGCCGCGCTCGACTATCTGATCGCCTCGAACCGCAAGAGTTTCGGCGACACCGTTGTCGAGTTCGAGGATGGCCGCCTCGACGCCAAGGGCAAGCATGTCGTCGTCGTCGGCGGCGGCGACACCGCGATGGACTGTGTCCGTACCGCGGTGCGCCAGGGCGCCAAGTCGGTGAAGTGCCTCTATCGCCGCGACCGCGAGAATATGCCGGGTTCGCAGCGCGAGGTCGCCAATGCCGAGGAGGAAGGCGTCGAGTTCGTCTGGCTCTCGGCACCCGAAAGCTTCACCGCCGACAAGAGCGTCAAGCAGGTGGCGGTGCAGGGCATGCGCCTTGGCGCGCCCGATGCGAGCGGGCGCCGCAGCCCCGAGCCCGATCCCGGCCGCAAGTTCGACCTGCCCGCCGACATGGTGATCAAGGCACTGGGCTTCGACCCCGAAGAGCTGCCGCACCTGTTCGGCGCGCCCGACCTCAGCGTCACGCGCTGGGGCACACTGCGCGTCGATCACCAGACGATGATGACCAGCCTGCCCGGCGTTTTCGCGGCGGGCGACATCGTGCGCGGCGCCAGCCTGGTCGTCTGGGGCATCCGCGACGGCCGCGACGTCAGCGATCAGATGGCAAAGTGGTTGAAAGCGAAGGCGATAAGCGAAAAGAAGGCAGCATGACCAACAGGGGAAGGATCATGTTTATGTCGAAATGGAAATCCGCGCTGCTCGCCGGCGCCATGCTGATCGTGCCTGCGCAGGCTTTTGCTGCGCCGAACAAGGAAGCGCCTGTCGTCGTTTTCGAACCTTCGCAGACGAAACCGGAGACGATTCCGGAGACCGAATATAACAGCGAGGCCGCAATGGCCGACGCCAAAGCGAAGATGCAGAAGGAGATCGACGAAGCGATCAAGCTGGTCGAGAAGATCTTCGGCACCGACAAGCTGCCACCCGTCGCGCCCGCACAGCTGGCGCTCGCGCAAACGACGACCACCGCGCTGATCCCGCCGGGCAGCCTCGAGAAGATGCTCGACAATCTCTACGGCAAGCTTTTCAAGGGCCTGCTCGGCGAGTTCGGCGGCATGTCCGACGTGATGTTGTCGATCAAGACCGGCGTCGACAGCGAAAAGATCGCGACGCTCGACGAGAAGAGCAAGACCGCGATCGCCGACCTGTTCGACCCCTATCGCAAGCAGCGCGAGGACCAGCTGATGACGGTCGTCAAGCCGTTGATCAGCGAAGCGCTCACCGACTTGGAAGGACCGATGCGGAGCGGGCTGGCGCACGCTTATGCGCGCAAATTCTCTGCCGCGCAGCTCGGCGAGATGAACGCCTTTTTCGCGACCCCGACGGGCAAGGCGTACAGCGCCGAATGGATGGCGCTCCAGGCCGATCCCGAGGTGATGCTGGCAATGATCAAGGCGGTGCCGCCGCTGGTCGGCAAGTTCATCGACCGCGGGCCCGAGATCGAAGGCAAGTTCAAGGCGCTGCCCAAGGAAAAGCAGCTTACCGACATGAGCGACGCCGAGCTGGCGAAACTCGCCAAGCTGATGAAGGTCGACGTCAAGACGCTGAAGGAAAACCGCGACGCGTGGAACAGCCCGCCGGTCGAGGACGCGGTCGAAGCAAGCGAGGATTGGGGCGCCGCCGATGCCGCCGCCGATGCTGCTGCGGCCGATGTCGCCGATGCCGCGGCAGCGGCTGCGGATGCGGCCGGTGAGGCAATCGACGACCCCGCGTTCGACCGCGCAAACTGGTCGGCCGCCGATCGCACCCACGTCGAACAGCTCGAGGAAGCGGCGAGCAGCGCCGCAAGCGCCGCCTATGATGCGCAGGAAGCGGCTATCGCCAACGCGCGCAAGAAGAAGCCATCCGGACAATAGAAGCGGCCGCGGCCGTCAGGAACTGTAAATGACCCACTACCCCACCCCCGATCACGCGCGGCTCGCCGAAAGCGGCATGTATCGCCCCGACATGGAATCCGATGCCTGCGGCGTCGGCATGGTCGCGGCGACCGACGGCAAGCCGTCGCGCCGCGTTGTCGAGGCGGCGATCGAAGCCTTGCGTGCCGTCTGGCACCGCGGCGCGGTCGACGCCGACGGCAAGACCGGGGATGGCGCGGGTATCCACGTCGACCTGCCGGTCCGCTTCTTCGACGATGCGATCGCGGCGTCGGGGCACAAGGTGCGCCCGAACCGCCTCGCCGTCGGCATGGTCTTCCTGCCGCGCACCGACCTTTCCGCGCAGGAAGAATGCCGCACGATCGTCGAGGCCGAGATCATCGATGCGGGCTACACCATCTATGGCTGGCGCCAGGTGCCGGTCGATGTATCGGTGATCGGCGACAAGGCGCAGCGCACGCGCCCCGAGATCGAGCAGATCATGATCGCCGGGCCCCTGCCCGACGAGCAGTCCGCCGCCGAGTTTGAAAAGCAGCTCTATCTCGTCCGCCGCCGCATCGAAAAGAAGGTGATCGCGGCGCAGATCGCCGACTTCTATGTCTGCAGCCTGTCGGCGCGCTCGATCATCTACAAGGGGCTGTTCCTTGCGGAGAGCCTCGCCGATTTCTATCCCGACCTCACGAACAAGCTGTTCGAAAGCCGCGTCGCCATCTTCCACCAGCGCTATTCGACCAACACCTTCCCGCAATGGTGGCTCGCCCAGCCCTTCCGTACCCTCGCCCATAATGGCGAGATCAACACGATCCGCGGCAACAAGAACTGGATGAAGAGCCACGAGATCAAGATGGCGAGCCTCGCCTTCGGCGAGCATTCGGAAGACATCAAGCCGGTGATCCCGGCGGGCGCCTCGGACACGGCCGCGCTCGATGCGGTGTTCGAGACGCTCTGCCGCGCCGGCCGCGATGCCCCGACCGCGAAGCTGATCCTTGTCCCCGAAGCCTGGGCGACCGACAGCGAAATGCCGCAAGCGCACAAGGCGATGTATAATTACCTCGCCAGCGTCATGGAGCCGTGGGACGGCCCCGCCGCGCTCGCGATGACCGACGGCCGCTGGGCGGTCGCGGGGATGGACCGCAATGCGCTGCGTCCGCTGCGCTACACGCTCACCGCCGAAAATCTGCTCGTCGTCGGGTCCGAAAGCGGCATGGTGCTGCTGCCCGAGGCGAGCATCCGCAAGAAGGGGCGCCTCGGCCCCGGTCAGATGATCGCCGTCGATCTCGAAGAGGGCACGCTCTACGAAGACCGCGCGATCAAGGACAAGATCGCCGGCGCGCATGATTATGGCGCGCGCGTGAAGGGCTTCCGCACCATGGCCGACCTGCCCAAGGGCGGCAAGTCGACTCTCGGCCAGTGGGACCGCAGCGAGCTGCTCCGCCGCCAGGTCGCTGCCGGCCTGACGATGGAGGATATGGAACTGATCCTCAGCCCGATGGTCGAGGATGCGAAGGAGGCCGTCGGCTCGATGGGCGACGACACCCCGCTCGCGGTCATCTCCGACAAGCCGCGCCACGTCGCGCAATTCTTCCGCCAGAATTTCAGCCAGGTCACAAACCCGCCGATCGACAGCTTGCGCGAACGGCATGTGATGAGCCTGAAGACGCGCTTCTCGAACCTCGCCAACATTCTCGACGAAAAGGGACAAAGCGCGCACGTCCTCGTGATCGACTCGCCCGTGCTCGTCGGCGACGACTGGGACCGTCTGCGCGCCTATTTCGGCGATGCCGTCGCCGACATCGACTGCACCTTCGCGGCCGGCGGCAACGCCTCGACGTTGCGCGACGCGATCGCGCGTATCCGCCGCGAGGCCGAGGATGCGGTGCGCGCAGGGCGCAGCGAGCTGTTCCTCTCGGACCAGAATATAGGCGAGACGCGCGTCGGCGTCGCCATGGTGCTCGCCGCCGCCGCGGTCCACACCCACCTCGTCCGCAAGGGCCTGCGCAGCTATGCCTCGATCAACGTGCGGTCGGCCGAGGTGCTCGACACCCACGCCTTTGCGGTGCTGATCGGGGTCGGCGCGACCACAGTCCACGCCTATCTCGCCGAGGCGGCGATCGCCGATCGCTGGACGCGCGGGCTGTTCGGCGGCGAGCTGTCGCTGGCCGACTGCCACGTCCGTTTCCGCAAGGCGATCGACGACGGCTTGCTCAAGATCATGGCGAAGATGGGGATCGCAGTGATCTCCAGCTATCGCGGCGGCTATAATTTCGAGGCCGTGGGCCTCAGCCGCGCGCTCGTCAACGACCTCTTCCCCGGAATGCCTGCGAAGATTTCGGGCGAGGGTTATCAGTCGCTTTTCATCAACGCGACCGAGAAGCATGAAGCGGCGTTCGACAAGCGCGTCACCGCGCTCCCCATCGGCGGCTTCTACCGCCAGCGCGCGGGCGGCGAAACGCACGCCTATTCGGCGCAGCTCATGCATTTGCTGCAGACGGCGGTCGCGACCGACAGCTATTCGACCTACCTGCAGTTTGCGCGCGGCGTTGCAGACCTGCCGCCGGTGTATCTGCGCGACCTTGTCGAGTTCAACTATCCGTCGCAGGGCGTCGCGCTCGACAGCGTCGAGGCGATCACCGAGATCCGCAAGCGCTTCGTCACCCCCGGCATGTCGCTCGGCGCGCTCTCGCCCGAGGCGCACGAAACGCTCGCGATCGCGATGAACCGCATCGGCGCCAAGGCCGTCTCCGGCGAAGGCGGCGAGGCGAGCGAGCGTTACCAGCCCTACGCCAATGGCGACAACGCCAACAGCAACATCAAGCAGATCGCGAGCGGCCGCTTTGGCGTCACTGCCGAATATCTCGGCGCGTGCGACGAGATCGAGATCAAGGTCGCGCAGGGTGCAAAGCCCGGCGAGGGCGGCCAGCTTCCGGGCTTCAAGGTGACCGAATTCATCGCGCGCCTGCGCCACTCGACCCCCGGCGTGATGCTAATCAGCCCACCGCCGCACCACGACATCTATTCGATCGAGGATCTGGCGCAGCTCATCTACGATCTGAAGCAGATCAATCCGAAAGCGCGCGTCGGCGTGAAGCTCGTCAGCTCGGCGGGCATCGGCACCGTCGCGGCGGGCGTCGCCAAGGCGCACGCCGATGTGATCCTCGTCTCGGGCAACACCGGCGGCACCGGCGCAAGCCCGCAGACCAGCGTCAAATATGCCGGCACGCCGTGGGAGATGGGGCTCAGCGAGGTCAATCAGGTCCTCACGCTCAACGGCCTGCGCCATCGCATCCGCCTGCGCACCGACGGCGGGCTCAAGACCGGCCGCGACATCGTGATCGCCGCGATCCTCGGCGCCGAGGAATATGGCATCGGGACGCTGAGCCTCGTCGCGATGGGCTGCATCATGGTGCGCCAGTGCCACAGCAACACCTGCCCTGTCGGCGTCTGCACGCAAGACGAGAAGCTGCGCGCGAAGTTCACCGGCAGCCCCGAGAAGGTCATCAACCTGATGACCTTCATCGCCGAGGAAGTGCGCGAAATCCTCGCCAAGCTCGGCTGCCGCAGCCTCGACGAGGTGATCGGCCGCACCGAGCTGCTGCGGCAGGTCAGCCGCGGCGCCGAACATCTCGACGACCTCGACCTCAACCCGATCCTCGCGAAGGTCGACGCGCCGGATGATCAGCGTCGTTCGCAGGGCCCGAACTTCCGCAACCCCGTCCCCGACAGCCTCGACGCGCAGATCCTGAGCGACGCCAAGCCGCTGTTCGAGCGCGGCGAACGGATGCAGCTCACCTACAATGTCCGCAACACGCACCGCGCCGTCGGAACGCGCCTGTCGGCCGAGGTCACCGCGCGCTTCGGGATGAACGGGCTCGCCGACGATCATGTGCAGGTGCGCCTCCGCGGCACCGCGGGCCAGTCGCTCGGCGCCTTCCTGTGCAGCGGCATCACGCTCGAGGTATTCGGCGACGCGAACGACTATGTCGGCAAGGGTCTGTCGGGCGGCCGCATCGTCGTGCGCCCGACGGTATCGAGCCCGCTCGTCAGCCAGCACAACAGCATCGTCGGGAACACCGTCCTCTATGGCGCGACCGCGGGCACCCTGCTCGCGGCGGGTCAGGCGGGCGAGCGCTTCGCGGTCCGCAACTCGGGCGCCAAGGTTGTCGTCGAGGGCTGCGGCGCGAACGGATGCGAATATATGACCGGCGGCACCGCGGTGATCCTCGGCCCGGTGGGGTCGAACTTCGGCGCGGGGATGACCGGCGGCATGGCCTTCATCCTCGACACTGACGGCAGCTTCGAGGGCCGCGCCAACGGCGAATCGATCATCTGGCAGCGGATCGCGAGCAGCCATTGGGAAGGCGTGCTGAAGGAGCTGGTCGAGGACCATGCGCGCGCGACGGGCAGCAAATGGTCGGCCGAAATCCTCGCCGACTGGGACCGCTGGCGGGACCAGTTCTGGCAGGTGTGTCCCAAGGAAATGCTCAGCCGCCTGACGCAACCGCTGAACGAGGAAGAGGTCGTGGTCGAAGCGGCGGAGTAGTTCGTCGTACGAAGGATACGGTTCGCCGCACCCCCAAAAGATGTTCAGCCGCGCGAAAGCGTCGGCCCGCTAGACGCGCGGATCGATCGTCGTGTCCGAAAGGATATACCATGCGCCTGACCATCGCTGCCCTCCCCCTGCTCGCGCTTGCCGCGCCGCTGCCGGCGACCGCCGCCGACCGCGAGGTCGCGGGCGCCGTCGCGACGCTGAACGACCCGGCGACGCAGGAACGGATGGCCGACACCGTGACCGCACTGGTCGCCGCGTTGATGCAGATGCCGGTCGGGCCGCTCGCCGATGCCGTCGCGCGCATCGACCCGGCGTCGCGCGCTGCCGACATTCCGCCCGACGCCACCGTCGGCGACATCGCGGGCCATGACCCGGCCTATGCCGAACGCATGGGCGCCGATGTCCGCGCGGGGACGCGGATGGCGGGACAGGCCGCCTCGGCGCTCGCAGCCTATGCCCCGGTCCTCAAGGACATGGCGCGCGACCTCGCCGCGCAATGGGAGCGCGAACGCGCCGCCGCGCGCCGCTAGGGGGAACGCGAGCGCGAAGCCGCACGCCGCTAGGAACTTAGTCCACAGACATGCGCCTATAGGCGTTGCACGCAGCGCCCGCCTGCCGCTATGCGGTAAGCATGTGGCAGCTCTATCAATTCCCGCTCTGTCCGTTTTCGCGCAAGATCCGGCTCCTGCTGGGCGAGAAGGGCGTCGGCTATGAGCTGGTGCGCGAATCGCCGTGGGAGCGCCGCGACGAATTCATCGACCTCAATCCCGCCGGGCGCACCCCCGTGATGGTCGATCAGGCGCGCGGGCAGGTGTTGATCGACAGCAACGCCATAGCCGAATATTTCGAGGAGACCGTCGAGGGCAAGGCGATGATCAACGGCACCGCCGCTAATCGCGCCGAGATCCGCCGCCTCGTCGCCTGGTTCGACCAGGATTTCTATTTCGAGGTTACCGGGCCTTTGCTCTTCGAGCGGATGCAGAAGCGCATCGTCCACCGCCAGCCCCCCGATGCCGGCGCGCTGCGCGAGGCGATGAAGGCCGCGAACCAGCATCTCGACTATATCGATTATCTGATCGACCATCGCACCTGGCTCGCCGGCGCGACGATGAGCCTCGCCGACCTGGCGGCGGCGGCGCACATCTCGGTCGCCGACTATCTCGGCGGCATCGACTGGACGGGGCACGAGCAGACGAAGGGCTGGTATTCGGGCCTCAAGTCGCGCCCGAGCTTCCGCCCGCTGCTCGCCGAGCGGATGGAGATCGTGACCCCGCCCAAATATTACGAGGATGTCGACTTCTAGGGAAGCGGATCGCGCTAGTGCGCGTCGGTCGGCGCCGCGCCGCCGATCGGCGGGGGCTTGCAAAAGGGCACCATGGCCAGCGCCGCAAGGAACAAATAGGACATCAGGCGGAAGACGTCGTCGAAGGCCAGCGTCAGCGCCTCGCGCCCGATGATCCGACCTAGCGTTCCCTCTGCCATCTGCTGCGCGAGTGCGGGGTCGGACACATAGCGGCCGATGCTTTGCGCCAAGCCCGCGGCCGCCTCGTTCGCGGCATCGGCCGAACGCCCGAGCGCTTCGGAGAGGCGCAGCATGTGGAGCCGCATATTGTCGCCGAGCCAGGTATTGACGAGCGCAATCCCGATCGCCCCGCCAAGGTTGCGCATCAGGTTGAACAGCCCCGACGCGTAGCGCAGCTCGGGCCCCTCGAAATTGCCGAGCGCGAGCCCGACCGACGGGACGATGCAGAGCATGATCGCGAAACTGCGCACGACCTGCGGCCAGAAGAGCGCGGCGAAGCCCCATTCGGGGGTCATGAAGCTGAACATCCAGAGGCCGACCGCGAAGAGCGTGAGCCCGAAGGTGATGACGATGCGCTGGTCGACGCGCTGCGACAGCGCGGCGGCGATCGGCACGCCGAGCAATTGCGCGAGACCCGCGACGAACACCGTCGTCCCGATCTCCGACGCATTATAGCCCTGCACGCGGCCAAGATAGATCGGGATCAGATAGGTGCTGGCATAGAGACCGAAGCCGATGACGAGGTTGAAAAGGCAGGCGAAGGCGAAGGTTGGAACGCGGAATGGCGACAGCTTGACGATCGGCCCGTCCGAGCGGAACGAGCGTTCGAGAAACAGGGCGAAGGCGACGAACGACACCCACGCGCCGATCGCGATCTCGGGCTCGCTGAACCAGTCGTGCTTCGGCCCTTCCTCCAGCACGAATTCCAGCCCCGCAAGGAACACCGCCATCGAGGCGAGATGCACCCAGTCGATCCGGCGCAGCATCGGCAGGTTCGGCTTGTCGACGCGAACGAGCGCCAGAATCATCAGCGTCACCATCGCGCCCGGCAAGACATTGATGAAGAAGACCCAGCGCCAGCCGAGCGCGTCGGTGATCCAGCCACCCACCGTCGGGCCCAACGTCGGCGCAAGCACCGACACCATGCCGAGGATCGCGGGGATCATCGCGCGCTGCTTGCCCTGAAAGAGCATATAGCCCGTGGCGAACACCGTCGGGATCATCGCGCCGCCGACGAAGCCTTGCACAGCGCGGAACAGGATCATCGATTCGATGCTCCACGCCATGCCGCAGAGGATGCTTGCGATGGTGAACAACCCCGCCGACGCCGCGAACAGCCACCGCGTCGACAGCGCCTGCGCGAGAAAGGCTGAAAAGGGGATCATCACCAGCTCGGCCATCAGATAGGCGGTCTGCACCCAGCTGATTTCGTCGGGCCCGGCGCTGAGTCCCGCCTGCACCTCGTTGAGCGATGCCGCGACGATCTGGATGTCGATCAGCGCCATGAACTGGCCGAACGCCATCACCGCAAAGATCAGATATTTCCGGGCGTTGGGCATCGCCGCCGGATCGAACGGCGCATCGGGCACGGCGGGCGACTGCCCGGGGGAGAGGGGAATGGAGGCCATGGGTCTTGTGTCCTGTCGTCTTTATATTATATGCGTCATATAAAAGGAGACGCAAGTGCGCTATTCAAGCGACCACAAGGCCGAGACCCGTGAGCGGGTGCTGAAAGAGGCGGCGAACGAGATCCGCGCCAAAGGACCCGACAATGTCGCGGTATCGGGCATCATGGCGCGTGCCGGGCTGACCCACGGCGGCTTCTATGCCCATTTCCCGTCGAAGGATGCGCTGGTGAAGGAAGCGATCGGGACCATGTTCGCCGACGCGCGCGCGCGTAGCGACAAGATCGACGCCGACGGCGATCCGCGCGACGTCCTGCGCGCCTATATCGATTTCTATCTTTCACCCGCGCATCGCGATCGGCGCGATCGCGGTTGCCCGCTGCCGACGCTCTCGGGCGATTTTGCCCGCTCGCGACCCGAAACGCGCCAGCGCTTCGGTGCCGGGGTGGTCGGTATCGCGACCCGTCTCGCGGCCCCGCTCGCGAAGCTTGGATATGTCGATCCCGACGCCGAGGCGCACGCGCTATTGGCCCAACTCGTCGGCGGCGTCGCGCTTGCGCGTGCGGTCGGCGATGCCGCCCTGTCCGACGCTCTGCTCGCCGATACCCATGCCAGCATCGTCCGCCGCTATTCGCTGGAGACCGCGCAATGACGCTCGCCAAGGTGCAGGGGCTGATCGCGAGCGGCGGCCGCCCGCCGATCGGCGAGACGCTGGGCTTCCAGCTCGTCGAGGCCGGCGATGGCTGGGCGGCATTCGAGGGCGTTCCCGGGCCCGAACATTATAACCCGATGGGGATCGTCCACGGCGGCTATGCCGCGACCCTGCTCGATTCCGCCTGCGGGATCGCGGTGGTGACGAAACTCGCCGACGATCAGGCGATGACCACGCTCGAACTCAAGACCTCCTATCTCAAGGCGATGACCGGCAAGACCGGAAAGGTGCGCGCCGAAGGACGCGTGATCTCGGTCGGCCGCCGCGTCGCCTATGTCGAGGCAAAGCTGACCGATGCCGAGGGGCGGCTCTATGCGACGGCAACCTCGACCCTGCTGGTGATGCAGCCATGAACGCGCCCGTGACGATCGAGGCCGAAGTCGCCGCACCCACGCGCCGCCGGATCGCAGTGCCCCAAAAGGCGTGGAAGGTCGGGCTGTTCGCGCTTGCGATCGCCGCCCTCGGCATCTGGTGGCTCGTCTCGCCCGCGACCGCCGAATCGACCGACAACGCTTATCTGCAAGCCGATTCGAGCGAGGTTGCGCCGCGCGTCGGCGGGCTCGTCACCGCGGTGCTGGTGAAGGACAATCAGGCTGTTCGCGCAGGCGATCCGCTCGTCCGCATCGACGTGCGCGATTATGATTCGCGCGTGATGGCGGCCGAGGCCGCTGTCGCCGACGCCGACGCGCAGGTCGCGACCGCGCGCGCCACCCTTGCGTCGCTCGGCGCCGAACAGAAGCTTGCCGCCGCGCACATCCGCTCGATGAACACGCAGATCGCCGCCGCCGACGCCGAATATGCGCGCGCGGCCGCCGACCGGAAACGCTATGACGCGCTGCTGATCGACGGCTTCGTGCCCAAGCGCGATGCCGAACAGGTGTCGGCGAACGCGGTGAGCGCGGCCTCGGCGGCACAGCGTTCGCGCGCCGACCTCGGCGCCAGCGTCGAAGCGGCCGCGGTGACGCGCGCCAAGGGGCCGATCCTCGCAGCGCAGGTGCAGGCGGCCGAAGCCACCGCGGCGAAGGCCCGCGCCGCGCTCGCGTTGGCGAAGCTCGATCGCGGCCATACGCTGGTTACGGCGCCGATCGACGGCGTCGTCGGCAATCGCCGCATCCAGGTCGGCGACTATGTCCAGCCGGGCTCGCGCCTGCTGACCGTGGTTCCCGTAAAATCGATCTACGTCACCGCCAATTTCAAGGAAACGCAGACGCGCGAGATGCGTCCGGGACAGAAGGCCGATATCTATGTCGACGCGCTGGGGCAGACCTTGACCGGCACGGTCGAAAGCCTCGCGCCGGGATCGGGCAGCGAGTTCACGCTGCTGCCCTTCGAACCCGGATCGGGCAATTTCACCAAGATCGTCCAGCGCGTCGGGGTGCGCATCCGACTCGATCCGGGGCAGGCGGCGCTGGCGCAACTACGGCCGGGGCTGTCGGTGACGGCGAAGGTGCGCCTGCGCGACTGACCGCGTCGAAGCATCGTTTCGGCGCGGCTCATGTTAACAACGTAAATTTCACCTTGACCCGGCGTCGTCCGTCGATCAATGTTTACATCGGCAACATTGAGTCGCGAAAGGATCGGCGGATGAGGACGCTGCTTTACGCCATCGGGCCGATGATCTTCGATTCGCTGGGCATCATCGTGTTTGCGGTGCTGCTAGCGCTCGGCGCCGACATCGTCGCCGCCACGGTTGCCGGCACCGCGGTGGCCGTCGCCGTCGTCGGCTATGAGGCGCTGCGCGGCCACAAGATCGCGGCGCTGCAATGGATCAGCCTCGCCTCGGTCCTCCTCGCTGCCGCCGCGACGCTGACGACAGGCGATCCGCGCTTCGTGATGGCGAAGCCGACGATCGTCTATCTGATCGTCGGAACGGTGATGCTGCGCCGCGGCTGGCTCGACCGCTATATCCCGCCCGAACAGAAGGCGCTGGTCGGCGACGTCATGGACCGCTTCGGCATGATCTGGTCGGCGCTGATGTTCCTTAGCGCCGGGCTCAACCTGATCGTCGCGGTATTCTTCACCGAGTGGTGGCCGCTGTTCATTGCGGTATTCCCGCTTGCCTCGAAATTCGGCCTGTTCGCGATCCACATCGCGGTTGTGCACGTCACCGGCCAGAATCGGCTGCGCCGCCGCGCGGGCGGGCTGCAGCCCGCAGCGGAGTGAGGCCTGTGCTCGCAATGACCCTCGGGGGCTGAAGCTACGCGGCGTTCAGAAAGTCGACGACCATCTTCACCGTCGCTTCGGGTTGTTCTTCCATCAGCCAATGCCCGGAATCGGCTATGACACCTTCGCGGACATCGGTCGCGGCGGACCGCATGACGAGCGCCATCGTCGGACCGAACGACTTGGCGCCGCCGATTCCCAAGACGGGCATCGTCAGCCTTTTACCCGTGGCGAGCCAAGCGCGATTGTCGATCGCATCCTGATCGAAGGCTGCAAATTGTGCGAACCCCGAATGCATGGCGCCCGGAAGCGCATAAAGGCGCGCATAATGTTCGCGCGATGCTTCGTCGAATTTCTTCGGATCGGCGGAAAATTCGTTCCAGAAACGATCGAGGTAGATGCGCTCGCGGCCGGCGACCAAGCGTTCCATATCGGGGCCGCCGAAGCGGAAATGCCACAGCAGCGGGTTCTTTAAAATCTCCTCCCACGGCCCGACGCCCGGAACCGGCGCGTCGAGAAGTGCGAAGCGCGTCACGCGACCGGGGTTTTGCGTCGCGAGCGCGAAGCCGACCATATTGCCGATGTCGTGGGTGACGAGCGCGAACTTGTCGATCTTGAGCTGGTCGAGAATCGCCGCGATGTCGCGGCCCTGCGTCGCCTTGTCATACCCCCCGTCGGGATGCGCCGACAGCCCCATGCCGCGCAGGTCGGGGACGACGACCGTGTGATCCTTCATCAGCGCGGCGGCGAGCGGCACCCACATGTCTCCCGTCTCACCATAGCCGTGAAGCAGGACGACCGCCGGGCCTGCGCCACCTACGCGGACGTGCAGCGTCGTGCCGTTGGCGGCCATGTCCCGCGACTGGAATGCTGCCGGGAAGGGTGGCACCTGCGCCATCGCGGGCAGGCTCATCAGCCCGAGCGACAATGCCGCAAGCAATCTGCCAGAATTTTTCATGGGCCAGCTCCCCGATCGAAGCCGGCCAGCGCCGCTTCAGGCAGTCAACATGCTCTGAAGGATGATTTTACGCAAGGCCCGGCTCGACCCGGCGTCCGTCTGGCCGGGGGCGACACTTCGACGTTCCGTCTTATTCGGCGTCGAGCCCGTACGCCGTGTGCAGTACGCGCACCGCGAGTTCGGTTTCGTCCTCGTCGATCAACACGCTGACCTTGATCTCGCTGGTCGAGATCGCCTGGATGTTGATGCCGCGGTCGGCGAGCGCGCGGAACATCGTGCTCGCGACGCCTGCGTGGCTTTTCATGCCAACGCCGACGACGCTGATCTTCGCCACCTTGTCGTCGCTGATGATCCGGTTGAAGCCGATTTTGTCCTTCGCGCCTTCGAGCAGGTCGATCGAACGCAGCAGGTCGGTTCCCGGAACGGTGAACGTCACGTCCGTCTCGCCCTTGTCGCGGCCGACATTCTGGATGATCATATCGACGTTGATCCCCGCCGCGGCGAGCGGGCCGAAGATCGTCGCGACGGCGCCAGGCCGGTCGGGGACGCGGGTGACGATGACCTTCGCTTCATTCTTGTCGTGGGCGATGCCGGTGATCAGCTGCCGTTCCATCTGATGTTCCTCTATTTCCTCGTCGCTGACGATCATCGTGCCTCGGGCGGGAGCCTCGTCGCCCTCGACGAAGCTGGACAGCACCTGCACGCGCACGCCCATCTTCATCGCGAGCCCGACCGACCGGGTCTGGAGCACTTTCGCGCCGACGCTCGCGAGTTCGAGCATTTCTTCATAGGTCACAAAGTCGAGCTTGCGCGCGCGCGCGACGATGCGCGGGTCGGTGGTATAGACGCCATCGACGTCGGTATAGATATCGCAGCGATCGGCCTTCACCGCCGCCGCGACCGCGACCGCGCTGGTGTCCGAGCCGCCGCGGCCCAATGTCGAGACGCGACCGTCGTCCATCATTCCCTGGAAGCCGGGGATCACCGCGACCTCGCCCTTCCCCATCGCTGCGAGAAGCGCGCCGGTGTCGATGTCGAGGATGCGCGCGCGGGCGTGCGCTTCCTCGGTGCGGATCGGGAGCTGCCAGCCGAGCCAGCTGCGCGCGGGAACGCCCATCGCCTGAAGCGTGAGTGCGAGCAGTCCCGACGTCACCTGCTCGCCCGCGGCGACGACGACGTCATATTCGGCGGGGTCGTAGCGCGGGTTCGCCTCGCGGCAGAAATTGACGAGCCGGTCGGTTTCGCCCGCCATCGCCGAGACGACGACGGCGACCTCGTTGCCGTTTGCGACTTCGCGGGCGACAAGCCGCGCCACGGTGCGAATCCGCTCGGTGCCCGCCATCGACGTGCCCCCGAATTTCATCACGATCCGCGCCATCTCGCCCCGCTTTCCTGAACTGGTTTCGTCCGCAACTTTCCCTTGGGTTTCTGCGGCGTCCGGCTGTTAAGCAAGGGGGCGGACGATGGCAAGCGCGCGAACGCGTGCACAGGATAGAATTTCTTGCACCCGCGAAGGCACAGTGCCAAATCGCTGGGCATGAGCGCCCAAACGATCAATCCGAACGAAGCCGCCCATTTCGGCGCTCTTGCCGCCGACTGGTGGGATCCGCACGGATCGTCGGCGATGCTGCACAAGCTGGGTCCGGTGCGCCTCGCCTACATCCGCGGCCAGATCGACGCGCATTGGCACGTCGACGCCCGCGAACGCTTTCCGCTCAAGGGCCGCACCGCGATCGACGTCGGTTGCGGCGCCGGGCTGCTCGCCGAGCCGCTGGCGCGGATGGGGGCGCAGGTCACTGGCGTCGACGCGGCGCCGGAGAATATCGCCGCCGCGCTGGACCATGCGGCGGGACAGGGGCTCGCGATCCGCTATCACGCGGGCGAGCTCGCGGCGCTGCCGCCCGCGACCTTCGATCTCGTCACGTCGATGGAGGTCGTCGAACATGTCACCGACCCTGCCGCCTTCATCGCCGAGCTGGCGGCGCGGCTCGCGCCCGGCGGATTGATGATCCTGTCGACGCCGAACCGCACTGCGCTATCGAAGCTGCTGCTCGTCGAAGCCGCCGAGCGGATCGGCGCGGTTCCGCGCGGGACGCACGACTGGGACCAGTTTCTGAAGCCCGAAGAGCTCACCCGATTGATCGAGGACGCGGGACTCGAGGTCATCGACCGCACCGGCCTGTCGCCCTCACCCGCCAGGGGCTTCAAGCTCGGCGGCAGCGAGGCGCTGAACTATCTCGTCGCGGCGAGGCACCGGGTGTGAGCCGCGACCCGCGCGTCGATGCTTATATCGCGGCGGCGCAGCCTTTCGCCCAGCCGATCCTCAGACACCTGCGCGGAGCTGGTGCACCACCATGCGCCGGGCGCGGAAGAGACACTGAAGTGGAGCGTGCCGCATTTCATCCTGAACGATCAAAATTTGGCAGGCATGGCGGCGTTCAAGGGCCATGCGACCTTCGGCTTCTGGCGCGACGAGGAGGTGACGGGGTCGCCGCGTGACACGGGCGCGATGGGCAGCATGGGGCGCCTTGCGACGCTCGCCGACCTGCCATCGGACGAACAGCTGGCGGCCTGGATCGCGAAGGCAGCGGCACTCTGTGCCGAAGCAAAGCCGAAGCGACCCAAGCCTGCGCCGAAACCGGCGCTCGAGGTGCCCGCCGACCTCGGCACGGCGCTGGCGGCCAATGCCGCCGCGCAGGGCCATTGGGACGCCTTCTCGGCCGGCAAGCGCCGCGACTATATCGAATGGGTGCTGGAGGCGAAGCGCGAGGAGACCCGCGCGAAACGCATCGAGACGATCGTCGCGCTGGTCGCCGAGGGCAAGGACCGCCACTGGAAGTACAAGAGCTGCTGACCCTGTCGCCTTGAGCCAAAAAAGTAGACCCGCCCCCAGGCCCATGTCCCCGGGGGCGGGTCGCGACCCGTCGTCTGTGCCGAAAGCTCAGGCGAGGTCGAAACGGTCGGCGTTCATCACCTTGGTCCAGGCCTTGACGAAGTCCTTCACGAACTTCTCTTCGTGGCCCGTCTCGGCATAAACTTCCGCCACGGCGCGGAGTTCCGCGTTCGAGCCGAAGATCAGGTCGGCGCGGGTCGCGCGCCAAATTTCGCCGCCGCCCTTGCGGTCGGTGGCGACATATTCCTGATCGTCCGAACCCTCGACGGCCTTCCACACATTGGTCATGTCGAGCAGGTTGACGAAGAAGTCGTTGGTCAGCTGGCCCGACCGCTTGGTGAAATGGCCATGCCCGCGTTCGCCATGATTGGCGCCGAGGACGCGGAGGCCTCCGATCAGCACCGTCATTTCGGGCACCGACAGGCCGAGCAGCGAGGCGCGGTCGAGCATCATTTCCTCGATCTTCACCGCCAGTTTCTTCTTGCCGACATAGTTGCGGAAGGCGTCGGCTTCGGGCTCCATCACCTCGAAGCTCTCGGCGTCGGTCTGCTCCGCGGTCGCGTCGCCCCGGCCGCCGGTGAACGGCACCGCGACGTTGAAGCCCGCATCCTTGATCGCCTTTTCCAGCCCGACCACACCGCCAAGCACGATCGTGTCGGCGATCGACAGGTTGCCGCGCAGCCCTTCGAGCATAGTCAGCACCTTGGCGAGCAGCGCGGGTTCGTTGACCTCCCAGTCCTTCTGCGGCGCCAGACGGACGCGCGCGCCATTGGCGCCGCCGCGGAAATCGGACTTTCGGAACGTGCTCGCCGACGCCCACGCGGTCTTGATCAGTTCGCTGACGGTCAGGCCGCTCGCCGCAATCCTTTGCTTCACCGCGGCGACGTCGGCGTCCGACGGCTTGGTGCCGGCGGGAATCGGGTCCTGCCAGATCAGGTCCTCGGCGGGCACTTCGGGCCCGAGATAGCGGACCTTCGGCCCCATGTCGCGGTGGCACAGCTTGAACCAGGCGCGCGCGAAGGCGTCCTTGAACGCTTCATGGTCGTTGCGGAACTTCTCGCTGATCTTGCGGAATTCCGGATCGACCTTCAGCGCCATGTCGGCGGTCGTCATCATCGTCGGCACCTTCAGGTTCGGATCCCAGGCCGCGGGGGCCATATCCTCTTCCTTCTGGTTGATCGGCTGCCATTGCTGCGCGCCGGCGGGCGAATGAACGAGCTCATAATCATAGTCGAGCAACAGGCGGAAATAGTTTTCCGACCACTCGGTCGGGGTGTTGACCCACGACCCTTCGATACCGCTCGTTACCGCGTGCTCGCCGATGCCGCCGCTCTCGTGGCTGCTGACCCAGCCGAAGCCCTGCGCCGCCAGGTCGCCGCCCGCGGGCGCCGCGCCCAGCAGCGACGCGTCGCCATTGCCGTGCGCCTTGCCGAAGGTGTGGCCGCCCGCGGTCAGCGCGACGGTTTCCTCATGGTTCATCGCCATGCGGTGGAAGGTTTCCTTTATGTCGCGCGCCGACTGCATAGGATCGGGGTTGCCGCCCGGTCCTTCCGGATTGACATAGATCAGGCCCATCTGGATCGCAGCGAGCGGGCCTTCGATCTCATGAAAGCCCTTGTCGGGGTCGATACGCGTCTGCACGCCTTCGTTGACCCACTTTTCTTCGCTGCCCCAATAGATGTCGCGCTCGGGCTCGAAGACGTCGGCGCGGCCGCCGCCGAAGCCGAACACCGGCCCGCCCATGCTTTCGATCGCGACATTGCCGGCGAGGATGAACAGGTCTGCCCAGCTGATCTTGTTGCCGTATTTTTGCTTGATCGGCCACAGCAGGCGGCGCGCCTTGTCAAGATTGCCATTGTCGGGCCAGCTGTTGAGCGGTGCGAAGCGCTGCTGCCCGCTGTTCGCGCCGCCGCGGCCGTCCGCGGTGCGATAGGTGCCGGCGGCGTGCCACGCCATGCGGATGAAGAAGGGACCATAATGGCCATAGTCGGCCGGCCACCACGGCTGGCTGTCGGTCATCAGCGCGGTCAGGTCATTCTTCAGCGCCTGATAGTCGAGCGACTTGAACGCCGCAGCATAGTCGAAATCGTCACCGAGCGGGTTCGATGAACCATTGGGATTGAGGATCTCGGTCGCCAGCATGTCGGGCCACCAATCCTTGTTGGTCCGACCGAGCAGGGCGCGGACGCCGCCGGGCTGATGCACCGGGCAACCGCTGCCGATGGGGGTCTGGTCGTTCATGCAGTCTCTCCTCTTTTCAGATGTTGTATGATCGTGATGCGGCAGGATGACGGGCGCATGACGGCGCTGCGGCCAAGGGGCCGCAAGGGTCGGTCGGCGCGGGCAGGCGTCGAGTCGATGGCGTCATCCTTTCGTTCTGACCGGGGCAGACTACGCCGCGCCGTCCGATCGACCTAAACGAATAAGCTGAATTCAGTCATCGACCGAAGCGATCAACGGCGCGGCGGGCCGCAGGTGCGACGAGCCGCCCGTCGCGGCCCGGCCACGCCCCGGCGCGACGGCGCAACATCTTGATCTCGCCCGAGTTGATGAAGCGTCGCAGCATGATGGCATGATGCGGCATCAAGGAGATGGAAAGTGGCTAACACCCCCGACCAACATAACCAGAAGACTCCCCAGGCTGATCGCGACGAAGAACAGCGTCGTCAGCAGCAGCAGCAGGACGGTAACGACCGCCAGCAGGGCGGTCAGCGCTCCGATCAGGATCGCAACAAGAACCCGCAGCAGCGCTGAGCCCAGGCTGCACGAGAAAGGGCCGCTCCCTCGCGGGAGCGGCCCTTTTCTGTTGTGCGGCGGAAGTCAGCACCTACAAACTGAACTTGATCGTTCCGCCCCACGTCCGCTCGTCACCCGGCGTACCGGCGATGAGGCCGATGTTCCCGGGCGCGACCTGCAGCAATTCGATATAGTTCACGTCGAACGCGTTGCGGACCCAGCCGAACACGTCGACACCGTCGCTGCGGAAGCCGACACGGAAATTGGTCAGCGCATAGCCCTTGACCTCGGTATAGATCGACGGCGATGCGTTTGAATTCCAGTGCGAGCGGTAATTGCCGTCGACCCCGAAATAGAGCTGCCCTTCCTTCGCGAGCAGTTCGAGCGGCGCATTGATCTCGGCCCCGTAGGAGAAGGCCCATTTCGACACGCCCGGCAGGCGCTGGCCTGAAATGTCGCACTGCCGCGGGCTGAGCGCGCCGGGGACGCCGGGCTGCGAATAGTCGGGCGTCGCATTGGCCGGCTGGAACGTACCGCCCGACAATTCGGGCGGGCACGGCGCATTGGTGAACTTCTTGTATTTGGCGTCGGTGTAGGCGCCATTGGCATAGGCAGTGAGGCGGTCGTTCGCGACGATCTTGAAGTCGGCCTCGATACCCTGCGACCGCACCTTCTCCGCATTGGCAAGGTAACCGCGCACCGTGCCGAACTGGCCGCCGTTCACCGTCGCCTGGAAATTCTTGATCTCGGTCCGGAAGACGGAGAGATTGAAGGTCGCGCGGCGGTCGAGGAACTGGGTCTTGAGCCCGATCTCATAGTGATTGACCGATTCGGGCTTCACCGTGCTCGCGTCGAGGTTCGGCGTATTGTCGGCGTCGAGCGGCAAGCCGTTCTGGTTGATACCGACGGTCTTGAAGCTCTTCGCATAGGTCGCATAGGCGAGGATGTCGCGGGCCAGCTTGTAGTTGACGTTGAAGTCGTAGCTGAAGTTCCAGTCGCTGACCGAAGGCTGGGTGAGCTGCGGCTGATAGACGCCGCACTGCGCTGCCAGCACCGATCCCGCAGGCAAGCTGGTCGCCGGGGGGATAGGGGTACAGTTGAGCACCTGCCCCGCACCATCGGTCACGATGCGCTGATAAAACCCCGTCTTCTTGTCATAGTTGAGGCGCAGGCCCGGCTGGATCGTCAGCGCGTCGGTCACCTTCCAGCTAAGCTGTCCATAGGCAGCCGCGCTGGTCGACTTCAGATATTGGGTGTTGGTCGCCGTGAGCCCTTCGAGGATGCTCGGGATGCCCGCCTGCGCGCCGGTGAGGCTCCAGCGACTGGCGTCTGCACCCTGCTGTTCGGTCCCCTGCGTGTCGACGCGCTGCTTGAAGCCGAACAGGCCGACGACGAAATCGACCCGGTCGCCCTCGTAATTGTAGCGGAATTCCTGGCTATACTGGTCCTGCTGCGAGGGATTCTGCGACTTGGAGACGATCGACAGGCCGGTGAAGTCGCGGTCGTTCTCGGGCTTCCAGTCCCAGAAGCGCCAAGCGGTGATCGAGGTGAAGGTGCCGGGGCCGACGTCCCACTTCACGCGCAGCGACGCGCCGCCGATCTTGTTGCCCGCATTCAGGCTGGCGTCGATGTCGGTCAGGCGATCATAGACGTTGCGGCTGGGAACCGCATAGGGCCGGGTCGGATTGGCCGCATTATAGGCGGCGACAAGCCCGTCATACTGGCGCGCGAGCGCGCGCTGCGTCGGCCCGACGCGGACGAACGCGGTGCCGAAGCCTTCGGGATCCTGCTTGCTGTAGTCACCCGAGAGCGTGATGCTGAGATCGTCGTTAGGCTGGAACAAGAGCTGGCCGCGCAGCCCGAGATTGTCCTGTTCGTTGATCCAGCGGTCGCTCGTCGTGTTGAACAGCGTCCCGCGACGGCTGGTCGCGGCAATCGCGACACGCGCGGCGATCTTGTCCGAAAGCGGACCGGAAATCGCCGCCTTGGCCTGCCGGTATCTGAGATTGCCGACGCTCACTTCGGCGCGGCCCTCGAAGTCGAAGGTCGGCTGGTTGGACGTGATGTTGATCGCGCCCGCGGTCGTATTCTTCCCGTAGAGCGTACCCTGCGGACCGCGGAGCACCTCGACCTGCTCGACGTCGAGGAAGTCAAAGGTCGCGGCGGCGACGCGCGAATTATAGACGTCGTCGACATAGATGCCGACACCTTGTTCGAAGCCGTCGCTGGTCAGCCCGAAGGGCACGCCAAGGCCGCGGATGTTGACCGAGGTGTTGCGCGGGTTCGAGGTATAGACCTGCAAGGTGGGGGCGAGTTGCTGCAGCTTCACGACGTTGAAATTGCCCGTCGCCTCGATCGAATCGCCGCGGATCACCGAGATTGCGACCGGTACTTCCTGTGCGGTCTCCTGACGGCGGCGCGCGGTCACGATGATCACGTCCCCGCGGCTGACATCGTCATCGAACTGCCCGGCGGCATCGGCTGCCCCGGCGGCTTCAACCGCCGCGCTGGCGGCATCGTCGCCCGCGCCGTCCGCCGATGCTTCCGCAGCGAAAGCGGGCGTGGCGCCGAGCGCGAGCAGGAAGGAGAGCGTAAGAGCCGACGCCGGCAAGCGGCGGCGGGCGGACGGATATTTTGCGGTCATGACAATTTCCTGTTGCTTCGATGATGCAAGAAAATTGCCACATCCGGCGGTCCGGTCTGCGGCAGGAAGGGGAGAATCCCCGGTCGGGAGCTGTGAAAATCAGTTCGGGTAGCGGTGCCGTTCGGTCACATCGACCTGCACCAGCCGTCCTTCGTGGACGGTGAGCTGGATCGCGCCGAACTTCAGCTTTTCCAGCGCATCGAGCACGGTCTGCACAGCGCGCGGCGTATCGCCGCTTTCACCCTGCGGCTGTTCTTTGGTGGCGCTCATGCTTTGCCTTTCCCTCCTTGTGAGTCGGCGAAACCATATCCTAAGTGTTTTAGTTGACAATCAATAAATTTGCTTTCTGCGCCCAAAGGTGAAGTTGCCGCGCCGAACGGATTCAGCGCTGCGACCAGCCGAAACCGTTCGTCGCCGAAGTGATTGCGCCCGCGCGTCAACGCTGGCAAAGGCGCAGCCAATGAGCAAAATGAACGATCTGATGGCCCGCGGGACCGAGCTTCTCGGCAGCGACTATGCCATTCTCTGCGGCGCGATGAGCTGGGTCTCGGAACGCAATCTGGTGAGCGCGATCAGTAACGCCGGCGGCTTCGGCGTGATCGCGTGCGGCGCGATGACACCCGAACTGCTCGATACCGAGATTGCGGCGACCAAGGCGCTCGCAACGCGCAATTTCGGCGTCAACCTGATCACGATGCACCCGCAGCTCTTCGAACTGATCGAGGTGTGCGCGAAGCATCGGGTCGGCCATGTCGTGCTCGCGGGCGGCCTGCCTCCCAAGGGCAGCCTCGAGGCGATCAAGGCGTCGGGCGCGAAAGTCATCTGCTTTGCGCCGACATTGGCCCTCGCCAAGAAGCTCGTTCGCTCGGGCGTCGACGCGCTGGTGATCGAGGGGATGGAAGCCGGCGGCCACATCGGCCCGGTATCGACGAGCGTGCTGGCGCAGGAGATTCTGCCCGAACTCGCGAACGACGTGCCGATCTTCGTCGCGGGCGGCATCGGCCGCGGCGAGGCGATCGCCGGCTATCTCGAAATGGGCGCCTCGGGCGTTCAGCTCGGCACGCGCTTCGTCTGCGCGACCGAGAGCATCGCGCATCCCAACTTCAAAAAGGCCTTCATCCGCGCCTCGGCGCGCGATGCCGTCGCCAGCGTCCAGATCGACCCCCGCCTGCCGGTGATCCCGGTACGCGCGCTCAAGAACAATGGCACCGAAGCCTTCACCGCGAAGCAGCGCGAGGTCGCGAACAGGCTCGACGCGGGCGAGGTCGACATGGCGGCGGCGCAGCTCGAAATCGAACATTATTGGGCGGGCGCGCTCCGCCGCGCGGTCATCGACGGCGACGTCGACGGCGGTTCGTTAATGGCAGGGCAATCTGTGGGTATGGTAACCCGCGAGGAGAGCGTTGCCGAGATTATCGCAACTTTGGTGCAACAGGCCGACGAGGCGTTGCGTGCCCGGGGTTGAAACCGCATGGTCGAGCGGTTGGGGAGAATATCATGACTATGTCGCGTAAGATCATCGCAGTCGGCTTGCTGGCGAGCGTCGCCGCCTGCTCGGCAAAGAAGCCCCCTGCCCCGCCGCCGCCCCCGCCGGCGGTCGCGATCGTGATCCCGCCCCGCCCGCTGCCCCCCGGCAACGCGGCGCACACGCAGATCCTGCCGGGCCGCGGCGTCGACGGCCGTTTCGTCACCGCCAACACGGCCGTCACCGGCGACCGCGCCTTCTGGCAGCTCAAGATCGGGCTCAACGTCGCCGCGATCGGTTGTCGCGGGACCGAGGAAGCGACACTCGTCGCCGCCTATAACAAGATCATCAAGACCCACGCCAAAGTGATCAAATCGACCGAAAAGACGGTCATCACCGAACTGGGCAAGCAGAACAGGAACAACGGCATTGCGCCGCGCGACCGGCTGTCGACCCAGCTTTTCAACTATTTCGCGCAGCCGCCCGCGCAGCGCGCCTTCTGCGCGCGCGCCAACGAAATCGCGCAGCTCGTCTCGTCCGAGCCGACGGCGCAGGTGATAGCGCAGGCGCCGGCCTATCTGTCGCGGCTCGACCAGCCGTTCCTCGACTTTTACGAGGCCTACGCCGCCTATCAGGTCGAGGCGGCCGCATGGGACGCGAAATATGCCCCGGCGCCGCTCGCGACCACTCCCGTCGCGCCGATCGCGACGCCGGTCCGGCCCGCCGGGACGCCGGCCGGCATGTGACGATCCGCGAGCGCGGGCGGCGGTGTTGCATTCGCGCAACGCCGCGCCGGGTGCGCCGAAAAAATCGCCTTCGGCTCGTCGCATTTCGGGTTAACCCCGTTGCTTGCGATGTGACGTCAAACCGCCAGTGCCCGGTCGCGCCCGGTTTTCGCCCGGCCGAAAAAGCCGTGCATTTCGAAATTCATGCGCCGGCAATGGCCATACCTCCCATGGTGGACCGGAGCCTGCGGAACAGCCTTTCCGCCGCGTTCATGATGAATTTCCGGCAACGTTTCGACTCTCCACCGCCCCTTATCGTCCTCCTTGCCGGAACCGTCCGGCGCCGCTCGCGAGAGCCTTGGGGGACTTGGGAACATGACCAGATCGATCGGATTCGTCGCCGCTTGCGCGGCGGCGCTGGCGGCCGCGCCTGCCGCCGCCCAATATAGGACGCAGGAGCCGCAGGCTCCCGGCTATGCCGCGCCCAACCTGCGCCTGCCGCCGCTCGATGCGCGCGGCGATTTCGTGACGCCCAATCGTGATTTGACCGGTCACGTGGCGTTCTGGAACGTCAAGATCGCGCTCAACGTTGCCGCCATCGGCTGCCGGCATCCGGGCTCGCTGCGGCTCATCGCCGACTATAACGATATCATCGCGCGCCACGGCAATCTGATCCGCGCCGCCGAGGGGACGGTGATCGCGCGTACCGGCGTCGCCGTGCGCGACCGCATGTCGACGAAGCTGTTCAACTATTTCGCGCAGCCGCCCGCGCAGAAGCAATTCTGTCCGGTCGCCGGATCGGTGGCGGAACGGATGCGCGGAATGAGCGCCGCCGAGGCGATCGAAGCGGCCCCGGCCCTGCTCAGCGAGCTCGACCGGCCCTTCACCGACTTCTATCGCGCCTATGCGCAATATCAGGCCGATCTGGCCGAATGGCGCAGCGGACAGACCGTGCAGCTGGCCTCGGCAAAGCCCTGAACGAAAATATCGTGGGGCGATAGCAACGGGTGAACGCATCTGTTAGCAGGGTGGAGCGATGACCAATGCTCCGCCCCCTCCCTCGACCGCCGCGCAGTCGGCGCGCGAAATCCTGACCCGGCTGCACGAGGTGATGGCGGCGCGCACCAACGCGCAAAGCAAGCTCAACCAGGTCGTCGGAATCATCGGCGAATGCCTGCACAGCGAAGTCTGCTCGATCTACCTGCTGCGTGACGGGTCGCTCGAACTCTACGCCACGCGCGGCCTGAAGCAGGAGGCGGTGCACGTCACCCGCCTCGGCCTGGGCGAAGGGCTGGTCGGCACGATTGCCGAGCAGATCGAGACGCTGAACCTCGACGAAGCCGCGGCACATCCCGACTTTTCCTACCGCCCCGAAACCGGTGAGGAATTGTTCCACAGCTTCGCGGGCGTGCCGATCATCCGCCGCGAACGCGCCGTCGGTGTGCTCTGCGTCCAGCACAGCGACCCGCGCCGCTATGAAGAGATCGAGATCGAGACGCTGCAGACGGTTGCGATGGTGCTGTCCGAACTCATCGCCAACGCCGACCTTGTCGACACCGCGGCGCGCACCGATGCTGCGGCGACCGACCAGTCGGCGCAGCGATTGACCGGCCAGAAGCTGGTCGACGGGATGGGCGCCGGCGTCGCCGTGTTCCACCAGCCGCGCATCACGATCGAGCATACCGTCGCCGACGACACCGAAGCCGAGCGCCACCGCGTCTATGCCGCGTTCGACAAGATGCGCGAGCAGATCGACCGCATGGCGAGCCAGGCCGAATTCGGCGTCGGCGGCGAGCATGAGGAGGTGCTCGAAACCTACAAGATGTTCGCCTATGACGAGGGCTGGTCGCGCCGGATCAACGAGGCGATCGACAGCGGCCTGACCGCGGAGGCGGCGATCGAGCGCGTCCAGCAGCGCACCCGGATGCGGATGCGCCAGATCGACGACCCGCTGCTCCGCGACCGGATGCACGACCTCGAGGATCTGTCGAACCGGCTGATCCGCATCGTCTCGGGCCAGATGGGCACCGCGGCGCAAATGGGGCTTCGCCAGGATTCGATCCTGATCGCGCGCAACCTCGGCCCCGCCGAGCTGCTCGAATACGACCGCCGCCGCCTGAAAGGCGTGGTGCTGGAGGAAGGATCGCTCACCGCGCACGTCATCATCGTCGCGCGCGCGATGGGCGTGCCGGTGATCGGCCGCGTCCGCGACGTCCGCACCTCGATCCGCGAGGGCGACGCGCTGCTGCTCGACGCCGGGGCGGGCACGGTCCAGGTCCGTCCGACCCCTGCGGTCCAGGAAGCCTTCGACGCCAAGCTCGAAATCTCGCAGAAGCGCCGCGCCAATCTCGCCGCGCTGCGCGACCTGCCCGCGGTCACGAAGGACGGCGTGCCGATCGAACTGATGATCAACGCCGGGCTGCGCGAGGATGTCGCGGCGCTCGACCTCACCGGCGCGCGCGGCATCGGCCTGTTCCGCACCGAATTCCAGTTCCTCGTATCGGCCACCCTGCCCCAGCGCGAGCGGCAGCAGCGGCTCTATCGCGACGTGCTCGACGCGGCGGGCGAGCGGCCGGTCATCTTCCGCACCGTCGACATCGGGGGCGACAAGGCGCTCCCCTATATGAACCTCGGCGACACCGCGCAGGAGGAAAATCCCGCGATGGGCTGGCGCGCGCTGCGCCTCGCGCTCGAACGCGAAGGATTGCTCAAGGTCCAGGCGCGTGCGCTGATGGAGGCGGCGGCCGGCCGCACGCTCAACGTCATGTTCCCGATGGTGTCCGAACCCTGGGAGTATGAGGCGGCGCGCGACCTGTTCGTGAAGCAGCGCGCGTGGCTCGCGCAGCACAACAAGAAGCTGCCCGTCGCGATCCGCTATGGGGCGATGCTCGAAGTGCCGGGTCTGGTCGAAACGCTCGACCTGATGCTGCCGCACCTCGATTTCCTGTCGATCGGGACCAACGACCTTACCCAGTTCCTGTTCGCCGCCGACCGCGCGCACCCGCGGCTTGCCGAACGCTACGACTGGCTGTCGCCGACGGTGATGCGTTACCTGTCGCGTGTTGTGAAGCTCGTCGCGGGAACGAAGGTACAGCTTGGCGTCTGCGGCGAGATGGGCGGGCGGCCATTGGAGGCGATGGCGCTGCTCGGCATCGGGATCGAACGGCTGTCGATCACCCCGGCGGGCGTCGGTCCGGTCAAGGCGATGATCCGCTCGCTCGACCTCGCGGCGCTCCGCGCCGACATCCCCGCGATGCTCGCCCGGCCGGCCTCCGACCCGCGTGGGCAATATTTGGCGTGGGCGAAGAGCCACGGGGTCGATCTGGGGGAATAGGATCTGGGCCCATTAACCTTTCGACAGGGATTTTTTGGTTAATATACTCTTGTCGCCGATCGGGCGGCGGGAGGCTCCTATGCAGTTGGTCAAGCGATCCTATGCCGGGTTGATGCAAACGATCGCGGGCCTTGGCCCCTTGGAAAAGCTAACGGCGGAGGCTCGCGACAGCGACCCCTATGGCTGGCGCCGTTGGGCCGCCTCGCTGTTCGCCATTCATAACATCGAGCGCATGATCGAGCTTGACCTGCCGTGGTGGAACGTCGCCGCAACGCGCGTGGCCGAAGACTATCTGCGCGCTCATCCCGACGCCCGCGTGTTCGAATATGGCGCGGGAGCCAGCACCATCTGGTTGGCCCATCGGTCCGCCAGTCTCGTCTCGGTTGAACATCACGCCGAATGGTACCGGTTGCTCGCGGCGAAGGTCGCACCCTTCGCCAACATCCGCCTGTTGCACCGCGACCTCGACGGGGAAGCCTATATCGACGCGATCGCGGAGGCCGAAGGGCCGTTCGACCTCATCGTAATAGACGGGCGCCGCCGCACCGAATGCCTTGCGCGCGCGACGCCCCATCTGAAGCAGGGCGGTATCATCCTTTTCGACGATAGCGGCCGACGTCGCTATCGCAGCGCCATCGAAACATGCGGCCTGCCCGAGCGACGCTATTACGGTCGCTCCTATTGCGTCCCCTATCCGGACCACACCAGCCTCCTGCATGGCTGAGGCCGCGCTGCCCCAAAAGCGATCCGCCTTGGAGTGCATCGGCCGGTGGGTCGGCGGTATCGCGCTAGCCGCCAGTATTCTCTTCATCGCCCAGCGCCTGTGGTTGCTCGATTGGGCAAGCCTGCGCCCCTATTTCTCATCGAGTCTGGCCGGATCATTCGTCGGCGCCGGACTGCTGTTCGCCGCGGCTGACGTTGCGCTCGCGCGCGCGTGGGCGGTTACCGCGGATTCCGAGGGGGCCGTTGCTCCGCGCGACATGCGCCGCATCTATGCGCGCGGTGTGCTTATGAAATATCTACCGGGCGCGATATTCCAGTACCTCAGCCGCCAGTATCACGGCGCCAAAACCGGCATCGGTCACAAGCGGCTCGCGCAATCGGCCCTGCTCGAAATCGCCCTGCATCTGGTCAGCAGCCTCGCTGTCGCGGCCGTCTTTTTCCTCGCGGTCCATTCGATAGCTGCTGCTCTGGCGGCAGGTGCGCTGGCCGCCATTTGCCTGTTATCCATCCGCCGTCCGCTGCCACGCGCGCTGCTACTCCAGATGAGCGCATTCGCGTTGTTCGCGCTTGCGGCGATCCTGGTCGGCTACGCTGTTTTTCCCGCAGGCACGGGACTGGCACAGTTCGCGGCGATCTTCCTTCTCGCGTGGCTTGCCGGCTTCATCGTTCCGGTCGCCCCCGGCGGCGTTGGTGTGCGCGAGGCGGCGCTGCTGATGCTGGGGGGCGGAGCGCTGCCGGCTGCCGGCCTGATGGCCGCCACGCTGGCACTCCGAATAGCCTCGATTGGCGGCGACGTCTTGTTCGGGTTGGCCTTCACCGCCAGCGGCAGAAGTCCCGGCCGATAGGCGCCGCCCTTCACCGGCTACCGAAATGTCCGGAGCCCCGGAAAGCTATGGAACTCAGAACGGCATGAAGATCGGACCGCCTTTATCTGGCTGAGGCGGAAGCTTCAGATCTCGGCCCCAGGTCAGCCGCGCCGTCACATCTGCCGAGACACTGTGCTCTCCGCGCGCCAGATCGACGACGTCTCCGACACCAAGGTGCTTGCCATCGACGATGATGGGCGCGTCGCGAACAGTGTAGGGACCGGCAACCCGAATGCGAATGGCTCGATCCGCCGCACCGGCGGGAACGATTTCTCCGGCGATCCAGAGAGGCCCCCAAAGCGGAATATAGGTGTCCCGGATCGCAGCGAGGTCGCCCGGCAGAAATTCGGGAACCGGGCCGGTCCCGGCAAGGGCCTTCTCGAACATGTAATCGTCGTTGACCACCAGCGGGACGGGCTTGGCCGCCATGACGCTTTCCATCGTGGGGTAATCGCCTGACTGATAACGGGTGATCCCCCACGGCGTCATGAACACATTCGCCTTTGGGAAGCGGCCCAGCATCGCACAACTGTCGAAATAGGCGACACCGTCCGGGAACAGCCGGTCGGCAACGCCCAATATCTCGCGCTGGCGCTCGATCGTGTTTGGCGGCTCCTTCGCGAGGACGACACCGCCGCTGAACCCCAACAGCGCGGCCACCGCTGCAACCGAATAGCGCTTGGCGACCCGCTCCAGCGAAACGCTACAAGCGACCATGACGGGCGGCAGCATATAGACGTGAAAATAGGGTGCCGTGTTATGATAGAAGAGCAGTGTCAGGATCGGCAGATAGAATCCTGCGATCGCAACCTTCTCCGCCCGCGGACGGACAGAGATCCAAAGCAGCCCGGGAAACAGCAGGATCAGAAGCGTCTGGACGATCGCGATCTGCGCGCCGCGCAGTGTGTGGCTCCAATAGGACATCAGCGCGAACATCTTGTCGCCGGCGGAGGAGACGAGTTTCGACGCCTCGTTGCTGCTGTCCGGGCCGAGGCTGCTCGCATGGAGCATGTATATCGCGACGAAGGACAACAGCGCCGCGGCCCCAACGGCGAAGAGGCGCAACGCCGCCGCGCGCTTTTCGGCCGCTTCGCGCCATAATAGCCAAGCGATCCCGAGAAAGACCGGCGCATAGAGTATCGTCTTGATCGTCAGCACCGCAGAGGTTCCGGCCAAAACACCCGCAATGGCGACTGTCGGCAAAGTCAGACGCCTTTGCAGCAATATCCACGCGGCGGTCATCAGCAAGGCAGCGGCGGGCGCGTCGAAGCGAAAGGATGTTCCATGCTGCAGAACGTAGCCGGCCGTCAGATAGGACAACCCCGATAGCGCCGCGACCGGACGTGCGACGAAACGCGAAGCCGCGCCGATGATCGCAGCCGTGACCACCAGTTCGCACATGAGCATGAACAGACGGATGACGATGATATGGTCGATCCCCGACCCCGGCAGATCGGCAACCCATGCGAAGGCGCGGGTATAGAGCGTCTGCAGCGGTTCGTTCAGCGTACCCTGGACCAGCTTCTGGACCTGGCTGTAATGATAGAATTCGTCCCAGTTGATCGCCCGCGTCAGCGCCATGTGCAGATGGGCGAGGAGCGCGACGGCAATCGCGGCGAAGGGCCAGAACTCCGATTGCGTGGCGGGGAGCCAGCGGCGGCGCGTCGATGCCGGAGCGACGGCCCCGGACGCGGCCGCATCCATCACGCAGCTCCGGCGCGCGGCGGCACGGCCGTATCGCGCGGCGTTTCGGTCGCGGGGGGCGGCAGGCGATCCTCGATTTCGGCGAGGCGCTTCAGACTCGCCTCGATCAGCTTGCGGTTCGCGGCGATGAGGTCGGCGAGCATTCCCATGACCGCGACAAGCGTACCAAGGACGAGCAGGGCGCCGCCTATGACCAGTGACTGGACATGGCCGTCGCCGTCGCCCCGCGCGAAGAGGAAGAGGAAGCGGACGAGCGGCAACAGCCCGACAAACCCGATCGCGGTCCCGAGGCCGACGAAAACGCGCAGCGGTTTATACGTCGTATAGGCGCGCACCATAGTCAGACCGGTGTTCATGATGAAACGCGGCACCGACTTGAACAGCCGCGACGGCCGCGTCGTGGCGTTGGTGCGGATCGGCACGCTGATGACCGCGAGCCGCTTGCGTCCCGCCTGGATCAGCATGTCGGTGGTGTAGCTGAATTCGGTCGTAATGGTGATGCGCTGCGCGGCCTCGCGGCTGATCGCGCGGAAGCCGCTGACCGCGTCGGACACCTCGACATTGGCGAGCCGCTGGACGACCGCGCTGCCAAGCCGCTGCAGCCGGCGCTTGATTGGCCCGAAATGGGCATTGTCGGCGACCCCGCGGTCACCGATCACGATATCGGCACGGCCCTCGACGATCGGCGCGACGATGGTCGCGATATCCTCGCCCGCATATTGGCCGTCGGCGTCGGTGTTGACGACAATGTCGGCCCCGGCGCGCAGCGCGGCGTCCAGCCCCGACTGGAAGGCGGCGGCAAGGCCGCGATTGGTGCGGTGACTGACGACGTGATGTGCGCCCCACATGCGCGCGACCTGCGCCGTGTTGTCGGTGCTGCCGTCGTCGACGACGAGGATCTCGATCGTATCGATGCCCGCAATGCGGCGCGGCAGCGCGGCGAGCGTCGCCGGCAGATCCTCCGCCTCGTTCAGGCAGGGAATCTGGATGATCAGTTTCGTCATCGCCCGCGATACCCCTCGCCGAGCCTGTTTACACCCTGGCTGGCCATACTTTCCCCCACTTATCCCGACGGAATGCGGGTTTAGGCCGATATGGTTAACGCGCACCTAAGATCGGCGCGGACCATGTTGCCCAATTTCATGTTTATGTTATGTTCTCATTTCAGGAGGAGATGTCCCATGAGCGATTCGCGTGCCAGCGGGCGGTGTCATTGCGGCGCCATCCGCTACTCGATGCCGACCGAGGTCGACCATCATGCGCTGTGTCATTGCAGCGATTGCCGGCGCCATGCCGGCGCACCGATGGTGGGCTGGGCGATGGTGAACCAGGCCGATTTCGAGACGAGCGGAACCGCCAAGATCTACGCCTCGTCCGAACATGGCCGGCGCCACTTCTGCGGCGACTGCGGCACCGGGCTGTTCTATACCAACGAGGCGGTCTTTCCGGGCAAGATCGACGTGCAGACGGGAACGCTCGACGACCCCGACCTGATCCCCGCCGGCGCCCAGATCCAGGTCGCCGAACGGATCGGCTGGATGGAGACGCTGGACGAGATGCCCGCGTTCAACCGCTATCCCGGGATGGACTAGAGTGATTTCGAGTGAAAGGGAACATTTCACGGCTCGGAAATCACGGAAAAACAAGAGTCTAGAGTGGCGTTTTGATTCAATCAAAACCAACGCACTCTAGCGCCTTTGCGACGACGGCGCCTTGTCGTCGGCCGCCACGACCGCAGCGACCAGCTTCGCGATATCGAGCCGTTGCTTGTCATCGTCATAGCCCTGCCGGACGACGATCAGGCGGCGCGACGGAATGACGACCAGATACTGGCCGCGGTTGCCGAACGCGCCGAACGCATCGCCCGGAACACCGGGCGACTTGTTCAGGAGCCAGAAGCCCGCGCCATAGCCGAACGGCCCCTCGGGCTGCGGGCCGCTCGGCGCGGTGACGAAGCCGCGCCAATCCGCGGGCAGCAATCGCGCACCCTGCCACATGCCATCGTCCTGATAGAGCAAACCCAGCCGCGCGAGGTCGCGCGCGCTCGTCCACACCTGGCTCGAGAGGATATAGTCGCCGTTCACGTCATGCTCGGCGAAGGTCCGGGTCATCCCGATGCGGTCGAAGAAGCCATTGGGGTCGAGCGCCTGACCCGCTTTCGCCGCCGCCGCCCTGAGCGAAAGCGTCGCGAGCAGCGTGTCGTTGTTGGCATAGCGATAGCGCGTATTCGGCGGGTTCAGCAGCGGCCATTGTGTCGTCCACTGGCGCACCGATGCCCCGCCCATATAGATGGCATCGCTGCGGTTGCCCGCGGTATCGCTGGTCAGCCCGCTCGCCATGCGCATCAGCTGCTCGGTCGTGATCCGCGCGCGCGGATCGCCCGGCGACTCCCATTCGGCGATCGACGCGGGCGCCCTGACGTCGAACGTCCCGCGCCGCACCGCGTCGCCGATCAGCGTCGCCGCCATCGACTTCGCGACCGAAAATGTCCGTTGCGCCGTGTGAATGTGGTGGCCGGGCGCATAGCGTTCGACGACGATCCGGTCGTCCTTCACAATCAGCAACGAACTCGTCCGCCCGCCAAAGCCTTCGAGGTTGATGACCGCCATGTCATAAGCCGTGTACCCGCGCGGGATCGGCGACCGCGCATTTTTGTCGCCCATCGGCCAGGGACGATCGTCGAGGTTCGGCCGCGCCCGTGAGCCGCCGGACACCGGCAGCGACGTCGCGCCGATCGGCAGCGTCACACAACCGTCGCTTGCGCTCCACACGGCCAAGCGCGGCGGCATGTCGTCACGGTAGCGCACACGGACAATCTTCGCCGCCGGGTCGACGTCGGCCTTGAGCAGGCGGACATCGGCCTCGATCTCGGGATAGATGCCGGTCAGCTCGTCGCGCTCGATCGCGTCCAGCGGCTTGCCCGCGCCGTTCCACAAGGCCGAACAGGTGAAGGCGGCGCGATAGCCCGCCGCCCACGCGCGGTTGATTTCCGCATTCGCGGGCGCCTGCGCGGCCAGCGGGGCGGCCGTCGTTGCAAGCAGCAGACCCAGCGCGAACCGTGCGAACATCTCAGGGCCGCTCGCCGAACGCCGCGCGCTGCGCCTTTTTGGCGCGGTCCCACCAGGCACGGCGGATGACGTCGGCAACGCGCTCGGGATCGGCCGACCCGAAGCGGACGAGGAGCGCGTGCCAGCCTTCATAATGCGGGGTCTGCCAGAAAGTGTCGGGATCGGTTTCAAGCAGGATTTCCTTCTCGTCGGGCTTGCACATCACCGCGAAGCTTCCCGGCTCGCGCCCCGGCGCTGCCAGCGCCCTACCATTGAGCTTCGGGCAGGGGGTGCCATAGAAAGGCAGCATCGCGACCTCGGGCAGCGTACAGGCGAAGGCGACGACATCGTCCCAATCGTCGAAACGCACCCCTGCCATCGTCACCCGCCCCGCTGCTCGCGCCGCCGCTCGTCCCACCAGGCGAGGCGTTCCGCAATCCGCCTTTCGAAGCCGCGGTCGACGGGGCGGTAGAATTCGGCCGGCGGCATCGCGTCGGGCCAGTAATTGTCCCCCGAAAAGCCGCCCGGCGCATCATGATCGTAGCTGTAGCCGGCACCATAGCCCAGATCTTTCATCAACTTGGTCGGGGCGTTGAGGATGTTCGCGGGCGGTGCCAGCGATCCGGTGTCGCGCGCCGCCGCCCACGCCGCCTTTTGCGCCACATAGGCGGCGTTCGACTTGGGCGCGGTCGCGAGGTAGAGACACGCCTGCACGATCGCCAGCTCGCCCTCGGGCGAGCCGAGGAACTGGTACGCATCCTTCGCGGCAAGGCACTGCACCAGCGCCTGCGGATCGGCGAGCCCGATATCCTCGCTCGCGAAGCGCGTCAGGCGGCGAAGGAGGTAGAGCGGTTCCTCGCCCGCAACGAGCATTCGCGCGAGCCAGTAGAGCGATGCCTGCGCGTCCGATCCGCGCAGCGCCTTGTGCAGCGCCGAGATGAGATTATAATGGCCGTCGCGATCCTTGTCATAGACCGGCATCCGGCGATGCAGGAAAGCCGCGAGCTCGCCTGCGTCGAGCGGCTGGTCGATCGCCACCGAAAACAGCGTCTCGACCTGGTTGAGCAGAAAGCGCCCGTCGCCATCGGCGCTCGCGACCAGCGCCGCGCGGGCTTCATCGGTGACCGGCAGCGGCTTCCCCACCTCGGCTTCGGCGCGCGCGACCAGCGTCCCGAGCGCCGCTTCGTCGAGCCGGTTCAGCACCAGCACCTGCGCTCGGCTGAGCAAGGCGGCATTTAGCGCGAAGCTCGGGTTTTCCGTGGTCGCGCCGACAAGCACCACGGTCCCGCGCTCGACATAGGGCAGGAAACCGTCCTGCTGCGCGCGGTTGAAGCGGTGAATCTCGTCGACAAACAAAAGCGTGCGCTTGCCCGCCGCCGCCATCTTCTCCGCATCGGCAAAGGCCTGCCGAAGGTCGGCCACGCCGGAGAAGACCGCCGAGAGCATCGCGAAGCGCATCCCCACCGCCTCGGCGAGCAACCGCGCGATCGTCGTCTTGCCTGTCCCGGGCGGGCCCCACAGGATGATCGACGACAATTGTCCCGCCGCCACCATCCGCCCGATCGCGCCGTCGGGGCCGGTCAGATGTTCCTGCCCGACGACATCGGCCAGCTGGCGCGGGCGAAGCCGCTCGGCGAGCGGCGCGGCGCCCGGAGCTTCCGGCCGCGCGGGCGCATCCTCGCCGAACAGGTCCGCCGCCATGCGATCAGCCCCGCCGCCGCTGTTTCTGGCGGATCAGCCGCAGATAGGTGTCGGCGACCGACTGGTTGATCGCATCCCATTGATAGGCGCCGCTCTCGACCAGCGCCGCCTGCCCGTGCGCGACGCGAAGCTGGGGATCGCGGCAATAGAGTTCGAGATCGTCGGCGAACAGGCCGATCGCGCCCGGCGCGACGAGAAAGCCCGTCTGGCCGTGCTTGACGATGCTCGCACTGCCCGTCGCCCGCGCCGCAACGACGGGCAACCCGCACGCCATCGCCTCCAGTGTCACATTGCCGAAAGTTTCGGTGACCGAGGGGTTGAACAACATGTCGCACGAGGCGAGTGCGCGGGCGAGGTTCTCGCCGCCCTGGAAACCGACGAATTTTGCATCCGGCAAGCGCGATTCGAACCATTCGCCCGCCGGCCCCTCGCCGATCACGACGACCTGATGCGGCACCTTGCGGCGCTCGAGCTGGTCGATCGTGTCGGCGAACACGTCGAGCCCCTTTTCCATCACAAGGCGGCCAAGGAAGGCGATGACCGGCGTGTCGTTGGCGATGCCCCACGACTGGCGCCAGCTCAAGTCGCGGCGCCCCGGATTGAAGGTGTCGCGCTCGACGCCGCGCGTCCAGATGCCGATATCATAGTTCATCCGCTGTTGACGCAGCACCTGCGCGAAGCTTTCCGACGGCGCGATCAGCGCGTCGCACTTGCGATAGAGCTTGCGCAGCCACGCGACGACAAGCGGCTCGAGGAACGAGAGATTATAATAGCGGAAATAGGTTTCGAACCGCGTGTGCACCGAACAGGTGACGGGAATATGCCGCCGCCGCGCCCACGCCGCCGCCTGCCGCGAGACGCGATCGGGGCTGGAGATATGCATGACATTTGGCGCGAATTTGGCGATATCCTCGCGCACCCGCGACGAGAAGGACAAGGGGATGCGATATTCGGCGCGCCCGGGAATCGCGATCGACGGGACGCTGACCAGATCACCGGTCGGTTCGAAATCGGGGTCGGCGACGGTCGGCGAATAGACGCGCACCGCGGCTCCCTTTTCCAGGAGATAGCCGACGAGGCGGTTGAGAGCCTTGTTCGCGCCGTCGACGGTCATGTTGTAATTGCCGCTGAACAGGGCAATGCGCAGGTCGGAAATGTCCATTTCGCCTGCGCTAGTCCTCTCGCCAGTCAAAGGCAACGCCGCGATCAGGCCATGACGCTGTACGGTTCGCCCGGCTTCGACCGGCACATGCGCTTCGACACGCGCGTCTCCTCGCCTTCGATGATGGCGATGTCGGTGATCGCCAGGCATTTGGTGCCGTTGGGTTCGGTGTTGAGGGCAGTGATCGTCGATGATCCGCCGACGCCCTGGCGCGTCGGGCTGGTCCAGTGGGCGGTCGCGCCAACCTCTTCCTTTTTCGTCACCGCAACGGTCGCTTCGGCAGCAACCTTCTGTTCCTTCTCGTCGAGCTGGCACGCGATTTCGGCGACGAGCACGGCGCCCACCAGCCCAGAGATCGCCGTGCCGACGCCTTTTAGGCCCGCGGCGCTGCCGGCGACCCCACCGAGCAGTCCGCCCAGCGCGCCGCCGCGCTTGCGGGCGCGTTTGCATTTGGGATCAGCGTCGCGGCTGGCCTGTTTGGTCTGCGCGTCGCGCTCTTTTCTCTCCTTCGCGGCCTTTGGCGGTACCGGGCCGCTGGCGGCATCGGCCGGAACCGGATAGCCGTTGCATCCGGTGTTGAAGCAGAACCGGTCGGCGAGATAGGCACGGTCGGTCTGATATCGGGCCTCGATCCCGCGATAGGCGGCAAGGTTCGCGCCTTCGGGATCGGAGGCGGCATGCTCGGCCATAATCGCCCGATAGAAGCGATCCTGCGTCGCGGCCGAATAGCGTTTATTGCCGCCAACCTGCGACAGATAGAGCGACGACAAGGCCTGCTGATAGGCGATCATCGCCTCGCGGTAGGGCAGCATCTTCCTGTTGTAATAATCATCGATCGAAAGGGTGCAGCGATTGATCGCGGCCGCCTGATCGAACGGCGCCTTGATCTTCCGGTAATCCTCGCGGCAGTCGGGATAGCTTGCGGTATCGAGCGCCGGGCGCGCCGGCAGATTGGGCAACGGCGGTTCGACGATGGCCGGCGGAACGAACGCCTTGTCGCCCTCGCCCGGACGAGGCTCTCCTTGCCAGGCGCCGGCGACGGCACCGCTCGAAAGCCATATCGAGCCAATGATCGCGAGCAGCGATTTCCCTCGCAGCACAGGCCGCATGCCCTCCCTCCTTGATTGAAAAGGCTAGGGTCAGGACCCATTAATTCCGCGTTCGAGGCGTCGAAATGGCCAAGATATCGGGTTCGGGCGGGTGCAGCGGGTAGCATCGCTACCCGCAAGGCCGCCCGGGCCCGAGATCGAAGCCATTTCGGCGTCCCTGCGGGATTTGACCGATTTTGCCTGTGGCTTCGTCGAAAAGTCTGGAAATATCGACATATTCCTGCGCCTTTTCTCCTCGCCCCAAGCAAAATCGCTTCAAACCTCGATCGCGGAATTAATGGGTCCTGACCCTAATCCCGAATGACCGGAACCACAAGTTCGGTCAATGATGCCGGTCACAGCGGCTGGGGCGCGCCGCCCGTTATTGTCTTGGTGCCGCCGATGGCTTAGCATGATCCTGTGGCCCACAGCCTGGATCGAAAGGGGGTGGTTTCATGCGCCGCTGGATCAAGCCGATTTCCGCTCTGGTCGCCCTCATGGCCTGCGCCGGCGCGACGCCTCCCGGGATGGACCCCGACAATCCGACCTGCCCCGCCAATCCCAACTGGTCGGATTATAAGAAGATGGTGCTGACGCCGTTTGTGCGCAGCGGCGAAAAGGTGCTGCTGGCCGAAGGCCGCGTCGACAGCGAACTTCCCGCGCGGCTCGAAAAGATTCTGACCGACAATCCATCGATCAGCGAAATATGGATCCGGTCGCCGGGCGGAGATGCCCGCGCCGGCAATGCCGCGGGCTTGCTGATCCGCAAGTTCAGCAAGGACCGTCAGATGGTCACCCGAATCCCGTCGGGATGGACGTGTTTCAGTGCCTGCAATTTCGTCTTCATGGGCGGCCGCGCGCGAACGATCGATCCCGGCGGCTATTTCATGGTCCACATGTTCACGATGACCGGCGACAAGAATGCCATTCAGTCGAGCGTCGCATTGGGTACCGAATCGACCACCGAGTTGATCAGCGACGTCGAGCGCGAGGCAGCGCTGATGGCGACGGAGGACAATGACCTGCTGATCCGCCTGGACGTCTCGCGCGACCTGTTGTCCGACATCATGTACCGACAAAAGGCGATCGCGACCGAAAGCGACCGTTCGACGCGCCGATGCCTGACGATTCAGGAAGCGCTGCGATACAATGTGGTGAACGTCCGGCCCGACTAGTCGCCGCCGGTGTCAAGCGGCGGCTCGAGGTCGATCTCGACCGGCGGGTGAAGGCGCAGGCGGTGGACGCGTTTCTCGTCGGCCTCGATCACTTCGATCCGCCAGCCGCTCGGATGCTGCAGAACTTCGCCGACCTCGGGCACATGCCCCGCGAGCACGGCCGAAAGGCCGCCCAGCGTGTCGACATCTTCCTCGACCTCGGCAAGCCGCGGATCGATCGCCTCGCCGATATCGTCGAGTTCGGCGCGCGCGTCGGCGTCCCAGCTGCCATCGTCGTTGCGCACGAAGAGCGCCGTCGGCTCGTCGTCATGCTCGTCCTCAACCTCGCCAACGATCTCCTCGACCAGATCCTCGAACGTGACGAGGCCCTCGGTTCCCGAATATTCGTCGATCACGATCGCCAGATGCGTCCGCTTCGCGCGCATTTCGGCCAGCAGGTCGAGCACGTCCATCGACTGCGGCACATAAAGCGGCTGGCGAATGAGGTCGATCAGCGGCGGCGGCTTCGCGCCCGCTGCGAGCACTGCGAAGACATCCTTGACGTGGATCATCCCGACGACCTCGTCGAGCGTCTCGCGATAGACCGGCAGGCGGCTGTGCCCCGCATCGGCGAAGACCGCGACGACCTCGGCGAACGTAGCGCTTTCAGGGATGGCGATGATCTCGCCGCGCGGGACCGCGACATCGTCGACGGTCTGCTCGCCAAAGTGGAGCAGGTTGCGCACCATCTTGCGCTCGATGAGCGACAGGTCGCCGACGACGCTGCTGCCGCGGCGCTCGTCGCCCTCTTCCTCGGCCTCGTCGATGACCTCTTCGATCTGCTCGCGCAGCGACGGTTCCTTGTCGCCGCCGAATAACAATGTCTTCAATCCGGCCAGCAGGCCGGATCTACTGTCCTCTTCCGATCGGTTCGAAGATCCCTGATCGTCGGGCATGTGCGTCGCTTTTCCCTGTTAGTCCTGATCGGCATATGGATTGGCGATGCCCAGCGATGCAAGCGCTTTCACCTCCAGCGCCTCCATCGCGGCGGCGGCGGCGTCGTCCATATGGTCATAGCCGACGAGATGGAGCGTGCCGTGGACCATCAGGTGCGTCGCATGATCCTCCAGCGAAATTCCCTTCTCCGCCGCCTCGCGCGCGCAGGTTTCGCGCGCGAGGACGATGTCACCGAGCAATATTTCGCCGTCATCGCTGTTGGCGAGCGTTTCGAGCAGGTCGGCCTGGACCTGCGGAAAGGAAAGGACGTTGGTCGGCTTATCCTTGCCGCGAAAGTCGCGGTTGAGCGCATGGACCTCGGCGTCGTCGGTCAGCCGGATCGCGATCTCGACCATCGGCGCCGCGTCGGCAAGCGCGGCATAGGGTGTCAGCGCGAGCGCGGCAGCCGCCGCCTCCCCGCCGCGCATCTCCCAGTCGAGCGCGTCGGGCCAGGGGCGGGCCTCGTGGGTTTCGACGATCAGCATCGCGCCAGCCTATAGCGCCGGTTTCGCCGATGGCAGCAAAATTCCGCGCCCCTACGGCGGCGTTTGCGCCGGCGCGGGCGGCGGCGCCGGTGGCCGGTCGCCGATCGGCAGCTTCAGATCGACCTTCGTTCCGCCGATTTCGGTGCTGATCACCGCATTGCCATCCTTCACCCCGACGCTCGTCTTGTCGTCGATCGGGATCGCGGGGATCTCGGGAATGTCGAGCGGCTGAACCGGCGTGCCGGGATCCTCGGCGCGCGCGGGCGGCGCCTTGCGCGGCACGGCCTGCCCGTTCGCCTGCACCATGAAGTCGCGCCAGATGCGCGCGGGCAGCCCGCCGCCATAAATGCCCTGCAGCGGCGAATTGTCGTCGTTGCCGATCCACACCCCGACGACGAGGCCGTTCGCATAACCGACGAACAGCGCGTCGCGGCTGTCCTGGCTGGTGCCGGTCTTGCCGAAATTGGCCTGCGGCAGCCGCGCCGCGCGGCCGGTGCCGCGATTGACCGCGGCGCGCAGCATCTGTTCGATATCGTCGTGGACGCCCGACGGGAAATGCCTGGGGCCGGTGAACCAGCGCTCGAACCAGCCCGCCTCCTCCTCCTTGAACGCGTGCGGCACGACCGGATAGCTGTTGGCCGCAACCGCGGCATAGGCGGCCGTGAGTTCGAGCAGGGTCATGCTCGACGTGCCGAGCGCAAGGCTCGGGTCACCGCGCGCCAGCGGCGAGGTGACGCCAAGATCGCGCGCCACGCGAATGACCTTGTCGTCGCCTACCTCGCGCAGCAGGCGTACCGCCGCGACATTGCTCGATGTCGCGAACGCGTCCTCCAGCGTGATCGTGTCCGAATAGGCGCCGCCGGCATTCTTCGGCTGGTACGATCCCGTCGTGATCGCGCGATTGTCGATCAGGTCGTCGGGCCGCTTTCCATCCTTCAGCGCGGCGAGATAGACGAACAGCTTGAACGTCGAGCCCGGCTGGCGCCGCGCCTGCGTCACGCGGTTGAAGGACGAGGCGGCATAGTCGCGCCCGCCGACCATCGCGACGACCTCTCCGTTCGGCCGCATCGCGACGAGCGCGACCTGCGCCGTGCCCGGCGCCGCGCGGCTGGTGACGCGCCGCGCGATTCCCTGCAGCCGCGCGTCGAGCGTCGTGCGGATCGTCTGGCGCGAATAGCCGACGTCAGAGAGCCTGCGCGCCTCGGGCAGCGCCCAGTCAGCGAAATAGGTGCCCGTCGGCAGATCGTTGCGCGCGCGAACGTCGATGCGCGGCGCCCGCATCGCCTTCGCCTCGGCCGCTGTGATCGCGCCGGTGTCGACCATCGCATCGACGACGAGCTTCATGCGCTTTGCGGCAAGATCGGGGTTCTTCGTCGGCGCGAGCCGCGACGGTGCCTGCACCAGTCCAGCAAGCATCGCCGCCTGCGCCGGGGTCAGCTTCTCGGGCTGGCGATAGAAATAATGGAGCGATGCCGCGCGCAGTCCATAGGTGTTGTCGCCGAAATAGGCGTTCGAGAGATAGCGTTCGAGGATCTCGTCTTTCGTCAGCCACGCCTCGAGCCAGAAGGCGATCAGCGCCTCGCGCGCCTTGCGCCCAAGCGTCCGCTTCGGGGTCAGGAAGGTGAATTTCGCGAGCTGCTGCGTGATCGTGCTGCCGCCCTGCGTACGCCCGCCGGTGACATTGCTCCACACCGCGCGCCCGACGCTACGCGGATCGACGCCCCAATGACTGTAGAAACGCCGATCCTCGATCGCGAGAAAGGCGCCGGTGACATGCTTGGGGAGCGCGCTGACCTTGACCGGCGCGTCGACGATCGCCCCGGCACGCGCGATCGGCGTGCCGTCGGCGGCGAGCAACGTCACCTCGGGCGGCGCGATCGGTTCGAGCGACTTGGACAGCGGCGCGGTGAGCGCGAGCCAGCCGACGAGGAGAATGAAAGTCACCGCGAAGATCGCGAAGCCGCGCGAAATGCGCCTCGCCCATTTGCGCCGCCGCGTTTCGGGTACGGCCGGAGGCGGCACGCCCTCGACTCCGCCGAGCGAAATCTCGGGCGGACCGGATGGCGCGGGCGGCGCTTTCTTCCGGAAGGGGAACATGGTCGCGCGGATTATTTCGCCGCGCCGCAGGTGACCGATCCGCTGCCGATGTTGCGGACGGTGCAGGTGGGGCGGCCGAGGACGACCGTCTTGCCGATCCCGCGCGAGGTGATCGTGGCGCTCTTGACCGCGCGCAGCACATGGTCGCCCGCGCCCTCACCGTCGGCGATCAGCTCGTCGATCGCGAGCGCCCCGGCGTCGATCCCGCCCGCGCCCGACAGGCTGAGCTGGCCCTGCTTCGCCTTGCCCGCCAGCGTCATCGACCCATTGCCGACCATCACGACGAGCAGCCGGTCGGTCGCGATATTACCGACGGTCAGCCTTCCCGGACCCTGAAGCCCGACCGAAACGCGCGTCCCCTTCAGCCGGTCTATCTGGAGCGAACCCGCGCCCGCGAGGCTCGCCGAGGCAAGGTTCGCCGCATTGACGCGGATCACGACCCCGCCGACCGGACTTTTGCGACTCTCGTCGCCCGCGAATTTCTTCTCGCCGATCACCAGCCGCCCGTCGCGCGTTTCGAGCGTCAGCCGGTCGAGCGCATCGGCGGGGCCCGTCGCGATCGCGCTGACCGGGGCGCGCGTCGCCACCTCGACCGTGAAATCGCCATTGACCTCGATGGTCTCGAAACTGGTGAGGCCATAGCGCTTCTCGGCCGCCGAGGCGGGGCCGGTGGACAGGATGGCAATGGCCGCGATCGCGGCCCAGCGCAGGGTCAGGGTCATGGACAGGCTTTAACCGTTCCGCAGCATCGGTGCCAGCGTGCTTTATTTGCAGGTTGCGGTGCCCGACCCCATCGCCCGCGTCGTGCAATTGGCGCCGCCGCTGATATTGGCGTCGCCCGATCCCAGGATGTTGATGTCGGCCTTGCCGGTCGCCTGCGCGTCGATGTCGCCCGATCCGGCGATCGACGCGTTGATCGTCTGCGCGGCGAGCTTTTCGGCGTCGATGTTGCCCGATCCGGTGATGCTATAGTCACCGCTGGCGACCGTGCCGCCGCCGATTTCGATATCACCCGATCCCGAGATGCTGAGCTTCGCGCTCTTGCCGGTGAGCTTCGCCGCCTTGAGGTCGCCCGATCCGGTGACGATCGCCTCAACCGCGTCGCCGTCGAGCGTGTCGGCATCGATCGATCCCGATCCGGTCAGCCGCGCCGCGACCAGCTTCGGCATCGTCACCTCGATCCGGACGCTGTCGTCGTCGCGGTGCGAGAAGCTGAAACCCGATTTCTTGCGGCCGACCGACAGCATGTCGCCGTCGAGTTCGATTTCCAGTTCGTCGATGATGGCTTTCGGGCCCTTCGCGGTGATCGCGAACGCTTCGCCCTGACGGATCGTAACATCGTCGGGGCCTGCGACCTTGACGCCGGTAAAGCCCTTGAGGTCATAGCTTTGCGTCGTCGCCGGACCGGCATCGACCGTGCGTTTGCCGCCGTCCCGATCGCCCTTGCCCTCATGGCTGCACGCCGTGGTCGCCATCGCAAGGGCCAGCGGCAGCACCGCCATCATCCGGTTTCGCATCGCCAATCTCCTTCGTGTATTATTCACATAACACGGAAGGATGAGGGCTGTCCAGTTCGTCCTACCAGCGCAGCAGCGGCGCGAGTAGCAGGCGGCCGGCAACGCCCCACAGCGGGATGGCAAGCCCGTGCCACATCGCGATGTGGATCATGTCGTTCGACGAGCAGTGGAGCCCGACGGCGGTCGCCCCCGCCGATCCGGCGGCGATCCCGATCACCCAGCCCGCACGCGCGGGCGAGGTCGGCGCGCCGCCCTTGAGCCAGGCAAACAGCGCCGCGCCGACGCCGATCCCGGCGATCAGCCCGTCGATCGTGCAGCGCATCCCAAGTTCGGGGCGCATCGATTCCATTGCGCCATGGGCATCGCCAAAGCCGATGAAGATCGCGCTCAGCGGCAGCGCAAGCGCCGCGAGCCCGGCCCAGCGCCACCCGCTATAGTCGCGCCCGACGGCAGGAAGCCCCATGCGCAGCGCACTCCACGCTGCCGCCATGCCGAGCGCGGCGATCAGCCAGAAGGCGAGCATCGGCAGCGGTGCCATCGCAAGCCCGGCCGACAGGTCGTGCCGCATCCCGAACAGCCAGAGCAGCGCAGCGCCTCCCGCGATCCAGCCCGCCGCGACCCAAAGCCCGCCGCGTAGCACGCGCTGCGGGCGGACGGGCTTCAGACCGGTGGCGAGACCGTCGATCAGCGCGTCGATCGATGCGTCGTTCATCTCATTCACTTTCAATCAATTGCGCGAGCTTCTTCAGCCCGCGATGGATATTCACCTTCACCAGGCTTTCGCTCTGGCCGCATAGTTTCGACGCCTCGGCGATCGAGGCGCCTTCGATTTTCACCAGCGTGATCGCCTGAGCCTGACCCGGGGTCAGGTAGCCGAGCATCCGGTCAATGCTGATCCGCGCATGCACCGCGTCATCCTCCGCGCCGACCGCGGCGTCATTGTCACCAAGCTCGGCCTCGTCGCGCTGGCGGCGCAGCATGTCGATCCAGCGATAGCGCGCGATTGCGGCGAGCCAGGGCAGGAACGGCCGCCCCGAGTCCCATGTCGCCAGCTTGCGGTGCATCGACACGAGCGTTTCCTGCACCAGATCGTCGATCTGGTGCGGCGCGATGCGGCGCGCGAAATAGCGGGCAAGCCATTTCCGGCAATCGCCGAGCAGCGCGCGATAGGCCGCACGATCCCCTCGCTGCGAAGCGGCCATCAGGCGCGCGAGCGAGGGTTCGTCGATGCTCATTGCCGCCGCACCCTAGCAAGCAGCGCGTCGAGCGAAAACAGCCCGCCGCCGCGCACGATCAGGATTGCCGCCATCGCGGCCCACAGCGAATGCACCGGCCACCAGGCGTCGGGGAAGACGAAAATCTGGATGACCATCGTCATCACCAGCAGCGCACCGGCCGAAAAGCGCGTCGCGATACCGAAGAGCAGCAGGATCGGAAAGAAATGCTCGGCGTAGGTGGTGAGCGGCACCGCGATCACCGGGTCGAGCGGCAGCCCTGAAAATTCCGACGCGAACAGGTCATATTGCGACGGGTCGATCTGCAGAAAACTCCCCTCGACCACCTTGGTCTCGCCCGAACGCCAGAAAACCCCGGCGAGCGCCAGGCGGAGCAGGAACAATGCGATCGATTCGGGGATTCGCGACGCGGCGATCTCCACGCCGCGGTCGTAAAAGGCGACAATGCGATTCATCTCTCAAACCTTTTCAAATGCCCCTGCGTCGATCAGCGCCGCGATTGCGGCGCCACCGTCGGGATGCATTTCGGCGAGCGAATCGATCAGGTTACCGAGGGTCGAAATTTCTTTCGCGCGGTCGAGCGCGACATCGTCGGCAGGATGCAGCGCGAACAGCCGCACCTCGGCCTCGGGCCGCGTGACCAGCAGAACCGCGGTGCCGGGCGCGAAAGCGGGGTCGATCAGCGGCGCAGCATCGCTCGCCAGCTTCACGATCCGCGTGGCGGGGTGCAGGCGGACGGTCAGGCCGAGCAGCGCGGCTTCCTCATATCCCGCAAGATCGGCGAGGCGAAGCGGCAGCGCGTCGGCGGCGTTGTAGCTTTCGAGCCACGCCCATTCGACCCGCGCGAGGTCGGCGGCGAGCGGGTCGCCCAGCCAGCCCGCGAAATCGCGGCCGATATCTGGTAACGCGAGGCGTTCGGCGCCGCCGCCCTCGACGAAGGCACGCGACAGGCGATTGAATTCGGCCTCACCGAGATAGTCGCGCGTGCGCGGAAACGTCTCTTCGAGCGCGACGAGCCGCGCGTGCGAGACGGTGTTGGCGTGGACGCGCAGCCCGCGCAGCACGGCATTGTCATCGCCAGCGAACAATCCGGCGGGCAGATGGTCGGGTCCGTGAAGCAGCGTCGCCGCGATCGCCGCCTGCTCGCGCTCAAGCATCGACCGGCTCGATCAGCGCGTCGGCTTTCGCCGCCTCGGCCATCAGGACATCATAATCCGGAACGTCGGTGTCCCATTCGACGAGCACCGGCTTCGGCCCAGCGCGCCGCAGGAAGGTCGCGAGCAAGTCCCAGCAGCGCGGGCGGACAGCCGATCCATGATCGTCGATCGCGATCAGCCCGCCCATCTCGTCGTCCTTCACCGCATGGCCGGCGACATGGATCTCGCCCACCAGTGCGGGGTCGAACGCATCGAGCCAGGGTGCCGGATCGAGCCCGAGGTTGAAGGCCGACACCTCGACATTGTTGATGTCGAGCAGCAGGCGGCAGCCGCTGCGACGGCAGAGTTCGTGGAGGAATTGCGCTTCATCCCAGTCGCTCTCGGCATAAGCGAGATAGCGCGAGGGATTTTCGATGAGGATGCCCCGGCCGAGCCGATCCTGCACGCGGGCCAATTCGCCAACGAAATGATCGAGCGCAGCGTTGGTATAGGGGATGGGCAGCAGGTCGGGGAATTTGTCGTCCGGCCCGTTGCTCCAGCTCAGATGGTCGGAAACCATTGCCGGTTCATAACGGTCGCACAGCGCCGCGAGCGCTTCCAGCTCGTCGGCGTCGACGCCCGACGCCGAGCCCAGCGACAGGCCGACCGAATGGAAACTCAGCGGTATATGCTCCGCAATCGCGGTCAGCCAGCGATGCGGTGGCCCGCCCGCGCCGAAGTAGTTTTGGGGGTGAACTTCGGCCCAGGCGGGCGCCGCCCCCCGCTCCGCCGCATCGAGCACGTCGGCATAGTGCCGGGATCGAAGCCCTATGCCGGCACGCGGCGGCAGCGAGTGGAGCGGGGGAACGGACAAGATCAGCTCTTCTTGGGAACCGGCTTCGCATTGCCCTTGTGCGCGGCCAGCGTGCCGCCCATCTTGACGCAGGTACCCTTCGGGACATTTTTCCAGGCATTGCCCTGATAGTCGACGGTCGAGGTACCGGCGCAGCTGGTGCCCGGACCCGCGGCGCAATCATTCTTGCCCTTGAGCGAAACGCCGTAGCATTTTTCCTTCGCGCCGTCGGCAGCAGCGGCCGGGGCGGCCATCGTGCCGGCGGCCATGGCAAGAACGGCCGAAGCGGCGAGCGACAGTTTGAGTGCATTCGTCATGGTCATTACTCCCTTTAAGAAATGGATGATGCGGGGGATGGCATCGTCCCTGTTTCGCGCGGGATGGCGAACAGGTTACGCCCTGTGCCATCTTGTCGCCACCTTCCTCGCGCAGGGGCGCGCCTAGATCAGGAAAAGAGACGATGAGCGTAGCCTTCCGCCGCGAAAGCGACGACGAGCATAAAGAACCCGAATATGAGCTGCCGATCCCGGCCGGCGCGAACCTCGTGACGCCGCGCGGGCTCCGCCTGCTCGGCGAAGCGGTCGCGCGTCTCGAAGCGGCGATCGCGGCCGAGGGCGAGGAGGAGGCGCGCAAGAAGCTCCAGCGCCAGCTCCGCCACTTCAACACGCGCAAGGCGACCGCCGAGGTGCAGGCGCCCGCCAAGGATACTGTCGTCGGCATCGGCAGCCGCGTTCGCTACACGCTGAACGGCACCGAGCGCGCCGTCACCATCGTCGGTCATGACGAGGCCGATCCGGCCGCTGGGCGCATCGCCTTCACCGCGCCGCTCGGCCGCGCCTTGATGGGCGCCGAAGCCGGTGACATGGTCGCATTCCAGGGCCGCGAGGACGCCATCGAAATCCTCGCCGCTGCCGCCGATCCGGAGGTCATGGCATGAAGGACAAGTTCGAACGCCACAAACAGCCCTGGACCGCCGCCGAGATCGACAAGCTCCACACGCTCGCCAAGAAGGGCATGGCGCTCAAAGCCATCGCGAAGGCGCTGACGCGCAGCGAGGAATCGGTGAAAATCCGCGCCAAGGCGGACGGCCTCCCGATCGCGAAGCTGCGCTAAGGTCCGACATGACAACCTACGACGCCATCGTGCTGGGTGCCGGCGCGGCCGGACTGATGTGCGCCGCGGTCGCTGGCGCACGCGGACGGCGCGTTCTGCTGCTCGATCATGCCGATCAGGTGGGGAAGAAGATCCTCATATCGGGCGGCGGCCGCTGCAACTTCACCAACATCCACACCGCGCCCGACCGTTTCCTTTCGGCGAACCCGCATTTCGCCAAATCGGCGCTCGCGCGCTACACCCCTGCCGATTTCATCGCGCTCGTCGAGCGCCACGGCATCGCCTATCATGAAAAGACGCTCGGCCAGCTTTTCTGCGACGGTTCGGCGAAACAGATCGTCGCGATGCTGCTCGAGGAATGCGCCAAAGCCGGTGTCGAGGTCCGCACCGGTCAGCCGGTGAGCGACGTCACCCATGCCGACGGCAAATTCGCCGTCCGCTTTGGCGAACAGAATTTCACGGCCGCATCGCTCGTCATTGCCACGGGCGGCCCGTCGATCCCGAAGATGGGCGCAACCGGCTTCGCCTATGATCTCGCGCGCCAGTTCGGCCTGAAGGTCGTCGAGCCACGTCCCGCACTGGTTCCGTTGACGCTCGGCGGCGGCGATGTCCTGTTCCGCGAGCTGTCGGGCATCGCCGCGCCGGTCGAAGCGCGTGCTGGCAAGACGGCCTTCCGCGAGGCGGCGCTCTTCACGCACAAGGGCCTGTCGGGCCCTGCGATCCTGCAGATCAGCAGCTATTGGCGTCATGGCGAGTCGGTGACGATCGACTTCCTTCCCGACGCGCCCTCGGGCTGGCTGCTCGATGCCAAGCGCGCCCGCCCGCGCAGCACGCTCCGGACCGCGCTTGGCGCCGCACTGCCCGATCGTCTCGCCGAAACGCTGGCCGAACGCCTTACGCTTCCCGGCGAACTCGCGGCGCAAACCGACCGCAAGCTCGCCGATGCCGAGGCGAAACTTGCGCGCTGGACCTTCCACCCCAACGGCACCGAAGGCTTCGCGAAGGCCGAGGTTACCGTGGGGGGAATCTCGACCGCAAACCTGTCCTCGCAAACAATGATGGCCAAAACTGTCCCGAACCTCTATGCGGTCGGCGAAGCCGTAGATGTCACAGGGTGGTTAGGCGGCTATAATTTTCAATGGGCCTGGGCGAGCGGACACGCTGCCGGACAGGTGATTTAAGCCCATTGAGCCCCTTTCTGTCGCCCTGCCACCGCACCGGTGGCCGCCTATATTATTGAGATAAAAATGCCTTTCGAAAATCTTTCCCCCGTCCTTTCGGACGCCCTTGTCGCGCGCGGATACGAAGCACTCACCCCCGTCCAGACGCAAGTCACCGAATCAGAAGCCAAGGGCCGCGACCTCCTCGTCTCGGCGCAGACCGGCTCGGGCAAGACCGTCGCCTTCGGCCTCGCGATGGCCGACGAGCTGATCGAGGACGGCCGCCTGCCCTTCGCGACATCGCCGCTCGCGCTGATCGTCGCGCCGACGCGCGAACTCGCGCTGCAGGTCAGCCGCGAACTCGGCTGGCTCTATGCCAAGGCGGGAGCGCGCATCGCGACCTGCGTCGGCGGCATGGACGCCAGCAAGGAACGCCGCGCATTGGGTCAGGGCGTCCAGATCGTCGTCGGCACCCCGGGGCGCCTCCGCGATCACCTCGAACGCGGCGCGCTCGACCTCTCGGCGCTCCGCGTCGCGATCCTCGACGAGGCCGACGAAATGCTCGACATGGGCTTTCGCGACGACCTTGAAGAAATTCTCGATGGCACCCCCGAAACGCGCCGCACCTTGCTGTTCTCGGCGACGCTGCCGAAGCCGATCGTCCAGCTCGCCAAGCGGTATCAGCGCGATGCGCTGCGCATCTCGACCGTCGGTGAAGACCGCGGCCATGGCGACATCGCCTATCAGGCTGTAACCGTCGCCCCCGCCGACATCGAGGGCGCGGTCGTCAACCTGCTCCGCCTGCACGATGCCGAAACCGCGATGCTGTTCTGCGCGACGCGCGACAATGTCCGCCGCCTGCACGCCAGCCTGGTCGAGCGCGGCTTCTCCGCGGTTGCCCTGTCGGGCGAGCATAGCCAGAACGAACGCAACCAGGCGCTGCAGGCGCTGCGCGACCGCCGCGCCAAGGTCTGCGTCGCGACCGACGTCGCCGCGCGCGGTATCGACCTGCCGACGCTCAGCCTCGTCATCCATGTCGAAATCCCGCGCGACGCCGAAGCCCTCCAGCACCGGTCGGGCCGCACCGGCCGCGCGGGCAAAAAGGGCACCGCGGTCATCATCGTCCCCTATCCGCGCCGCCGCCGCGTCGACGGCATGCTGCGCGGTGCGCGGATCAACGCCGAGTGGATGGACGCGCCGACCGCCGCCGACGTGCGCCAGCGCGATCAGGAACGGCTGATGGAGAAGCTGCTGACGCCCGTCGAGCATGAGCCCGAGGATATCGAACTGGCGCAGCGCCTGATGGCCGAGCGCACGCCCGAGGATATCGCCGCCTCGCTCGTCCAGGCGCATCGCGCGCTGATGCCACCGCCCGAGGACCTGCTCGACAACGGCTCGCGCGGCCGCGACGGTGCCGGCCGCCCCGAACGTGGCGAGCGCTTCGAGCGTCCGGACCGCGGCAGCGCCGACCGCCGCGAAGGCTTCGAGGACGCCGTGTGGTTCCGCCTCAATATCGGCCGCCACCAGAATGCCGACCCGCGCTGGATCCTCCCCCTGCTCTGCCGCCGCGGCCATGTGAGCAAGAACGAGATCGGCGCGATCCGCATCGGTCCCAAGGAAACGATGTTCAACATCCCGCGCGCCATTGCCGACCGCTTCGCCGAAGCCGTCACGCGCACTGCAAATCAGGACGGCGAGGACGACAGCGGTGTGTCGATCACCCCCGCGCCCGACGGCCCGACCTATCCGCCGCGCCGCGACAAGAGCCCGCGGGAAAAGGGTCCACGCGATGGCGCTCCGCGCAGCACGCTTGGCCGCGCGCCCGGCGGCGACCGCAGCTTCGGCGACCGCGCCGGCCCGCGTGGACCGCGCGGTCCCGGTGGGCCTGGCGGCAACGATCGCTACAAACCCAAGCCCTACGGCCAGCGCAGCCCGCGCCGTTCGAAATAGCCGTCATTGCGACCCCGGCGAAAGCCGGGGGAAGCAATCCAGAGCGGCCCTGCGCAACTCTGGATTGCTTCGTCGCCTTCGATTCCTCGCAATGACGGGGTCGATGAACAACTTGCCCTTGCACTCCCCGCCCCAGCCCACCAGATGGGCCGGACAGCAGGAGAGCGGCGCATGCAGGCGATCGAGGCGTTCATCGAAACGCAGGGCGGACCCGAGGTCATCGACTGGCGCGAGGTCACGCTCGGCGATCCCGGCCCCGGCCAGGTGCTCGTGCGGCAGACCGCGGTCGGCCTGAACTACATCGACATCTATCACCGCGACGGCACTTATCCGGTCGAGCTTCCTAGCGGTCTCGGGCTCGAAGCGGCAGGGGAAGTCATCGCGGTCGGTGCCGACGTTCACGGTTTGAAACCCGGCGACCGCGTTGCGACCTTCGGGCCGCAGCGCAATGCTTATGCGTCAGCACGGCTCGTTCCCGCGGCATCGCTCTTCAAACTCCCGCCCGGCATCGACGACGAGACCGCGGCGGCGGCGCTGCTCAAGGCCGCGACCGTCGAAGCGCTCGTCGAACGCTGCGCCAAGGTCGACGCCGGCTGGCCGGTGCTCGTCCATGCCGCGGCCGGCGGGGTGGGGCTGATCCTCGTGCAATGGCTGAAGGCGATCGGCGCTACCGTCATCGGCACGGTCAGCACCGAAGCCAAGGAACATGCCGCGCGCGAAGCCGGCGCCGACCATGTCATCCGGTACAAGACCGACGACGTCGCCGCGCACGTCCGCGAGATCACCGACGGCCAGGGCGTGCCCGTCACCTTCGACGGGATCGGCATGGCGACCTGGGCAACCTCGCTCAAGGCCACGGCGCGGCGCGGGCTGATCGTGAGCTATGGCAATGCCGGCGGGGCGGTGACGGGGGTCAACCTCGGCGTCCTCGCGCAGCACGGCTCGCAATTCGTCACCCGCCCGACCTTGTTCGATTATTATCTCCATCCCGGCGAGCGCGCCGCCGGCGCGGCGCGCGTGTTCGAGATGGTCGAAAGCGGCGCGGTGAAAATCACGGTCGGGCAGCGCTATTCGCTGCAGGATGCCGCGCGCGCGCACGCCGATCTCGAAGCCGGGCGCACGACCGGGTCGAGCCTGCTGATTCCGGAATACATTTAAATCCCCTCCCGCTTGAGGGATGGGTGTTTCACGCCTTCAACCGCTCCGCGTGCCACGCGACATGCTCGGCCATGAAGGTCGAGATGAAATAATAGCTGTGGTCGTACCCCGGCTGCATTCGGATTTCGGCCTTCTGCCCGTTGCGCTCGCACGCCTCGACGAGCAGTTCGGTCTTCAGCTGTTCGACAAGGAAATTGTCGGCCTCGCCCTGATCGACGAGCAGGTCGGGAACGCGCAGCCCCTGATCGAGCAGCGCGCACGCGTCATAGGCATGCCAGTCCTCGCGGTCGTCGCCCAGATAGCCGCCGAGCGCCTTCTCGCCCCACGGGCATTGCGACGGCGCAGCGATCGGCGAGAAGGCCGACACCGAGCGGAAGCGGTCCTGGTTGCGCAGCCCAATCGTCAGCGCGCCGTGGCCGCCCATCGAATGGCCGGTGATCGCCTGCCGCGTCAGATCGGCGCTGGCGAAATTGCGGAGCACCAGCGAGGGCAGTTCGTCCTCGATGTACGACCGCATCCGGTAATTCTTCGCCCAGGGCTCCTCGGTCGCATCGACATAAAAACCGGCCCCGAGCCCGAAGTCATAGGCTTCGTCGGGATCGTCGGGCACGCCTTCGCCGCGCGGACTCGTGTCGGGCGCGATGAAGATCACGCCATGCTCGGCACAGGCGGCGCGATACTCGCCCTTCTCCATCACATTGGCGTGCGTGCAGGTGAGCCCCGACAGATACCACAGCACCGGCAGCTTGGCGCCGGGCGCATGATCGGGCACGAAGACCGCAAAGATCATGTCGGTGCCGGTGACGGTGCTCGCGTGCTTGTACACGCCCTGCGTGCCGCCATGGCTGCGATGGGTGGAGAGAGTTTCGATGGGCATGGGGTCGTCCTGCTTGTGTTTCCACCCTGCTAGGGCATGCTCGCGCCAATTTCAAAAGGGGAGCGCGCGCCGGATGTTCGATAGTGCCATTCACGGACGATGTCAGGACCGCTTCGCTGCAGTGCGCCTCGGCATGGCGGCGAGCCTTGCTAGCGGCGCCGACGTCGGCCTTTCCTTCTGTGCGACGATCGAGGGCGAGACGGTCGTCGACCTGTGGGGCGGATACGCCGACGAGGCGAAGACGCGGCCATGGCAGGCCGACACGATCGTCAACGTCTATTCGACAACCAAGACGATGACCGCGCTCACCGCGCTGCTGCTCGCCGACCGCGGCGACCTCGATTTCGCGGCGCCCGTCGCGCGCTACTGGCCCGAGTTCGCTGCCAATGGCAAAGCCGACGTCACCGTCGCGCAGCTGATGAGCCACAGCGCGGGCCTGTCGGGCTGGGATACACCTCTGACAACCGAGGATTTCTACGACTGGGACAAAGTGACCACGTTGCTGGCCGAGCAGGCGCCCTGGTGGCGGCCGGGCAGCGCGCCGGGATATCACGCGATCACCCAGGGCTACCTCGTCGGCGAGGTTGTGCGTCGCATCACGGGCAAGTCGCTCGGCACGGTTTTTCGCGAGGAGATCGCCGAACCGCTCGGCGCCGATTTCCACATCGGCCTGCCCGCATCGGAGGATCACCGCGTCGCCGACCTGATCGCGCCCCTCGAAACGATCAGCGCCTTCACAACCGACATCCAGCGCAAGACCTTCACCAACCCCGGCGTCGACGTATCGGCGACGCGCACGCGCGCCTGGCGCGGTGCCGAGATTCCCGCCGCGGGGGGCACCGGCAATGCACGCAGCGTCACCGAGATCCACGCGTTGCTCGCCAATGGCGGCGTTGCAAAGGGTAAGCGCCTGCTCTCGGAAGCGGGCTGCCGCAGGGCGCTCGAGCTGCAGAGTGCCGGCACCGATATGATTCTCGGCATTCCGATCCGCTATGGCATGGGCTTCGGCCTGCCGAGCGAACTGGTGCCGCTGCCCAACCCCAACACCATTTACTGGGGCGGCTATGGCGGGTCGCTGATCATCATCGACATGGATGCCCGCGCGACCTTCAGTTACGTCATGAACAAGATGAACAGCGGGCTGACCGGCGATCCGCGTTCCTTCACCCTGATCGGCGCGATGTGGATGGCGATGGCGGCCGGCTAAGCCTGTATCGGGATCGGCGCCACCAGCGGCGCGTGTCCCCAGTGCCGCAGAAGATCAAGGATCGCCGCGCCCGACAAACCGAGCGTGCCGGTGTTGCGAAGCGGGTGGACGTTTACGGTTTCGGCGGCCGCCAGATTTTCATCGAGTACCACGGCGATGCTCCCCGCGGGCGCATTGATAGCGGCGAGCGGCGTGACCGACCCCGGCGCGATGCCGAGCAAGCGCGACATATCCTCGGCCTTGCCGAAGCTCATGCGCTTGCTGCCGATCGCGGCGGGCAAGGCCTTGAGGTCGACGCGCGCCTCAGCGGGCACGGTGACGAGCCAGAATGCGCCGCCATTGTCCTTCAGAAACAGGTTCTTGGTATTCGCGCCCGGTATCGCGGCATTCACCGCATCGCTCTCGGCGACGGTGAACACCGCGACATGCTCATAGGCTGCGAAGGGGATTGCGAGCGCATTCAAATCGTCCAGCAATCCCGCCTCGCCACGCATCGCGATCACATGCGCTTGAGCGCACAGATCTTGTTGCCGGCGGGGTCGCGCAGATAGGCGAGATACATGCTGCCCATTTCGCTGGTGCGGATACCCGGCGGATCTTCGCAGGGAGTGCCGCCGTTGGCGACGCCTGCCGCATGCCAGGCGTCGCCCTGTTCGGGCGATTCGACCGCGAAGCCGATTGTGCCGCCATTCGCATGGCACGCGGGCTCGCCATTGATCGGCACCGAAACGCCGAAGATGCCAGTCTTGCTCATATAGAAGAGCCGACCCTTGGGATCGATGACGCCTTCCGGCCCACCGAGCGCTGCGAAAAGCGCATCATAGAATTTCTTGGATGCGGCGATGTCGTTGGACCCCACCATGACGTGACTGAACATTTTTCTCTCCCTTTACGTTGCGAATCGATACTGAAGCTGTGCCAGCCTCGTCAGCGAAACACCACCGTCTTGCGGCCATCGATCAGCACGCGCTGTTCGGCGACCCAGCGCACCGCGCGCGCCAGCACCTGCGCCTCGACGTCCCGGCCGATACGGATCAGTTCGTCGACCCCGTCGCGATGGTCGACGCGCTCGACCGCCTGCTCGATGATCGGCCCCTCGTCGAGGTCGCTCGTCACGAAATGCGCGGTCGCGCCGATCAGCTTCACCCCGCGCTCCTGCGCGCGGTGATAGGGCTTCGCGCCCTTGAAGCCCGGCAGGAAGCTGTGGTGGATGTTGATGCAGCGTCCGGCGAGCTTCGCCGACAGATCCTGCGACAACACCTGCATATAGCGCGCGAGCACCAGATATTCGGCGCCGCCGCGCGCCATGACGTCGAGGATCGCCGCTTCCTGATCGGCACGGTTCGCGTCGCTGACGGGCAGATAATGGAAGGGCACGCCGTGCCATTCGGAAAGGCGGCGCAGATGTTCGTGGTTCGATACCACGGCGACGATGTCGATCGCGAGGTTGCCGGTCGACCAGCGGTGGAGCAGGTCGTTCAGGCAGTGGCTGCCCTGCGATACCGCGATCACGAAGCGCGGCTTGACCGCGGCGTCGCTGATCCGCGCGTCCATGCCGAAGCGATCGACGATCGGCGCGAAGGCTTCCTGCACGCCCGCAAAGGCGGCCGGAAAACGCGGCCCCGCACCGCGGAACTCGACGCGCATAAAGAAGCGCCCCGAATCGAGGTCGGCATATTGCTGGCTGTCGAGGATGAAGCCGTCGCGCTCCGCGAGCAGCCCCGTCACCGCGGCGACGATGCCCACCGCATCGACACAACTGAACGTCAGGACATAAGGTCCGGTCAAAACATGCGCTCCCTTCGCTCAATAATGCCGTGTGCCCCCGCGAAGGCGGGGGTCCATCATCCGCCCGTGCCATTTGGTACCATTCGGAGATGGGTCCCCGCCTTCGCGGGGACACACCAGCTTATGGCCGCTCCGGCGCGCTTCAATAAACCACCACGCTGCGGATGCTTTCCCCCGCATGCATCAGGTCGAACCCCTTGTTGATATCCTCGAGCCCCATGACATGCGTGATCATCGGGTCGATCTCGATCTTGCCCTGCATATACATGTCGACGATCTTCGGCACGTCGGTCCGGCCCTTGGCGCCGCCGAACGCGGTGCCGCGCCAGTTGCGGCCGGTGACGAGCTGGAACGGCCGCGTCGCAATCTCCTTGCCCGCCTCGGCGACCCCGATGATGATCGAGGTGCCCCAGCCGCGGTGGCATGCTTCCAATGCGGTGCGCATCACTTCGGTATTGCCCGTCGCGTCGAAGGTGTAATCGGCGCCGCCGTCGGTCATCTGAACGATCGCCGCAACCGTGTCTTCGCGGCTCATGCCCTTGCTATTGAGGAAGTCGGTCATCCCGAACTTGCGGCCCCATTCCTCGCGGTCCGGATTGATGTCGACGCCGATGATCTTGTTCGCCCCCGCAAGCCGCGCGCCCTGGATCACGTTGAGCCCGATGCCGCCCAGCCCGAAGACGACGACATTGTCGCCGACCTGCACCTTCGCTGTGTTGATCACCGCGCCGACGCCGGTCGTCACACCGCAGCCGATGTAGCAGCTCGACTGGAAAGGCGCGTCCTCGCGGATTTTCGCGACCGCGATCTCGGGCAGCACGGTGAAGTTCGAGAAGGTCGAGCAGCCCATATAATGGAAGATCGGCTGACCCTTGTAGCTGAACCGCGTCGTGCCGTCGGGCATCAGCCCCTTGCCCTGTGTGGCGCGGATCGCGGTGCAGAGGTTGGTCTTGCCCGAAAGGCAGCTTTTGCACTGGCGGCATTCGGGGGTGTAGAGCGGGATGACATGGTCGCCGGGGACGACGCTCGTCACGCCCGCGCCGACCTCGCGCACGATCCCTGCGCCTTCATGCCCCAACACGCTCGGGAAGATGCCCTCGCTGTCGAAGCCGTCGAGCGTGTACGCGTCGGTGTGGCAGATGCCCGTCGCCATGATCTCGACCAGCACCTCGCCCGCCTTCGGGCCTTCCAAATCGAGTTCGACGATTTCGAGCGGCTTCTTCGCTTCGAACGCAACGGCGGCGCGGGTCTTCATGGTGGGTCTCCTTCTCGGGCGCTCCAATCAGGCAAATGGGGCGGCAATGCAAGATGCGAGGGTCGCGTTCCCAACCTTCGTCATGCTGAACTCGTTTCAGCATCCATGGCCCGGCGCTCGCCAGTCAACCCGGCGCCAGTTGTTTTTCACACAAAGACACAAAGAGGAAGGCTGGGGCCGGCAAGCTCTTCATTCGGTCAACGGTGCGTCTGGTCGCACCGTAGCGAAGGAAACCGCTTTGCGTTCGGCGCGGCATCTTTGTGTCTTTGTGTGAACAAAAAGGGCGCAGCATGGGAGGACAAGTCCCGCCGTGGACCCTGAACCAAGTTCAGGGAGACGATGATTGAAACGCGGCCCGTCGGCCAACATCCCCACCCCTTTCGTCACCCTCGAACGAGACACGTGGCTCGTTCGACTTGATCCGGGGGCCATGACTTCAGCGCTGCTGTGGATCCCGGATCAAGTCCGGGATGACGATGGAAGCGAAGTCGCGCGCGTCTCGCTCCTCGACCCGCTCCGCCCGCAGGAGCAGCCGATCTGGGTGGTCTATCCGCAGCGCCGCCACCTCCTGCCGAAGGTGCGGTTGCTGATCGACAAATTGCGCGAGGAATTGCCGGGGGGCGTTGTGGCGGAGTGAGGGGGCGTAGGATTTGCCTACATCCGTTTGTGCTGAGCTTGTCGAAGCACCGTCCTTATAATCAACGCTCAAAGAAAGAACGGCCCTTCGACAAGCTCAGGGCGAACGGTCTATATTTTCTCGACAACCATTTATGCCAAGCCATCGCTATGCGTCATCCGGCTCCCAATGATCGCGCTGAACTTCCCAAGGATGACCAATGCCGACACGGCTGGCACTCCAGCCAGGTTGCACCATAGGAGCCAATTCATGAAGTTCTGGATGCAACTCCAGCACTGTCGACATAGCAACTACCATCGCGTTTACTGGATCGAATTCTGCTCCATCTAGGAACGCCCATGAATGATCATCTTCGTAGTGCGTGGCCACGAGCACCGGCGCGCCGGTAATCACCTTTTTACTTGTGATGCAGGCGACATTAGGTTGTTGGTCGAACATCCAAGCCATAATCTCAACACTCCACCACACTAACCGCCAGCCCGCCCTTCGACGTCTCCTTATACTTATCGCGCATGTCGCGGCCCGTCTGCAGCATCGTCGCGATCACCGTGTCGAGGCTCACCACATGCGTGCCGTCGCCGATCATCGCGATGCGGCTCGCGTCGATCGCCTTGATCGCGCCCATCGCGTTGCGTTCGATGCACGGGATTTGCACCAGCCCGCCGATCGGGTCGCAGGTGAGGCCGAGGTTGTGCTCCATGCCGATTTCGGCGGCATTTTCGACCTGCGCGTTGGTACCGCCGAGCGCGGCGGTCAGCCCCGCCGCCGCCATCGAGCAAGCGACGCCGACCTCGCCCTGGCAGCCGACCTCGGCGCCCGAGATGCTGGCATTGCGTTTGTAGAGCGCGCCGACCGCGCCCGCGGCGAGCAGGAAGGTGCGCACCCCCGCCGCGTCGCCGCGATAGCTGCGCCTATAATAGCGGATCACCGCCGGGATGATCCCCGCCGCGCCGTTGGTCGGCGCGGTGACGACCTTGCCGCCCGCGGCATTTTCCTCGTTCACCGCCATCGCCCACAGGTTGATCCAGTCCATCATCGCCATCGGGTCGGACAGATTCTGTTCGTGCCGTGCGCGGATGTCGGCGGCGATCTGCGGCGCGCGGCGCTTGACCTTGAGGCCCCCCGGCAAAATTCCGGTGCTGCAGCAGCCCGCGTCGATGGACGCGTCCATCGCGCCCGCGATCGCGTCGAGCCCGGCGTTCACCTCGTCGAGGCTGCGATGCACCAACTCGTTGTCGAGCATCATTTCGGCAAAGCTCTTGCCCGACGCCGCGCCCATGGTGAGCAGGTCGGCGCCCGAGGTGAAGGCGTGAGGAAGTTCGACCTCATCCTCGGCGCCGCGGCTGTTGCGCCCCGCCTCGTCCTCGTCGACGACGAACCCGCCGCCGATCGAGAAATACATGCGCTTGGCTATGATCTCGCCGTCGCCGGCGCGCGCGGTGAAGCTCAGCGCATTGCTGTGGAACGGCTGGCGCTGGCGCATCTGGAAATGCAGGTCGTTTTTCGGCTGGAAGCGGACGCGCTGGCGGCCGAGCAGATAGAGGAAGCCTTCACCCTCGGCCCGGTCCCAATGCGCCCTGATCGCGGCGAGGCTGGTCGAGGCCGGAATCTCGCCCGCCAGCCCCGCGACGATCGCGGTATCGGCGGCGTGGCCCTTCCCGGTCAGCGCAAGCGAGCCGTAGAGGTCGGCCTCGACGTGCGCGGTCTTTGTCAGCAGCCCCGCCTCGTCGAGCCACACGGTGAAACGGCGCGCGGCGACCATCGGCCCGACCGTATGCGAGCTCGAGGGACCGACACCGATTTTGAAGAGTTCGAACAGGCTGATCGTCATGGCGGCGCTATAGGCGAGGAGACAGCGTGACGATAGCGGCCAAAGCTGCCGCCAAAAATCTGTGTTCCCCCGCGAAGGCGGGGGCCCATCATCGGTCCGCGCTATTTGGAGCCCACAGGAGATGGGTCCCCGCCTTCGCGGGGACACACGATCTTCTTCATGGGCAAATTACGCCGGATAGGTCCAGGTCGTCTCGCGCGCGAGATTCTCCGCCGCGAAGTCCCAGTTGAGCAGCTCGTCGACCACCGCATCGACATAGGCCGGGCGCAGGTTCTTGCGATCGATGTAATAGGCATGTTCCCATACGTCGATCACCAGCAGCGGCTTGATCCCCGCGGTCAGTTCGGTACCGGCATCGTGCGTGTCGGTGACCGACAGCTTGCCGTCCTTGGCGACCAGCCACGCCCAGCCCGACGCGAAATGGTTGACCGCGGTGTCCTTGAGCTTCTTCTTGAGATCGTCCAGCGAGCCAAAATCGCGCTCGATCGCAGCAGCAAGATCGCCGGCGGGCGCGGTCTTGGTCGGGCTCAGGCTTTCCCAATAAAAGGCATGGTTCCACGCCTGCGCCGAATTGTTGAACAGGCCCTTGTTGCCCGATCCTTCGGCGTGGTGGACGATTTCCTCAAGGCTCTTGTCGGCCAGTTCGGTGCCTTCGATCGCGGCGTTGGTCTTGTCGACATAGGCCTTGTGATGCTTGCCATGGTGCGTCGCCAGCGTGTCGGCCGAGATATGCGGCTCGAGCGCGTCGAGAGCATAGGGGAGAGGAGGATGGGCGATCGTCATGGCAGTCTCCATTTGTTTTGGGGTCTTTGCGGCCTTTAACTCGGTATCGTGGCCGTGGGTTGCAAGGATGTGACGGGGAATTTTTCTCCGTCCAACCGACGGCTTTACCATCCTCGTCAGTTCGAGCCGACGTCTCCACCTTCGTCATCCCGGACTTGATCCGGGATGACGAGACAGGGCAAGTTAAGTCACCATCGCCTGCAGCGTTGCGATCCGGTCGGCTTCCTCCGCAGGCTTGTCGCGGCGGATGCGCGAAATGCGCGGGAAGCGCATTGCGAGCCCCGACTTGTGGCGCTTCGACGCGTGGATCGAATCGAACGCGACTTCGAGCACCAGCGACTTTTCGACCTCGCGCACCGGGCCGAAGCGGTTCAGCGTGTTGTCGCGCACGAACTTGTCGAGCCACTTCAATTCCTCGTCGGTGAAGCCCGAATAGGCCTTGCCCACGGGCAGCAATTCGCCCGCGTCGGACCAGCATCCGAAGGTATAGTCCGAATAGAAGCTCGCGCGGCGTCCGTTGCCACGCTGCGCATACATCATCACGCAGTCGGCGGTGAGCGGATCGCGCTTCCATTTATACCACAGCCCGGCGCGGCGCCCGGCGACATAAGGGGCATCGCGGCGCTTGAGCATCACGCCCTCGATCGCGGCGTCGCGCGCGCAGGCGCGGCGTTCGGCGAGGTCGTCGAAGTCGGTCGCGTCGATGACTTGCGACAGGTCGAAATGGCTGCCGGCGAGGCGCGGCACGAAGGCTTCGAGCTGCCGTCGCCGTTCGGTCCACGGGAGGGCGCGCAGATCATTGCCGTCAACCGCGAGCAAATCATAGACGCGCACGAACGCCGGATAGTCGGCGAGCATTTTCTTCGAGACCACCTTCCGCCCCAGCCTTTGCTGCAAGGCGTTGAAGCTCGCCGCTTCGCCGCCCTGAACCTCGCCGCGCACGAGCAATTCGCCGTCGATCACCGCATCCTGATCGAACGCTGCGACCAGTTCGGGGAAAGCGCCGCTGATCTCCTCGCCGCCACGGCTGTAGATCCGCGTCTCGCCGCCGCCATGGACGATCTGGACGCGAATGCCGTCCCATTTCCACTCGGCGGCATAATCGGCGAGGTCGACGCTTTCCTCCTCCAACGGATGCGCGAGCATGAAGGGACGGAAGAAGGCGACGTTTTTCAGGTCGGGTCGCTCCGCCCTGCCCTCGCCCCACGCGAACAGCGGCGCATAGGGCGGCGGGATCGCGTGCCACAGCTCCTCGACATCGTCGACGGGCACGTCGAACGCCTGCGCGAACGCCTGCTTCGCAAGTCGCGCCGACACCCCTACGCGCATCCCGCCGAGCGCCAGCTTGAGCAGCGCATAGCGCCCGTCGGCGTCGAGCCGGTCGAGCAGCGACGCGACCGCTGCGGGCGCGTCGCTGCGGCTGGTCGCAGCGAGCGCATCGACCGCCTCCGACACGCTGAGATCTGCCTTCTTCCCCGGCGCATCGGGCCACAGCAACGCCGCCGTCTCGGCGGTGTCGCCGACGAAATGCCGCGACAGGCGGAACAATTCCTCATCGACCCGCGTCGCAAGCAAGGTCCGCACCGTCCCCGCCTTCACCGCCGGAAAGTCCAGGCTCTCGGTCAGCGCAGCGATCGCCCAGCCGCGATCGGGGTCGGGCGTATGCCGCAAATAATCGACGATCAGCGCGAGCTTCGAATTGCGCGAGCGCGTGTAGATCAGCCGGTCGATCAGGGCCGCGAAGCGCTTCACGCCTCCTCCTCCAGATCGCGGCCTACCAGATGCAGCGCGCGTGCCTTGCGCTGCGTGAGCTCGCACCAGCGGAGCAAGCCATCCTCGCTGCCGTGGGTGATCCAGCTTTCCTTCGGGTTCACCTCGCTGATCGTCGTGGTCAACTCATCCCAATCGGCATGGTCCGAGATCACCAGCGGCAGTTCGACCATCCGCTGCCGCGCGCGCTGGCGCACGCGCATCCAGCCCGACGCCATCGCGGTCACCGGATCGGGCAGCCGCCGCGACCAGCGATCGTTGAGTGCCGACGGCGGCGCGAGCACGATCTGCCCCGCCATCTCGGCCTTGTCGGTTTCGCTCACCAGCCGCAATTCGCCCAGATCGACGCCGTGCAGCGCATAGAGCTGACACATGCGTTCAAGCGCGCCGTGGATGTAGATCGGCGCATCCCAACCCGCGCCGCGCAGCTCGGCGATCACGCGCTGCGCCTTGCCGAGCGCATAGGCGCCGACGAGCACCGAACGATCGGGCTCGGCGCGCACCGCGCCGATCAGCTTCGCGATCTCGTCGGATGTCGGCGGGTGACGGAACACCGGCAGGCCGAAGGTCGCCTCGGTGACGAAGATGTCGCACGGCACGACCTCGAACGGCGCGCAGGTCGGGTCGGGGCGGCGCTTGTAATCGCCGGTGACGACGATCCGTTCGCCCTGATATTCCATCAGGATCTGCGCGCTGCCGAGCACATGGCCCGCCGGATGGAAGCTGAAACGCACCCCGCCGCACTCGAACCCGTCACCATAAGGGAAGGCTTGGTTGTGGCTCGCCTCGGCATCGACGCCGTAGCGCAGCGCCATGATCGCGAGCGTCTCGGGGGTCGCAAACACCGCGCCATGCCCGCTGCGCGCATGATCGGCATGGCCATGCGTCACCGCCGCGCGCGGGGCGGGGCGCGAGGGATCGATCCACACATCGGCGGGCTTCACATAGATGCCGCTCGGGTGCGGCTCGATCCAGGTCCTGGACTTCGCCATCAGGCGGCGAGTTTCCGGGCGAGCGCAAGGTCGGCGACGAACAGCGCGCGCTCCTTCGCGGCTCGCTCGCGGTCAGGCAAGCGCAGCAGGAAGGAGGGATGGATCGTCGCGATCAATTTCGTGCCCCCCTCCAGTTCGTGCACCGCGCCGCGCATCGACTTGATGCTCGCGCTCTTGCCCGTCACCCCACGCAGCGCGCTGGCGCCCAGCGTAACGATCAGGTCGGGCTGCACCAGCGCGCGTTCCTTGTCGAGCCACCAGCGGCAGATGTCGATTTCTCCCGTCGTCGGGTTCTGGTGAAGCCGCCTTTTGCCGCGCGGCTCGAACTTGAAATGCTTGACCGCGTTGGTGAGGAACAGCCGTGTCCGGTCGAGCCCCGCCTCTTCGAGCGCCTCGTTCAGCACCTGCCCCGCCGGCCCGACGAACGGCCGCCCCTGCAGATCCTCCTGATCGCCCGGCTGTTCGCCGACGAGCATGATCCGTGCGCGCTCGGGCCCCTCGCCCGCCACGCCCTGCGTCGCGTTGCAATAGAGCGGGCAGCGCGTGCAGCGATCCACCGCGCGCGCGACGTCCGCCAGCGTCTTCACATCATCATCGGGGAGCAAGTCTTCGGGCACGCGCGTCCGCCATTTGTCGGTCAAGGGGTTCGCCATCGAAACGGCCGCTTCGCGCATGCGTTCCACCCGTGCCTCGGCGCCCGCGAGCAAGGGCGCGATATCCTGCGCCTCGGGCAGGTTCTTCCAATATTTCTTCGGCATCTCGGCGCGCATCGCGTCGATCTTCACCCGCGCGGGGTTGAAGATCGCGCCATAATAGGTGCGCCACTGATCCTCGACGACGTCGCTGTCGGGCACCTCGTCCCTCGTCCCGCCGAGCCCGTAAGTCAGCGTTTCGTCCTGCCAGATCGCGCGCGCGTCGGGGGTGACGATCGCCCAGTCCATCCCGAAAAAGCGCCGCTGAAAGAAAGGCGCGGTCAGGCGGAGGATGCGATGCGTCGGCTCGAACCACGCCGCGAAACTTTCGCGCCCCGCCTCCTCGCCGAGCCGGCGGAAGCGCACGAAGGCGTGCATCTTGTGGACGTCGCGGCGGATCGCCTTGTCGGCTTTGCGCAGCCAGTCGATTTCGGAATCGGTCGTTCGCGCGAGCAACTGCCGGTCGCGCGCCGCGCGCCAGATGATGCGGTAGAGCCGCGCGGCCGTTTCCGGGTCGCGATGGCAGATGACGCGCTCCGCGATCTCGAGCAGTTCGCGCGGCAGCGACACCGCGCCCGCTGGCGCTGCCACTGCCTTATCGCCGAACAGCGACGCGCCTTCGGCGCTACCGCGCCAGCTTACGTCGTCGGGCGCAATGCCGCCCGCAAGCAAACCCCTTGCCGCGTTCCGCCACTCGGCGAAGTCGCCGGGCTCTTTCAGGACCACTTCCCTCACAGCGCGAGCGCCAGCTGCTCCGCTGGCGGCGCGAAGCGGGCGCGGAGGTCGGCGCTGTCGGTGAGCTTGCCCGGCCGCCAGTCGGGCGTCACGATGAAGGGCAGGACCTTCTTCACCGATGCGGTCAGCTTAGCGAGATCGCCGAGCCTGAGCTTGCCCAGCCGCCGCGCAGCGACGATGCGGTCGACGGCGCGCGTCCCCAGCCCCGGCACGCGCAGCAACAATTCGCGCGGCGCGCGGTTGATATCGACCGGAAACGCTTCGCGCCGCTGGAGCGCCCACGCGAGCTTGGGATCGATCGCGAGATCGAGCATTCCCCCGCGCGCGCCCTCCATGATTTCGGCGCGCTCGAAACCATAAAAGCGCAGCAACCAGTCGGCCTGATAGAGCCGGTGCTCGCGCATCAGCGGCGGGCGGACGGGCGGCAGGTCTTGGCTGGCATCAGGGATCGGGCTGTACGCCGAATAATAGACGCGGCGGAGCTGGTATCCCGAATAGAGGTTCGTCGCGGTCTTGAGGATGTCGTCGTCGCGCGACGCGTCGGCGCCGACGATCATCTGCGTCGATTGCCCCGCAGGCGCAAAGCGCGGCGGCTTCGCCTTGCCGATCAGCCGGCTCTTCGCGGCCTCAATCGCATCCTCGGCACCGACGCGCACCGACGCCATCGTCTTGCGGATCGTTTCGGGCTTTTTCTCGGGCGCAAAGCTCGAAAGCCCCGCCTCGGTCGGCAGTTCGACATTGGTCGACAAGCGATCGGCATAAAGCCCCGCAAGCGCGATCAGCCCGGGGTCGGCGCCCGCGATCGTCTTCAGATGGATATAGCCGCCAAAGCGATGCTCCTCGCGCAGGATGCGCGCGACCTCGACAAGCTGCTCCATCGTATAATCTTCGGAGCGGATGATCCCCGACGACAGGAACAGTCCTTCGATATAATTGCGCTTGTAAAAATCGAGCGTCAGCCGGACGACCTCCTGCGGGCTGAAGCGCGCGCGCTCGACATTGCTCGACGCGCGGTTGATGCAGAAACGGCAGTCGTAAATGCAGAAGTTAGTGAGCAGGATTTTCAGCAGCGAGATGCACCGCCCGTCGGGCGCGTAACTGTGGCAAATACCCATGCCCTCGGTCGACCCGATAGCTTTCGTGCCGACCGAATCGCGCCTCACGGTCCCCGACGACGCGCAGGACGCATCATATTTCGCCGCATCGGCCAGCACCGCCAGCTTTTCTAGAATCGGTTTCGCGGACATGGCCCATGCCTAGCATGAGAACATAGAAAGAACAAATCGATCGGGTCGCGCTTGTCGCGCTTATGCCTCGCGCCAACGTGCGGGCAAGGTGATGTCGACGACCAGCCCGTCCGGTTTCCAGTCGCGCTCAATCGTGCCGCCCAGATTATTCTTCACGCTGCGCTCCATCAGCAGCGTGCCAAAGCTGGTCCGTTCGGGCTCGGCGACCGTCAGTGCGCCGCCGCTTTCGGCCCAGGTCAGGTGGAACAGGCGCGGGTCGCTGCCTTCGGGATCCTGCGACCAGTTCACGTCGACCTGCCCGTCGGCGCCGGTCAGCGCACCATGCTTCACCGCATTGGTCGCAAGTTCGTTGAATAGCAGGGCCATCGCGACAAGTGCATTTTCGGGCAGCAGCAGATCCGGGCCCGACCAGCGGATGCGCGGAAAGCTTGCCTCGACCTCGCGCAGCAGCGCGTGCATCGACCCGGTCATGAAATTGGCGCCGAGCAGTACATTCTGCGCGCGGTTGAGCGCGTCGAGGCGGCTGCTGATCCGTTCGACATAATCGTCGACATCGCGCGCGGCGTGGCGGCTCAGCGAGATGATGGCGCCGACCGTCGCGAACAGGTTGCGCATCCTGTGGTGCAGTTCGCGCATCAGCAGCGTGGCATTTTCCTGCCGGCTCTTCTGTTCGGTGATATCGATGCAAACGCCGGTAAGGATCGCATCGTCGTCGCGCACGTCCCAGTCGCCGCGGATCCCCAGCCAGCGGACCCCGCGCTCGGGATGATCGATGCGATGCTCGACCGAATAGGAGGTGCCGCTCGCCACCGCCTCGTTGATCGCGACCTCGACGCGCGCGCGATCCTCGGCATGAATGCGTGCGAACACGCCCTCTCGGTTGGTGAGTGCCGAGGCATAGTCGGCGCCCCAGAGTTCGGCGACGGCCCCGCGCCAGGTGACCGCATCGGCCCGCGCATCGTATCGCCAGCTTGCGATGCCGGAGAAATCGAGCGCGCGCTCCAGCGTCCGGCGGGCGTCGTCGCGCTCGACGACGATACGGCGCAGATCGGCCTCGGCCATGATGATCGCGGCGAAGTCCTCGAGTCGTTCCATCTCGCGGAGATCGAGGGTCGCCCGCACCTTGCGGTCGATCACGCACAGCGTCCCGATTACCATGCCGTTGTACGCGCGCAGCGGCACCCCGGCATAGAAGCGGATGTACGGCTCGCCGGTTACCAGCGGATTGTCGACGAAGCGCGGGTCGGCCGCGGTGTCGGTCACAACGAGCGGTGCGTCGCCGGCGATGACATATTGGCAGAAACTGATGTCGCGCGGCGTTTCGCTGACCGTCAGCCCATGCGCGGACTTGAACCATTGGCGGCAATCGTCGACCAGCGTGACAAGCGCGATCGGCGCATCGAACAAGTCCGCGACGAGCTTCGTCACACGGTCGAAAGCCGCCTCGGGGGCGGTATCCATCAGTCGGTATTCGCGAAGGGTTTCCAGCCGCCACGCCTCGCGCGTCACCGCGTCGCCTTCGCCGCCGTCCGCCAAGATCCGCCCCTCCGTTGCTTGCGGAGCCATCGTACCGGCACTGGCCCCAGGCTGCTCTGCCATAGAAAAGGGTTCCCAAAAAGCGCGGTTACGACACTGCGGAGAAAATAGAGCAATTCCTACCGCTTACACGCAAATATCATCACGGCTCGGCAGACTCTACGCATTCCCGACCGACAAGTTGCAGCAAGAAGGGACGCTTTTCGTATCGCACAAGCGGAACCCGTCGGCGCGGCAAAGCGTATTCCTACGATTGGAGGGAGCCTTGATATGACGCTGGGAGACGAAATCCGCGGGCACCTGCCCTTTCTGCGCCGCTACGCGCGCGCACTTACGGGCAGCCAGCAACATGGCGACAATTTCGTGCATACGACGCTCGAAGTCATCGTCGCCGCTCCCGACGAGTTCCGCGTCTCGGATGACACGCGCATCGACCTCTACCGCAATTTCCACCGCATCTGGGAAAGCGCCTTCATCGAGGATGGCGAGGGCAGCGACGAGGGCGAGAACCCCCTCGTTCGCGCCGCCAACCGCCGCCTCGCGCGCATCACCCCACTCAGCCGCCAGATGCTGCTGCTGACCGCTCTCGAAGGCTTTTCGGTCGAGGAGACCGCGGCGATCACCGGCGCCGACAGTGCGATGGTCGAAACCCTGCTCGCCGAGGCGGTGGACGAGGTCGACCGCGAGGCACGCACATCGGTGCTGATCATCGAAGACGAGCCGCTGATCGCGATGGACCTCGAACAGATCGTCCGCGACCTCGGCCACGATGTCGCGGGTGTCGCGACGACGCATGAGGATGCGGTCGCGGCGTTCGAAAACAGCGACGCGGGGCTCGTCCTCGCCGACATCCAGCTCGCCGACGGATCGTCGGGGATCGATGCGGTGCAGGATATTTTGGCGATCGCGCCGGTGCCGGCGATCTTCATCACCGCCTTTCCCGAAAAGCTGCTCACCGGCCACCGTGTCGAGCCGACCTTTTTAATTTCGAAACCCTTCGGCCGGAACACCGTCCGCGCCGCGATCAGCCAGAGCCTGCTATTTACGCCGCAACTGGCGGCCTAGGGGGTCGCGATCAGCGGGCGACCCGCCCCGGCGTCGGCGCCCGCGGGCGCAGGGATATCCGCGGGCGACGCGAACAATTCCGCCGCCGCCTTGCGCTCGGGCGAATCATATGGGCCGAAAAGCACCGGGCTCAACAGCTTACGGGCGAGTTCGGGCTGCCCCTTCCGGATCAGCTCCCTGCCCAGCGCCAGCCGCGGCCCCGGCGCTGCCGGCACCAGCCGGACGACCTTCGCCATTCCTTCCATCGCGTCGTCCGGCACCGGCTCGCCGGCGATCGCGAAGCTTTGGAAATAGGCGATGTGCGGCAGCGGCGCCTCGCCATCGAGCGTGATCGCGCGGGCGATCGTCGCGCGGGCGATCTTCAATTCCGCCGATCGCACCTCCCCAGCTTTCGCCAAGGCTTCGTTGGCCTGGGCCAACCCCTTCCAACTGAGCGCGTCGACATCGTCGGGCGAGCTGGCGAGAGCCCGTTCCGCCGCGTCGAGGCACTCGCGATAGCGACCGCTCCGGCATTCGGCGCGGGCGAGCGTCAGCATCGCGTCGGCGTCGCGCGGGAATTTTTCGGCGGCGGTGCGAACCTCCGCCAGCCAGCCTTCGGCATCGCCGTTCCCTCCGCCCGCCGGCAGGCGCGATTCGAGCTCTAGGCTGGCTTCGATCATCGCCGCGCTCGCGGGGGACAGCACGGTGACCGAGGGTTGCTCGATGGGCAGGGCGGTCGGGCGCGTCCGCGCATAGGACCGGCTTCTCCGCACGATATAGGCCCCGATCTCGAACTGCAGCTTTCGCATGTCGCCGAACACCTCGGCGGCGTCGGCCATCGGTACGCCCCGATGGATCGCGCTCATATAGTACTGAAACTGGGTGCGGCGCTCGGCCTTGATGTCGCCATAGACGAAAAAATGGACGAGCAGGGCCGCATGAAACGGTGTCCACTCCATCCGCCGACTGGGGTCCGCGAGATAGCGCCCGGTCAGTACGTCGCCGACGTTCAGCCGCCCATAGGAGCGGAAGATCTGCGCATTGACGAGCGAGAGCTTCGCATAATCGAGCGAACCATCGCGCCCGATCTTGGCGGTCGAGAAGAGCGCGCCGATGCCGTCCATATACCAGCGCGGATAGCCCGCAGGCAGATAACTCAGGATGAAATGCTGGGCATAGGCCGAAAACAGCACCGATTCCCACGGCCGCGCGACGGGCGTGGGACGGAGTACGACATCGCCGCAGGTCTTCCCCACCATCAACAGTTCGAATTCGATATCCTGGCAATCGGCCTCGCGGGCTCTGGATGTATCGAGGTCGATGACCTGGTCGGCGCGCGGGACGACGATCAGCGCGCCATCATCGCGCGGATCGTAATAGCGCTGTTCGGCGAACGACCGCACATAGGGCCCCTCTTCGGATCGCAGGTGGCCAAGCGCCATACGCCGATAGGTCGCCTCGGAATCGACCAATATGATCTTGAGCTTCGCGGCGCCGTCCGCCGCCGCCTGGGCGCCATACAGCCGCGCAAGCAGCTGATGGAGCTGCTCGACATCGTTGACGGTCTTCTTGAGCTCGGCTTCGCCGCCATCGCTGAATATCACGACATGCCGGCTTTCGGCGCGCTTCCAGTCGACGCGCGTTTCGCGCTGGCCTTCGACGACGATCGGTTCGGCACCCGGCGCCGTCGAGGCATTGGCGGCCGCAGGGAAGGCCAGCGCAAGGACGAGCGCGATCGCAAATCCGGCGGGGGAGCGCATCACGATCGAACCATCCATATGATCACCCTGCCCTGCAGCCCGATGAAAGGAAAGCGTCGCTAGTCCGGCGAAGGCCCGCCGCCGGTCAGCTGGTCGATATCGCTCATGATGGACGCAAAGGCTTCGCTCGGCGCCAGCGGGTCGTCGCTGCGCAGCGGCATGTCCCCGCCCTCCAGGATCGCGTGGAGCGCCGTGCGTGCACGCGACACACGGCTCTTCATCGTCCCCACCGCGCAGCCGCAAATCTCCGCGCCTTCCTCATAGGACAGCTGCCCCGCGCCGATCAGGATCAGCGCCTCGCGCTGGTCGACCGGCAGCAGCAACAATGCACGCTGCACGTCGGCCAGATGCAGGCTGTCGTTCTGGTCGTCGGGCGCGACGAGCAGACGCTCGGCGGCAAGCTCGTCATAGTCGGCGGTGAATTTTTTCCGCCGCATCTGCGACAGGAAACAGTTGCGCAGGATCACGAAGGCCCAGCTCTTCATGCTCGACGGCCCCGGGATATAGCTGGCGCGCGCCTTCCACGCCTTCAGCATCGTCTCCTGCACCAGGTCGTCGGCGAGGTCGGCGTTCCCCGTCAGGCTGCGGCCGAAGGCGCGCAGATGCGGGAGCATAGCTGCCAGCTCGCGCTTGAAGCTGGCATCGTCGAGGGGGCTGGGCGTAACGTCGCTGATAACAGGGCCTTTTATATGCTCGGGTTCTACTGAACCTTGTCCAAGGCTTAGCGCCTTGAAACTTCAATGCAAGGGTAGCGCAGGTCAGAATGTCGCGCGGCGACGGCCCAGCGCAATGAAGTTTGCCATCATCCGCTCGTCCTGCGGATCGAGCCGGCGGTTCGCGGCAAGTCGGGCCAGATCCTCGTCATATCCCTCGAAGCCGGGACAATAGAGCATCGACCATTCGGCGAACTCGCGAACGTCGATCGCGCGGCGCCTCACCTCGACCATTCCGCTGTGGCGCGCGTCGCCCCGGATCGTATCGAGGCACGCATCGACCTCGCGCGCCGGACCTTCGAGCAGCTGCATGAAATTATGGCCATTATAGATGAGCGCGCCGGTGAGTCCGTCCCGCCTATTGTTGCGCCGGGCGCTCAGCAGAATTGCGGCAATATCTTCTTCGCGGATCAACGGATCGGCGACGCTGACGTAAATCACTGAAATCAAGGTGGTCACGCTCCTGTTTCCCGGGCATGGGCCGGGAAAGATGTGACCCCTCACGCCGGTCCGAATAAGAGCAGTGTTGCTTCATGGCAACGCGTTCGTCGCAAAAAACAACCAAAGCGGGAACCAGCGGCGCATTCCGTCGTTGCTTCGGCATGGCTACGCACGGCAACAACAGGTTCAACGGAAAGGACCGCCCTGTCATCGGGCAGGATGAACCGCGCCGGTCGAACGGCAGCTTCCCCGGCACCGGCAGCGACCAGTGGCACCGTACGCTGACGGGCCGCCAGTCGCCCGAGCCGGTGAGCGCCAAGCTGCGGATGATCTACGGCAATATCGTCGCCGAACAATTGCCCGCCGATATGCTCGACCTGCTTGCGAAGCTCGACCACGAGAGCCCCGAACAATAATGGCGCGAACCAGCACTGCGCCGCTGCCGCAGGACAATAGCTCCCTTTCGGACAGCGAGTTCAAGGCCCTGCTGGCGGGCGTCATTCCCCATTTGCGCGCCTATGGCCGCAGCCTGTCGGGCAACCCCGACCTTGCGGACGATCTCACGCAGGACACGATGGTCAAGGCCTGGGCCTCGCGCGAGCGCTTCGAGCGCGGCACGTCGATCAAGGCGTGGACCTTTGTCATCCTGCGCAACACCTTCCTGTCGCAGATGCGGCGTAACAAATTTCACGGCGACTATGACGAGGTTGCGGTCGAACGCACGCTGTCGACCCCAGCGAGCCAGGAGGACGCCGGCGAGATGACCGACCTGCAACGCGCGCTGATGGAATTGCCGCAGGACCAGCGCGAGGCGCTGATCCTCGTCGGCGCCGGCGGCATGTCCTACGAGGAAGCCGCGAGCATCTGCGACTGCGCGCTCGGCACGATGAAGAGCCGCGTGTCGCGCGCGCGTTCGGCGCTCGAGGCGATCATGGACAGCGGCCAGTTCTCGCAGAAGCGCGCCGATGCCCCGCCCGCAAGCGAGGCGATCGACGCGATCATGGACAGCGTCGAGGAAATCACCGCGCGCCGCGAGGCGTCGGGCGGCTGACCCCCTCTCGACATTGCCGCCGGGGCGCGCCACACTAGATTCTCTGCCTCCCCCCAGCAAAGCGAGCCAATCCATGAAGACAATCTCCGCCGCCGCCCTCTCCGCGGCGATGATCGTTGCCGCCTGCTCGGCCGGCACGACAAGCAACGCCGCGCCCGCCGACAGCGTGAGCCTCGACGCTTCGGGCGCACAGCCCGCGGCCCCGCTCACCGAAGCGCCCTTCGCGGTCCGCGAGATCGCCCGCTTCGACGAACCCTGGGCGATGACCTTCCTGCCGCGCGGCAAGCAGGCGCTCGTCACCGAGAGGTCGGGCAAGCTCAAACTGTGGCAGGAGGACGGCCCGACGCTTGACGTCGCGGGGGTTCCCGCAGTCGCCTATGGCGGTCAGGGCGGCTTCGGCGACGTGATCCTCGCGCCCGACTTCGCGACCAGCGGCGCGATCTACCTCAGCTGGGCGGAAGCCGGCGAAGGCGGCACCGCAGGCGCGGTCGTCGCCAGGGCGAACCTCGTACAGGGCGCCGCGCCGCACCTCGACGGCCTGCAGATCATCTGGAAGCAGGATCCCAAAGTTACCGGCCGCGGTCATTATTCGCACCGCCTCGCCTTCTCGCCCGACGGCCGATATCTCTTCATCGGTTCGGGCGAGCGGCAGAAGTTCGATCCCGCGCAGGACATGAAGTCCAATCTCGGCAAGATCGTCCGCCTCAATCCCGATGGCAGCATCCCCGCCGACAATCCCTTTGCCGCGCAAGGCGGCGTGACCGCGCAGATCTGGTCGCTCGGCCACCGCAACATTCTCGGCCTCGCCTTCGACGGCACGGGCAAGCTCTGGCAGCAGGAAATGGGGCCGAAGGGCGGCGACGAGGTCAATCTGGTCGAGGCAAAAGCGAATTATGGCTATCCGATCGTATCGAACGGCAACCATTATGACGGCCGCGACATCCCCGATCATCCGACCCGCCCCGAATTCGCGGCGCCCAAACTGTGGTGGAACCCGTCGGTCTCGCCCGCCGGGCTCGTGTGGTACGGCGGCGATCTCTATCCCGGCTGGAAGAACAGCCTGCTGATGGGCGCCTTGTCGGGCGAGGGTTTGATCCGGATGGCGATCGACGGCGACACGCTTCACAAATCCGACCGCTGGGATTTCGGCACCCGCATCCGCGAGGTCGCGGTGCGCGACGACGGGTCGATCTGGCTGCTGACCGATGGCGAAGACGGCAAGCTGCTGCGGCTGGTTCCCAAGGGATGAGCCGTGCCGTGCCCCCGTCTTCGCAGGGGCACAAAATCTGGTATAGGCGCCAATAATGATCCGCGGCTTCCTCACCCGGCGCGCCGAATGGCCCGCGCGCATTCCCGATCCCGACGCGCCCCCGCCGCTCTCGCTGCTGTGGCGCGAGGTCGGGGCGCTGCTGCGCGCGATCGCCGGCCGTATCCGGCCGATGCCGCCCGAACCCAATCCCGACAGCGAGCATCCGCCGGTGATGGTGCTGCCCGGTTTCCTTTCGGGCGACTGGGCCACCAAAGCGCTGCGCGGCGACCTCCGCCGCGCAGGGTTTCGCTGCTACGCCTGGGGCCTCGGCTTCAATCGCGGCGCGACTCCTGACATCATCGAGCGCATCGACAGCCGCGTGCAGTGGATCATCGACCGCACCGGTTATGCCCCCGCGCTCGTCGGCTGGAGCCTCGGCGGCATCTACGCACGCGAATATGCCAAGCATCATCCCGACAAGGTCGCGCGCGTCGTGACGCTCGGTTCGCCTTTTTCGGGCAGCCGACGCGCCAACCGCGCCTGGCGGCTGTACCATCTCGTCGCGCGCCACCCGGTCGACAATCCGCCGATCGACTTCCACCCGGCGCCGCGCCCCTCGATGCCGACCTTCGCGCTCTGGTCGCGGCACGACGGCGTGATCGCGGTGAACAGCGCGCGCGGGGCGCCGCACGAAAGCGACCGGCAGGTCGAGGTCGATTGCGGCCACATGGGCTTCGCCTATGCGCCGACGTCTGTGGCGGCTATCGTCAAGGCGTTAACCGAAGAGATAGGTTGATCGGGCAAGCGGCGGCGTCTCCCCCCTTCGAAGGACAATGATTCCATGCTGACCGTCACGACCGCCGCGATCGCCCTGATGATGCAGGGCGCTCCCGCGCCGGCGTGCTCGCTCGGCCGGATCGCGGGCGATCCGCGCGAAACGCGTATCTGGGTGTCGCTCGCCCCCTCGCCCGGCGCCCGCCGCACCGCGCGGGTAAAGCCCGGTCAGCCCGTTTTTCTCTGCGGGTCGCGGGGCGTATGGATCTTCGTCCGCTTCGCCGACCGCCGCCACAGCTGCGGCGGCATCGGCAGCCGCCCGGCGCGTGCGGGCTCGACCTGCGCCGAAGGCTGGATCGAACGGCGGCGGATCATCAGCGAGCGCTAGAGCGAACGGCGGGTTGCGACCGGAGGTTGCCGTTTGGTTCCTCCCCGTGGCGAAGCCATGGGGAGGTGGCAGTGCGAAGCGCTGACGGAGGCGCAAATGGCGCGACGTTGCCGCCCCTCCACCATCGCCTGCGGCGACGGTCCCCCTCCCCACGGCTGCGCCGCAGGGAGGATATTCCTTTCTTCGTCATCCCGGACTTGATCCGGGATCCATCGCGGCGTTGAAGTCGTGGACCCCGGATCAAGTCCGGGGTGACGAATGTCTGGAATCCACTGCCAAATCCGCCCTACCCCAAAAACGGCGCGACAATCTCGTCGGTCACGCGCAGCGGCCGACCGCTCGCCTTGTCGAGCAGCGCCCATACCGTCCGTGCCCGGACATGCACCTTTCCGTCCGCGCCGGTGAATTCCATGAAGCGGTCGAACTTAGCGCCCTGCGGCTTGTCGGCGACCCACGTCCGCGCGGTGACCGTCTCGCCGGGGCCGAGCGCGCGGAGATAGTCGATCTCGTGCCGCACCACGACCCAGACAAAAGTGTCCTTATGCGATTGCGGCGCAGCGGCGTCCCAATGCCCCGTCGCGACCTGCTGGATCCACTGGACCCACACCGCATTGTTGACATGACCAAGCTCGTCGATGCTCTCGGGCGTCGCGACGAACTCGCGGGTGAATTCCTTCACGCCAGCTCGACCGTCGTCACCATATAGCCCGCATCGCGCAGCGAGGCGACGAGGCTGTCGAGATGCTCGCGGTCGCGCGCTTCGCATTCGATGTCGGTGATCAGGCCCTTGGCGGGCAGCGTGGTGAAGATACGCTGGTGATAGATTTCGATGATGTTGACCTGTTTCTCGTCGAACAGCTTCATCACCTTGAACAGCGCGCCCGGGCGGTCCTGCAGGCGGATGCGCAGGCGTGCGATGCGGCCCGACCGCGCAAGGTCGCGCAGCAGCACGTTCGCGAGCAGCCGCGTGTCGATATTGCCGCCGGTCAGAACCAGCCCGACCTTGCGCCCCGCAAATTCCTCGGGATGCGCCAGCATCGCCGCGAGTCCCGCGGCGCCCGCGCCCTCGACCACCGTCTTTTCGATCTGCAGCAGCAGGCTGACTGCGCGCTCGAGGTGCCGCTCGGCCACCAGCACGATATCGTCGTTGAGTTCGGCGACCAGCTTACGGGTGTAAGACCCCGGTTCCTTGACCGCGATACCCTCGGCCAGCGTGTCGCCCTCGCACGCCATGTCGACGCCGTTGAGCTCGGCGTACATCGACGGATACAGCTCGGCCTGCACACCGACGAGGCGCATGTCGTTCTTGATCCCGCGCGCCGCGGTGCCCATCCCTGCGAGCAGCCCGCCGCCGCCGATCGGCACGATCAGCGTGTCGATCTCGGGCACATCCTCGAGCATTTCGAGCGCCACGGTCCCCTGTCCCGCCGCGACATGCGGATGGTCGAAGGGGTGGACGAAGGTCAGCCCGCGCTCGACCTCCAGTTCGCGCGCATGGGCATAGGCGTCGTCGAACGTCTCGCCGTGCAGCACGATCGTCGCGCCGTGGCTCGCGGTCTGCGACACCTTCACCTGCGGCGTTGTCTTCGGCATCACGATCGTCACCGGCACGCCGAGCCGCTTGCCATGATAGGCGAGGCCCTGTGCGTGATTGCCCGCCGACGCCGCGATCGCGCCGCGCGCCTTCGCCTCGTCGCTGAGCAGCAGCAGCGCGTTGAGCGCGCCGCGCTCCTTGTACGCCGCCGTGAATTGCAGATTCTCGAACTTCAGCCACACTTCGGCGCCGACCAGCTCGGAGAGCGTCTGCGATTTCAGCGTCGGCGTCCGCACGACCGCGCCGTTAATTCGCGCCGCAGCCGCACGGACATCGTCGAGCGAGATCACCGGAAGATCGGCAGCGGGAGCGGTTGCGAGGTCTGTCATAACGCGGCTGGCCCTAGCCCATCTGGCGCGCGAAGCAAACAATGCTATGGACCCCATATGAGCGAACAGAAATTGCGCATCAGCTTCATCGGCACCGGCGTCATGGGCGGGCCGATGGCGGGGCACCTCGCAAAGGCGGGGCACGACCTCACCGTCTATAACCGCGCCCGGTCGAAGGCCGATGCCTGGGTCGCGACCTATGGCGGCGCGGCGGCATCGACCCCCGCCGCGGCCGCGGCAGACGCCGACGTCGTCCTGACCTGCGTCGGCAACGACGATGATCTCGCGCAGGTGACGCTCGGCCGCGACGGCGCCTTTCGCGCGATGAAGAAGGGCGCGCTGTTCATCGATCATACGACCGTCTCCGCGCGCATCGCGCGCCAGCTCTCGGTCGAGGCCGACGGGCTTGGGCTGCTCTGCGTCGATGCCCCCGTCTCGGGCGGCGAGGCGGGCGCCCAGAACGGCACGCTGTCGGCGATGTGCGGCGGCACCAAGGCCGCCTTCGCGGCGGCCGAGCCGGTGATGCGATCCTATTCGGCGCGCATGGTCCATATCGGCGGCCCCGGCGCGGGGCAGACGACGAAGATGGTCAACCAGATCGCGATCGCCGGCGTGCTGCAGGGTCTTTCCGAAGCCTTGCGTTTCGCGCAGGCCTCGCGCCTCGACACCGACAAGGTGTTCGAGGCGGTGTCGGGCGGCGCCGCGGCGAGCTGGCAGATGCTCAACCGCTGGGGCACGATGGCGAAGGACGAATTCGACTTCGGCTTCGCGGTCGACTGGATGCGCAAGGATCTGGGCCTCGCGATCGAGGAAGCGCGCGTCAACGGCGCGACCTTGCCGGTCGCCAGCCTCGTCGACCAATTCTACGCCGATGTGCAGAAACTCGGCAACGGCCGCCGCGACACCAGCTCGCTCGTGACGAGGTTGCCGAAATGAGCCGCCGGATCGAACAAACCCCTCCCCTCCCGCTTGCGGGAGGGGCAGCGAAACTCGGTCCGGCGCAGCCGGGCCTAGTTGCAGCGGGGAGGGCCAGCCTACCTCGCATCCTGCCCACCCCGCTGCGACTAGCGAGCAAGCTCGCAAGTCTCGCTGCCCCTCCCGCTTGCGGGAGGGGATTGTTAGCCCTGCTCGCCCTGGCCATCTCAACCCCCGCGCACGCCGACACGCTCGTCGACAATGTCAACGGCATCACGCTCGACAAGGACGGGAAGCTCGTCCGCTTCACCGGCCTCGTCATCGGCAGCGACGGCAAGGTCAAGCAGCTCCTCGACCGCAAGGACAAGCGCCCCGAACGCCCCGATTTCAAGGAAGACGGCAAGGGCCGCACGCTGATCCCCGGCCTGATCGACGCGCATGGCCATGTCATGGGCCTCGGCTTCCAGTTGATGCTGCTCGACCTCAGCGGCACCAACAGTCTCGCCGAGGCACAGGCGGCGATCCGCAAATATGCCGCCGAAAATCCCGAAATGCCGTGGATCATTGGCTTCGGCTGGAATCAGGAAAAATGGGGGCTCGGCCGTTTCCCGACCGCCGCCGATCTCGACGCCGCGGTCCCCGACCGCGCGGTCTGGCTCGAACGCGTCGATGGCCACGCCGGCTGGGCCAATACGGCGGCCATGACCGCCGCAAAGATTACCGCCGCTACCAAAGCTCCCGAGGGCGGCCGCATCGAAATGGCGGGCGGCAAACCCTCGGGTGTCTTCGTCGACGCCGCGATGGGCCTGATCGACGGCGCGAAGCCCAAGCCGCTGGCGCGCGACCTCGACCGCGCCTTCCTCCTCGCGCAGCAGAAGCTGATATCGCAGGGGATTACGAGCATCGCCGACATGGGCACGACGATCGCCGAATGGCAGGCGTACCGCCGCGCCGGGGACAAGAAGCAGCTCGCGGTGCGCATTCTCTCCTACGGTGGCGACATCGACAATATGGCAATCATCGCGGGGTCCGAACCGACGCCGTGGCTCTACGACGACAAGCTGCGCATGGTCGGGGTGAAGCTCTATCTCGACGGCGCGCTCGGCTCGCGCGGCGCGTGGCTGAAGGCGCCGTACAGCGACGCGCCGGGGCAGAAGGGTCTGCCCCTGCTCACTCCCGCGCAGCTCCGCAACAAGATGGTGCGCGCCTCGATGGACAAGTTTCAGGTCGCGATCCACGCGATCGGCGACGCCGCCAATGCCGAGGCGTTGAGCGCCATCGCCGACCTCACCCGCGACCTGCCCGGCGAACGCCGCTGGCGCATCGAACATGCCCAGATCGTCGACCCGCTCGACATCCCGAAATTCGCCGAGCTCAAGGTCATTGCGTCGATGCAACCCGTGCACCAGACCAGCGACCGGATGATGGCCGAAGCCCGCCTCGGCCCCGACCGGCTGAAGGGCGCCTATGCGTGGCGCAGCATGGAAAAGGCCGGCGTCCGCCTTGCCTTCGGCTCCGACGTGCCGGTCGAGAGCGCCAACCCCTTCCCCGGCATCGCCGCCGCGATTTCGCGCACCGACGCCGCGGGCCAGCCCCTTGGCGGCTGGCGCCCCGAGGAGACGGTGACGCGCGAGACCGCGCTCGACGGCTTCACGCGCACCGCCGCTTATGCCGCCTTCGCCGAAGACCGGCTCGGCACGCTGATGCCCGGAATGCGCGCCGACTTCGTGATGCTCGAGTCCGATCCGCTGCTCGCCAGCCCCGACGAGATCCGCAAGATGACCCCGCTCGAAACCTGGATCGGCGGCTATCGCTATTACAAGAAGAGCGAGGGTGCGACCGTTGGCCGGTGACGTGCCGTCGCGCCGCGCCGTACTGACTGGCCTTGCCGCGCTCCCTGTCGCGACCGCGGCCGCCGCCGAGCGCAAAGGGCGTCCATCGAAAAAGCGCAAACCCGCGCGCCCGAAGATCCAGCACGTCGATGTCGCGATCATCGGCGCGGGCGTATTCGGCGCGTGGACCGCGTGGCACCTCGTCCGCGCGGGCAAGTCGGTCCGGCTGTTCGACGCCTATGGCGCGGGCCACTGGCGCGCCTCGTCGGGGGGCGAGAGCCGCGTCATTCGCATGGGCTATGGCGCCGACACCATTTACTCGGACATGGCGAAGGAGTCGCTTCCGTACTGGAAAGACCTGTCCGACACCGCGAGCCTGCCGATCTTCCACAACACCGGCGTCCTCTGGTTCGCGCCGCAGGGTGACAGCTACACGCGGCAATCGCTCGACTGGTTCAAGGCGAACCGCGTCGATCATGATCATGGCGACGTGCGCTGGCTGCAGGACAATTGGCGCCAGATCCAATTCTATCAGGGCGAGACCGGCATCCTCGAAAAGGATGGCGGCGCGCTGATCGCCGGGCGCGGCGTGCAGGAAGTCATCGCCGACGCGCAGGTCGAGGTCGAGCGCGTCGTCATGCCCGCCCCCTTGATCGCCAAGAAGATCCGCAAGCACGGTCTGCCCGACGGCGGCACCGCCGACCATCTCGTCTATTGCGCCGGCCCCTGGCTTGCCGAACTCTTCCCGCAACAGCTCGGCGGCAAGATCGTCGCGACGCGGCAGGAGGTCTATCATTTCGGCGCGCCGCAGGGCGACACGCGCTTCACCCCTGCCGAGCTTCCCGTCTGGGCCGACTTCAACAACGGCCGCATCGTCTATGGCATCCCCGACATCGAGGGCGCGGGATTCAAGATCGCGATCGACGTGCATGGTCCCGTCGTCGACCCCGACACGCAGGACCGCGCCCCGACCCCCGCAGGCATTGCCGAGGCGCGCGCCTATCTCGCGCAGCGCTTCCCCGGCCTCACCCACGCGCCGCTGATCGGGGCGCGCGTCTGCCAGTATGAGAACAGCTCGAACGGCGACTATCTGATCGACCGGTTGCCCGGACAGGACCGCATCTGGCTGGTCGGCGGCGGGTCGGGTCACGGGTTCAAGAACGGACCCGCGGTGGGCAAGCGTGTCGCCGCGCATATCCTCGACCCCGCGCTGCCGGTCGAACCGCGCTTCAGCTATGCGACCAAGGGTGCGGTAGCCGCGCGGACGGTGTTCTGACTTAACAACGAACGGGGAACCGGGGTGCGCCTGACCGACTGCCACAATATCGACGATTTCCGCGCGCTCGCGAAGCGCCGCCTGCCCTGGCCGGTGTTCGACTATATCGATGGCGCCGCCGACGACGAGGTGACGCGCCGCCGCAACCGCGACGCCTTCGACCGCTGCGACCTCGTTCCGCGCGTCCTTGCCGGGGTCGAGAGCATCGATATGCGGACCACGCTGTTCGGGCGCGAGATGGCGATGCCGCTCTTCCTCTCGCCGACCGCGCTCCAGCGCCTGTTCCACTGGCAGGGCGAACGCGCCGTGCTGCGCGCCGCAGCGAACGCCGGCACGGTCGCCGGTATCTCCAGCCTCGCCACCATCAGCCTCGCCGAAGCGGGCGCGCTGACCGACGGCCCCAAGCTGTTCCAGCTCTACGTCCACCACGACGAGGGGCTCAACAAGGCGATGCTCGACGCCGCACGCGATGCGAAATTCGACGCCGTCGCGCTCACCGTCGACACAATCGTCGGCGGCAACCGCGAACGCTGCCTGCGCTCGGGGTTCACCTCGCCGCCGCGCTTCACGGCGCGCAACATGCTGAGCTATGCGATCAAGCCCGGCTGGGGCCTCAACTATGTCCTCCGCGAAAAATTCAGCCTGCCCAATCTTGCGACGCACGTCTCCGAAGGCTCGAGCGTCCCCAAATCGGTCGCCGAATATTTCACCTCGATGCTCGACCAGAGCCTCGACTGGAAGCGCGCCGAGGCGATCCGCAAGCAGTGGAACGGCCCCTTCTGCCTGAAGGGCATCGCCGCGGTCGAGGATGCGAAGCGCGCGGTCGATATCGGCGCGACCGCGATCATGGTCTCGAACCACGGCGGGCGCCAGCTCGACGGCAGCATCGCGCCCTTCGACGCCCTCGCCGAGATCGTCGACGCGGTCGGCGACCGGATCGAGGTGATCTGCGACGGCGGCATCACGCGCGGCACGCATGTGCTGAAGGCGCTGTCGGTCGGCGCGAAAGCCTGCTCGGGCGGGCGTCTCTATCTCTATGCGCTCGCCGCGGCGGGCGAGGACGGCGTCAGCCGCGCGGTCGGCCTGCTTCGCGCCGAGATCGAGCGCGGCATGAAACTGATGGGGGCCAAGACCCTCGCGGATCTCGGCTCCCACAATCTGCGCTGGCGGTAAAAAATCCTCCCTGCGACGAAGTCGTGGGGAGGGGGACCACCGAAGGTGGTGGAGGGGCCGCAACGCGGCAGCCCCTCCGTCAGCCCTGCGGGCTGCCACCTCCCCATCGCTTCGCGACAGGGAGGATTTTTCGCCTACGCCGCCGCAACCTCCTCCTTCTTGCCGAGCCCGCCCCAGTCGATGTTGCGCGTCATGTACATCACGCCCGCGAGCGCGAAGAACATCAGCACCGACCCGATCAGCAACGAGTATGCTTCGAGGTTGAGCAGCACATAGAGCAAGGCATAGAGCCCGATCAGCATCGCCGCGAGGAAGCGCGCGCGCTTCCAGCTTTTCAGCACCGCCGCGCTGTAGAAGGTGAGCAGCCCGATGATCCCTGCCGACGCGAGCATATAGGCCGGCGTGAAGCCGATCACTTCCGCGAACGCCAGCAGCAGCACGAAGAACAGCACCAACGCGACCCCGGTCAGCAGATATTCGGCCGCCGCAACCCGCGCGCCCGCGATGATGTCGAACATCAGGAAGGCAACAAAGGTGAAGCCGATGAACAGGAAGCCATATTTGATGCTGCGATCGACCTGGCTGTACAGGTCGACGGGCTCGATCAGGCTGATCGCGATCGCCTTCGCGGTGCCGCCCGAGGCCTCCATCGTGCCGCTGCCATCGTTCGCGGCGGGCGCCGACACCTCGACGGCATAGGCATCACGCGTACCGTAATTGGTTGCGACCGGCGGCGACAGGTCGCCGGTCAACACCTGCGCCTGACCCAATGCGAGGTTCGGGATGGCATAGGTCGCGGTGAAGCCGCTCGCCGTCACGCTGCGCTTCGCGGGCAGGAAATCGCCGCCGAAGCTCGGGTTCGGCCAGCTCGACTTGACCGTCCAGCGCGTGTCGACGCCGCGCGGGATCAGCTTGAAATCGCCAAGCCCGCGCACGCCGATCCTGTAATCGACCTTGAGCGGCGCGCCCGCGGTCCAGTCGACGAAGGCGAAGGTGCCCGAATTGCCCGTCGAGGCGAGCCCCTTGCCCGGCTGCAGCGGCACGGGCGTGCCATTCACCGCGAGGCTGTTGCCGTCGACCAGCCCGCGCGCGTCGCTGACGCCGAGGCGCACCTCGGCGCGGTCGAGCATCAGCGCCTCGCGCGTCACGCCATAGCGCGCGATATCGGCGGGCAGTACGAAATCGGCGCTGCCCGCGATCTGGCTTTCATAGACGACGGTCTCGTAGATCGCCTTCTTGCGCTTCTCGGGCTTGATCGCGACCTCGGCCTTGTTCGCCTGCGGCGACAGATAGAGATTCCGGATCGTGTTGACCGTCCGCGTCACGTCGCGGCCATTTTCCTGCACGGTCTGCGTTTCGGTGGCGCGGTACGGGATCACGATCACCGGGCCGCCGATCGTCTGCTGGCCGCCCCAGCCCTGCCCGATCGACGCCTGCGCGGTCTCGGCCTGCTGCTGGCGATCCCAGAGCAGGCCATAGACCATCAGCAAGGGCACCATCAGCGCGACCGCGATCAGCACCGCGATCACCAGCTTGACGCCGGGGCTACGCTCGCCGCCGCCGCGGGCGGGGGGAATGGGGGGAACCGATACGCTTTGGGGGGATTGAGACGCTTGAGGCATGGGGGTTTCGCTCCAGCTACTTCAACTCGTCGATGAAATTGCACGGTTCACCGATAGCGTCAAGCCGTGTTGAGACGAAGCGCCACCGAGTTGGCGATCCGCACTCCGCCGAAGCGCCGTGTTGGGCATGGTGTGCACCTACGGCGGGTTTGGGGTGGTGAGCGGACGTTCGCTGATCCTCATTCGTCATCCCGGACTTGATCCGGGATCCACGGCGGCGGCGAAGTCATGGACCCCGGATCAAGTCCGGGGTGACGATGAACGACAGGCCAGCCTCCGGTCGACTCCTGCCATCGCATCCCGAACGGTCGCAAATGCCATCTCTCGCCCGAAACCCGACACCCCACCGCAACATCGCCTTTGAAACACCGACCGCACCCTCTAGCATCACCGAAAACATCGCGGGGGGAGGCTCACATGCCCGAAAAATTCGACGCGCTCGACCGGCTGGTCCAACTGTTGTTGCTGATCGCCGCCATCACGACGGTCGCCAACGGCCTCTTCATGCTGGCAAAGCCGCTCGACTGGTATGTCTTCATCCCCACCGTCGTCACCACCGGTCCGCCGAACGCCCATTTCATCCGCGACATCGGCCTCGCCTATGCGGCGTCGGGGCTGATCCTGCTCTACGCCGCCACGAACCCGGTCCTCCGCTGGCGCGCTGCGGTCATCGGCGGGCTGTGGCTGGCGCTGCACGGCCTGCTCCATCTCTATGAGGTCGCCGCCGGCATCTGCGGCCCCGCGACCTTCTGGGCCGACGCGCCCGCCGTACTCGGCCAGCCGGGGCTCATTATCGCCGCGCTGCTCATCCTGCGCGGGCGAAAGCGTATTTGACAGCCGCGCCGCCGCCCGACAGAGCAGCGGCATGACCCTCTCGATCCGCTCCGCCACGCCCGCCGACCTGCCGCTGATCGCGCAGTTCATCCGCGACCTCGCCGACTATGAAAAGCTCGCGCACGAGGTCCGCTTCGACGAGGCGAAGCTCGGCGCAAAACTCTTCGGCCCGCGCCCTTATGCCGAGGTGATCATCGGCGAGATCGACGGGCAGCCGCAGGGCTTCGCGCTCTTCTTCCACAATTTCTCGACCTTCGAGGGGCGCCCCGGCATCTACCTCGAGGATCTGTTCGTGCGCCCCGGCGCGCGCGGCTCGGGGCTCGGCAAGGCGCTGCTCGCGCATCTCGCGACACTCTGCGTGACACGCGATTGCGCGCGCCTCGAATGGTCGGTGCTCGACTGGAACACCCCGTCGATCGGCTTCTACCAAAGCCTCGGCGCGAAGCTGATGGACGAATGGACTGTGATGCGCGTCGACGGGGCGGCGCTGACCGGTCTTGCCGCCAGCGCCGCCTGACCGCGCTTATTTCGGTTTGCGGAACCGCAGGACGAACTGATCGGTCTTGCCCTGGATCGCCGGATCGAACACCGGCTTGCTCCGGTCGTCGCCGGGGTTCGCGAGCAGCTTGCTTTCAGAATCGAAGACGAAGCCCGCCTGCAACACTTCGGCCTTCACCGCGTCCGCATCGGCGCGGTGCAGCGTGTCGACGTCGCGAAAGCCCGATCCGGCGGCCGCGCTATGGTCGAGCACGACATAATAGCCGCCGGGCTTCAGCGCTGCGAAGGCCGCCTTGTTGACCGTTGCCGCCGCATCCGCGGGTGCTTTCGATCCCTTGAGGTCGTGATAGTTGCGCGACGTCCACACCAGGTTTGCCGAACCGGCGGGCGCGATCTCGGCAAGCGATCCGACGTGCAGGCTGATGTTCTGGCGCCCGGGTTCGCGAACGAGCGCCTTGAGTTCGTCCGACTCGCGCGACGCGGCAGCATAGACCTTGCCGGTCGGCCCGACGGCATTCGAAAAGACGCGGGTGAAATAGCCGGCGCCCGGCAGGATTTCGACGACCGTCTGGCCGCGCCGGACCCCCGTGAATTTCATCATCATCGCCGGCTTGCGCAGCGCGTCCTGCGCAATGTCGCTGGCCGGGCGGTCGGGCCGGGAAAGAGCCGCTCCCGCGACGCCCGACATCGCAGGCAAGGCGACAACGGCACCGAGCGCGAGACTGCAGGCGGCCAGAAAAGCCGAGCGGCGGCGGAGTGATGGCGATATCGGCATAGGAACCTCCCTGAGAGTCGATTGGACATCGGCTAGACGCGAGCAACGCGGCGATTGGATGCATCGCCGGTCTAGATGAATCGCGCGGCCGCCTACTGTATTATTCGATCAACACACATGCGAAGCCGACGGACGGGCGAACGACGGGCGGCGTCGCGCGCGCATGAGGCGATCGGTGCCGCCCCGAAATCCTGCGATTCCAGTCACTTACCGCCGACATTTGCCTGCCAGTGCAATTCATGGTTCCCTGCCGCCGGGCCGCGGGCAGTTCGCGCTTTTTTGCGAACGATTCGGTCACCCGATACGGGGACCGGCAACGACGGGGAAATCGCATGACCATCAAATTGCTTGCCGCTTCGGCGGCCCTCCTGCTCATGGGCGCGGCGCCGCAGGCGCACGCCCAGATGCCCACCTGGTCCGCCGAACAGGGCGAAGTGTGGAAATTCGTCCAGCAAAGCTGGGTCGACGATGTCGCGCAGAACGGCAAATGGCCCGCCGAATACGCCGATCCGCAAATGGTCACGTGGTCGGCCGAATTCGCCGCCCCGCGCGGCAAGGACGCGACCGTCCGCTGGACCAAGTTCCAGAACTCGCAGGGCAAGGTGCTGCAATATGAACTGGCGCCGCAGTCGATCTCACTCAGCGGCAACACGGCGGTCGTGACCTATGCGCTCACCATCGTCGCGCAGCGCGGCACCGACAAGCCCGACTGGGGCAAGGAAGCAATCGTCGAGACGCTGGTGCGCAGCGGCGGGGGCTGGAAATTCCTCTCCTCGACCAGCTTCTCGCTCGAGAAATAGCGCGGCGGCGGAGCGGCGGTCAGCGCGCCCCGCGCGGTTTCCGCCGCTCCATCGGCCACGCCGGCATATGCGCGTCGGACAGCGTCTTCGCCTCCGCCGGCGCGACGCCGAGGTCGGTCAGCGCCCGGACCAGCGCGTCGGCGGGCGGCACCGCGATGTCGGGCTGCACGCCGTCGCCTTCCCAATCCTTGCCGGTCGCGGGGTCATAGGTGCGCCCGACCGGGATAAAAGCCGCATAGCCGCCGCCCAATTCCTCGCCGCGCCCGAAATGATTGGCGCCCGCGGTCGGCGCGCCGACCAGGATGCCGCGATGCGTGTGCTTCATCGCCAGCGCGAAATGCTCGGCCGCCGATCCGCTCGCGCCCGAGGTCAGCACATAGACCTTGGCCTTGTGCAGCCTCTTGTCGCCATTCGGCGTCGCCCAATGCTCGCGCGCAACCATGCCGGGGTCGCCCTTCACAAGGCGCAGCGAAGCGACACCGTCGATCGGCGATCCGCCCTCGGCGTCGACCGAGGCGCGCGTCGCCATCGTCACCAGCCGCGTCGGCTCGGCGAACAGCCACGGAAAGATCACGTCCATCTGCTCGAGCCCGCCGCCATTGTGACTGCGGATATCGAAGATGATCGCCTTGGCATCGGCATGGTCGGCCATGAATTTCGCCGCCGCCTCGGTCACCGCCGCATCGTCGGGAAACAGGTTGAAGCGGATGAAGGCGATCCCCGGCGCGATCCAGCCCGCCTGCTCGACCGGCGGCTTGCGCGGGCGCGGAGTCGTCGGCGCCGCAGCACCGGAAGCGGCCGGCGCCGCCGCCGCGCCTTCGGGAACGCGCAGCCGCAAATGGCCGTCGGGCGCGACCCCATTCACATCGGCGTCGATCGCCGCGCCCAGCGCCTCGCCGGTCAGCGTCCGGTAGCGACCGGCCTTGATCCCCGCGCGCAGCGCCGCGGCATAGCGTTTCCCCGTCTCGGGATAGACATAGTCGCGTTCGAGCAGCGCGGCATATTTCTCCGCCACCGCATCGCCGATGCTTTCAGCGGCCGCTTCGTCGGCCGCAAACGCCGTCGGCGGTGCGATCGCGGGCACTGCAATCATCGCGGCGGCCATGAGCAGGCCGGGCAAAAGGCGCGAGGAACGAATCATCTCTGTCTCCAATCCACTCCCGGTTCGGCGCGAGGTGTATCAGAGTTACAATACAGATCAACTACGTTTGTAGTCGACTACGGACGGCGCCGCGCGAACCAGACGAGCACGGCGCCGACCACCGCCAGCACCGCCCCATTGCGCGTCCAGGTCGGATCGCCGAGCATGAAGCTGCTCGCCGGCCAGCGCACGATGTCCAGCCCCTGCAATATCCACAGCCCGCCAACCAAAATCGCCGCGATCCCGACGATCGCCATGATACCCTTGAGTGCGCCCATCAGTCCCTCCCCTATCTGCCTTCTTGTCTCCGCTGCAATCCGATCAGCGGCCGCAGCCAGCCGATGCTGCGCCCGATCGCATAGAAAAGCCAGCATCCGGTCACCGTTGCCGCCAGCAGGATCAGGAAAGACGGCAGCGCCGCGACCCCGGCGTGCAGCAGGTACCAGCCCGCGACGACGATGATCGTCTGGTGGATGATGTAAAAGGGGAACACCGCCTCGGCGAGCATCGCGCGCTTCGGATGATCGCGGTTCCAGAAACGGTCGGCAATCCCGACCAGCGCGACGATCGTCGCCCAGCCCTGCACCTGCCGCGCGGCATGATAGGGCAGGAAAACCCAGTCTGGCGCGATCGTATCGCCCGGCCAGGTCCATTCGACCCATGCGATCGGAACGAAGGCAAGCACCGCCAGCACCGCCGCGACCGGCCAGCAGCGGGCTACGCTGTCGAACAGCACCGGGCGGACGCGCAGCAGCCAGCCGACCCCGAACGCCATCAGATAATGGAGATGCGACGGCCCGTCGTCGAGCAAAGCGTGGGTCTCGTCATGGTGAGGAAAGGCGCCATAGACCGCGAGCCACCACAGCATCGGGACGATCAGCAAACCCCAGCCGCGCAGCAGCCGCGCGCCGGCATCGGCGACCCTCGCGCGCGTCTCGCCCGGGACGAGCGCCAGCAGTGCCGCGGCAAGCATCGTATAGGCCCACAGATAGACGACGAACCACAGATGCTGCCAGGTCGGCAGGATGATCCCGTCGAGCGCGCCGAACCGGAAATAATCGTGCAGCCAGAAATGGAGAAAGCCGTGCGGATAGCCATGCTGGCCGGCCAGCTCGATCCACGGCTGCGGCGGAATGACGACAACGATGCCGAAGGCGAGCGGGATCAGCAGCCGCGCGCTCCGCGACCGGGCGAATGCCCCCGCCCCGCCAAGCTTGCCCGAAAGCGATGCGCTGGCATAGCCCGACACGAGAAACAGCAACGCCAGCCGCCAGCCATTCGTCGCCAGCATCGGGATCGCAACCCAGTCGATCGTCGGATCGATCTTCACATGCCAATGCCACGGCACGAAATACATGCCGATATGGTAGAGGATGAGCAGCGCGAAGGCACCAATGCGGAGCCAGTCCATCCCGTAATGGCGTCCGCCGGTCATGCTCAGTCCCATCCCCCTCCCCTCGTCTTCCCGGACTTGATCCGGGATCCAGACACCATCGCGCAAATAGATCCCGGATCAAGCCTGTCCTGAGCCTGTCGAAGGGTCCGGGATGACGACAAGGAGAGGCTACCTCACCACTCGCCACGCCAAATCCGCAAATTCGCAAAGCAGCGGCCGCGTATCGCGCGGGTCGATGATGTCCTCGACCCCGAATTTTTCCGCCGTCCGGAACGGCGAGCGCACGCGATTGAGCCGCTCGCGGATCGCCTCCAGATGCGCCGCCGGATCCTCGGCCGCCTCGAGCTCGCTCTTGTACGCGACCTCGACCCCGCCCTCGATCGGCAGGCTGCCCCAGTCGCCCGACGGCCACGCGAAACGATACTGGAACCGCTCGGCGTTCGACATCGCGCTGCCCGCAATGCCATAGGCGCGCCGCACGACGACCGACGCCAGCGGCACGGTCGCACGGTAGATCGCGTTCATCGCCTGCACGCCATAGCGGATCGTCCCCGTCCGCTCGGCCTCGCCGCCGATCATGAAGCCAGGATTGTCGACCAGATGGACGATCGGCAGCCGGAACTGGTCGGCGAGCTTGACGAAGCGCTCGGCTTTCTCGCTCGTCTTCGCGTCCCACGATCCGCCGAGGTACGACGGGTCGCTGGCCAGCACCGCAACCGGATAGCCGTCGAGCCGCGCGAACGCCGTGATGGCGGCCCGCCCCCAACGCGCGCCCATCTCGAAGAAACTGCCCGTATCGAACACCGCATTCGCGATGCGCCGCATCGAATAGACCTGCTTTGCCTCGCGCGGCACGACCGACAGCAGGCTCTCCTCGCGCCGGTCGACCGGATCGCTGCACGGCGTGCGCTGCGCCCGATCATGGATCGACGACGGCAGATAGGACAGGAACTGCCGCGCCGCCGCAAAGGCATCGGCCTCGCTCGCCACCTCGTCGTCCACGACGCCGTTGCGCGTATGCACATCGCTCCCGCCCAGTTCCTCGCGGTCGAGCGTGTCGCCGATCGCCGCCGCGACCGCCGGCCCCGCCGCGAAGAGCTGCGACAGCCCGCGCACCATCACGCTGTAATGGCTCGCGACGACGCGCGCTGCGCCCAGCCCCGCGGTCGGCCCCAGCGCGAGCGCGACCACCGGCACCGTGTCGAGGTTCGCGATGATCTGGTCCCAGCCGGGAACATGAGGGATATAGGTATATCCCATCTCCTCCAGCGTCTTGACCGACCCGCCGCCGCCGGTGCCGTCGATCATGCGGATCAGCGGCAGGCGATATTCGTGCGCCATCGCCTCGCATTGCACGAACTTGCGGTGCAGCGCCGCATCGGCCGCGCCGCCGCGCACGGTAAAATCGTCGGCGCTGGCAACGACCGGCCGGCCGTCGATATTCGCGCGGCCGAAGATGAAATTCGACGCCGCCAGATCTTCCAGCTCGCCGTCTGCGCCATAGCGGCCGCGCCCTGCGATCTTGCCGATCTCGCGAAAGCTGCCCGGATCGACGATACCCGCGAGCCGCGCCCGCGCGTCCATCTTGCCGCGACTATGCTGCCGCGCGACCTTTTCTTCCCCACCCATCTTCTCGGCCATCGCCCGGCGCTGTCCGAGCTCGCCCACTTCTTTTTCCCAGCTCATGGAAGGGAGGCTATCTTACGTTGACGGAAACGTCATCCGAAACCTATCGTCGCGCCATGATGCGCAACATCGCTTTCGCCTTCGCAGCCGCGATGCTCCCCCTCGGGGCGGTATCGGCGGCCGAAACGCGGACGATCCCCGGCGTCATCGATCCCTATAAGACGGAGGCCTTCAATCGCGCCGCCGACCCGATCGCACAGATCGACGCCGAACTGGCGAACGCCAGGCTCTCCGGCAAGCCTGTTTTGCTCGTCATGGGCGCCAACGAATGCCACGACAGCGCCTGGCTCGCGAACCTGCTCGCGACCGACCGTTTCGCTCGCGTCCGCGACCGCTACGCGATCGTCTATGCCGACATCGGCATGCCGCACGTCCGCGGCCTCGGCCGCAACCCCGATGTGCCGAGGCGGTTCGGCTTCCGGATCAGGGGAACGCCGACCGTCGCGATCCTCGATGCCGAAGGCCGCGTGCGCAACCGCAAGGCCGCACCCCGATGGCGCAACGCCGCGAGCCGCAGCGACGACGAAATCTATGCAGAACTGATGCGATAGGGAGAGAGCGATGACCGACATGAACCTCGCGGGCCGCACCGCGCTCGTCACCGGTGCCTCGCGCGGGATCGGGCGCGGCATCGCGCTGGCGCTCGCGAAGGCGGGGGCGGATATCGCGGTCAACTACACCCGCGACGGCGACGCCGCCGCCGAAACCGTCGCGGAGATTCAGGCGCTCGGCCGCAAGGCGAAGGCCTATCAGGCCTCGGTCGCCGAAGAGGAGGCCAGCGCCGCGATGGTCGCGGCGATCGAAGCCGACTTCGGTCCGCTGTCGATCCTCGTCAACAATGCGGGTATCGCCAGCCGCGGCCGGAGCGTCGCCGATACCGATGCCGCCGAGGTCGAGAAATTGCTCGCGATCCACGCCGTCGGCGCACACCGGCTGTCGCGCCTCGCGCTGCCGCAACTCCGCCAGCACGACCGCAGCGACATCGTCATCATCTCGAGCATCGCGACGCTCCACCACGCCCCGAATGGCGCGCCCTACAATATGGCGAAGGCGGCGGGCGAAGCGCTCGCGCTCACGCTCGCGAAGGAGGAGGTGAAGAACGGCGTGCGCGTCAACATCGTCGCACCGTCGCTGACGGTCAGCGACATGGGCGAACGCCTCGCGCGCGCGATCACCGGCAACGACGACATCCATCACCTCGACACCAAATTCCCCTTCGGCCGCGTCCCCACCCCCGACGATGTCGCCGCCGCCGTCGTCTGGTTCGTGAGCGAGGCGAACCCCTATTGCTCGGGGCAAAAGCTCAACATCGACGGCGCCGGACAGGCCTCGTTCCGGTAACGCTCGTCATTGCGAGCGGCGAAGCCGCGTGGCAATCCAGAGGGGGCAAGCCACCCTGGATTGCTTCGCTCCGCTCACAATGACGGACCAATGCAGATGAGATCGATCAAATGAAGTTCGTCACAGCCGCCACTCTCGCCCTCGCGCTCGCCGGCTGCGCCGCCGCGCAGTCGAAGGAACCGCGCCCCGCGTCCGAAACCGCACCCGCCGACCAGCCTTATTTCACGCCGGCCGAAGCCCGCTCGTCAGGCTCGGTCACGGTGGGCGGCTCCGCGATTGCGTATCAGGCGATCGCGGGAACGCTCATCGTCCATCCGAAGGGCTGGACCGACACCCTCCCAAACGAACGCAAGCGCGACAAGGATGCCGGCGGCGACGTCCCCGCATCCGAAGCCTCGATGTTCTACACCGCCTATTTCAAGGACGGCGCGCCCGCCGAGAACCGCCCGATCACCTTCCTCTTCAACGGCGGCCCCGGGTCACCGACCTTATGGCTGCACATGGGCGCCTTCGGGCCGATGCGCGTCGAAACGCCCGATCTGGTCCACGGCTCCGCGCCCTATCGCACAATTCCCAACGCCTACAGCCTGCTCGACGCCTCCGACCTCGTCTTCGTCGACGCGCCCGGCACCGGCTTCAGCCGCGTCGCGGGCAAGGATAAGGAAAAGGCGTGGTATGGCGTCGACCAGGACATCCACGCCTTCACCGTCTTCGTCCGCGACTTCCTGTCGAAATATGGCCGCTGGAAATCGCCCAAATATATCTTCGGCGAAAGCTACGGCACGATGCGCGCCGCCGGGATGACGCTCGCGCTGCAACGACAGGACATCGACCTCAACGGCGTGATCCTGCTCTCCGACATATTGAACTGGGATCTCCTGCCCGACGATCCGCAGGCGAACCCGGGCGTCGATCTGCCTTATGTCGTCGCGCTCCCGACCTATGCCGCGACCGCCTGGTATCACAAGCGCGCGGGCGCGGGACGCGAGCTCGAGCCCTTCCTTCGCGAGGTCGAGACGTTCGCGACGAGCGACTATGCTCTCGCGCTGATGAAGGGGAACAGCCTCCCCGACGCAGAGCGCGAGGCAATCGCGGCGCGGCTCCACGCCTACACCGGCCTGCCGGTCGCTTATCTGCTCAGGACCAATCTCCGCATCGAATATGGCGCGCTGCAAAAGGAACTGCTCGCCGACAAGGGGCTGACCACCGGCACGCTCGACACCCGCTTCACCGGCATCACGCTCGACCCGCTCTCGAAGGTCGCCTCGAACGACCCGCAGGGCGCGGCGATCGGCGCGGCCTATACCGCGGCCTTCAACGACTATGCGCGCGGCACGCTCGGCTATGGCGCGGGCCAGCATTATGAGGGCGCGCTCGATGTCTATGAAAGCTGGGACTACAGGCACCAGCCGCCCGGCGCCGGCCGCGCGCTGATCGCGCTGCCCAACGTCCTTCCCGACCTCGCCGTCGCGATGAAGCAGAATCCGAAGATGAAGCTGCTCGTGACCGGCGGCTATTTCGACGTGTCGACGCCCTATTATGCGGGCCGGTTCGAACTGCAGCACCTGCCCGTCCCGAAGGAGCTGCAGGCGAACATCGCCTATCAATATTACCCCGCCGGCCACATGATCTACGTCAATGTCCCGCTGCTCGCCGAGATGCACCGCGACGTCGGCGACTTCATCCGGCGGACCGACGGGATTGGCGAATAATGCACCGCTTCCCGCCAGCCGCCGACCTCAATTTCCTGATCGGAAAAGAGCTGGGGCAGGTTTGCCTCGACCCCCATTCGGTGCAGTTGCATTTCTTGAACGGTGGCGGAATTCAGATCGAGTACGAATTCGATCATGTGGCGGGGGCTGAGCATTCCAGTCGCTATGATTGCACGGCTCATAAGGGTCCGCCGCTCCTGTTGCACCGCCTGATCGCCAGAACCATCGAGTCTCTTGACGTTGCGCCGTTGCAGCTCTCCCTCATTTTCGACGATGGCCAGCGGTTGATCCTGCATTCGATGGAAGGTCCATTTGAGTGCGGCCATATCCGGCCCTCGGACAACCCTTCCGACATGATCGTCTATTAAGTCGCGATCGGCCGTCGGTCGAAAATGATGACATGCCTCGCGCAGGATAAAAGGCCTCGCTAAAGCCCCACCATGCGTCCCGATTCGGCCTCCCCCGTCCTGCCCTTCCTCGTCGCCTGCGCGGGCATCGCGACCTTTTCGGCGATGGACGTGCTGATGAAGCGGCTGTCGATCGATATCGGCGCCTACAACGCGGTGCTTTGGCGCACCGGCACCGGCACCCTGCTCAGCGGCCTTGCCTATCTCGCGATGCGTCCTGCGCTCCCCGACCGGACGACGATGCGCATCCACGCGTGGCGCGCGCTGTTCGTCGCGGGGATGGCGATCACCTTCTTCTGGGCGCTCGCCCGTCTGCCGATGGCGGAGGCGATCGCGCTCGCCTTCGTCGCGCCGCTGATGACGCTCTACATGGCCGCGATCTTTTTGGGCGAGACGATCGGCCCGCGTTCGATCGCCGCGTCGATGCTGGGGCTCGTCGGCGTCGTCATCATCGTCGCGGGCAAGCTGGGGCAAGGCTCCTATAGCGAAGAAGCGCTGCTCGCGGTCGGCGCGGTGTTCCTCTCGGCGATCTTCTACGCCTATAATCTCATCCTCGCGCGGCGGCAGGCGAAGATGGCCGAGCCGATGGAGATCGCCTTCTTCCAGAATTTCTTCGTGACGCTCTTCCTCGCCTTCGGCGCGCCGTGGTTCGCGGTCGTCCCCGGCATCGACCACGCCCCCGCGATCACCGGCGCCGCGATCCTCGCGACCGTCTCGCTGCTGCTCCTGAGCTGGGGCTATGCGCGCGCCGAGGCGCAGATTCTGGCGACGACCGAATATACGGGCTTCCTCTGGGCGATGCTGTTCGGCTGGATCTTCTACAACGAGCCGGTCACCCTGCCGACGATCGCCGGCGCACTGCTGATCGTCGCCGCCTGCCTGATCGTCGCGCGCAAGACCCCGCACGGCGATCCCGTCGAGCCGGCTGCCGCCTGATCTCCCCTCCCATTTATGGGAGCGGTCGGGGGAGGGCATGTCGATGTCGGGCGTTGCCGAAACAGGCCCTCCCGCAAGCGGGAGGGGGGCTTAAACCGCGGCGCGCGCCAGCCGGTCGTTGATCGCCGCGCCCAGCCCCTCGCCCGGAATCGCCGCGACCGCGATCCGCGTCTTCGCGCTCGCCGCCCCCGCATGAAGCGCATCGAACAATCGCGCGGCTGCCTCGGTCAAATCGCCCGCCGCGCTCAGATTATAATCGCCCGAAAGATCGCCGAACCCGATCCCGAACTCTTCGTCCGCAAAGTCCGCCGCGCCCAGCCGCACCGGCTTCCCCGGCGCATAGTGACTCGCGAGCATCCCCGGCGCGACGATCTTCGAACCCGTCGCGCCCGTCACCGGCACGCCGCTCGCCGCGCCGAGCATTGCCGCCGTCACCGGCCCCGGCCGCAGGATCTCGATCGCGCCGTCCTTCACCCGCGCGATCGTCGACTCGACGCCCGCGCTCGTCGGCCCGTCATCGATCACCAGCGCAATCCGCCCGCCAAGGCTCGTCAGGACATGCGCGGCTTTCGTGGGGCTGACACCCCCGCTCGCATTGGCGCTCGGCGCCGCGAGCGGCGCCCCCGTCGCCTCGAGAAGCGCGCGCATCGCGCGGTGCGCGGGCACGCGGATCGCGATCGTGTCGAGCCCCGCCGTCGCGATACGCGCGACCGGGCAGTCGTGCGTGCGCGGCACGACGAGCGTCAGCGGCCCCGGCCAGAAGGCCTCGGCCAGCTTGCGCTCCGCATCGCCGAACACCCCCAGCGTCGCGGCGACCGCAAGGCTCGGGACATGGACGATCAGCGGGTTGAAATCGGGCCGTCCCTTCGCGGCATAGATGCGCGCGACCGCCTCTGCGTTGCGCGCGTCGGCGGCAAGGCCATAGACGGTCTCGGTCGGCACCGCGACGGGCAGCCCCTCCCCGATCAGCCCCCCGGCGCGCGCGATTGCCTCCGGGCCGAAGGGACAGATAAGGGTGGTCATGGGCGTTTGATCGTCGGCCATGCCGCGCTATAGCGCCCGCGCAACGATATTCATCAGGAAAGTCGGCACCGCATGACTTATACGCCGCCCGTCACCGAACAGATGTTCGTCCTCGACCATATCGCGCGCATCGACGCGATGGCCGCCCATGACAAATATGCCGCCGCGACCCCCGACATGGTCGAGGCGATCGTCACCGGCATCGGCGACTTCGCGGCCGAGGTTTACGCGCCGCTCAACCGCGTCGGCGACACGAACAACCCGAAATGGCAGGACGGCAAGGTCACCATGCCCCCGGGCTTCAAGGAAGCCTATAAACAGTTCGTCGAGGCCGGCTGGGGCAGCCTCGACGGCCCCAGCGAATATGGCGGGCAGGATCTGCCCTTCACGCTTGCGACCGTCGTGATCGAGGCGCTCGGCACCGCCAATATGGGCTTCACGCTCTGCAGCATCCTGACCCCCGGCGCGATCCACGCGCTGATGGCCTATGGCACCGAGGAGCAGCGCCAGACCTGGCTGCCCAAGCTCGTCACCGGCGAATGGAACGGCACGATGAACCTCACCGAGCCCGCCGCGGGCAGCGACGTCGGCGCGCTCCGCTCGACCGCCGAAAAGGTCACCGAAGGACCGGACGCGGGCCTGTACCGGATCAAGGGCCAAAAGATCTTCATCACCTTCGGCGAGCACGACCTCACCGACAATATCGTCCACCTCGTCCTCGCGCGCACCCCCGGCGCGCCCGAGGGGACGCGCGGCATCTCGCTCTTCCTCGTCCCCAAATATCGCCTCGACGCGAACGGCAATCCGACGATTTCGAACGGCGTCCACTGCGCCTCGATCGAGCACAAGCTCGGCATTCACGGCTCACCGACCGCGGTGATGGTCTATGGCGACGGCGAGGATTGCCTCGGCGAGATCGTCGGCGACGAGATGGGCGGCATGCGCGCGATGTTCGTGATGATGAACAACGCGCGGCTGATGGTCGGCTGCCAGGGCGTCCAGATCGCCGAGCGCGCGCTGCAACAGGCGCAGCGCTATGCCGCCGAGCGCGTCCAGTCGTCGCTCGCGGGCAGCGCCGACCGCACCCCGGTGACGATCGAACACCACCCCGACGTCAAGCGGATGCTCTGGCGGATGCGCGCGCAGACCGAAGCCGCCCGCGCGCTCATCTATTACGCCTCGGCGCAGACCGATTTCGGCAAGCTCGGCGACGAAGCCGCCGCGCTGCGCGCCGAGGTGCTCATCCCGCTCGCCAAGGCGCACGCGACCGACATCGGCTGCGAGGTCGCGAGCATCGGCGTGCAGGTCCACGGGGGCATGGGCTTCATCGAGGAAACCGGCGCCGCGCAGCATTATCGCGATGCGCGCATCGCCCCGATCTACGAGGGCACCAACGGCATCCAGGCCGCCGACCTCGTCGGGCGCAAGCTCGGCATGGCGGGCGGCGACGGGATACGCTCGCTGATCGACGATATCGCGCGCGGCGCCGCCGATTTCCCCGAATTGGCGCAGCTCGCCGAGGCGTGCCGCCACGTTACCGGCTGGCTCGAAACCGCGAGCATCGCCGACCGGCTCGCGGGCAGCTATCCCTATCTCACCATGTTGTCGACCGCGACCTGCGGCTGGCTGATGGCGACGCAGCACAAGGTGGCAGAGGCCGCGCTGGCATCGGGCAAAGGCGACGCCGCCTTCCTCCAGGCGAAGCTCGTCTCGACGCGCTTCTACCTCCAGCAGATCGTGCCCGCGGCGACCGGCCTCGCGGCGTCCGCGCTCGCCGGCGACGCAGCGCTCGCGCCCGTTCCCGCGATCGCCTGAAACATCAGGATTTCCGCGCCCTCCGGCGACCTGCCGGAGGGCGCGGAAAGATTCATAATTAACGCGATGCTAACCATCGGCGGCTAGGACGTTCCGGCAATTGCTGGAGACGTGCGTGCCCATTCCGGTAAAGAGTCTGATTATCAGCTGGCGCACGATCGGCCTGTCGCTGCTGCTCAGCGTCGTCGTCGGCCTGTCGTCGGTCGGCGAGCCCGTCGACCGCGTCATCGAGGCGTCGATCGGCCGCGTCGCGTGGCGCCCGGTATCGGGCGAAACCGTCGTCGTCGGCGTCGATGACAAGACGCTGCAATCGCTCCAGAATCAGGAGCTCACCGTTGCCAATCACGCAAAAATCATCCGCGCTATCAACGCTGCCGGCGCAAAGCGCCTATTCGTTGACTTTTCCTATCGGCGTCGGCTGACCGACCCCGATCTGCTAAAGGTCGCCGCGGCCGTGCATCAGATGGGGGACCGGATCATCCTCGCGGTTCCCGCGGCCAAAATACAAGGCACCGAGGTCAAGGTCGACTATTGGCCTCCCGCCTCGATGGGGGATCGGGCAAAACGCGCCTGTATCTGTTGGGAGTATGAATTTTGGCAAGTCTGGCGGGTGCCGCTTGCGGTGTCGGTCGACGGCCGCGTCCTGCCCAGCTTCGCCGCGCTGCTTGCCAACCGTCCGCTCGACAAGCCGTCGGTGTTTCAGCTCGATTATTCCTACGACACTTCGACCATAAAGGAATATAGTGCGGTCGACCTGCTCACGGGCCGCGTGGGCGCCAAGGAACTTCGCGGTAAAGACGTCATTTTCGCGCCGACAAATTCGGCGGCGTTCGACCAGCATTTCCTGCCCGGCCATGACACCATGGCGGGCGCCTATATTCACCTGATCGCCGGTGAAGCGTTGAAGCGTGGCACTCCCATCGATCTCGGCTTCCTGCCCGGGCTTGCGCTGACGTTCGTGGCGATGATGGCGTCGCTGGCTTTTCGCCACGGCCGCTGGTTCGTTCGCATCGCCTTCGCGATGACGCTCGCCCTGATCGCCGCCAAGGTGGCGCTCAGCCTTTCGCTCGTGTCGACCCAGATCGGCGCCGCCTGCTTCCTGATCGCAACGCTCAGCGCCAATGTGTCGCGCACCCGTCGCCGCGACTCGGCACAGCGCGAAAACCCCGTGTCGGGGCTTCCCAATTTCGAGGCGCTGCGCTCGCAAACGCCTTTCGGCAGCGCGACCGTCGTCGCCGCGAAGGTCGTCAATTTCGAGGATCTCGCCGCCTTCATCCCCGGCGACGGCATCGGCCAGCTCGTCGAACAGGTCACCCGCCGCCTGCAACTCGCCTCGCAGGGCACCGTGCTGCACCACGACCTCGACGGCACCTTCGCGTGGCTCGTCCCTTATTATCAGCACAGCCAGATCGAGGGGCAGCTCGCGGGGCTCGCCGCGTTGTTCAACGCGCCGCTGACGATCGGCGAGCTCCGCGTCGACGTCGCGATAGCTTTCGGGGTCAACGACGAGTTCGAGGGGTCGAACGCGCAGCGCCTCGCCGCCGCGCTCGTCGCCGCCGAACAGTCGATTCGCACGCGCTCGCTGTGGACCAAATATACGCCGCGCGAAAAGGAGGATGCCGGCTGGCAGCTGTCGTTCCACTCGCAGCTCGAGGATGCGCTCACCGGCGGCGACATCTGGGTCGCCTTCCAGCCGCAATATGAGATTGCGTCGAAGCGGCTCGTCGGGATCGAGGCGCTGGTGCGCTGGACGCACCCGACGCGCGGGCCGATCCCGCCCGACGAGTTCATCGTCCAGGCCGAAAAGAGCCAGGACATCTATCGCCTCACCCTGTTCGTGATGGATCAGGCGATCCGCTCGGCGGCGCAGCTGCGCGAGCGGGGCATATCGGCGCATATGTCGGTGAACCTGTCGGCGACCTTGCTCGACCATCGCGACCTTGTCGGCACGATCCGCGTCATGCTCACCGCGCATCATCTGCCGCCCGAACTGCTCACGATCGAGGTCACCGAAACCGCGCAGATCGAAAACAGCCGCGAGGCGCGCCAGACGCTCGCCCAGTTCCGCCGTTCCGGCATCCGCCTGTCGATCGACGATTATGGCACCGGCCAGTCGAACCTCGAATATCTGACCGAAATCGAAGCCGACGAGATCAAGATCGACAAGCGATTCGTGATGACGATGCGCGATTCGCAGCGCAACCTCGAGGTCGTCAAATCGACGATCGAACTTGCGCATCGCCTGGGCGCCGTCGCGGTGGCCGAAGGCATTGAAGATGCACCGACTTTGGCCCTGCTCGAACAATTGGGCTGCGATATCGGCCAGGGATATCTGCTTGGAAAGCCGCAACTATTTTCCGAGCTGGTCAACAGCCTCGCCGCCACCCCGCAAAGCCGCACCGCCTAGCCGCCAAAATGGCCGTAATTGTTAAGGTTAAGACTCGCTTTACCATATCGATTAAGGTATATGCTGCGTTAACTGTTCTTCGTGGGCAGTGCCAACAGGAGATCTGACATGGGTTGGTTCTGGAAGTTCCTGGGCGGCGGCGGCACCGGTAACGGCGGCGGCGACGCGTAAGCCAGGATAGAGATCAAAAGGGTCCCGGATGTTTCCGGGGCCCTTTTTCTATGCCCGCCGAATGCCCACCAGACGTTGCGGTCACCCCCCGAATTTTTTCGGGCCGCCGTGCCTCTTTTGCCACAGCGCGCCAAACCCCGCGGAAACGCGGGCGATCGCGCTGTGAAGTGTGCGATCCCGTCGACGAAGCGAATCAAAATATCGACGAGTTGAGTCGCGAAGCTGTCATTTAGCGTCTTGCATCGACGCGCCGACGTGGCACTATGGATGGTGGGTAGACCACGGGGGCACCCCAACAAATAGTATTTGGCCGGAAGTGGCGGATTTCCGTCGTCCATCCCATATGGACACGGGAAAACCCCTTCTGCGCCCGAAAATAAGTGCCCCGACGGTCGCTGGAGATGCTAAGACTGGGGCTTCGCCCCGAGTCGAACAGGACGGGAACAAACGCGCTGCGCGCGCGTCGGGAAATGGGGGCGATCTAGATGGATTTTCGCGAAACAGAGCGGGTGGAGACGAACGACGTGGCAACGATGGAACTGACGAAGACGGACGCCCCGGCGGCCACCGAATCGAAGGCGGAGGGCAAGGCGGAAACGCCTGCGAAGCTTAACGATTCGGGCGAGCCCGCGGTGCACGCGCGCCGATTCGACGTCGCCGTCGACCGCAGCCGCGATTCGCTGCTCACCGACTTCGGCAAGGAGACGCTCGAGGACCGCTACCTCCTCCCCGGCGAATCCTATCAGGACCTCTTTGCGCGCGTCGCCTCGGCCTATGCCGACGACCAGGATCATGCGCAGCGCCTCTACGACTATATCTCGAAGCTGTGGTTCATGCCCGCCACCCCCGTTCTCTCGAACGGCGGCACCGGCCGCGGCCTGCCGATCAGCTGCTACCTCAATTCGGTCGACGACAGCCTCGAGGGCATCGTCGGCACCTGGAACGAGAATGTCTGGCTCGCCAGCCGCGGCGGCGGCATCGGCACCTATTGGGGCGCGGTGCGCGGCATCGGCGAACCCGTCGGCCTCAACGGCAAGACCAGCGGCATCATCCCCTTCGTCCGCGTGATGGACAGCCTCACCCTCGCGATCAGCCAGGGCTCGCTCCGCCGCGGTTCGGCCGCCTGCTATCTCGACATCTCGCACCCCGAGATCGAGGAGTTTCTCGAGGTCCGCAAACCCTCGGGCGACTTCAACCGCAAGGCGCTGAACCTCCACCACGGCGTCCTCATCACCGACGAGTTCATGGAAGCGGTGCGCGACGGCAAGGAATTCGACCTCCGCAGCCCCAAGGACCAGAGCGTCCGCGGCACCGTCGACGCGCGCTCGCTGTTCCAGAAGCTCGTCGAAACGCGCCTCGCGACGGGCGAGCCCTACATCATCTTCATCGACCAGGTGAACCGCATGATGCCGAAGCATCATCGCGACCTTGGGCTCAAGGTCTCGACCTCGAACCTCTGCTCCGAAATCACGCTACCCACAGGGCGCGACCATCTCGGCAACGATCGCACCGCGGTCTGCTGCCTCTCGTCCTTGAACCTCGAAACCTGGGACGAATGGAACGGCGACAAGCTGTTCATCGAGGATGTCATGCGCATGCTCGACAATGTCCTCCAGGACTATATCGACCGCGCCCCGCCCGAAATGGCGCGTGCCAAATATAGCGCCAGCCGCGAACGCTCGGTCGGCCTCGGCGTCATGGGCTTCCACAGCTTCCTGCAGGCGCGCGGCCTGCCGTTCGAGGGCGCGATGGCGAAGTCGTCGAACCTGCGCATCTTCAAGCATATCCGCGCGCAGGTCGATCAGGCGTCGATGCTGCTCGCCAAGGAACGCGGCCCCTGCCCCGACGCCGCCGATCAGGGCGTGATGGAGCGCTTCAGCTGCAAGATGGCGATCGCGCCGACCGCGTCGATCAGCATCATCTGCGGCGGCACCAGCGCGTGCATCGAGCCGATCCCCGCGAACATCTACACGCACAAGACGCTCTCGGGCAGCTTCTCGATCCGCAACCCGCACCTCGAGGCGCTCCTCGTCGACAAGGCGAAGAACAGCGACGCAGTGTGGAACTCGATCCTCGAAAAGGGCGGCAGCGTCCAGCACCTCGACTTCCTGACGCAGGACGAGAAGGACTGCTACAAGACCAGCTTCGAGATCGACCAGCGCTGGCTGCTCGAACTCGCCGCCGACCGCACGCCCTATATCGATCAGGCCGCGTCGCTGAACCTGTTCATCCCCGCCGACGTCGAGAAATGGGACCTGCTGATGCTCCACTACCGCGCGTGGGAACTCGGCATCAAATCGCTCTACTATCTCCGCTCGAAATCGGTGCAGCGCGCCGGCTTCGCGGGCGGGGTCGAGGCTGACAACACCGCCGAAGCGCCGAAATATGAACTCAGCGCCGAAAGCACCGATTACGACGAGTGTCTGGCTTGTCAGTAAAGCATAAAACCCCTCTCCCCTTGTGGGAGAGGGAGGGGCCCGTCGCCGCGTGAGCGGCGATGGGAGGGTGAGGGGAAGAGGCCGCAAGGCCGACCTCCCCCGGTGGACGACCGAAAGAGCGCGCACGCTCCGCCGCGAAGCCACCGATGCCGAGAAGCGCATGTGGCGCGCCTTGCGAGAGGCTTTTCCTCACGCAAAGTTCCGCCGCCAGCAAGCTCTCGGGCCCTTCTTCGCCGATTTCGCATCGCACGCCGCGCGGCTGGTGATCGAGGTCGACGGAGGACAGCATGGCGAAGCGGTCGCCTACGACGAAGCGCGGACACGCTTCATCGAGGGTGAAGGATACAGGGTGATCCGCTTCTGGAATGACGATGTGATGACGAATATCGAGGGCGTGCTGATGCTGGTTGAAACCGCACTCACCCCCTCACCCTCCCAAGGCTGACGCCTTGGGCCCCTCCCTCTCCCACAAGGGGAGAGGGAATCTGGACCGAGTTTCGACTGGAGTACGCCGATGCCATTGCTTGAAGCCCGCAAGACCTACAAGCCCTTCGAATATCCCTGGGCCTATGATTTCTGGAAACGCCAGCAGCAGATCCACTGGATGCCCGAGGAAGTGCCGCTGGGCGAGGATTGCCGCGACTGGGCGCAGAAGATCAGCGATCACGAGCGCAACCTCTTGACGCAGATCTTCCGCTTCTTCACCCAGGCCGATGTCGAGGTGCAGGATTGCTACCACGACAAATATGGCCGCGTGTTCAAGCCGACCGAGATCAAGATGATGCTGACCGCGTTCAGCAACATGGAAACGGTCCATATCGCGGCGTACAGCCACCTGCTCGACACGATCGGCATGCCCGAGAGCGAATATGGCATGTTCCTCGAATATGACGAGATGCGCGCGAAGCACGACTATCTCGGCACCTTCGGGGTCGACAGCGACGAGGATATCGCGCGCACCCTCGCGATGTTCGGCGGCTTTACCGAAGGCTTGCAGCTCTTCGCCAGCTTCGCGATGCTGATGAACTTCCCGCGCTTCAACAAGATGAAGGGCATGGGCCAGATCGTCAGCTGGTCGGTGCGCGACGAAAGCCTCCACTGCGAGGGGATCACGCGCCTGTTCCACGCCTTCGTCAAGGAACGCGATTGCCTGACCAAGGCGGTGAAGGAAGACATCATCGACTGCTGCCAGAAGACGGTGCGGCTCGAGGACGCGTTTATCGACCTCGCCTTCGAACAGGGTCCCGTCCCCGGCATGACGCCGAAGGAGATCAAGCGCTACATCCGCTACATCGCCGACTGGCGCCTGGGGCAGCTCGGCTTCCAGCCGATCTACATGATCGACGAGCACCCGCTCCCCTGGCTTGCCCCGCTCTTGAACGGCGTCGAGCACGCCAATTTCTTCGAAACCCGCGCCACCGAATACAGCAAGGCCGCGACGCGCGGCGACTGGAACCAGGTCTGGACCAGCTTCGACAACCGCAAGAAGGCGAAAGCCAACGACGACGGCGCCGCGGCGATCGAAGCGAGCGACGAGGGCGAAGATATGTTCGCCAAGGCGGGCATCGCCGCCGAATAATGTTCCAAACCCCTCCCCTTGTGGGAGGGGCGTTACCTTCGCGAACCCCGGCGAAAGCCGGGGCCCAGCGAGGCCAAAACGCCCCGCGAGACAAAACAAGAAGTCAGAGGCCAAAATGACCGACAAGAAAAAGCTCAAACTCCTGACCCTCAGCCAGCCCCAGCGCGCGACGCTCGAAGGCCTCTCGAACCGCCGCCCGCAACTGCAGACCGACCCCGTCCGCGACGAACTCGTCGCGCTGGGTCTGGTGGTGCAACAGGGCGCGAAATGGGCGCTGACCCCGACGGGCAAGAAGGTGCTGGCGGCAAGCTCGAACCGGCGCAATGCGGGCGGGTTTTCGGTTTGAAGCAATTGAAATTAGGGGTACTTCCGGATAAAGAGCTATACTGTCCAGTTGGGCGCTGCATCTACTGCGGCCAAACGAGTGGCAAACTCACTGACGAGCATATCATTCCTCGAGCCTTAGGTGGCGAGGTTATTCTCCCAGAAGCGTCGTGCGCGCCCTGCCAGATGAAGGTGAAGGAATATGAACCCCCGGTTCTGAACTACACGTTCATCCAGGCCAGGACGTTCCTAAGACTCCCGTCCGGCCATCGACCCACCGATTTAAGAATGGGCGTGTTTCGCGGTGATGCGGGACAGTGGCCAGACTTGACCGACAATCTGGAATGGGAAAACCTGCCCGTTGCAGATCATCCCGCGCAAATCATACTCCCGGTCTTTGCGCCGCCTCGGCTATTGTCGAGCTTGGAGCCTTCTCCGACATTTGATGTGGTCGGATTTTGCGTACGGCACCTCAATGGGCCGGTTCCGGATGAACGGCGACCTGACGGATTGCGCCAAGCAAATTTCATACAGTTCGGGCCGGATGCAATCTGTAAATTCGTGGCCAAGATAGCCCACGGTTCGGCGGTCGCCATGTTGGGGCTGGATCAATTCGAGCCCTTGCTGTGCGATGTCGTTCGGAACCGCGATCCCTATATATCAACGCTGGTCGGGAGCGACAAAGAACAGCATTGGCCGCTCCGCTCGGCTCTCCACCATGTTCAGCTAAACTTGCAAAATGGCTATCTCGTTGCACAGGTACAGCTGTTTGGGAGGTACGGTGTCACGCCTTTCGTAGCTGTCGTCGGAACGCCGACATTCTCTCTTCTGGAGACTCTTAAATCACGTTGAACTACCGCGAACACGGCAACCAATTAGCCAATTCTCAAACAGCTACACATCTCCCGACCCCATGGATGCCGGATCAAGTCCGGCATGACGATGTGAAGAGAAGCATCCGGTTCGACCCAATCTTCGTCACCCCGGACTTGATCCGGGGTCCATCGCCGCCCTAGCCTCCACCCCATGCACGCCGACTTCCAGCCCTGCGCCTATATCATGGCGAGTGCGCGGCACGGCACGCTCTACACCGGCGTCACCTCGCACCTGATCCAGCGCATCTGCCAGCATCGGGACGGCGGCTTCGACGGTTTCACAAAGCGCTACGGCGTCAAGACGCTCGTCTGGTTCGAACTCGCCGGGACGATGCACGCGGCGATCACGCGCGAGAAGCAGATCAAGAACTGGCAGCGCAAATGGAAGATCGAGCTGATCGAGGCAGGCAATCCCGACTGGCGCGACTTGGCGGAGGAATTGGGACTGCCGCCGCTGGGCGGGTAAGCGCCACCTTCCCTACCATCGTCATCCCGGACTTGATCCGGGATCCATAGCCGCGGCCGAAGCATGGACCCCGGATCAAGTCCGGGGTGACGAAGGGGGGAATGTCAAACGTCTTCGTGTCTTTGTGTGAGACTCGATCACCCCCGAATCCTATTTCGCACACCCCACCCCCAAACCCCCTTTCCTACATTCCCCCGCCATGCTCCAAACTGGCGGATGAGCCACATCGCCCCCATCCCCTCGCCCGATCCCGCCGCCCCCGCGCTCGACGCGCACGGCCACGACCCCGCCGCCTATGACTGGGTGCCGGTGCTGAAAAAGCGCCGCAAGGACGGCTGGTCGCCGGACAAGCAGCGCGCCTTTATCGAGGCGCTCGCCGACGGCGGGTCGGTCGCCAATGCCGCGCGCGCCGTCGGCATGTCCGAATCCTCCGCCTATCGCCTGCGCCGCTCGCCCGGCGCCGAGGCGTTCGACCGCGCCTGGTGCGCCGCGATCGAGGCCGCGTCGAAGAAACTGATCGACGCCGCGTTCGAACGCGCATTGATCGGCAGCGAGGAGCCGGTGTTCGACCGCGACGGCAACCGCGTCGGCCGCCGCCTGCGCCAGAGCGACCGGCTCCTCATGTTCCTGCTGCGCGCCTATGGCCCCGACTGTCTTCGCACGGCCGCCGCGCCGCGAACCGACACCGCGCCCGCCGCCCCGCCGGTGGCCGAGGCGCTGGCGCATCTCCACCCCGCCCCGCCGGCCGCGCCCGCCGCGCTGATGGCCCCCGACGACCTGGCGGTCGCGCTCGAGGTCGCCGATCTGAGCGATGGCGAGCTGCCGCGCTGGTATCGCGACGACGCCGGCGATGCCGACGAGCGGCTCGCGGCCCTCCCCCGCGATGCCGAAACCGGACCGCCACAAGGCTGAACTTTACTGAACTTTGGCCCGAAACTCGGCGGGGCGCGAACCGCCGCCGCGCCCCCTCAATTCACCGTGACCCCGACCGGCACCCCGCGCAGACCGCCCGCCGCGAACAAGACCCCGCCGCGCACCGCCTCGGCCGATCCGTCGAGCAGCGGCAGCGGCACCAGGGCGCGCGTCACCTCGCTGTCGTCGTCGACGACCAGCCGCAGCACGGGAAAGCCCAGCCGGTCGCGCTCGATCACCACGTCGCGGATCGCCGCCAGCGGCCACGACAGGCTGCTGCCGCGATAGAGCCGCACGCCATCGTGGAATACGTAACTCTCGCGCTGGCGCCATAGCCGCAGGCACGTCCAGAAGGCGAAGGCCGCGGCGAGCATCGCCACCGTCGCCACGGCATCGCCGAACAGCAGCGCGCGGATCATCGCCCCCGCCCCGTCGGCGCGCACCGGCGCCGCCTGCCCCCACGCGAGCGCGACGAACGCCAGCACGGCGATCACCTGCCCCGCGAGCAGCGGCTTCGCCTTCAGCCGCGCGACGACGATCATCTTCCGGTCCCGATATTGCATCATGCCGACAGATAGGGATGGCGGGGGCGCCGCGCCAGTCGCGAGGCGCGGGACAATGCGCCCCGGCCGCGCGGCGAGCCGCCTGCAAAAGCGTCGCAGCGATGCTATAAGCAAGGCGAAAGGAGAAAGCCCATGCAGGCCGTAACCGAAGGCGACCGCCGCAAGGAGCTCGCGACCTTGCTCGCGCAGATCCAGGCGCATCCCGAACGCGACTGGAGCGCGGCGCGAATGCGGATCGCGACGCTCAACAAGCTGGTTGGCAACAAGCTCGCCGGCAAGTCCGTCAAAACGCACTGAAATATCGGCGGGCGGTTCGTCGCGTACGCGCGGCGCCCCGTCGCCCGCCCGCGCAACATTCGCCGCATCCGCCGGTTTCTCTTGCCGGACGAGCGGCCGCTCCCGGCTGCCCGCAGGACAGGAGACACCCCATGCGCAATTCCCTCACGCTGCTCGCCGCGGGTGCGGCGCTGCTCGGCGCCCCCGCCATCGCGCAGGTTGGCGGAGTGGTCGGCGGCACGGTCGACACGACGGCGCAGGTCGGCACCGGCGCGGTCGGGAACACCGTCGGCAACGTCACCGGCCAGCTCGGCAATAGCGTCGATCGCGCCGACGGCGCCGTCAACGGTGCGATCGACTCGGCAAGGCTCACCGCCGCGACCCGCGAACAGGTCCGCGCCGGCGCGCAGATCACCGATGCCAAGGGCAACAGCATCGGCACCGTCCAGAGCCTCGACGGCGACAATGCGGTCGTGGTCGACGGCGGCAAGCTCTACAACATCCCGCTCGCGGCGCTTTACAGCAAGGCGAACAGCGTCACCGGGCCGCTGGTGACCAAATTGTCGCGCGCCGAGATCGCGGCCCATGCGCACGGCAGTGCGCAGGCCAGCGCGGACGCCAAGTCGCACTGACGCGCCTTCCCCACCGCCCGCTTCCGCGTGGGTCGCCCCTCGCGGGAAAATCGTGGACGCGGGCACAGGACGGAGCCGGGACGAACCACCCCGGCTCCGTTTCCTTTGTCGGTTTGGGTCATGCTTTTCGGGCCGGCTTTGCCCTATGAAAACGGCCCGCCCCAGGGGACAGGGCGGGCCAGTTTCAAGGTGCGGGGACGCCGGATTGCGCCCCCGCCATCTATGTCCGGGGGATGGACTATTCGGCTTCCTCGAACAGGTCGATCGCGTTGGCGGCGGTGGCCGACAGGCGCACCGTGTCGCCCTCGACCGCGGCGACCAGCCCGGCGGGAAGATAATGATGCTTGCCGTCGACGCTGTCGGCCTTGGTCAGCTTGATGCGTTCGCCGTCGATATGGTCGACCGTGCCCAGATGGACGCCGTCGGCGCCGATGACATTCATATCTTCCTTGATCGCGCTGTGGTCATGTTCGGCCATCGTCTGTCTCCTTGCCGCTCCGGGAGGGGGAGCGCATTCACCATACGCCCGAAAGGCGAGTCGGCTCCACCCCCTCCGACGAAGCGCCCCGCGGACAGGGTCGGCGCCGCGATCGGCACCGCCACCAGCTGGCCGGTCAGCACCAGGGGCGGCGGCGTCCCTCCCACCGCCGCGCGAGCCCTTCGCCCACCAGCATGTCGCCGACGCTGTCGCCGCCGCGGGTGACGATCCGCAGCTTGCGGTCATAGCGGTCGGTGTCGCGATCGACGCTTTCGAGCGTGAAGGCGCCGGCGTTCAGCCAGCGGAGCAGGCGCCCGGTCGCCGCCTCGCCCAGTTCGGCTTCCTCGGCGCAGCGCGCGGGGTGTGTCTCGGGCGTGTCGATGTCGGCGACGCGATATTTCTGCCCCTCGAACCAGAAGGTGTCGCCATCGACGACGCAATTGCGCCCGCCGCCGCTGTGGCAGAGCCCGAAGCGGGCCGAGAGCGTGTCGGGCGCCGCGGCCCCCTCGCGGAGCAGCGGGATGCCGGCCGCGGCCTCGCGTCCGCCCGGCGTCATGTTCAGCGCACCCAGCGTGCCGACGAATCCGCCCGCGACGACCATCGCAAGCGACAGCCCGAAGCTGCGCCGCCGCCGCGGCCGCTTCGGATAGGCACGGCGCCCGGGGCGCGGCGGTTTTCGGACATATCGACGGTGGGCCATGGCGGGCAGCCTGCCCGAAAGGGCTTAGCAAAGTCCCAACGCGGCGGCTCCGCCATGGCTGGCAAACGCCACTGATCGTATCCGGCGCGGCACCGTTTTGACCGATATCAAAGAAAAAGGCGCGGCGCGGCGCCAGACGGGGTCACCAGTCAAGGAGACCCGTCATGACCAATCCGCTCTTGCAAGGCCCCGTCCTGATCTTCACCGCGATGGTGGGCAGCTTCCTGCTCGTCCTCGGCCCGATCGCGCTCGCCGACCTGATCCGAAACCGGCGTTAGGCGCCGGCCGTCAGGGCGCGCCGCGCGGCGCGTCATCGTCGATCCCGTCCTCGCCGAGTTCGCCGTCCTCGTCATCGTCGCTGCGTTCGCCGCGATAGGCGTCCATGTCGATTCGGCCCGACCGCTCCATCTGGCGCATATGATCGACCAGATCGGGCGTGTCGCGATCCTCGTAGCGCGCCTTCGCCTTGCGGCTCTCCCCCAGCGGGCGTTCGCGCCGCGCCGCCTCGGCGACCGTCTGCGCCTGCGCGTCCTCGTCCTCCTGTTCGCGGTTCAGCGCTTCGGGCGCTTGGTCATCGCCATCAAGGGATTCATCGTCACGGGGGTCGTCGGCCATCGTCATCGCCTCCATTGCCAGGATCAACAGATAACGCGCGGCGGGACCGGGCCGTTCCTCAGGCCGCCGCGGCCAGCACCTTGCTCTCGATCACGCGGATGAACATGTCGGGATCCTGCGCGCCCGGCACCATCATCCGGCCGCCGAGGATGAACGCGGGAACCCCGGTCACATTCTGGTCGGCCCAATAGGCCTCTTCGACGCGGACCATCTCGCCATAATCGTCGCCCGCGAGGATCGCGGCAGCGCGTGTGCGGTCGAGCCCGACCGATGCCGCCACATCGGCGAGCACCGCATGATCGGAAACATCACGATTATCGGTGAAATGCGCCCTGAACAGCGCCAGCTTCAGCGCGGTCTGCACGCCCGTCGCCGCCGCCTGCTCGGGCTCCTCGAGCGCCCCCGCCCAGGTCAGCAGCCGGTGCGCGTCGAAGCTGTTGCGCATCCGGAACTCCGGACCGCGGTTGAAGGCGAAGCCCAGCTCGCGCGCGATATCTGCCAGCCGTCCGCTGTTCGCACGGCTCTGGTCGGCGCTGATGCCATATTTGCGCATCACATGCGCTGCCGCATCCTCGCCCTCGGGCGGCATATCGGGATTGAGCTCGAACGGGTGCCACTGGACCCGAAACGCCAGCCGCCCCTCGAAATGCGCCATCACCTTTTCGAACTTCAGCCAGCCGATGATGCACCAGGGGCACATTACATCGGACACGATGTCGACGGACAGGCGCGGCAGCACTTCGGTCACGGCAAATCTCCAACCGGCACGGCGACCGTCGCGTCGCCCGAGCCGCCCCTATACCATCGCGTCACTTCGTCGGCGACCGCCGGTCCTTGCCCGTCCTGCGCTCGCCCTCGCGGCGCTCGGGACCGTCATAGGCCGGATCGTCGACGACACGCCGATCCTCCCGCCGCCGATCCGCCGGCCTACGCGTCTTCTCGCCCGACATAACAGCCCCCCTTCCCGTAAAAAGGAAATCAGAAGCAACCCTGCCGCCAGTAACTCACATTATCGGCCAAAAGACAAGGAAAGCCCAATTTAATGCAGGGTGTCGGCGGCCGCGGCAATAGTATCGCCGCGCGACGCACGCCCCGAAAGCACCCACCAGCTTCCGGCCATCAGCAACAGCGTCAGCGCCTCGATGATCATCGCCTGCACGATCGCCGCGCCGACCGCATCGCCCAACGCCGCCCCGATCAGCCGACCGGCCAGCGCGGTGCCATAGAGCGCGGCGGGCACCAGCAGCGCGCCGGTCCAGCCGCGCACCAGCACACCGATGGCGGCGCTCCCCGCAGCGACAAGGAAGAAGGCCGACAGGTCGGCGCGCACGGTGTTCGCCGCAGCCCCGTCGACCGCGATGCCAAAGGTTTCGGTATAGGTCGCGGGATCGAGCAGCCCCTGCGCGCCCAATATGGTGAAAAAGACCGCCCACAGCAGGACGGCGCCGCGCAAGACCCAGTTGACCATCGCTTTTCTCCCTGATTTTCCTGCAGGCTGCGGCATCGGGAGGAAAAGCGCAATCTATTCCGCGGCGAACGTCTCTTCGATCCAGCCGCCGCCCAGCACGCGGCTCTCGTCCGCCGCGTCGTACAGCACCGCCGCCTGTCCGGGCGCGACGCCATATTCGGCCGCGGCGAAGACCAGCCGGTCGCCTGTCACGAGCGCGGGCACCGGCTTCGCCATGCTGCGCACCTTCGCGAGCACCGCACGTCCCTCGACGTCGGCGAGCCAGTTGGTTTCGCCGAGCCGCGCGCCCGATACCGCGAGCGCCCGCCGCGGCCCGACGACGACTTCCTTTGTCTCCGCATCGAGCCGGATGACATACAGGGGCTCGGCCTGCCCGCCGATCTCGATCCCGCGCCGCTGGCCGACCGTATAGTGGATCAGCCCCTTGTGGGCGCCGAGTATGGTGCCGTCGACATGGACGATCGCGCCCTGATCGTCGGCGTCGGGGCGCAGCTTGCGGACGAGGGTCGCGTAGTCGCCGTCGGGGACGAAACAGATGTCCTGGCTGTCGGGCTTGCTCGCAACGCCGAGACCGAGCTCGCGCGCGATGTCGCGCACCACGCTCTTTTCCAGCCCGCCGAGCGGAAAGCGCAGGAAGTCGAGCTGCTCCTGTGTCGTAGCGAACAGGAAATAGCTCTGGTCGCGCGCCGGATCGACCGCGCGGTGCAGTTCGGCGCCCGCCGGGCCCATGACGCGGCGGACATAATGGCCGGTCGCAAGGCAATCGGCACCCAGGTCCTTCGCGAGTTGGAACAGGTCGGTGAACTTCACCCCCATGTTGCAGCGCACGCAGGGGATCGGCGTCCGTCCGGCGAGATATTCGTCGGCGAACTGGTCGATCACCGTGTCGCGGAAGCGGCTTTCATGATCATGGACGTGATGCGCGAAACCCAGCCGGTCGGCGACCGCTCGGGCGTCGCGGATATCCTGCCCGGCGCAACACGCCCCGACGCGCTTCGCTTTCGCGCCATGATCGTAGAGCTGGAGCGTCACGCCGATCACCTCGGCGCCCGACCGTGCGGCGAGCGCGGCGACGACGCTCGAATCGACTCCGCCCGACATCGCGACGACGACTCGCCGGTTCTTCAGCGGTTCGGCAAGCTGGAAGTCGGCGCGGGCGAGGCCGTCGGGGGCGGAAATCGTCTCGATCATGGTCGGCGCCATCTAGGGATGCGAACCTCAAAATACCAGCTTTTCCGCGCTGTGCGTCAAGATATTGACGCCGGTTAAGCTTCGCTAACAGGGGCTGAAACGGGCATTTACTGGACCTTAGCTCCTCTGATCTAGACAGGCTGCATGAACGCCAGCCCGTCAAATATCCCGCAGCTTTCCGCCGCGACGAGCCTGTCGAACCCCGGCTTCGACATCCTGCTCGCCGTGTCGGAAGCACGCCAGTCGGCGCTGCCAACCGTGCGCATGGTGCGCGCGCAGGCGACTCGCGAACGCCACGCGGAAAAGATCGGCGCGCTGCGCGACATGCTGCTCGGCACCGCCCCCGCCGCGGCGTCCGAGGGCGTCCGGCCGGCGCGCTTCTTCGACTTGTCGGACCCCGCGAACGCCCTGTCCGAAACTGTGAATGACCTGTTTACCAGAGGGTTTCAGCCGATGTTGAGTCCCGCCGATCTACATCCCCTCTTGTCGGCTCGCCCGATCCCCCACGACGAAGATTAATGGAATGAATATGATCGAGAATCAGAAAATCCGGCCCGCACAGGTCATCGGTCCGCTCGGCGAACCGTTGACGCTCGACTCGCTGCCGCCGCCGACGACCACCCGCTGGGTCGTTCGCCGCAAGGCAGAGGTCGTCGCCGCGGTCAACGGCGGTCTGCTGACTGTCGATGAAGCGTGCGAACGCTATGGCCTGACGCTCGAGGAATTTGCCGGCTGGCAGCGGTCGATCGACCGCAGCGGTATGCCGGGTCTCCGCGTCACGCGCATCCAGCACTACCGCGACCTCTATGAGCGCCAGCAACGCTTCTGATAAAAGGACGCGCCCGAAGGGGTCATGAAGGGGGCGCCTGCGGGCGCCCTCTTTTTGCCCAAAATCCCGCGATTTCCGCGGCTTCGAAAATTCGATGCAACCTTGCCATTCACCGGGCGTTAAGCCCCCGAGTCAATTTTGGAGAGAACTCGATATGCGCAAGATGATCATCGCCCTCACCGCCGCATCGGCCCTGGCGCTCGGCGCCTGCCAGAGCAAGGAAGCCGACAAGGTGGAGGACCAGGCCGAAGCCCAGGCCGACGCGATCGATGCCCAGGCCGACGCAATGCCTGAGGGCGCCGCCAAGGAAGCCACCGAAGCCAAGGCCGACGCCGTCGAAGCCGCGGGCGAGGAAAAGGCGAACGCGATGGACGATAACGGCGAAATCGCCCCGTCCGAGGTCAAGGACGCCACGACGGCTCCCGCCGAAAAGAAATAAGGAGCTCCGCGATTGGGTCGCGGAAGGGCGCCCGGCGAAAGCCGCGGCGCCCTTTGCTTGTCCGCCGCCCGCCGAATTCATCCCCCTGTGCGCCACGTCACCGCGACGTCATGCCGTCGCGGCTAGAAGGGATTCGCGAGGGGGCGATCTCCGCTCCGTCACGCTCCCTCCCGCCGCGGTCTGCGACCCGCCGCGGCGGGCGGGACTAGCCCCAAATCTTCAAACCCCCAATTGCTCGAACACATGCTGTACGCCCGGCGCATCGGTGTCGGCGCGCAGCGCCGCGATCGCCGCTCCGACATCGAGACAATATTCGGCAACCCCGGCGCTCTCGCCTTTCCATGTCCCGCCCAATGCATGAACGAGGCGTGACGCTGCGCGATTCTCCGACAAGGTGTGGACATCGAGCCCGGTCAGACCCTCGGCATGGCAGTCGACGAGCAGCGCGGCAGTCATCATACGTGCCAGTCCCTTGCCGTGGAACTCGTCGAGTACCGCGACCGAATATTCGCCGACGCGGCCATCGGGCTGGTTGCGCACCGCATGGACCGCGCCGATCGCGGGCCATCCGGGGCATTCGCTGCAGATCGCGCCCCAGGCGATATGATCATGCCCGTCGACGTCGGCGAGCCGGTGGACGACCTCGTCGGGCAAAGCCGGCGCGGGCGAGAAAAAGCGCAAATAGCGCGATTCGGCCGACAGCCTGGCGATCCCGTCGCGAATGCGCTCCTCGTCGTCGGGCTTGATCGTGCGCAGGCACACGCGCGTCCCGTCGGTCAACGCGCTGTGGATGACGATGCCGTCGATCGGCCTTGCACGGGCTTCGGTCATAACGGACGCTCTTTACGGATGGGACGGAAGCGAAGCTAATCCGGGCGCGATCCGCCCGCAATCCCGTTGCTGGGTCGCGATCCTCGCGCCCGAATAATTATGCGCTGTCGGGCGACCGGCCCGCCGGGCAAATTGCCGAACATGCCGAAGACCTTGCCAGCCGCCAGGACTTCCAGCATGATCGGTCGTTCGCGGCCCGTCGCCGCGCCGAGGTCGCGCAGAAATTCCATGGCTAAAAAAGAGTGCCGCGTCACCGCGTCGTGCAACGGCGTGCCGAAACTATTGTTCGCGATCCGCGAGCTTGGCGGCGGCACCCTGCTGCTCGTCCTGCGCGGCAGCGAATATCCGATCGCGATCGGCGGCAAGATGCACCGCGTCGTCGAGCAGCGCTATTCGCTCCACATCGACCCGGTGTCGGGTCACGTTACGGTCAAACATTCGCTCCGCCTTTCGGACAGGCGGATCGTCGCCTTCGCGGCCTTCTCGCACGAAAACTCCGCCGTCCGCGCCTGGCCGGTCTTCTCGCGCCTCGCTCCCGATCTTCGTGCAAAAGCCTACGACCTCAAGGGCGCGCCGTCGGACCGCGATCTCGCCATCGCCGACTATAATCCACACGCCGCCAGCCTTGGCTATTCGGTCGTCGCGCATCGCGGGCAGAAACTGGCCGCATCGGGGGATCTCGCCCCCGCCACCCTTGCGCGCCTCTCCTTCGGCGCCTTCGACATTTCGATCGTCGCGCGCACGCTCGACCGTCCCTCTGCCGACGGCGCGCTGATGCACCACAGCGCCGAGGCGCCCATCGCCAGCGCCGGCGACGACACCATGGCCGAGCGGGATCTCGTCCACTTCATGGAAACGGCGCTCGGCCAGCTTCTCGCCGCCGACCGGCAGCCGGCACGGCGCGGCCGACTCGCGGGCTGAGCCCGGGCACCGGAATCCGCTTTCCTACAATGTTCCAATATGGTTCGTGATAACCAAGTCACAAACCAAGGAGCATCGTCATGCGACAGGAAATTCTCCCGCCCCTCCCCGCCGACCCCGAAGCGATGGACGAATTCGCGAACGACGAGCTCCCCGAAGAGCTTGCCTTCACCCCCGTCGAGCAACAGGCGAAGCGCTGGTCGGGCATCAACGCGCATAAACAGCGCCTCTTCATCGCGCAGCTCGCGGCGACCGGCGCGGTCAGCATCGCGGCAAAGGCGATCGGCCACAGCACCTCCGCGCTCTACCAGCTCCGCAAGCGCGACGGCGCGGAAAGTTTCGCCGCGGCGTGGGACCGCGCGGTGGAGGCGGGCGCGCGCCGCGTCGCCGACCTGCTCATGGAATATGCCATCTATGGCGTGCCCGAGACGATCTCGAAGCGGGGTCGGGTGATCCTCGAGCGCCGCCGCCCGAATGTCCGCGCGATGCAGCATATCGCCGCCAGCCGCTTTCCCGCGAATTTCGGCGGCATCGACCCCGCCGACGGCCGCCCCGCCACCGCGATCCCGCACGCGGTCCGCCGCCTGCGTGAGACATGGCGCGCCGAGTGGGAGGCCGAGCGGCAAGCCGCGCAGCAGGCCGAAATGCGCGACCATGCGGAGCGCGCGCGTCGGCAGGAATCCGAACTGGACGACCGCCTCCGCGCTATCCGCACCGGATATCAACGCGGGATTTCGCACGACCCGGTCAAGCGCGCCGCGTGGGACATGCTCGCCGGCCCCGGCACCGACTGGGACGCGCTCCGCCGCGAGGACGCCTACACCAACCCGCAAAAGCATGAGTGGCACATATACCACCCCGACATGATCCTCCCCTTCGCCGCAGGCGCGGGCCATATCGACTGGCAGGCGCACGAAGGCGGCGACCTGTCGCACCCGAACCCGCCCCCCGCCGCTTACGTCCCCGGGGCGGAGGGCGGCGAAGAGGACGAATTCTGGTTCGAACGCTATGAGGATCATATCGTCGAGGGCGAGGCCCGCGACCCCGACCCCGCCGCCGCCCCCGCAACAGCCACCCCCGGAGTGACCCGCGACGACCTCCGCCGGGCCGCCCGCACCTTGCGCGACCGCGCCGAAGCCTGGCAAGCCGCGCGTCGTCCGGTGTACCAGCACCCTCACGGCTTCCTCGCCGACACCAGCCAATACGGCGGCGCCACGGGAATCGAACGCTACACCGCCCGCCGCCGCATCGAACGCACGATCGCCGAGCTCGAACGCGAATGGAACGCCGCCTACAGCGAGGAAAGCTGGGCGGCGTGGAAGGCGGGCGATGGCGCCGCCGCCAAGACCGACAGCGCGGGAGGCGAGCAATGAGCCTCGAACGCGCCCTCGACGAAAACCGCATCTGTGCCCGCTTCGGCCGCATCGTCCGGATCGACTGGATCCAGCCGCGCGAGCCCTATGGCGGCTGGACCGACGCCGCGCATCTCGAACCCGAGCCGGCCCAGACCTGCACCTCGGTCGGCCACCTCGTCCGCGACGACGACTGCGTAAAGATCCTCGCCGCCTCGGCGATGATCGTCGGGGATGAGGAGCGCATCATGCTGAGCGGGATCATCGAATTTCCGGCGCGGTGCGTGGTGCGGATCGTGCGGTTGGAGGAGGTCTAGATCAGCGGGGCTTCTGCACCAGCGATAGCCGCATCTCGCTTCGCCTTTCCCCGCTGGCGCTTGTCGATCATCTCTTGCTTCCAATCTTGATACGAACGCCGTTGCAGATTGGTGCGCGCCATAACAGCAATCTTGTAGTGGTCATCAAAGTCCCTCTCGAAAGAGGTCGCTGATACAAGATCGTGTATTAAACTCGACATACTACCAATGAGTGTCATTTTGAATTTAATCGAAAGCGCGTTTTCTTGATTAATTCTAGCAATCAGCGGCCCCGAAATTTCAGTCTCTTCTGAATTTAGCGGTCTGTCCCACTGCCCATGAGCCAGCGTGTTTCTCAGCTCAATCAGCGGCTCCAATTCTTCTGCTAAGAGTTGCCGGATTGCGCTTAGTCTGAACCATGCGGTCGCCGGTAGGGTGGTTTCGGAGAGTGCCGCCTTGGGAATTTTATATCGCTTACGATATCCGAGCTCCAACGCCTTCTTCCAACGATCGGATTGAGTTCTCTCCGACTTGATCAGCGATCGATCTGAATTATTAAACCCCTGATCTTCATATATGAGTTTCTTCAGACGACACTCGGCCCAAGCGCCCGCCAATAATAGATATAAATTCTTCAGAGTATCAGCGAGCGAAGTATTCTCTTCCGAGATAGCTCTATTTAGGTCTCGCTCAATCTGAGCGATTCCCTTTTCAACTGCTCGGAGATTCCGGACGTGGGCTTTGTAGAGATCCGCATCGCTCGCAGGCATCTTACCAATCCGCTTCAGACGGACATTCTAGATGCCCGGTCACCAAACCGCACTAGAAAAGAGCGATTTGGTGACCGGGAATCGAACCCGGCTATACTCCCGAAGGCGTGTTTCCATTACACCATCACCCACTTCGATGGATTGCACGGCATTCTATTGCGGTCAATAGGTTGATGCCCTGCGATAGAAAGAGGGAGTGGCGATTAGAAATCGCAACTAGATCAGCACGCCTTGATCTGGGCGACCAATTTTGACAACGCCGATGATCATCCAAATATCAGGATATCGTGAGTGAGTGCCCATCGCTAGCATCATCCCTTCACCGGGGAAACGCCTTCCGAATTGTTCTTGCAACTTATCGAGTGTCTCTTGCTCTCCATATTTACGAGACCAATTAAGGTAGGTCTGTTCAATCTCCCAATCGTGACAAAGACACTCATGTTTCCCATCGTTATCTTCATACCGATAGCCGAATTCATACGGCGCCGGTTGAAGCGGGATCAACTCTTTGGCCGCGAAAAGATCGGGTGACCTGAGCAGCTTGGCATATTCAGCTTCGCGCTGCTGCATCACCTCTGCCGATCTACGGCGCCAGAAAAAGTGGGGACTCTCAGGCTGGATCAGACAAAGGCTTCGCCCCTCAGCTCGCTCTTTCTTCGTGCTATGAACCACCATCGGATCAAGGAAGGCCGCTCTATTCTCCTTTCGAAGATCTCCGATCACCTCAATGCTCTGCTGATTGACATTGCGCGACTCTATTCGATTGTCACGATTAGTCTCAGGCAAACGCCATTTGAACTTTACCCGGTCCCAACGAGTAAATTTCTGGGAAGCCTCAAGCTGACGAAATGCTATAGGATAAAGGCGCAGCCAGTTCCGGTATGCATCTATAGCGGCGACACAGACGGTCTCGCCGTGCTTCTCCCCGACCTGAGGGAGCGCCTTGACGAGAATTACAGCTTCTGCCTCACCCGATCGTTGCGCCGACGTCTCGTTCTCGCCCAATTGCAGCACCCCTCCGCTTTTGCACGCCAATATGCTTGGTCTCGAAGGAAGATAGCTCACACATGAGGGTCGCGACAATAGTCCGATGACAATGTTTGGGGTCACGTTCGAAGCAAAGAAGGACGATCGATTCCTCTTTAGCTAGATCAACTGCATTTCTAAGCGCCTCTTGCGCCATTTCGGACTCGATATGAGTTCCAAATATTTTTCTAAAAGCTTCTACATCACCACGCCGCATAGCTTCTCGGCCCGGCTTCGGATCACCAAGCTGCTTCAAATGCGTATATTGTATGTCATGTTCCGAAAGAGCTTCTCGTAAGCTATTTTTCGAAAAGCCTGGACGGCGTGAGGCCGGCACGTCCCGAATATCAACGACCCTATCGATCTGAGCGTCGACCAGCGTATCGAGAAAATCGCTAAGCGATGCGCCCTCGTAACCGATAGTATAAATTTGCCGCGTCATGGCCGCTTCTCTTTCGTGAACGTGGCGGCAGCGTCAACGCAAGACTGGCTATGCTGCACAAAATATATTGCTGGCGAGTCAAAAATGTCACAACATGGGCGACAGCTTAAGCATCATCCCCCATGCGGAGCGCCGCAATAAACGCCTCCTGCGGAATGTTGACGTTTCCGTACTCGCGCATCCGCTTTTTGCCCTCTTTCTGCTTTTCCAGCAGCTTCTTCTTGCGGGTCGCGTCGCCGCCATAGCATTTGGCGGTTACGTCCTTGCGCAGCGCGGCGATGGTTTCGCGGGCGATCACCTTGCCGCCGATCGCGGCCTGGATCGGGATCTTGAACATGTGGCGCGGGATCAGGTCCTTCAGCCGCTCGCACATGCCGCGGCCGCGGCTTTCGGCGCTGCCGCGGTGGACGATCATGCTCAGCGCGTCGACCGGCTCGTTGTTGACGAGGATGCTCATCTTGACGAGATCGCCGGCGCGGTGGCCGATCTGGTGATAGTCGAACGATGCGTAACCGCGGCTGATGCTCTTCAGCCGGTCGTAAAAGTCGAACACCACTTCGTTGAGCGGCAGTTCGTAGGTGATCTGCGCGCGGCCGCCCACATAGGTCAGGTTCTTCTGGATGCCGCGGCGGTCCTGGCAGAGCTTCAGGATCGCGCCGAGATAGTCGTCGGGGACATAGATCACCGCCTCGATCCACGGTTCCTCGATCTCGTCGATGCGGTTGGGGTCGGGCATGTCGGCGGGGTTGTGCAGCTCCATCTCGGTCGGGCCGCCCTCCTTCGACCGGGTGAGCTTCAGCTTGTACACGACCGACGGCGCGGTGGTGATCAGGTCGAGGTCATATTCGCGGGTCAGCCGCTCCTGGATGATCTCGAGGTGCAAGAGGCCGAGGAAGCCGCAGCGGAAGCCGAAGCCGAGCGCCGCGCTCGTCTCCATCTCGAAGCTGAACGATGCGTCGTTGAGGCGGAGCTTCTGGATGCTTTCGCGGAGCTTCTCGAAATCGTTCGCGTCGGTCGGGAACAGGCCGCAGAAGACGACCGGCTGGACCTCCTTGAACCCCGGCAGCGGGTTCGCGGCGGGCTTTTTCGCGTCGGTCACCGTGTCGCCGACGCGCGCCTGCGCGACGTCCTTGATCTGCGCGGTGATGAAGCCGATCTCGCCGGGGCCGATCTCGGTCAGCTCCTCGCGCTTCGGCGTGAAGCAGCCGACGCGGTCGATCAGGTGGGTGGTGCCCGCCTGCATGAACTTGATCTGCTGGCCTTTTTTGAGCACGCCGTCCACCACGCGGACGAGGATGACGACGCCGAGATAGGGGTCGTACCAGCTGTCGACGAGCATCGCGACGAGCGGGGCGGCCGCGTCGCCCTTCGGCGGCGGGATCTTCGCGACGATCGCCTCGAGGCATTCCTCGATGCCGATGCCCGACTTCGCCGACGCGAGCACCGCCTCGTCGGCGGGAAGCCCGATGATGTCCTCGATCTCGGCCTTCACCTTGTCGACATCGGCCGCGGGCAGGTCGATCTTGTTGATCACCGGCACGATCTCATGGTCGTGCTCGATCGACTGATAGACGTTCGCGAGCGTCTGCGCCTCGACCCCCTGCGCGGCATCGACGACGAGCAGCGCGCCCTCGCACGCCGCGAGCGACCGCGACACTTCATAGGCGAAGTCGACGTGGCCGGGCGTGTCCATCAGGTTCAGCTCATAGGTCTCGCCATCCTTCGCGGTATATTTCAGGCGCACCGTCTGCGCCTTGATCGTGATCCCGCGCTCCTTCTCGATGTCCATGTTATCAAGGACTTGCGCCGACATCTCGCGCGCGGTGAGCCCGCCGGTGAACTGGATCAACCGGTCGGCGAGCGTGGATTTCCCGTGATCGATGTGCGCGATGATCGAAAAATTGCGGATATGCGAGAGAGGCGTGGTCATCGCGGCCCGTTAGCAGCGGAAAGCCGCGCTGTCAGCAGGCTTGGCTATCGCGTGAGCCAGCGAACGCAATCTTCGCGGACACGCGCGTCGGGATCGGCCAAACCGCACTCCAATATAGCCTCGCGATCATCCGCCACCGCCGCCAGCGCGGCGATCGCGTTTGCACGCACTCTCGGTACCGGGTGGGCTTTCACGAAATGCTCGGCGATGTCCTTGGCGTTGTCGGTCAGGTGGACGGCGCAGCGGAGGAGCATTTCGGTGGGGGTCAGCGTCGGGCGCCGCGCGATCGTGTCGGCCTCGAGATCGACGATATATTGGTCGCGCCAGGGGATATGCTCGCCCTCGTCCATGATGTTGAGGCTGACCGAGAGGCTTTCCGGCGGGAGCTGGCTGTGGACATCGCGGTGGGCGCGGTAGAGCATCATCTTGCCTTCGCCGAGGGCGCTGCGCTCGACGAAATGGAGGTTCAGCGGCTCGCCGACGCGGCCGTCGACGGCTTCGGCGTCATACTCATAATAGTCGCTGACATAGCCGGGGCCCCAGTAGCCGGTGGTCAGGAAGTGGAAATTATGGTCGTGCGGCAGGCCGTAGGCGAAGGCCGCGGGGCCGCTCGCCGCGTACACCGCGTCGGTCGCGGCGGGCCAGAGATTGGCGCGGAGGAAATGCCCGCGCGGGCTGCGGTGGAGCAGGAAGACCTGCGCCGAATAGCGGTTCGCGGCAAGCTGGTCGGCGTAGCTCGCCTTGAGCGCGTCGATGATGCGATCGGCGAGGAAGCTGCGGTTGCGCTGGAGCCCGGCGAGGAGGGCAGCGCAGCGCGCGACGCTGGCCTCGTCGCCGAGGTCGACGCCGCTTTCGTCGAGGCGGGCGGCGACTTCGTCGAGGTCGAGCTCGGGACCGGCGGGGGGATCGATCAGGCGGGGCATGGGTCGGCCTTGGCTGGCGGGTAGAGCGCGAGGGTTGCCGTGGCAGCGCGGCGGACCTCGGGGTGCGGATCATCGGCCGCCATATCGGCGAGATGCGGGTGCGCCGCGGCGGGTTCGAGCGCGACGAACTCGCGCATCGCGGACCAGCGCGCCGCAAAATCCTCGCTGCGGGTCTCGGCGGCGAAGAGCGGCGCGGCGTCGCGCCGGCCGAGGTGACGGAGCAAGGTCAGCGCCATCTGGCGGAAACTGCTGTCGCGGCGCGCGGAGGCGGTGCGGACGAGCGTGCCGCTCGCGATGTCGTAGCTGCGTACCGGAAGCGGCGACGGCGGCTGGACCGCGAGTTCGAGGAGCAGCACGTCAAGGTGCGCGTCCGACAGGGTGAAGGCGGTCTGCGCGGTGTCGAGTGTCCAGACCTCGCCCGCCGCGACGGCACGCGGCGGGTCGCTGTGGCAGCGCGACGCCGCGGCGGCGATGAATGCCCCCGCCGCCTCGCCCGGCGTCAGCGAGACATGGTGGAAGCGAACCCCCGCGCCGCCGTCGCCGAGGATGCGGACGACCGACCGGCCGGGAATGAAGAGCGCCTTCGTCGGCGCGGCAAAGTGCGCGGGCTGGATTTGCAACGTCAGGCGGATCGCGCCGCGTTCGGCAAGGATGAGCCCGCCGGCCGCCTCGCCCCCGCCGACGACACGCATCGGAACCCGCGCGAAAGGATCGGCGGCGATCAGCGCCAGCGCCGTATCGAGCCGATCGGTCAGCCAGCCGGTATCGGCGAGCCAAGGCGCGAGCGCGGCGATGGCCTCGTCGGGCGACGCGCCAGCGGCGGCCTCGATAGCGGCAATGAGGCCGCCGGGCAGCGTATCCTCCGCCCGCCAACGGGCCTCGAGCCCGGCCGCCGCGGCGCCGAGGCGGGTCCGGCGCGCGGTGTCGGCGCGCGGGTAATGGTCGTGGCGGGATGGCTGGGCGGTCATAGGCTGCTCCGGCAAGGGTGCGGGCGGCGCGATGGGCCGCCCGCGTCCCGATCAATCGTGGATGATCATGATCACGGTCACGCCGACCTCGAACACCGAGGCGTTCGCCGCATTGCTGTCACCGGCGAACGATCCGAAAAGCCCGACATGGGTGTCGAGCAAAGGTAGGGCGTCGATGTCGATGGCGGGTACGTCCATATGAGGCTCCTGTGCGGGACGGCGGCGAGAGGTGCCGCCGGTGACGGGCTAGGAAAGGGCGCGGTGCGCGCACAGTTAACTTCTCGTAATTCCGTCCATGTCGCTGGTCGAAGCGCGGTTGCCCCATGGGCAGCGCCGCTTAGGGTGCGACGATCGAAACGGGGAGAACAGCCATGCGCCGCACGATTGCCGCCACCCTTGGCATGTTGATGTTGGCGCCGTCATTTGCCGCCGCCGAGACCCTGCTCGTCGGCAATAAGGGCGAGGACACGCTGAGCCTGATCACGCTGTCCTCGGGGGAGGAACTGGCGCGGGTGCCGATCGGCAAGATGCCGCACGAGATTGCGGTCTCACCCGACGGGAAGCAGGCGGCGGTCGTGGCCTATGGTGCGACGACGATCGACATTGTCGACATTGCGAAGCGAGTGAAGCTGCGGACGATCGACCTCAGCCCGAACCAGCGACCGCACGGCCTTGTCTGGCTGTCCGACGGGCGGCTCGTCGCGACCGCCGAGGGGAGCCAGTCGGTCGCGGTGATCGCGCCGGGCGGGACGGTGACGTCGATCGCGACAGGACAACAGGGCACGCACATGATCGTCGTCGCGCCCGACAATCGCACCGCCTACACCGCCAATATCGCGTCGGGGACGGTGAGCGTGCTCGACCTCAAGGAAGGCAAGAAGCTGCGCGACCTCGCCGTGGGCGGCAAGCCCGAGGGATTGTCGCTGACGAAGGGTGGGCGCGAGCTGTGGGTCGGCGACCTGTCGGCACCGCGCGTGCAGGTGTGGGATACGGCGAAGGGCGAGAAGATCACCGAGCTGGCGGTCGATCCGGTCGCGATCCGCGTGCTGGCGAGCCCCGACGGCAAATTGGTCGCAACGAGCAATATCGGCAAGGGCACGATCAGCCTGTTCGACGCCGAGACGCGCGCGCCTGTAAAGCTGATCGCGGTGTCGGAAGGCGATGCGGCGCGGCAGGTTACCTTGCTGTGGAGCCGCGATTCGAAGCGGCTCTACGCGGCCGAAACGGGGGTCGACAAGGTCGCGGAGATTGATGTCGCTACGGGAAAGGTGCTGCGGCGGATCGCGGCAGGGACGAATGGCGACGGACTGGCGATCGCGCCCTGACCTTTTCTAGCGCCCCTCCCAAAAGTCGAACACCGCCTGTTGCTGCTCGCGGATGAAACGCGCGGCGGCGGCGCCTTCCCATGGCCCGTCATAGCCGAGGAGCAGCGCGGTGCCGCCAACCCACCAGCCCTGCCCCGGCAGCCGGTCGCTCTCGCGCACCACCAGCACGGCGAGGTCGGGCTCCCCGTCGATCGCGCACAGCCGGTCGACCTCTTCGAGCGTGCGGCAGACCGCACGCATCTTGGGCCGCGTAAAACGGAAGCCGAGGTCGCCGAGCAGTTCGGAATAGCTGACGCTGCGTCCCTCGCGTGCAGCCTCGGTCAGGATCGCGCGGATCCGGGGCGCATCGCCGAGCGCGCCAACGTCCGCCGCGCTTTCGGCGACGCCTAGGCCCCGGTCTTTGGCGGCCATGGAAGGAAGCCCGAGGTGCGCTGGACATAGTCGGCATAGCCGGGGCGGCTCTTGTGCAGGCCCCGCTCGAGGAGCGCCTTGCCCGACCAGCGGGTGAGCGTGAAGGTGAGGAAGATCGGGCCGATGACGGTGGCGAGCGCGATGCCCCAGCCCATGTCGGCGGCAATCAGCCACAGCCCCCACCAGGTCAGCGCGTCGCCGAAATAATTGGGGTGGCGCGTGTAACGCCAGAGCCCGGTATCGAGCACGCGGCCCTTGTTCGCCGGATCGCGGCGGAAGGCGTTCAGTTGCGCGTCGCCGATGCTCTCGAACGCGATTCCCGCGAGCGCGATCGCGGCGCCCGCCCAGGCGAGCGGACCGACGGGATCGATGCCGGTCGCGCTCGCCCAGATGCCGAGCTGCGCGGGCAGGCAGGTGATGAAAAGCAAGGGCGCCTGCATCAGGAATACCATCACCAGCGCCGCGACGGGCCAGTTCCAGCCGCGCTGCTTCATGACGCCGCCCAAAATCTTCGCATAGCGCGGATCCTCGCCATGCGCGCGCCAGCGCAGGAACAGATGGATCGCAAGCCGCAGCCCCCAGAGCGTCACGAGCCCGAGGAGCAACTGTGCATGCACGCCCTCGACGCCGACCTGCAAGGCGCTGCCCCATGCGAGCAGCACCATGCCGAACGCCCAGAAGGCGTCGATGAACGAGACGTCGCGGATCGCGGCGGCGATACCCCACAGGATCAGGATCACCGCGATCAGCCCGGCGAAATTGAGTGCGAGCAGCGTCAGCCCTTCGCTCATCGGTGCGCTCCTTATGCCTCGTCGCTTCCCAATATATCGTCGATCGAACGCACCGCGCGCTCGGGGAATTTCGGGATACATCCCTTATAGACGTCGAACACCTTCATCATGTCGGCGCGAAAGTCGCCCGTCGGCCAGATCAGCGGCCCGAGCCCGCCGGTCTTGCTGCCATAATCCATCAGCCCGACGACCATCGGCACCTTGGCCGCCATCGCGATCTGGTAGAAGCCGGTGCGCCATTTCTTCGCCTTGCCGCGCGTCCCCTCGGGCGCGACGGTCAGCATGAATTCGGTGCGGCGGGCGAATTCGTCGGCCATCTGCTGGACGACGTTGCTGGCATGGCGGCGGTCGACCGGCACGCCCCCCATCTGTTTCATGAAGCCGCCGATCGGCCATCGGAACAGCGACAGCTTGCCCATGAAATGCGGGCGCACGCCAAGGTCGGCGGTGAGCCCCAGATAATTCACGAAATCCCAGTTGCTGGTGTGCGGCGCGGCGATGATGATGAAGCGCCGGGGCTCGGGCACCTCGCCCACCGCCTTCCAGCCGCGCAGCCGGTAGAGCAGCAGCAGCAGGCGCCGCACGGCGCGCGCCACCAGTCCCGGCGGATCGTCCTCGATACTCGTCAAAATTCTCTCCCTGACCCGCACTTGCGCGAAAGCCGCGCCGGGCGCAAGCGGCTTGCGGGCGGGCCCGCTTTCTGCTCCCTTCGCCTCGACAGGGGAGACGAGCCGCATGAAAACGCTGACCGCATTGCTGACCTCCATGCTGCTGGTTGCGGCACCCGCCGCGGCGAAGGAGACGTCGCCGCGCCCCGACCAGCTCGCCTTCCGCGACATCTACAAGGAGCTCGTCGAAACCAACACGACACTGTCGTCGGGCAGTTGCACGCTCGCCGCGCAGCGGATGCTCAAACGCTTTCAGGCGGCGGAGTTTCCGGGCGACCAGCTCATCCTGTTCATGGAAGAAGGGCACCGCGAGGAAGGCGGGCTCGTCGTCGTCTATCCGGGCACGAACCCTAAGGCGAAAGCGATCCTGCTCGTCGCGCATATCGATGTCGTCGAGGCGAAGCGCGAGGATTGGGAGCGCGATCCCTTCACGCTGATCGAGGAGGACGGCTATTTCTATGGCCGCGGCACGTTGGACGACAAGGCGCAGGCCGCGGTGTGGGTCGATACGCTGCTGCGTTTCAAAAAAGAGGGGTACAAGCCGAAACGCACCGTGAAGCTCGCGCTCACCTGCGGCGAGGAAACCAATGGCGCGTTCAACGGGGCCCAATGGCTCGCCGCGAACAAGCGCGACCTGATCGACGCCGAATTCGCGCTCAACGAAGGCGGCGGCGGCGACAGCGACGGCAAGGGGAAAGTGCTCGGCCAGTCGGTGCAGGTCGGCGAAAAGACCTTCGCCAACTTCCGCCTCGAAACGCGCAACCCCGGCGGGCACAGTTCGGTGCCGGTGCGCGACAATGCGATCTACCAGCTCGCGCGGGCGCTGACAAAGATCGACGAACATGAATTTCCGGTCGAAATGACCGACACGACGCGGCGCTTCTTCACCGAGGCCGGGGCCGCCCGCGGCGACGCGATCGGCGCGGCGATGGTCGCGCTGGCGAAGAACCCGGCGGACAAGACCGCCGAGGCGGTCGTCAACACCGACCGCTTCCTGCACGGCAACATCCGCACCACCTGCGTCGCGACCTTGCTCGATGGCGGCCATGCGCCGAACGCGCTGCCACAGCGCGCCGGGGCGAACGTCAATTGCCGCATCTTCCCCGGCCACAGCATCGAGAGCATCCGCGACGAGCTGGCGACGGTGATCGGCGATCCCGGCGTCACGATCACGCAGCTGCCCCCGAAGCGCCCCACCCCGCCGCAGCCGCCGCTCGACCCCAAGATCATCGGCCCGATGGAAAAGCTGGTCGCGAAATACTGGCCGGGGCTGAAGGTCATCCCGTCGATGGCGAACGGCTATACCGACGCGACCTTCCTCGGCGCCGCGGGCATCCCGACCTATGGCATCCCCGGCATCTGGGGCGATCCCGACGGCAATGGCGTCCACGGGCTCAACGAGCGGATCGAGGTGAAATCGCTCTATGTCGGGCGCGACTTCATGTTCGACTTGGTGAAGGCCTATGCCAGCAAGCCCTAACCGACGAAAGCGCGTTCGATCACGAAGTCGCCGGGCGCGGCGTTCGATCCTTCCTTGAAGCCCAGCGCCGCGAACCGCGCCTGCAGGTCGCGGATCATCGCCATGCTGCCGCACATCATGATGCGGTCGCTTGCCGGGTCGAAATGATGCGGGCCGGTCAACGGCGGGCCGAACAGCCGGGCATTGTCGATCAGCGCGTCGATACGGCCCTCGTTGCGGAAGGGCTGGCGCGTCACGGTCGGCAGATAGTGGAACTGCAGCAACGCCTGATCCTGCACCAGCGGGTCGCCCGCGAGCTGGCTTTCGAGCTCTTCGCGGAAGGCGAGGTCGCTGACCTGCCGCACGCAATGGACGAGCACGATCTGGCTGAAACGCTCGTAAATGTCGGGATCGCGCGCGAGGCTGAGGAAGGGCGCGAGGCCGGTGCCGGTCGAGAGCAGGAAGAGCCGCTTGCCGGGCAGCAGCGCATCGGCGACGAGCGTGCCGGTCGGCTTGCGGCCGAGATAGACGGGGTCGCCGGGCTGGATCTTCTGCAGCCGCGAGGTCAGCGGGCCGTCGGGCACCTTGATCGACAGAAATTCAAGCTCGTCCGACCAAGCGGGGCTGGCGATCGAATAGGCGCGCAGCAGCGGCCGCCCCTCGCCGCCCGGCAGGCCGATCATCACGAACTCACCCGAGCGGAAGCGGAAACTCGGCGGGCGGCTGATCGAGAAGCTGAACAGATGGTCGTTCCAGTGGCGGACGCGCAGCACCTCCTCGACGGTCAGCGAGGCGGAGGGGGCCAGCTTGGCGGCGGCGGCGATACGGTCACTCATCACTTTGAACTTTCCTGACAGGTCATGGCACCGGCCGCGAGGACCGGCATGTCGAACCCCGCCGCGATCAACCGGCGGGCCCTGGTTTGCATCGCCTTCGCGATCGGGCCGACGCTGTCACCGTCGGCGAGCAGCGCGCGTGTCGCGCATGCCCGGGCACCCTTCCCAAGCGAAAACCGGTGCCCGAGTCCAAGCAGAATTGCTTGATCCTCTGAAATCTGGAGGCATGGCATCGGCGCGAGCGCGAGTTGCCGGACCGCGCCGTGGGCGGGTTTATATGTTATTGCGAGGCATTTGCAATAACAATGCGTCACGCGTTGAAATACCGATGTGGCGGTGCTGCAGGAGATCGGGGCGGCCGCGAAACTCGGCGATTGCCCCGCCCTCCCCCGCGCGGCATGATGGCGGCAGGGGGACAGGGACCGATGCCGGCGCAGGTGTTCATCAGCTATTCGTCAAAAGACCGGACGATCGCGAACATGCTGTGCGCGCTGCTCGAGGAACGCGGGCATCGCTGCTGGATAGCGCCGCGCGATATCGTGCCCGGGACGTCGTGGGGCGAGGCGATCATCGATGCGCTCAAATCCTCGACCGTCTTTGTCCTCGTCTTCTCGCGCCACGCCAATGAGTCGCCGCAGATATTGCGCGAGGTCGAGCGCGCGGTGCACCTTGGTATGCCGATCCTCCCCTTCCGCATCGAGGATGTGATGCCCGAACGCAGCCTCGAATATTTCATGAGCGTGCCGCACTGGTTCGACGCGCTGTCGCCGCCGGTCGAGGATCATGTCGACAAGCTGGCCGACGTCGTCGCGATGCTGATCGCGGGGCCGAAGACCGGCTATATCCCCGGCAAGCCGCGCGGGGCGAAGCGGCTGTCGTGGAACAACGGGCTGGTGCGCGCGGTCGCGGGCGGGGCGGCGCTCGCGGTGTTGCTGCTCGCCGCGTGGCTCGGGGGGCTGGCGCCGCCCGCCTCGCCGGTCGGCTGGATCGCGGCGTTGCTTGCGCTCGCGATCCCGGCCGGCGTCGCCGGGAGTGGCCAGGTGACAATGTGGACGACGCGCGCCATGCGGGGGGCACTGCTTGCGCTGCTGCTCGTCGCAGCGGGCGTCTATGGCTGGGCGTCGTCGTCCTATGTCATCGCGGGCGAGCAGGGCGCGCCGCTGGTACGCGGCACCGAATGCACGCCCGATGCGAAGCTGGTGTATGAAAGCGAATGCCCCGACCTGCCGTCGGACGCGCTCGCCGACGCCGCCTATGATCCGGCGACGCTGTGGACCGCGGCGTCGATCGGGCGCGTGAAATGGATGCTGGGGGGAAGCTGGGCGTTGATCGCGGCAGCCGCCAGCCTGCTCGTCACGGGCTGGCTGGGCGGGCCGCGGCGGCTGAAACAGGAGGGTTGAGATGCGCAGGATCCGGATGCTGATGCTGGTCGCGGCGCTCGCGTCGCCGGTCGCGGCTGGCGCGAAGGAGCCGATCGGCGCGGCGGGGCTCAAGGCGATCGAAGCGAAGGTGCCGCCGCAAGGCTGGTATCCCGACGGCTATTACGACATCCGCATTGCCGCGGAGGGGCAGATTGCCGATTTCCCGCGCGACACTCTGACGATGGACTGGGGCGACGGCCAGCCGCCCTATTATGACGTGATCGACTGCAACGCCGAATATGTCAGCCTCGACGAGACCGACCCGCTGACCGCGCGCTATGGCGGGGTGGCGCTCGAGGTCGCGCGGCTGCGCGCCGAGTTCGAGCGGATGAAATATCCCGTCGCGGTCTATGCCGAACCCCTGCTGGCGTTCGAGAAGGCGATGATCGAGGATGCGAAGGCCGCACCCGAACCGATGAGCGAGGCGGACATCGCCGCCGCCGATGCCGCCGCGCTCGCAGCCGACGACGACGCCAACGCCGCGGCGAGTGCCGCCGCCGACGCCGCGATGGAAGGCGACGCGTCGGATGCGGCGGCGGAGCCCGCCGACGGGGGCGGTTTTGAAAACGATCCCTATTTCCGGCTCGCCCAGGCGGTCGAGGCGAACCGTGCGCGGCTCGCACCGAAACTGCCGAAGGTCGTCGCCGACGGCGGCTGCGGTGCGGGCGAGGGCAATCCGGTGATCGTCCGCACCAGCCCGCCGCAGGGCGAGGTGCTGATGATCAACGCCTTCGCCTTCAAGGTTTGCACGCGCAAGAAGCCCGATCCGTGGGACCGTTTCGCGTGCAAGTGGAACGAGATCGAGACCGGCGTCGACCAGACGTTGTCGGGCCGGTACGTCTATCAGGTCAAATGGCCCGATGGCACGGTGCGCAAGGGGACGCGCGAAATCGTGCCGAGCTATGACGACGAACCGAAGGTTACGGTCACCTTCAAGAAGACGGGAAGCTAGCTTCCCGGCCCTTCGTATGCCTCGACGATCCGCCCAACGATCGGGTGGCGGACGACGTCGGCGCTGGTGAAGCGGCTGACATTGATCCCTTCCAGCCCTTCGAGCCGCGCCACGGCGTCGGCAAGACCCGAGGTTGCGGGCACCGGCAAGTCGACCTGTTTCGGGTCGCCGCAGATCACCATTCGGCTGTTCATGCCGAAACGCGTCAGGAACATCTTCATCTGCGGTATCGTCGTGTTCTGCGCCTCGTCGAGGATGATGAAGGCGTCGGCGAGCGTCCGGCCGCGCATGAAGGCGAGCGGCGCGATCTCGATCTCTCCGCTCGCGATGCGGCGCTCGACCTGTTCGGCGGGCAGGCAGTCGTGGAGCGCGTCGTAGAGCGGGCGGAGGTACGGATCGACCTTTTCCTTCATGTCGCCGGGCAGGAAGCCGAGCTTCTCGCCCGCCTCGACCGCCGGGCGCGAGAGGATCAGCCGTTGGACGCTACCGGTAATGAGCTGCGCGACCGCCTGCGCGACCGCGAGATAGGTCTTGCCGGTGCCCGCCGGGCCCAGTGCGAAGATCACGTCGTCGCGCGCCAGCGCATGCATATAGGGAACCTGCGAAGGCGCGCGCGGCACGATCGTCTTCTTGCGCGTGCGGATCATCACCGTCGGCGCTTCGCTGACGTCATGGCGGATGATGCCCGCCAGTGTCGGTTGCGCCGACATCGCGATCACCGCGTCGACCAGCCCCGCGTCGGCCTCTTCGCCGCGCTCGATCCGACCATAAAGCTCGGTCAGAACGTCGCGCGCCCGCGCCGCCGCTTCCGCCTCGCCCTCGATCTGCACGCGATTGCCGCGCGCCGAGATATAGACGCCCAGCCGGTTCTCGATCGCGACGAGGTTACGGTCGAACTCCCCGAACAAAATGCCCAACAGCTGCGTTCGCTCGAATTCCGCGGTCAGTTTGACACGGTCGCCGGGTTCGGCGGGGGTGGCGGCAGTCAGGGGGCGTTTCGACACGTGGGCAGGTCTCCTTCAAAGGACAGCATAACTCTACTCCCGCAAAGGCGGGAGTCCATCACCGATGCTCGCGAAATTCGACGGACGGAGCAGAAAACTCCGCGGCCCATTCAGGCGACCGCTTCGACCAGCGGCTCGGCGCCAAGACTGTTCGGCCCAGCCGAGGTGATCCGCACGTCGATCATGTCACCGATCGCGAGGCCCGGCGCGGTGACGTGCACCGACTGGAGCCATGGCGACTTGCCGATCAGCTGCCCCTCAAGCTTGCCCTTGCGTTCAAGCAGCAGGCGCGTCGTACGGCCGACGGTCGCTTCGTTGAACGCCTGCTGCTGTTCGTTGAGCAGGGCCTGCAGGCGCTGGAGGCGGTCGTTCATCACGACTTCGTCGATCTGGTCGCCCATCGTCGCGGCGGGCGTGCCGGGACGGCGCGAATATTTGAAGCTGTACGCCATCGCGTAATTGGTCGCGCGAACGATATCGAGCGTCGCGAGGAAATCCGCTTCGTTCTCGCCGGGAAAGCCGACGATGAAGTCGCCCGAGATCGCGATGTCGGGGCGCGCGGCGCGCACGCGTTCGATGACCATGAGATAGCTTTCGACGCTATGGCTGCGGTTCATCGCGGCGAGGATGCGGTCGCTGCCTGCCTGCACCGGCAGGTGGAGGAAGGGCATCAGCTTCTCGACCTCGCCATGCGCGGCGATCAGCCCGTCGGTCATGTCGTTCGGATGGCTGGTGGTGTAGCGGATGCGTTCGAGCCCATCCTCGCGCGCGAGTTCGCGGATCAGGCCGTCGAGGCCGATTGCCCGGCCCTTCGCGTCTTCCCCGTCCCACGCATTGACGTTCTGGCCGAGCAGGGTGATCTCGCGCACCCCGCCCGCGACCAGGGCGCGCGCCTCGGCGATCAGGTCCACGAAAGGCCGGCTGATCTCGGCGCCCCGCGTATAGGGCACGACACAATAGGTGCAAAATTTGTCGCAGCCTTCCTGCACGGTCAGGAAGGCGGTGGGGCGCTGGCCGCCGGCACGTTTCGGCAGCGCGCCGAACTTGCTTTCGAGCGGCATATCGAGGTCGATCGCCTTCTCTCCCCGCTCGGCGCGTGCGATCAGCTCGGGCAGGCGGTGATAGGCCTGTGGGCCGACGACGACATCGACGCTCGGCGCGCGGCGCGCGATCTCGGCGCCCTCGGCCTGCGCGACGCAGCCCGCGACCGCGATCGTCGGCGTGCTGCCGTCCTCGCGCTTCAGCCGCCCGATATCCGAATAGACTTTTTCCGCCGCCTTTTCGCGGATGTGGCAGGTGTTGAGCACGACGAGATCGGCATCGGCGCCGTCGGCCGCGGGCACATAGCCCTCGGCGCCCAGCACCTCGGCCATGCGTTCGCCGTCATAGACGTTCATCTGGCAGCCGAAGGATTTGACGTGAAACGTCTTTGCGGGAGGGGTAGCGGTCATGCGGCCCCGATAGAGGAAGGAGCCGCGGAAATGAAGGGGATTCGACCCGTCATCCGTCGCCTTCCGGCGTTGCCGGCTGGTAGCGCACCGGCGCGACATGATGCGGAAAGGACCGGAGCGGCTTGCCAAGCGCGCCGACCAGCGCCGCCTCGATCCGGCGCCGCGCCTCCGCGGTGATCGCCTTGCGACCGGGGAAGTCGCGCGGGTGGAAGGGCTCGAGGAAATGGATGTGGAGGCGGAAGGTGCCGGGCCGGGCGAGGATACGCTTGGCGTTGTCGATCCCCTGCTCGACCCCGATCCAGCCGATCCATTCGGCAATCGGACCATAGTCGAGCATTACCGGCTGGACGAGCACCGCGGGCGGCGGCGGATCGAGCACCTGCATCATCGAGGTCTTGAACGGCAACAACGACTGGCCATCGGTCGTCGTCCCTTCGGGAAAGACCGTCACCGACCAGTTGTCGGCCAGCGCCTCGCGGAGCAGGTTGATCTGGTCGGCAACCCCGCCGCGATCCTCGCGGCTGACGAAAACGGTGCGGTTGAGGCGGCAGAGCCAGCCGATTACCGGCACCCTCCCCAGTTCGGCCTTGGCGACGAAGGCAGTTCCGCTCGCGCCCGCGAGCGCGAGGATATCGACCCAGCTCACATGGTTCGAGATGAAGAAGACATCGCGGCGCAGCGGCGTCCCGTACGTGGTCACGCGCGCACCGACGATCCATGCGGCGAGGAACAGGAACAGTTTCGGGAACGGCGAGCCGTAGCGGAAGATGCGATAGAGATAGTGGAGCGGCACCAGCACCAGCAGCGCGAGCACGAGCAACAGCACCCGCCAGAGGATGCGCGCCTTCCCCCTCAGCGAAATCGGCGCCGGATGCCCTGCCGCGATCGCGGCGCGCTGTTCGGCCGGGTCAGTCCTTGCGGTCGAGCCGGACGCCATAAAGCTCCATGCGATGGTCGACGAGGCGATAGCCCAGCCGCTCGGCGATGACGCGCTGCAATGCCTCGAGCTCGGGATCGACGAATTCGATGACCTTGCCGGTCTCGACATCGATCAGATGGTCGTGGTGCGCCTCGGGCGCCGCTTCGTAGCGCGAGCGGCCGTCGCCGAAATCGTGGCGGTCGAGAATCCCGGCCTCCTCGAACAGGCGCACGGTGCGATAGACGGTCGCGATCGAGATGCCGCTGTCGATCTTCGACGCGCGCTCATAGAGCGTCTCGACGTCGGGATGATCCTCCGAATCCGAAATCACGCGCGCGATGACGCGCCGCTGCTCGGTGATGCGAAGCCCCTTTTCGTGGCACAATGCTTCAAGGTCGATAGTACCGGTCATGCGGGCCTTTCCTGCCGGGCGCAGTCGCTTCTGTTCTTTCGCCAACTGTATAGGCACGCACCGCAAATAGAACAAGGCGGCACCCGCCGGTCCCGCCCCGCCTGATTGCAAAAAGCGACCGGATCAGGGCTTGCGGCGCTTGCGTCCGCCACCCCGCCCCTTGGTGCCGAGGCCGATTTCCTTTGCCAGCGCGCGGCGCCGTTCGGCATAGTCGGGCGCGACCATCGGATAGTCGGCCGCCAGGCCCCATTTGGCGCGATAGTCGTCGGGGGTCATGCCATAATGCGTCATCAGGTGGCGGCGCAGCATCTTCAGCTTCTTGCCGTCCTCGAGGCAGACGATGTGATCGGGTTTCACCGACGCGCGGATCGACACCGCGGGAACGGGCTTTTCCTCGACGACGGGCTGGTTGCCGAGGTTCGACAGCGCCGCATGGACATTGTTGATCAGCAGGGCGAGGTCCGAAATGGCGACGCTGTTATTGCTGACATGCGCAGCAACAATATCGGCAGTCAACGTCACGAGCATTTCATTGGCATCTGCTTGATCCGACATGATCGCAATTTCCTTATCTGCTACCCCAAAAGAGAAGGATGCCGAATATTGGGCCTTATCTTCGGCAATAGGCGGTTCATGCCATTATGGTTATAATTCCGCAATCACCGATTTGCGGCTTATATCGTTGGACTGTCAGGTTCGCCGCATCGTGATCGCGTCGCGCACCACGCCATCGCCGCCACGGTAATATTGGGGCCGGCGTCCGCACTCGGTAAAACCGGTGCGGGCGTATAAATGCACGGCATCATTGTCGGCACGCATTTCGAGGAAATAGTCGTCGGCGCCCTGTTCTTTTGCCCACGCAAGCCAATCGTCGATGAGCCGCTTGCCGATCCCCTGCCCGCGCCGGGCCGGATCGACCGCGAGCAACAGCAACTCGCTCTCCGGTCCCGCGACGCGTGCCGCCGAAAAGCCGCAGGGCGTGTCGCCATCCCACGCGACCGCGACGCGCGCGGACGGCAGGGCAAAGAGGGTGAGGAGTTGCGCGGTGCTCCACGCCTCGCCATAGGCGGGGTCGAACGCCGCCTCCATCACGCGCATCACCGCGGTAATATCGCCGACGCGGGCGGGCGCAAGGCGGATGGCGCGGCTCATGCCGAAGTCATCGGCTTGGCGTCGGGCGCGCGGCCGTAGATCGGGCTCGGTTCGGCGAACAGCGCCCGCGTCGGCAGGCGGACAAAGGCGCGCGCGTCGGGCAGCGCGGAAACGGCGGTTCCCAAGCCGCGGCGTGCGACAAAAGCCTCGGCGCGGTTGCCGACGACCAGCGCATCGCCCTCGCGCACGGCCTCGTCGGGAAGGAGCGAACGGAGATCGCCCTGCGGCACAAGGTCGGCACCGAAGCGCTGGACGAACCATTGCCCATGGCCGCCCTCCATCACCACCAGCGCGCCGCCCGCCGCCGCGATATCGTCGGCCGCAGCGGCCGCAACCAGCGCAAGGCTCGAAAAACCGTGCGCGGGCACCTGCCATCCAAGGGCAAGCGCGCGCGCCGCCGCGACGCCGATGCGCACGCCGGCAAAGCTTCCCGGACCGCAGCCGACCGCGATCGAAGTCGCACGCCCGCCGTCCGCCAGCTCGGCAATCAGCGGGACAAGGCGCTCGGCATGGCCGCGGCCCAATAGCTCGTGGCGAAAATCGACGACGACGCCGTCATCGACCAGCGCGACCGAACAGGCCTCGCTGGCGCTGTCGATGACGAGGCATCGGCCGTCAGGCAATGCGGTTGAAGCGCTCAAAATCGGGGCGCGGGCTACGCTCGAAGATGCTCGCGGGATCGCCATAACCGAGCGTCGAGATGAAATTGCTCTTCACTTTGGGCGTATCGGCGAAGAAGGCCTGGTCGACCGCTTCATTGTTGAAGCCCGACATCGGCCCGGTGTCGAGCCCGAGCGCACGCGCCGCGAGGATGAAATAGGCGCCCTGCAGGCTCGAGTTGCGGAAGGCGGTGGTCTGCGCGAGCGCTTCATTACCGACGAACCAGCTCCGCGCATCGGTGTGCGGAAAGAGTTCGGGCAGATGCTCATAGAATTCGGTGTCCATCGCGATGATCGCGGTGACCGGCGCTTTCAGGATCTTTTCGGCGTTCGCCGGCATGGCGAGCGCGGCGAGCTTTTCCTTCGCTTGCACGGACACGCACCAGACGATCCGCGCCGGCAGGGCGTTGGCGCTGGTCGGGCCATATTTCACCAGATCCCAGATCGCGCGCAGCTGGTCTTCGGATACCGGCTTTTCGAGAAAGCCATTATAGGTGCGCGCGGCACGGAAAAGCTGGTCGAGGGCGCTGTCGGGAAGCGGCTCGCTCATCGGCTTGATCTCCTGAAACAGTTAGACGGCGTGAACCGCCGTTACCTCCGGCACATAATGTTTCAAGAGCGATTCGATGCCGTTTTTGAGCGTCGCCGTCGACGACGGGCAGCCGGCGCACGCGCCCTGCATCTTCAGATAGACATTGCCCTTGTCGAAACCGCGATAGATGATGTCGCCGCCATCGTTCGCGACCGCAGGGCGGACGCGCGTCTCGATGAGTTCCTTGATCTGGTCGATGATGTCGGCGTCGGCGGGATCGTCGGCGAACCCGCCTTCATCCTCGCCCGGGACGCTGAAACCGGCGGCGCTCGCCGGGTGGAACAGCGGCATGTCGGCAAGGAAATGGTCCATCACGATGCCGAGCACGTCGGGCTTCGCGTCGGCCCATTCGGCGCCCGGCGCGATCGTCACCGAGATGAAATCGCGGCCGAAGAACACCCCCGTCACATCGCCGAGCGTGAACAGCGCGGTCGCCAGCGGCGAGGCCTCGGCCTCTTCGGGACTCGCGAAATCGCGTGTTCCCGCCTCCATCACGGCGCGGCCGGGAAGGAATTTGAGCGTCGCCGGATTGGGCGTCGATTCGGTTTCGATCAGCATGGGCCGCATGTGGGACGCAATGCGGCTTTGTGCAAGGTCGGTCGCGTCGGCTAGGAGGGCGTCATGCGCCGCTTCACCCATTTCGCCGCCATCGACTGGTCGGGCGCGCGCGGCGAGCGGCAGCGCGGGATCGCGCTGGCCGTGGCGAGCGGCGCGGGCGCGCCCGAACTCGTCCGCCCCGGGCATATCTGGTCGCGCGCCGAAATCTTGGGCTGGCTGTTGGACGTCGCGGCGGCGGGGACCGACATGCTGATCGGTTTCGATTTTTCGGCTGCCTTCGCCTTTGCCGATCATGGCGCCTATTTCCCCGACTGGAGCGAAAGCCCCGCCGACCTGCCCGAGCTGTGGGCGCTGGTCGAGCAATTATGCGCCCGCGATCCGCATTTCGGGATCGACGGCTTCCTGTCTCATCCCGAAGCGCGGCGGCATTTCCGCCATGCGAAGGGCAACGTCGGCGACCTGTTCGAGGGCGGCGCGGGTCGGCTGCGCCGTGTCGAACGCCATCAGCGTGACACGAAACAGGCGGCAAGCGTCAGCAACTTCAACCTCGTCGGCGCGGCGCAGGTCGGCAAGGCCAGCCTTGCGGGAATGCGCGTCCTGCACCGGCTGCGCGGGCTACTGCCGCTCTGGCCGCTCGACCCGGTGCCCGCAGGCGGGCCACTGCTGGTCGAAATCTACACCAGCCTCGCCGCCCGCGCGGCGGGAATGGCGGCGGGACGGAGCAAGATCCGCGACGGCGCGGCACTCGACGCAGCGCTCGCCGCGCTGGGTTCGCGGGGGACCGGCCTCTCCGGCCCGGTCAGCGACCATGCCGCCGACGCGCTGCTCACGGCCGCGTGGCTGCGCGCGATCGCCCGCGACGCCGCGCCTTGGTCGCCCGCGCCGCTGTCGACCGCGCTCGCCGCAACCGAAGGCTGGACCTTCGGCATAATTTGACGCAAAGGGCCGGACAGCGCCGGCTTAGCTCAGTTGGTAGAGCAACCGCCTTGTAAGCGGTAGGTCGTCAGTTCGAGTCTGACAGCCGGCACCAGTCCCTCATCCCGCGATAGGCGGCAATCCGTCCATGATCGCCGTCAGCGCGAGAGCATTTTCCCGCTCCATCGCGCTGTGCCCGGCGTTGGTGATGACGTAGGTCGCGGGTTCCGCCCCTACGCCGCGCAGCGCATCGACGAGGCGCGAGGCCTGCGTCAGCGGGCAGACCTGGTCGAACCGGCCATGGACGATATGCACCGGGATCGACGCAAGGATCGCGGCGTTGCCAAGCAGGTGGCCCGGCTCGATGAACAGGTTGTTCGCGAAATAATGCGCCTCGATCTGCGCGAAGCAGAGCGCGAAATCGGCGTCGCCGAACTTGCCCGCCGCCGCATCCTCGGGGATCATGTTCGAGATCACCCCTTCCCACAGCGACCAGGTCAGCGCCGCGTGCAACTGCTTCGCGCGCTCTCCCTCGGTCGCCGGGACCATGTCGAAGATCGCCTTGTACGACGCCATCACGTCGGCGCGCTCTTCGACGGTCAGCACCGACAACAGCTCGCCCCACTCGTCGGGATAGCTGATATAAGCGCCGGGCGCGGTCAACGCGTGCGGCGCCTGATGCCAGGTCGCGGCATTGCCCTGATAGAGATAGAGAAGATCCTCCGACGCGCCGAGAAAGATGCCCCGCAGGATCAGGCTTGCGCAGTGCCCCGAAAATTCGATCGCATAGGCCATGGCGAGCGTCGAGCCCCAGCTACCGCCGAAAACGTGCATCTTGCCGGTAATGCCCAGCGCATCGCGCAGTTTCTCGATATCGCCGATGAGGTCGGCGGTGGTGTTGTTGCGCAGCGCCGCCGCCGGGCCGGCCGCAGCGACATTGGGTTCGCTCTTGCCGCAGCCGCGCTGGTCGAACAGGATCACGCGGTAGCGCGACAGATCGAAGAAGCGCGCCATATCGGGGGCGCATGCGCCGCCCGGCCCGCCATGCAGGAACATCACGGGTTCGCCATCGGCGGCGCCATAATCCTCCCAATAGATGCGGTGTCCCGCCTCGGCGTCGACCGCGAGCCAGCCGCTGCTGCGCGCTTCGGCCGCGGCATAGATCCAGCCGTCGCCGATCTTGCTGCTGGTTTCGAGCCGCGAGAAATCCATGATGCTTTCCTTCGTCAGGGGCGGAAGCGCGCAACGAGCGCATAGCGGTCGCCGGGATAGACCTGCCGCGCATAGGTGATGCGTTCCTCGCCGCGCCATGTCCAGCGTTCGAGCGCCATGCACGCCGCCCCCGCCGAAATCCCGAGCGCGACAAGCTCCTTGCCGCCCGCGTTGAACGCGGTGATCCGGTGCTCGGCCTCGGTCCAGGGAACGTGCGAGAGCAGCCACGACCCTGGCGGTTCGATAGCGAAATCGACCTCGGCGGCCTCGGGCACCGCGGCCAGGTTGATCAGGCGGCGTTCGAGCGCGTAGGCGCGGCCGCCGGCGTGGTGGCGGCATTCGAGCGCGAGGACCGAACCGCCGTCGATCTGAAGCAGGCGCTTGTCCTCTTCGCTCGCGGCGCGGATTTCGCGCCGGTCGAGGTCGAGACGATAGCTTTCGCCCTGCCCCGCCACTTCGTCGCGAATGTCGGGAATTTCGAGCGCGGCACGCTGGACGCGCGGGTGCGAGACAAAGGTGCCCGCACGCCGCCGGCTCTCGATCAGCCCGGCCTCCATCAGCATCCGCAGCGCGCGGTTCACCGTCATCCGCGAACAGCCGTAGGTCGCCATCAACTGATGTTCATAGGGGATGCGCGTCCCCGGCGCCCATTCGCCCGACATGATCCGCGCCTCGATATCGCGGCGGATACGCGCGTGGATGGCGCCGCTTTCGGTCATGCGAGCAGCTTGTCCATCGCAGCGCGATAGCGCGCGTCGATCGCCTCGCGCGCGACATGGCGCCGGCCCGCAACGCGCTTGACGCCGCCGCGCCAGACGCAATCGACAAGCCGCGCTCCGCCCCCGAAAATCCAGCTGTCGAGGATCGCGTCGCCGCTGCGCCCGGCGAATGTGGGATCGTCCGCCTTCAGGCTGACGATGTCCGCTGGCTCGCCGACGCCAAGCCCCGCCGACGGGTGCCCGAGCGCCTGCCCGCCGCCCGCAAGCGCGCCGCGATAAAGGCTGGCGCCGGTCGACTGGCCGGCACCGCCCGCGAGCAGGTTGCGCCCGCGATGCGCCAGGCGCTGGCCATATTCGAGCAGACGCAGCTCGGCAGCGGCGTCGATCTCGACGTTCGAATCCGACCCGACGCCGAAGCGTCCGCCCTCGGCGATGAATTCGCGCGCGGGAAACAGCCCGTCGCCGAGGTTCGTTTCGGTGATCGGGCAAAGGCCGACGACCGCGCCGCTCCCGACAACTGCACGCCGTTCGGCTTCGCTGATGTGGGTCGCATGGACAAGGCACCAGTCGGGGCCGACGTCGGCGTGATCGAGCAGCCATTCGACAGGGCGCGCGCCGCTCCACGCAAGGCAGGCCTCAACCTCGGGCAGTTGCTCGGCGGTATGGATATGGATCGGCGCCCCTGCCGCCATCGCCGCCACCTCGGCGAGTTCGCCGGCGGTCGCGGCGCGCAGGCTGTGCGGCGCGACGCCGACCACCGCGTCGTCCAGCCCCGCCACCGCGTCTCGGCATCCGTCCAGCAGCGCCCCGAACCCGTCGACATCGTTGATGAAGCGCCGCTGGCCATGCGTCGGCGCGCCGCCGCCGAAACCCGAATGGGCGTAGAAGACGGGAAGCAGCGTCAGCGCGATCCCGGTCTCTCCCGCCGCCGCCGCGATCGCCTGCGCCATCGTCGCGAGATCGCCATAGGGACGGCCGTCGGGGTCATGATGCAGATAGTGAAATTCGCCGACCCGGGCAAAGCCGCTCTCGAGCATCTCGGCATAGGCGAGCGCGGCGATAGCCTCCATCCCATCGGGATCGAGCCGGTCGACGAAGCGGTACATGACCTCGCGCCAGGTCCAGAAACTGTCGTCGCCCGTCCCTGCGCGCTCGGCGAGGCCGGCCATTCCGCGCTGAAAGGCGTGACTGTGCAGATTGGGGAGCGCCGGCAGCAGGATCGCGTGGCGCTCGTCGCCCGGCGCGGCGTCCACTCCGATCTCGATCGAGGAAATGCGCCCGTTATCAAGGCTCAGGCGGACATCGTTCCGCCAACCTTCCGCCAGCCATGCCTGTTCGCACCAAAGCGCCATCGCACATCCCATCTGGACATCGTACCGCGTCTTCCATTAATGTATATACATAATTGAGTCGCCGTCAGCAAGCAGGAGAGGCTGGCATGAAGTGCGAAAGGCTCTGGACCAACGCCCGGCTCGCGACGATGCAGGGTGGCGTGCCCGGCCTCGGCGTCATCGAGCATGGTGCGGTCGGTATGGCGGCAGGGACGATCACCTACGCCGGGTCGATGGTCGATGCGCCGGCGGCGCGCGAGACGATCGATTGCGAGGGGCGCTGGATCACCCCCGGGCTGATCGATCCGCACACGCATCTGGTCTTCGCCGGTGACCGCATCGCCGAGTTCGAGCTACGCCAGAAGGGCGCCTCCTACGAAGAGATCGCCCGTGCGGGCGGCGGTATCGTGTCGACCGTCCACGCCACGCGCGCGGCGAGCGAGGCCGAACTTGTCGCGAGCGCCCTCCCCCGTCTCGACGCGCTGATCGCCGAGGGCGTCACGACGATCGAGATCAAGTCGGGATACGGCCTGTCGGTCGACGACGAGGCGAAGATGCTCCGCGCCGCGCGCATCCTCGGCGAGGTAAGACCGGTGACGGTGCGCACGACCTTCCTCGGCGCGCATGCGCTGCCGGGCGAATATGCGGGCGACGCCGACGGCTATATCGACCTCGTCACCGAAACGATGTTGCCGGAGATTGCGGACGCAGGGCTGGCTGACGCGGTCGACGCCTTTTGCGAAACTATCGGCTTCACCCCGGCGCAGACCGAGCGGGTGTTTGCGGCCGCGAAGAAGCATGGCCTTCCGGTGAAACTCCATGCCGAGCAGTTGTCGAACCAGCACGGCGCCGCGCTGGCCGCGCGCCATCACGCCCTGTCGGCGGACCACCTCGAATATCTCGACGACGCGGGCATCGCCGCGATGGCCGAAGCCGGGACGGTCGCGATGCTGCTGCCCGGCGCCTATTATTTCCTCCGCGAAACCAGGCTTCCTCCTGTCGCCGCGCTGCGAGCCGCCGGGGTGCCGATCGCGATCGCGACCGACTGCAACCCCGGCACCTCGCCGCTCACCTCGATCCTGCTGACGATGAACATGGCGGCGGTGCAATTCGGGCTGACCGTCGACGAATGCCTGCTCGGGGTGACGCGCCGCGCGGCGACGGCGCTCGGCATGCAAAATGAGACCGGGACGCTGGAGGTCGGCAAACATTGCGACCTCGCGATCTGGGACATCGAACGCCCTGCCGATCTGATCGGCCGGATCGGTTTCAATCCGCTGCACACACGAATCTGGATGGGACAATGAGCAAGGTCATAATCACCCCCGGCGCCATGACGCTGGCGGACTGGCGCGCAATCTATGAGGGTGCGAGCGCAGCACTCGATACGGGGGCATGGGTAGCGATCGACGCCAGCGCCGCCGCGGTCGCGCGGATCGTCGCCAAGGGCGCCCCCGTCTATGGCATCAACACCGGCTTCGGAAAGCTCGCCAGCGTGCGGATCGCCGAAGACGATCTGGCGACGCTCCAGCGCAATATCGTGCTCAGCCACGCAGCGGGTACCGGCGCGCCGTCGCCCGCGAAAATCGTCCGGCTGATGATGGCGCTGAAGCTCGCGAGCTTCGGTATGGGCGCCTCGGGCGTAAAGCGTGAGACGGTCGCGATGCTGGAGGCGATGCTCGCCGCCGGGCTGACGCCGGTCGTTCCCTCGCAGGGTTCGGTCGGGGCAAGCGGCGACCTCGCGCCGCTGTCGCACATGGCCGCCGCAATGATCGGCGTCGGCGAAATCGAGGTCGTCGGAAAGACATTGCCCGCTGCCGATGCGCTCGCGCGGGCGGGGCTCGCTCCGCTCGACCTCGGCCCCAAGGAAGGCCTCGCGCTGCTGAACGGCACGCAATTCTCGACCGCCAACGCGCTCGCGGGCCTGTTTCGCGTCGAGACGGTCTTCCGTTCGGCGCTCATCACCGGCGCGCTCTCGACCGAGGCCGCCAAGGGGTCCGACGCGCCGTTCGATGCGCGAATCCATGCGCTGCGCGGCCATGCCGGGCAGCGCGAGGTCGGTGACGCGCTGCGCACCCTGATGGCGGGATCGGCGATCCGCGCCTCGCACGCGGAGGGCGATCCGCGCGTGCAGGACCCTTATTGTCTGCGCTGCCAGCCGCAGGTGATGGGTGCGGTGCTCGACCTGCTGCGGCAAGCGGGGACAACGCTCGGCATCGAGGCGAACGGCGTTTCCGACAATCCGCTGATCTTCGCCGACACCGACGAGGCGCTCTCGGGCGGCAATTTCCACGCCGAGCCCGTCGCCTTCGCCGCCGACATGATCGCGATGGCGCTGTGCGAGATCGGCTCTATCTCCGAGCGCCGCATCGCAATGCTCGTCGACCCCGCGCTGTCGGGCCTCCCTGCCTTCCTGACCCCGCGCCCCGGCCTCAACTCGGGCTTCATGATCCCGCAGGTCACCGCCGCCGCACTCGTCAGCGAGAACAAGCAGCGCGCCTATCCCGCCAGCGTCGATTCGATCCCGACCTCGGCCAATCAGGAAGACCATGTGTCGATGGCCGCGCACGGCGCGCGGCGCCTGCTCGACATGGCCGACAATGTCAGCGCGGTGATCGGGATCGAACTGCTCGCGGCTTGCCAGGGCATCGACTTCCACGCACCGCTCCAATCGAGCGATGCGCTTGAAGCCGCGCATAAGCATCTTCGCGCCGTCGTTCCGACGCTGGAGGACGACCGGCATTTCCATCCCGACATGGAGGCCGCGACCGCGCTGGTCCGCACCGGCAGCCTCGTCGCTGCCGTGCCCGCCAGCTTGCCGGGCGTCGGCTGATGGACTGGCTGCGCGTCCACCGCGGCGACGCGCCGCTCGTCATCGCCTTCCCGCACGGCGGGACCGATCTCGCGGGTCTCGACGAGCAATTCGTCTCGCCCTGGCACGCGCAGATCGACACCGACTGGTGGATCGCCGATCTCTACGCCTTCGCCGCCGACCTCGGCGCCACACTGGTCGCCACCGATATTTCGCGCAGCGTGATCGATATGAACCGCGATCCGTCGGGTGCCTCGCTCTATCCGGGGCAGGCAACGACTGAGCTGTGTCCGACGACGACCTTCGACGGCGACCCGCTCTATCGCTTCGACGCCCCGGATGAGGCCGAGATCATGCAGCGGCTGAGCTCTTACCACCGACCCTATCATGATAGGCTGGCCGCCGAACTCGACCGCCTGCGGGCCGTGCACGGCCGAGCCGTCCTCTACGACGCCCATTCGATCCGCAGCCATGTCCCGCGTCTGTTCGATGGCGAACTGCCGCAGTTCAACATCGGGACGAACGGCGGTGCGACCTGCGCGCCCGAGCTGGAAACGATCGTCGCGAACATCTGCGTCGCGAGCGGCCACAGCCATGTCGCCAACGGCCGCTTCAAGGGCGGCTGGACGACGCGTCACTATGGCCGTCCCGACGACGGCATCCACGCGATCCAGATGGAGCTCGCGCAGCGCGGCTATATGGCGGAGCCCGAAGCGATCACCCACGCCAATTGGCCCTCGCCCCTCGACCCCGATCCCGCGATCCGCCCGGTGCTGGAGCAGGTGATCGCCGCGACCCTCGACTTTGCGAAAGGACAAACATGACCCGCCTCGACAACAGCCGCGTGATCCGCCCCGCAACCGGCCCCGAGATCAGCGCGAAAAGCTGGCTCACCGAAGCGCCGATGCGAATGCTGATGAACAACCTGCACCCCGACGTCGCCGAGGCGCCGCACGAACTCGTCGTCTATGGCGGCATCGGCCGCGCCGCGCGCGACTGGGAGAGCTATGACAAGATCGTCGAGACGCTGAAGCGGCTCGAGGGCGACGAGACGCTGCTGATCCAGTCGGGCAAGCCCGTCGGCGTCTTCCGCACGCACGAAAATGCGCCGCGCGTGCTGCTCGCCAACTCGAACCTCGTGCCCGAATGGGCGAATTGGGAGCATTTCCACGAGCTCGATAAGAAGGGCCTGATGATGTACGGCCAGATGACGGCCGGGAGCTGGATCTATATCGGCAGCCAGGGCATCGTTCAGGGCACCTACGAAACCTTCGTCGAAATGGGCCGCCAGCATTATGGCGGCAGCCTCGCGGGCCGCTGGCTGCTCACCGCCGGCCTCGGCGGCATGGGCGGCGCGCAGCCGCTCGCCGCGGTGATGGCGGGCGCTTCGTGTCTCGCGATCGAATGCCAGCCGAGCCGCATCGAAATGCGCCTGCGCACCGGCTACCTCGACAAGCAGGCCTCATCCATCGACGAAGCCATCGCGATTATCGAGGCATCTCACGCAGAGGGTAAGCCAATCTCGGTCGGCCTGCTCGGCAACGCCGCCGAAATTCTGCCCGAGATGGTCCGCCGCGGCATCCGCCCCGACCTGCTCACCGACCAGACATCGGCGCACGATCCGGTCAACGGCTACTTTCCCGCCGGCTGGACCCTAGACGAGTGGTTTTCGAAGCGCGAGAGCGATCCGGCCGCGGTCGCGAAGGCCGCGAAGGCGTCGATGGCGGTGCATGTGCAGGCGATGCTCGACCTGCAAGCGGTCGGGGTTCCGACAACCGACTATGGCAACAACATCCGCCAGATGGCGAAGGACGAGGGCGTCGAAAACGCTTTCGACTTCCCCGGCTTCGTCCCCGCCTATGTCCGCCCGCTTTTCTGCCGCGGCATCGGGCCGTTCCGCTGGGCGGCGCTGTCGGGCGATCCGGAAGATATCTACAGGACCGACGCCAAGGTGAAGGAACTGCTGCCCGACAACGCCCACCTCCACAACTGGCTCGACATGGCGCGCGAGAAGATCAAGTTCCAGGGCCTGCCCGCGCGCATCTGCTGGGTCGGGCTCGGCGACCGTCACCGGCTGGGCCAAGCGTTCAACGAGATGGTCGCGTCGGGCGAACTGAGCGCGCCGGTGGTGATCGGCCGCGACCATCTGGATTCAGGATCGGTCGCGAGCCCCAACCGCGAGACCGAGGCGATGCGTGACGGATCCGACGCGGTGAGCGACTGGCCTCTTCTCAACGCGCTGCTCAACACGGCCAGCGGCGCGACCTGGGTGTCGCTCCACCATGGCGGCGGCGTCGGCATGGGCTATTCACAGCACTCGGGCATGGTGATCGTGGCCGACGGCACCCCCGAAGCGGCCAAGCGGCTTGAGCGCGTGCTGTGGAACGACCCCGGCACCGGCGTCATGCGCCACGCCGACGCCGGCTACGACATCGCGCTCGACTGTGCGCGCGAGAAGGGTCTGGACCTCCCCGGCATCCTCTGATGACGGGCGTCCGGCTCCTGCGCGCGAACGACCGCATCGCCCGGCCGTGGAAGAATGGCGGCGGGGTCACGCGCGACATCGCGGTCTTTCCGGATGGCGCGGGCGACGCCGATTTCCTGTGGCGCGCGAGCATCGCGACGATAGAGAAAGCGGGACCCTTCTCGGTCTTTCCGGGCGTCGATCGCGCCTTCCTGCTGCTTCGCGGTGACTTGCGGATCGAGGTCGGGGACCGGGGTGAGCAACGGCTCCGCCCCGGCTCGCCGGCCTTGTTGTTCGGCGGCGAAGACAGCGTCGGCGCCGAGCCGCTTGGCGGCTCATGCTCCGCGCTCAACATCATGACGCGGCGCGGGAGGGCTTCGGCAATCCTCGAACGATGGTCAGGCGCGAGGGCGGTGGACAGGCTGCTGCTGTTGGCGACCGGCACCGCCCCGGTCACCGTCGGCGCCGATACGATCCACCTGGCAAAGGACGACGCGCTCCTGATCGACCGGCCGGCGGGCAATCCGCCATCGGCAGACGCGCCGCTGGTCGCGGCCTTCATCCGCGATCAGTTCGTCCAGTAGATATAGTCCTGGCCGTCCTTCCACGGCGCGTTGAGCGGCACGTCGATCCGCACCGGCCCCTCGATGAGTCCCGGCCAGATCGGCTTCGCCATCCCCTTGTTCTGCGCCTCCAGCATCGCGCGAAGCTGCGCCACGCGCGCGGGATCGCTGGCTGCAAGATCCTGCCGCTCGGTCGGATCGGCGGCGAGATTATAGAGCCGCACCTTTTCGGGCCGCTTGGTCGCCTGCAACTTCCAGTCCCCCATCCGCACCGCGCGATAATCGCCCGAGCGCCAGAACAGCGCCGCCCGCTTCGCCGGACCGCCGAGGATATTCTCGCTGTCGACCACGCGGTCGGTCGGCACCTTCGCGCCCGCCGCCGCGGCGATCGTCGAAAAGATGTCGATATGCCCCGTCATGTCGGCGCGCGTCGATCCCGGTGCGATCTTCGCCGGCCAGCGCATGAAGAAGGGGGTACGGATGCCGCCCTCGAAGAAGGTCGCCTTCCACCCGCGATAGGGTGCGTTGAGGTTCGGGATGCCGGTGTACCAGGCGCCGCCATTGTCGCTGGTGAAGATAACGAGCGTGTTGTCGTCGATCCCCGCCACCTTAAGCTTGGCCATCACGTCGCCGATCCGCCGGTCGAGCTGCGCGATCATCGCGCCATAGACGCGCGTCTTGTGATCCTTGATCTGCGGCAGCTTCGCATAATCCTCCTTCGTCGCCTGCAGCGGCGTGTGCGGCGCGTTGAAGGCGAGATACATGAAGAAGGGCCGGTTCCTGTTCGCCTCGATGGCGGCAATCGCTTCGTCGGCGAAATAGTCGGTCATATGCCCCTTCGGGTGAAAGCGCTTGCTGCCGTTGAAGGTCACCGCGTGGCGGAGGTTCGCCCAGATAAAGCGGTCGATGGGATCCCACGGCAGTTTCGCATTCACCGTATCCGGATCGTCCTCGGGCAGGAACATCGCGCCACCCGCAAGGATGGCAAGGCTCTCGTCGAAGCCCTGCGCCTGCGGCTGCAGCCCGGGCGCCTCGCCGAGATGCCATTTGCCGATATGGATCGTGTGATAGCCCGCCGCCTTCACCGCCTCGGCGATCGTGACTTCGCTCGCGGGCACGCCCATGTCCGGATAATCGGGGATGTCGGGGGTAATCAGCTCCTTGTGGAACACCGCCTTCAACGGCCCGACGCCGTCGCCATGGGCGAGGTTCTCCGAAAATTGCACGGGCACAGCGGTATATTCGAAGCCGAAGCGCGTCGCATAGCGCCCCGTCATCATCGCCGCGCGCGACGGCGAGCAGGTCGCGTTCGCGGTATAGGCGGTGGTGAAGTTCATTCCCTGCCGCGCGATCGCGTCGATGTTGGGGGTCTTGACGATTCCGCCGGCGACCCCGCCGCCGTTCAGGCTTATGTCGTTCCAGCCCATGTCGTCGACGACGATCAGGACGATGTTCGGCGGCCGCGTGCCCGCGGGCGCGGCCTTCGGTCCCTGCTGCCAGACGACCGGACGATTGTCCTGCACCGGATCGCGCCAGTCCTGCAAAAGGCCGGGGAGACGGTATTTATTCTCCTGAAATGTCCAATAGCCGCCCGCGCCGACCAGCGCGACCAGCCCGAGCGCCAGCCATCTTTTCTTCATGCCGTCCCTCCCCAACCGAACGTCAGAACCGCGATGTGCAGCAGTGCGGCCGTAAGCATCAGCGCCAGAAACATGGTCACGCGCGGGCTGGCGTAGAAAGCAACCTGCCGCTGGGTCGGGAAGGAGAATGTGCTCTCGATCCCCAGCGATTTATTCGGATGCACCGCGCGAAACGCGGGATCGCTGGCCATGCGCACGAGATCGCGGCGGCTGCGGTATCGCATCGTGCCGACCAGCGACCAGCCCGGGTCTTCGCCGGCGTTCCACGCGTCGATATAGCCGCCGACCTTGCGCCCGACGAACAGCGGGTGCCCGCCGCGCGCGATGAGGCCGAGCACGAAGGGGTCCGAATAGCGCCGCAGCCACTCGCTACCCTCGCGCGTCTCGCCGCTGGCGGGATCGGTGACCGGGCCGGGGCGGGTGCGCACAAGATTGAGCATCACGAACTCGCGTCCGTCGTCCGCCTCGAGGAAGGCACGCAATTGCGCGCTGTCGTTGCCGGTTTCGTCCATGCGCGGGCCGAGCGTGGCGAGGAAGGCGTCGATCTCGTCGCGCCGCAACGGACGGCGCAGGCCATCATAGAAGGCCAGAAAGGCAAGCCAAAGCAGCAAGGCGCCGCCCCAAATCGCCGCGAAGAGCAGCCCCTGTCCGTCCATCTCCCACCCGCTGGTCTTGTTCAGAATATTATGGCACTATATGTGTCACTATATTAATGGACGCGCAAGATGGTTAAACACGGCCATTGACCCGCTGTTCAAGCTGGTCCAGCGGAGGAGGCATGGGGGACAGGACCAAAATCGAACGGATCGTCGGCGCGGCCGAACCGCGCGTCGATGGCCGGCGCGAGCGCGGCCGGTCGAACCACAAGCGGATCGTCGCCGCGATGATGGCGCTTATCGAAAGCGGCGACCTGACCCCCAGCGCGGCGCGCGTCGCCGAAGAGGCGGGCGTCGGCCTGCGCACCGTTTTCCGTCACTTCGACGATATGGACGCGCTCTATCGCGAGATTTCGAAGATCGTCGGCGAGCGCATCTGGCCGGTCATCAGCGAACCCCATCGCGGCGATGACTGGCGCGCCAAGCTGCGCGATCTGACGCGGCGGCGCGCGCGGGTGTTCGAGTTGATGCTGCCCTTCCGCCTCGCCGCAAACATCAAACGCTACCAATCGCCCTATCTGATGGCGCAATATGGGCAAGTGGTGGCGCTGGAGCGCGAGTTCGTGCTGCGCCTGCTGCCCGCCGAGGTGAGTGGCGATCGCTATTTCGTCGAGGCTTTGTGCTCGGCGCTGTCGTTCCAGAGCTGGCGCGCGATCCGGCAGGACCAGGCACTCTCGGTCGAGGATGCGAGCGCAGTGGTCGAGCGGACGGTCGAAGCGCTGGTCGCGAGCCTGGCCTAGGGTCAGGTCCCTAGACACGCCGCCGCCGGCGCCGCCACCACAGCAATGCAGCGAGCAGGACAATGATCCCGCCCGCCCATGTCGCAAAGCGAATGAGGCGCGGCTTGCCCTGCCGTTCGAACGCATAGCGGTTGATCTGCTCGTCGGCGGTATAGCCCGCGGGCATCTCCAGCACGCCGTTCGCCTTGGCATAGCTGGCATAGTCGGCGCGCATCGCGGCGAAGCGGTCAGGCATCGCCGCCGACAGGTCGTTCGTCTCGCCGGGATCGGCCTTGAGGTTGAACAATCGCCACATTCCGTCCCCGGTCGGCGCGAGGTTGCGCACCAGCTTGTAATCGCCGCGGAACAGCGCGGCATTGCCCGACAGTTCATAACCGAGCGGCGTGTCGCCATGGACGCTGCCCTCGGTGCCCGCCAGCATCGGCACCAGGCTGCGTCCGACGATGCTCTCCACCGGCCGGCCCTCCCATGTGCCCTGCGGCCCCGCCACGCCGGCGAGATCGAGCAAGGTCGGCAGTATATCGGTGACGTGCGCGAAGCCGTCGTTGATAGTCCCCGCGCGAATTTGCGGATGGCCGGGCCATGCGATAATCAGCGGAACGCGAAGCCCGCCCTCTGACGCGGTGAATTTATAGCCCGACAGCGGCGAAGCCGATGCGCTCGCCCAGCCCGGTCCGATCGCGCTGAAACTGCCCCGCCTGCCGATATTCGCGGTCGAGGTGTCATATTTGCTGTTGAGGAACAGCCGGTTGATCGTCCGCGCGAACGGATTGGTCGGCTCGGGACCATTGTCCGACAGGAAGACGAAGATGGTATTCTCATAGTCGCCCGTTGCCTTGAGATGGGTCACGAGTCGGCCGATTTCGCGATCCATCGCGGTCGCCATGCCGCCATAGGCCTGCATCACGCGGACCTGCGCGGCGCGTTCCTCTGCGTCGAGCTTCGCCCAGTCGGCCGTGGTGGCCATCGTCACCATCGATGCGCCGTGCGGCACGACGCCGAGCGCCGCCGCGCGCTTCGCCCGCGCCTCGCGCAGTGCGGCCCAGCCCTCCTTGTACATCGCGGCATAGCGCGCGATGTCGCTGTCGGGCGCCTGCACCGGAATATGATTGGCGAGGAAATTGACCGAGGCGAGGAAGGGTTTGCCGCTTGCCCGGTCGGCCTCGATATAATCGATCATCTTCTGGACGACGAAGCGCGACGAATAATAATCCCTGGGCAAAGTCGCGGGCTTGCCATTTTCGGTCCACGCCGCGGTCGCGTACATACCCTCGATCGGCCGCTGTTCGAAATTGTCGGCGCCGGCATCGGCGAGGCTATAGGCGCGATCATAGCCGCGGGCGTGCGGCAACCGCTTCGCATCGCTGCCGAGATGCCATTTTCCGGTCAGGTAGGTGCGATATCCCGCCGCCTTCAACAATTGCGCGACCGTCACGACGCGGAAATTCATCACCGTGTCGTAGCCGGGCTTGCCGCGATGCGCGTCGGGGATCGTCTCGGGCATGTTGCCGAGGCCGTTCCTGTGATTCATCACCCCCGTCTGCAGCATCGCGCGCGTCGGCGAGCAGGATCCGGCGACGTGAAAGTTCGAGAAGCGCATCCCTGCCATCGCGAGCGCGTCGATGTTCGGGGTCGCGATTTCGGCCCCGAACGAACCGACGTCGCTGAACCCCCAGTCGTCGGCAAGCAGGATCACGATATTGGGATGGCGCGGCGGCGCCGGAGTGGCATGGACCGCCATCGGCGCCGCCGCGAGCAGGGCAGCTGAAACGACACTGGCAGCGTATCCGGACCTGCCTTTGCGACCCGGCACCCCTCTGGCCCGGACAGGCACCGCCATTGCTTCTCTCCCCGCCTTTATATTGGCACTTGATATGTCAATATATCGGGGAGTCAATGGGCGCGATCTAGCGTTCGCGATATTCGGGGGCGCGCTTTTCGAGGAAGGCAGCCAGCGCCTCGCGATGGTCCTCGGTTACCGAGAGGATCACCTGTTGCCGGTCCTCGATCGCCATCGCGGCGTCGAGGCTTTGCGCGTCGATATTGAGGTTCAGCGCCTGCTTCGACAGCCGCAGTCCGTACGGGCTTGTCGCCAGCATCTCGTCGGCGAGCGCCAGCCCGCGATCCAGCAGTTCGTCCCGCCCGACGATCTCGCTAACGAGTCCCGCGCGCAGGGCTCGCTCGGCATCAATAAAGCGTCCGGTCAGGATCATCTCCGAGGCGAGGCTGGCGCCGACAAGGCGCGGCAGGAAATAGCTCGACGCCATGTCGCAACCGCCAAGCCCGATGCGGATATAGGCGGCGTTGCAGCGGAAATCGGGCGTCGCATAGCGCACGTCGGACGCGAGCAGCAGCGACAATCCGCCGCCCGCCGCGGCGCCGTGCCCGAGCGCGACGATCGGCTGCGGACAGGCACGCATCTTGCGATAGATATTGCCGATGTTCGTCTGGGTGCGGAGCGTGCGCAGCACCGGGGTTTCCTCGCTCGACCGATCCTCCTGGATGTCGAGCCCGGCGCAAAAGCCGCGCCCCGCACCGCGCAGGATGACGACGCGCACATCCTTGCGGTCGGCGAGCCCGCCGAAATAGGCGTTCAGTTCGTCGACCAGTCCCTCGTTCAGCGCATTGAGCCGTTCGGGCCGGTTCAGCGTCGCGATCTCGACCGCCCCCCGCGCCTCAATCAGCAGTTCGCCGCTCACAGCGTCTGTCCGTCGTCGACGGTGATCACGGTGCCGGTGATCCCGAGCGCCGCGTCCGAGCAGAGCATCAACAGCGGCGCATGCAGGTCGCTCGGCGGCCGCATCCGCTGACGCGGGAAGCTCTTGACCATCTGCGCCCCGACCTCGCTCTCGAAGAGCGCGGCGGTCATTTCGGATTCGAAATAGCCGGGCTGGATCACATTGACGCTGATCCCGCGCCGCGCCCATTCGCGCGCCAGTGCCTTGCCGAGATGCCGCACCGCCGCCTTGGTCGCGCCATAGACCGAGGTCGCGGGAAAAACCTTCTCCGCGGTGATCGATCCGATGATGACGATGCGCCCGTTCTGCTTGTCGCGGCTGCCTGCGGCGTCGAGCCGCTTTGCGCCCTCGGTGACTGTCAGGAAAACGCCGCGGACGTTCGCCGCCAACAGCCCGTCAACCTCCTCGACGCTCAGCCCGAACGCCATTTTTTCGGTTGCGACGCCCGCATTGGCAATGATCGTGTCGACCGTCCCGAACGCGGCTTCGGCGGCGTCGTAAGCCGCTTTCGTCGACGCTTCGTCGGTAACGTCGAGGCTGACGGCAATCGCTTCCCCGCCGGCCGCCTCGATCTCGGCCACCTGTTCGGCGAGCCGGTCGGCGCGGCGCGCCGCGAGGACCACCTTGGCGCCGGCCGCCGCAAGCACCTTGGCAAAGCCGGCGCCGAGACCCGACGAGGCGCCGGTGACGAGCGCGACGCGCCCCGTAAGATCGAAACTGATTTGCGGCGTCATTCCTCATCCCTTCTTTTGGCATTCACTGCAGCTAGGCAGCATAGTGCGGGTACCGTCAACCGGCTCGCGAGCCATCAAGCCCTGTTGACAAAGGAGTTTTGTTCACCTATTGTTCTTTTCGTGCACGAACAACCTGTTCCCCCGTCGCGGCCGCCAAGCGCGGCGGACGGGGGATAAAGGCGCGGTATTTCGGATCGCCCTTCCTTTCGCCGACATCGAGAGTAACGCGCGGACCGGCCTGCCCGGCATCAGCCGGCCGGTGCCTTGTCATAGACCAGGCGGAAGCCGACATTGCTGGTGCCCATCCCGGGATCGCGCCCCTGCCGCGAGGCGGGGCGATAGCGCTGGCAGTAATTTGGGGCGCATAAATAGCTGCCGCCCTTTACCGTGCGCGATGGCATCCCCGGATTGAGCGGGTCATAGGCGCTGCCCTCGTCGGGTCCCTTCGGGTCGTCGCTGTCCTTCGGGTCGTGACCCGGACGGAAGAAGTCGGCCGTCACTTCCCAGACATTGCCGACCATGTCGTACAGGCCGTTGGCGTTCGGCTTGTAGCAGCCGACGGGCGCAACGCCCTTGAAGCCGTCGCTTTCGGCATTGTAGTTCGGGAAGGCACCCTGCCAGCTGTTCGCCTCGTCGGGCTGGACATTCTTCGACCGCTTCCCCGCGCTCGCGGCATATTCCCATTCGGCTTCGGTCGGGATGCGTCCCCCCGCCCATTTCGCGTAGGCGATCATGTCATCCCACGCGAGATGGACGACCGGCTCGTCCGGCACCTGATCGGGGCCCTGCGGCCCATAGGGCTTTTTCCAGCTCGCGCCGGGGACATATTTCCACCAGTCGGTGTAGCGGTTCGATGGAAAGTCGGGGGGCGTGAAGACCGCCGATCCTGGCTTCAGCATGTCGGGCGGAATCCGGTCGGCGGGCACCTTGAACTGTTTGGGATCGACGGGCTTCTCGGCCACCGTGACATAGCCGGTTGCTTTCACGAACGCCGCGAACTGGCGGTTCGTCACCTCGTGCGGGTCGATCCAGAAGCCGTGGACCGTCGTCCTCCGCACCGGCCCTTCCTCGTCATACACATCATCCTCGCCCATATCGAAGGTGCCGCCCGCCAGCTTCACGGGCGCGTCCGCGATTCGGGGGCACTGGCGCGGCGCGCCGACCGCCGCGGCCTTTTCGCCCGGCGCACCATCGTTGCAGGCGGCGAGCGCAAGCAGCAAAAGCGCCGTGCCGAGCGTACCGATGGGCAGGGAAGATCGTCGGAGAATGGAAATCGCCATCGGTAAACCTTGATCGAGTTGCCGCAGCAAGCGAAGCTGAACGCCCCGCGCGCACCGGTCAATGGGCGGATGCCGCCAAAACCGACCGCAGCGCGCGACGACGGGCCGGTAACGCCCAGGGTCAGGACCCTGGCTCCACTTTCTGATTTGCCAGCATCCGGATTTTCTCGCCGTTCGATCGAAAGAGAAAATCATGGGGCAGGCCAAGCCGTATACTCGCCTGGTACGCGGGCGAATTGCGGTCGATGCGCCGGTCGGCAAGGCGACCCGCGGCCCTGAGCATCAGGCGGTCGATCGGCGTCAGATCATAGCGAGGACCAAGATCGAGCTGCTGCCGGACAGACTCGGGCAGCAGCGACACCGACGCGCGGGCTACCGCGCGGTGCAGGAAGCGCGGCACGCCCGGTGCAGCGCAGCCGGACTCGATGATGTCGAGAAATTCGAAGATGATCGGGTGCGGTTCGAAGCGCGGTGCAAGCTGCGCCATCATCGCCATGAAGGCATCGATCGTCTGCGGCAGGCGCCGGGCGCCGAATTCGCGGCCGATCGCGTCGCCGTCGCGCATGAAGCGATCCTTGTCGGCGGCGCTCAGCCGATGGACGAAACGATCATAGGCCGTCAGGAAGCCGTAGGAGGCGGTGGCTGCGACCCAATCGAGCAGGATTGGGTCGAGCGCGCGATATTTTTCGCCGGCCGGGGTCGCGCCCTTCACCGCGCCGTGCATGCGATTGACCTTGCCGATGACCTCTTTCGCCATGCTCGCCGGACCGTAGCAGGCAAGCATCGCGACGAGTCCGGTGCGGCGCGAGCGACCGATCGGATCGGCCTTGTATGTCGAATGATCCCAGACGCCCGTCCGGATGCGCGGCTCGGCAAATTCCAGCAGCACCGCCGCTATACCACCGATGCCGAGCGCGACCGGGTTCTTGTATACGCGCCACTGGACGCTGTCGGGGGCAAGCAGGGCCGGCTCCCCGGCGGGAGATGCGAAGTCGATTGTCGTGCCCAGATACTTGTCCTGCATAGCCGCCCGCGCCCTTCCCGCGATGGCTCAGAAGTCGAAGCCCAGCCTCAGCCCATAGCTGCGCGGCGGGTTCGGGGAACGTACCACGACATGGCATTGCTCGCGACCACCGACCAATATTGCCGTTGAACAGATTCTTCGCCCACAGCGACGCCGACCATCCGCCCTCGCTCTTCGCCCCCTGGCTGGTATTGACGGGCTGAAAGAGGACAGCCTGAACGGAGCTGCGATTCCATATCAAGGTAAGGAACTGTTTTCGTTGATTTACTGAGAAGCCGCGAGAACTGAAGCGCGCTTCTGAAAACACCGGCTGGCTGGGGCGGCAGATGTTTTCGGCCAACTTAAACCGTTGTTAAAAAATCATATTGTGTCGATACTTAGTGAGTATACCCGTGCTTTAGCCCTAATTTTTGTGGGCTTCAGCGAGGCATTTTGCGACCGCGTGTCCAAAATCGACAAGGCGTTCACCTCTCACGGCAGGAGGAACTCCGACAAAGCGAAGCCTATCGCTCGACCATAAATTTCCACTGCGGAGCGCCAGAAGGACCGACCAGTTTGGAACAAACCGAGCGGGAAAATACTCTCCACGCGGCGCCGGTGAGGGTCTGCCGACATCCCTGATGAACGTCGGTGCGTCGTCAGTATCGCCCCGTGGCCAGGCGTGTGACGACTTCCGATCCGCGGACCAGCGTCAGATCTACAGGGCACCGCTCCGCGATCGCCAGGATCTTTTCGCGCTCCTCCTCCGACAAACTTCCTTCGAGCTCGATCGTTCGCGTGAACACGTCTTGCGGGGTTTGGCCGCTGCGCTTGTCATGCATTACGATCGTCCTCGCTTTGGCAAGCCCGAAGCCCTTGCGATCGGCATAGAGACGCATTGTCATCGTCGTACAAGCTGCCAGCCCTGCCGATACCAGTTCATAGGGCGCCAACCCGGAATCCAGTCCACCTTCGGAAATCGGTTCGTCGGCGAAGAAGTTGTGCGACCCGCTCCGCACCGCCAGCTGAAATTTGCCACCAAGAGTTTCTTCAGCGACAACACCGCCGCCGTCGGGCGCTTCCAGGTCGGCCTCCAGGATTGGCAAATATCGAGGCGCCCACGCGGCAATCATGGCCGCGGCGAATTCCGCATCGCCGGGACCGGTGAGAAGATGATCCGCCTCGCCCAGCGAGACGAAGCTCTTGGGGTGCTTCGCGGCGCCGAACAGCGCCGAAGCATTGTCAATCCCGACGAGTTCGTCGCGAGGGGCATGGAGAATCAGGAGCGGCCGGTGCAGCGTCGCGACGCGCGGCAGCAAATCCTGCTGACGCGCGTCCGCCACGAAGGTGCGATCGAGGGAAAAGTGCCGACCGACGAGAAGGACGTCGGCGCGTCCCTCGGCATCGATCTGCTCAAGGCTTGTCGGGTCGACGACGTGCAGCACATGGCGGACCTCTGCGGGTGCTGCGATCGTCGCGATCGCCTTGATCCCCGGCATCGCGCCCGCGGCGGCAAGAGCTGCCGCCCCTCCGAAGCTGTGGCCGATGAGGAGAGCTGGCGGCATCCCTGCTGCTTCCATGGCCTCGCCGGCCGCTATCAGGTCATCGGCATGGTCCGCGAAGCGTGTCTCGCCGAACGCACCTTCGCTCGATCCGAGGCCGGCAAAGTCAAACCGCATTACACCGATTCCCTGCCGCGCGAGCGCGCGCGCGATCCGGACTGCTGCAAGGCTGTCCTTTCCGCAGGTAAAGCAATGCGCGAAGATCGCCCATCCACGCGGTGTCGCCGCGGGTCGATCGACAAGCCCCGACAGGTGGTTGCCGCGCGCGCCGTGAAAATCAAAGGGTTGCGCCATTGGTCGGGCTCCTTCCCGCCGCGCCGCGCGCGGCCGATGTGCGATCATTGTTCATCGCGGATGACCGAGGCGCTATTCATACCTAGGTACGAATTTGCCCGCACCGTGACTTGGACTAACCGCGCTGCCCGGTTCGGGCGCCGATGCGCCAACCGACAGAAACCGTAATCACGCGGTGGGCACATTGATGGAGAGAGGGCATGGCACGGACCACGCCAGCGACGAGGGCGCTCGAAAAGGCGGGAATCGCCTTTGAGACCCGCACTTACGACTATGATCCGGGCGCGGATCGCATCGGCGTCCAGGCTGCCGAAGCGCTTGGAGAGGAGCCCCGGCGGGTACTGAAGACGTTGATGGCGAAAGTCGATGGCAAGCCGGTCTGCGTAATCGTCCCGTCAGATCGCGAGGTGTCGATGAAAAAGCTCGCCGCCGCGCTCGGCGGCAAATCGGCCGCGATGATGGCGCCGGCAGATGCCGAGCGCCTGACCGGCTATCATGTCGGCGGCATCAGCCCTTTCGGACAGCGCAAGCAGGTGCCGACTGCGATCGAAGAGAGCGCGCTTGCCGAGCCTTATGTCTATGTGAATGGGGGCCAGCGCGGACTTCAGCTTCGGCTCGAACCCATGGCGGCAATATCGGCGATCAAAGGGATCGCCGCACCACTCGTCGCTTGAAAAAAGAAGGCGGCGACCCGGCTCCGGTCGCCGCCCAGGGGGGAGAGAGGGTTCAGACGCCGCGGTAGACGAGTTGGGTGAACAGCGCCGGGTTGATCACCCCGCCGCCCCATTTCGCGTCGAATTCGGCCGACGGCTTGGCGGCGATCGTCTCGTCGAGCGACTTGCCCTGTGCCTTCAACGCCGCGACACGGTTGCGGATCGTGACCAGCATGTCCCGGAAGGCTACGAGATCGGCGCGCGATCCGACCGGGCCGTGGCCAGGCACGACGATCGTTTCCGCCCCGGACTTCTCGATGTTCCAGTTGGCCGCACGGATCATGCCGTCGATGCTGCCGCCCGCGACATAGTCGATGAACGGATAGACGCCGTTCCACCAGGTATCGCCGGTCGCGAGAACATTCGCCTTGCGGAAATAGACCGAAAGGTCGCCGTCGGTATGCGAGGGCATATAATGGCGGATTTCGACGGTCTCGCCATTGAAGGTCATGACCTTCTCTTGATCGACGAGCATCGCCGGACGGTATCCCGCAGGCACCGGATCGAAGGTGTGCCCCCATTCCACGACGCGGATCGACTTATCGAGGTGAGCGGCGGTGTTGCGATGCGCGATGATCGTCGCGCCATCTTCATGCGCCCAGCCGTTGCCGTCGGTGTGGTCCCAGTGCCAATGCGTATTGATGACGAAGTTGAGGCCACCGGGACGCAGGCCGGTCAGCACCTCTTCGATCTTCGCGCGCGACACCGCGATGCCGTCGTCGACGAGCAGCAGCCCCTGCGGGCCCGCGAGCGCGACGATCGAACCGCCGGCTCCGTCGAGCACGGTCACATTGCCGCGCAGCGCGGTGGGCGTGACCGGCGAGGCCGCGGTCGCCGTATTGATGATGTCATAGGGAGTTTTGGCAGCCTCTTCGGCATGCGCCGGTGCGCCGACGGCAAGAGCCAATGCAAGGAGGGCGCTCGAGGCCAGACCCGGGCGGCGAATCAGAATATTGCTCATGATATGACTCCGATGCTGTTGCGAGGAGCCGATCATCGGTCAGTTGAGAGGGCGAGTAACTAATATGAAGGTTTAGACCCGCCGATTGCGCTTGCTCGGGGCTCGGGTCCGGTGCGATGGCGGCAGACAGCAGCACATATGCTGTCCGTCCGGAGGGGGCCGATGGGGACAAGGCTTACAGGGTCAACCGCGTTCGCGCTGCTCGCATTGGCGCTCGGCATCGGCATCTTCGCGGTCGACATGTTCAGCCCGCTCGGCGGGGCAATCGCCGTATTATATACGGTCTGCATCATCCTGCTGACGCGGGGCGGCAGACCGGTCATGGTCGCGCTGGGCGGCATAGTCGCCGCGATTGCGGCAATGATTGCCTTCCTTGCCGGTCATTGGGGCGAGCCGGTCGGCGCCGCGCATGTCCGGCTCGGCGTCAGCCTCGCCGCGATCGGTGTCACCACCATCCTTTCCTATGGCATTCTCAGCACGAGGAAGCTTTGCAGCGAACAGGCCAATATCCTCGCGTTGACGCACGACAGCGTGATCGTTCTCGATCGTCATGACCGCGTGGCGGGCTGGAACGAAGGCGCGGCGCGGATTTATGGCTGGTCCGCGGAGGAGGCGGTCGGCCGGGCCTATGACGACCTCATCACGCTCGATGCCCCGCGCGAGGCCGCGAAACAACGGCTCGAGCAGAGCGGCGACCTTACCGAAGAGATGGCGGGCGTGGGGAAGGACTGCGCGCCTTTTGTGGTATCGACGCGCATGGTGCGCCGTCGCAATCTCGCCGGCGCGCCCGACGGGCTGATCGAGGCAAGCATCGATTTGTCGGAGCAGCGCCGGGCCGATGCGGCTCGTCGCGCCTCCGAAAATCGCTACCAGGCCATTTTCGATGCCGCAGGGTTCGCCGCGTGGGAGACCGACTGGACCGGGGTGCGGCAGCTCCTCGCGACGATCGCTCCCGATGGCGAAAATCTGGAAGCCTATCTCATCGCCAATCCGGACCTGCTCCGGAAGGTGGCGGCAACGCCGCATATCCATGAGGCTAACCAAGCGGCCGCGACGCTCTTCGGCGTTGCCGATCGGAGCGAATTGATCGGGAAGAATGTCATCGCACGCTATCCCGAGACGAACGGCCTCGCGCTTGCGACGCTTTTCGCGCGGCTGGCAGGCGGCGAGGATTTGGTCGAGGTCGAGACGCGGATAACCAATCTCAAGGGCAAGCCGATCGACGTAGTCCTGCGCGTGAGACTCGTTCCCGAGGGCGAACCCTGGTCGCGCGTCCTCATCATGGCCATCGACATGACCGAACGAAACGAGGACCGCGCGCGGCTCGAACGCAACATGATCGAACTCGCCCATGCGTCGCGCGTGTCGATTCTCGGTCAGCTTGCGGCCTCCATCGCCCATGAGGTCAATCAGCCGCTGTCGGCGATCATGACCTATGCGAAATCGGCACGCCGCTGGCTCAAGCGCGACACGCCCGACCTTGACGAAGTGGCGAACTGCATCGAGCGGATCGACGCGAACAGCGAGCGCGCGGGCACGATCATCGCGAGGGTCCGGAACCTCGCGCGCAAGGGCAGCGCCCAGATCGAAGCGATCTCCCTCGCCGAGCTCGTTGACGAAGCGCTGGCGCTGGTCGATCGCGAGGCGTGCGCGGCGCGCATCACGATCCGCACCGAAATCGAGCCCTCGGACATCAGCATCGCGGCCGACCGTATCCAGATCCAGCAGATCATGGTGAACCTCGTCATGAACGCGATCCACGCGAGCGCGGGGGCCGAACCGGGTGGCGACATATCGATTACGGCTACGATCGATACGGAAGGCATGGCGCACATCGCTGTCGCGGATCGCGGCAGCGGTATCGTCGGGATCGAACCGCATGCCCTGTTCGACGCCTTTTACACGACGAAACCCGACGGAATGGGCATGGGGCTGTCGATTTCGCGATCGATCGTCGAGGCGCATGGCGGGCGCATTTCCGCCGCCAACAATCCCGGTGGCGGGGCAACGATCAGCTTCACCATCCCGGTCGCGGTTTAGGCGGGCGGGAGACGCCGCAGCCATGCTATACCGGGCCCACATCATCCTTAGGTATGATGGCGGCGGGGCCGCGCAGCTGCTGTTGCGGGGCTTCCTGTCAGGAGAAGTGACGTGCCGAGTAAATTGGTGGGCGTCGTCGACGACGATGAAGATGTCCGCACCAGCATCGAGAGCCTGCTGCGATCGGCGGGCTATCGCCCGTTCTGCTTTCGCAGCGCGGAAAGCTTCCTTGCCTCGTCACACCGCGACATCATCGATTGCCTTCTCACCGACTTCAATATGCCCGGGCTGAACGGCCTTGAACTCCACCGGAAGATCGCGCGCGACCGGCCGTCTCTCCCGGTGATCCTCATGACGGCCTTTCCGACCGACGTCGTCCGCCAGGACGCCAAGGAACAGGGCGTGGCCGGCTTCTTCGTGAAGCCGATCGACGGCGACCTTCTCATCGACAAGCTGGAGGATGTGTTATGCTGATCAGGCAAAACCGCGGCGGCGCCGAGACGGCGCCCGAAAACGCGCCGCCGCTGCCGCCGCTCGTGTGCGTGCTCGACGACGATCCCGATATCCGCGGCAGCATCGAGAGCCTGCTGCGCGCTGAGGGGTTCTCGGTCCAGACCTACGCCTCGACCTCGGAATTCGTCATGTGCGACAGCGTCGATCGTGCGGCGTGCCTGCTTCTCGACATCAACCTCGGCGATGCCAACGGCCTCGACTTCCAGGAAGAGCTCGCCGGCAACGAGATCCCCGTGCCGGTCATCCTGATGAGCGGCTATGGCGACATCCCGATGACCGTGCGCGGCATGCGGGCGGGAGCGCTCGATTTCCTCGCCAAGCCGCTTTCCGACGATGTGCTTCTGGCAGCAGTTTCGGATGCAATCCGCAAGGACGAAGTCCGGCGCGCCGCGAGCGCAGCACTCGACGGCACCCGCCAGCGCTACAACGCGCTCACCAACCGCGAGCGTGAAATCATGGGACTGGTGACCGCCGGCCTGATGAACAAGCAGATCGCCGCGCGTCTCGGGCTCAGCGAGATCACGGTGAAGATCCACCGTGGAAACATGACCCGCAAGATGCAGGCCGACTCGCTCGCCGACCTCGTCCGGATGGCCGAGGAGCTGGGCGCGCGCGAGGCGTCGGCGAGCCGCTTCAACCGCTGATCCTGCGCACGGCGTCAGGGCCGTCCAGTCATACCAAGATGTGAATCATCATGGCGTGCGGCGATCCTATCTTCGCTCCGCAAGCGGCACAGCCGTGTCCGCCGTGGAGACAGATCATGTCGAAATCCGATACCGCAAGCCAGCGCCCCGACGCCGAAGCCGCGCCGGCACCCGATCCGCGTGCCGTGACCGAGGAACGCATCGATCATGCGCTCGAAGACAGTTTTCCGGCGAGCGACCCGCCCGCGGCGAACATCTTCGACTGAGCGCGCCGAGCGATAATTAAAACCTAAGAATGATGGGAAGCGTGCCCGCGCGACCCGAAAATGCTCCCGCAAATCCCGCGAAATCTCTCGCGCATGAGCAAGGAGTAGGATCATGAGCTTCATCAAGACCCCTGACGGCGTGTCGATCTACTACAAGGATCTCGGCGCCGGCCAGCCCGTCCTTTTCTGCCATGGCTGGCCGCTCTCGGCCGATGCCTGGGACAGCCAGATGCAGTTCCTCGGCGAACGCGGTTATCGCGTCATCGCGCATGATCGCCGCAGCCATGGCCGCTCCGACCAGGTCTGGGACGGCAACGACATGGACCATTATGCCGACGACCTCGCAGCGCTGATCGAGACGCTCGACCTTCGGGACATCATTCTCGTCGGCCATTCGACGGGCGGCGGCGAAGTTGCCCATTATATCGGCCGTCACGGCACCAGCCGCGTCGCCAAGGCGGTTCTGATCAGCGCCGTGCCGCCGGTCATGCTGCAAAGCGAGACCAACCCCAACGGGACGCCGCTCGCGGCCTTCGACGACATCCGCGCCGCACTGCTCGACAACCGCAGCCAGTTCTACAAGGATCTGACGACGCCCTTCTTCGGCTACAACCGTGCCGGAGCGGCGATTTCGGAAGGCACCCGCGACCATTTCTGGCTGCAGGGCATGATGGGCGGCCTCAAGGGCCAATATGACTGCGTCCATGAATTTTCCGAGGTCGACTATAGCGAAGACCTGAAGCGGATGACGATCCCGACGCTGGTTCTCCACGGTTCGGACGACCAGATCGTCCCGATCGATGCCTCGGCGCGGCTCTCGGTGGGCCTCCTCCCGCAGGGCCAGCTCAAGATTTACGAAGGCGGCCCGCACGGCATGCCGATCACGATGAAGGAGCAGGTCAACGCCGACCTTCTCGCCTTCATCCAGAGCTGACCCGAACCCGAAGGGCAGGCGCCGACCCGTAAAACGTGGGCGGCGCCTGCTCCGGCTTTTCTCCCCTCCAGACGCAGGAACAAAATGATGACGATAAAAAGCCCAACCGACGAAGTAGCAGCGGCGAAAGCCCGCTACTGCCGCTTCATCGACACCAAGCAGTGGGAGGCCTTCGCGGGGCTTCTCGCCGAAGCCCCGAAGATCCGCATGTTCGGCCCCGACGGCGATCTCCTGTTCGCCTTCGACGAGCGCGACGCGTTCGTCGCCCTGTCGAGCCAGTTCCTCGAAAAAGGCCGCTCGATCCACCAGGTCCATAACGCCGAGATCGACGAACTCCCCGACGGCCGCGTGACCGCGGTTTGGTCGATGGAAGACCTTATTGTCTTCCCCGACGCCGCTCCGGGAGAGACCGCGAGGATGAACGGCTACGGCCATTATCACGAAATCTGGGAGCGTGGTCCCGACGGCTGGCGCATCGCCGAGCTCGAGCTGCGCCGCACCATCCTCGACATCACCCAGGCATAGGAATCCATCATGACCAAGGATCGTATCAACGTCGGCATCATCGGCGTGCATCCCGACAAGGGTTGGGCCAGCACGGCCCATGTCCCCGCGCTGCTGCAGCTTCCCCAGTATCGCATCGCCGCTGTCAGCCATCACAGCCCCGAGGTCGCCGCGGCGGCTGCCGCCAAATATGGCGTCGACCATGCGTTCGGCTCCGCCGACGAGCTGGTGGCGCATGGCGATGTCGATCTTGTCGTCGTCGCGGTGAAGGTGCTCGAGCATCGCGATCTCGTCGCGAAAGCCGCGGCTGCCGGAAAGGCGATCTTTTCGGAGTGGCCGCTCGGGACGAGCCTCGCGGAAGCGACCGCAATGCGCGACCTTGCGGCGCGGCACGGCGTTCGCACCGCTATCGGCCTCCAGACCCGTGCCATTCCGACCTTCGCCCATATGCGCGACCTCATCACCGAGGGTTATGTCGGCAAGCCGCTCTCGGCGACGATGATCGGCTCGGGTATCGTCTGGGGCGAAACGCTGAGCGAGGGCTTCGCCTACACGCTCGACCCGGCAAGCGGGGCGGCGATGCTGAACGTGCCGTTCGCGCATTCGCTCGACGGCCTCCTTCATGTCCTCGGCAGCGAGTTCGACAATCTGTCGGCGGTACTCGGCACCGCACGCCCCACCATTCGCATCGAGGAGACGGGCGCCGAAGTGCCCATGTCCGTCGCTGACCAGGTGATGGTCGCTGGGCGCCTCGGCAGCGGCACGGCGCTTTCGGCACATTTCCGGGGCGGCCTGTCGCGCGGCACCAATTTCCACGTCGAGATCAACGGCACCGCCGGCGATCTCATCCTGACCGCTCCCGTCGGATATGTCGGGATTGGCGACTTCGAGCTTCGCGGCGCGCGCGGCGAAGAGACGCTCCACGCCCTGGAGATTCCCAAGCGCTATGGCGCAACGCGCTTCGAGGCCGGCCCGGCGCAAAGCGTCGCCCTCGCCTATGAACGGCTCGCCTCGGACATGCTCGGGGGGACGTCGCTTGCCCCAAGCTTCGACGATGCCGTCGCACTCCACCGGCTGATCGACACGATCGCGCAGCGCGGCAGCGCCGTCGGTGCGGCCTGAGAGCAAGGAGACGGAATATGAAAGCGATTGTCGTTCGCGCGTTCGGCGGCCCCGAAGCGCTGGGGATCGAAGAAGCTGAGCTGCCCTCGCCGGGCGCCGACGAAGCGCTAGTCGCGGTGAGCGCCGCCGGCGTCAACTTCATGGATACCGGCACCCGCCGGGGCCTGACGCCGGGCAAGTCGGCTCCGGTCGTGCCCGGGGTCGAAGGCGCCGGCACGGTGCTGGCGGTCGGGCCGGGGGTCGTCGACATTCGACCCGGCGACCGCGTTGCCTGGTATTTCGCGTGGGGGAGCTATGCCGAACAGCTCATTGCCCCGGCCGACCAGCTGGTACCCCTTCCCGACGATCTCTCGTTCGAAGATGGCGCGGGCATCATGATGCAGGGCCTCACCGCGAGCAATCTGGTGTTTGAAAGCCACCCGGTGAAGCCCGGGGACGTCGCGCTGGTTCACGCGGCTTCGGGAGGCGTCGGCCTGCTGCTCACGCAGATGATCAAGCTCCTCGGCGGCGAGGTGATCGCGCGCGTATCGAGCGAGGCGAAGGTGTCGCTTGCGCGCGAGGCCGGCGCCGACCATGTCCTCGTCGGGCGCGGCGATGAAATCGGCGATAAGGTGCTCGCAATCACCGCCGGCCGCGGCGTCGACGTCGTCTATGACGGCACCGGCGCCGAGAGCTTTCGCACCTCGCTCGATCTCGTGGATTATCATGGCACGCTCGCGCTGTTCGGGCCGCTCATGGAGCCGCTTCCACCGATCGATCCCTTCGCGATCCCGAAGAGCATCAAGATCACCTACCCGGTGGTCATGCACCATGTCCGCAATCGCGACGCGCTGCTCGCGCGGTCGCGACAGCTGTTCGACTGGATGCGATCGGGCCAGCTCCGGCTTCATGTCGGGCAGAGCTATCCTCTCGCTGCCGCAGTGGATGCACACCGCGACATCGAGTCGCGACGCTCGACGGGCAAGCTCCTGTTGAAACCCTGACACGGCGGCGGCGGTCCGCCCAGCCCCAGGCGTCCTCCCAAGGCCCCGCCCCCGTGCGCCCCCGGCAGCCCTCCCTGCCGGGGGCGATCGCGTCTGCACCGCCTCCCCATTCGAAACCAACGTATGAATTTCCCCGGGCAGGGAAGAGCATATTCTCGTCAGGCAAGACCAACTCCCCCCTCCCGGTCCGCACCGGCCCTTACAGCGAAAGGAAATCATCATGTCCGACGCAAGGCTCCTCACCATCGACATCCCCGTCAAGCTCGCCGAGGTAAAATCCGTGCACAGTATCGGAGGCCTCGCCTTTGAAGGCGACCTGCCGGCCGCGCTGTTTCATCTGGGTCTCATCACGGCGGACATTGCCGACTGGGGCGCTGCCGCGGAGGTGATCACGGTCTTCCATACCAATGCCGGCCATGTCGCGCTACACGACGACGCCTATAATGCGGCGCGCAACATCGCGACCGGCAATCCCTACAAGCAGCTTGTCGCCGATCTCCAGGCGGTGGGCGTCCAGATGGAATTGTGCGGCGCGACGGCCAAGGTGAACGGGTGGGTCAATGCCGATCTTCTGCCGGGCATCCGGATCAACCTCGACGCGATGGCCCGGACGATCCAGCTCGTCCAGCAGGGCTTCGTCAAGATCACCGAATAAAGGATATCATCATGACCAAGAATTCGATGCGGGCTTTGATCCTCGATGAGGCCAATGCGCCCTTCCGGTCGGTGCTGACCGAGCGTCCCGAGCTCGGGAGCGGCCAGGTATTGGTGCGCGTGCATGCGAGCGGCGTGAACCCGCTCGACACGAAAATCCGGGCCGGCCAGGCGGCGCATGCGCGGCACAGCTTCCCCGGCATCCTCGGCATGGATCTGGCTGGAGTGGTCGAGGAAGTCGGCACCGACGTCACGGGCTTCCAGCCCGGTGACGAGGTGTGGGGCATGACCGGCGGCGTCGGTAACGTCCAGGGCTCGCTCGCCGAATATGCGGCGGTCGACGCCGCGCTGCTCGCCCGCAAGCCCGCCAACATCTCGATGCGCGAGGCGGCCGCCCTGCCGCTCGTCACGATCACGGCCTGGGAAGGGCTGGTCGACCGCGCCGGGGTTCGCGCCGGCCAGACGGTCCTCGTACTCGGCGGCGCCGGCGGCGTCGGTCATGTCGCGGTCCAGATCGCCCTCGCACGCGGGGCAAAGGTCTTCGCAGTCGACCATGCAAGCCGCGCCGACTACCTCACATCGCTCGGCGCGATCCCGATCGACCGCGAGGAAGCCGTCGCGGACTATGTCGAGCGGCTGACCGGCGGCACCGGATTCGATCTCGTCTATGACACGGTCGGCGGGGCGGTGCTCGACACCGCGTTCGTCGCGGTCAGACGCTTCGGGCATGTCGTGAGTTGCCTCGGGTGGGGCACGCATGCCCTCGCACCACTTTCATTCAGGGCTGCGACCTATTCGGGCGTCTTCACGCTCCTGCCTCTCATCACCGGCGAAGGCCGCGCCCATCATGGAGAGATCATGGCCGAAGCGACGAAGCTCGTCGAAGCGGGCAAGCTGGTGCCGCGCCTCGACCCGCGTCGCTTCACGCTCGACGAGGCCGCCGATGCGCATGCCGCGATCACCGATCGTTCGGCGCAGGGCAAGCTCGTGATCGACGTCGCGCTCTGATCCCGACGACTGCGCTGCAAGGCCGGGCGATCGACAGATCGTCCGGCCTTGTCATCTGGTGCGCGGCATATTGAATGCCGACGACCCGAACGTAACGCTCGTGGCTTCGCAGGGTAAAGGCGTCATGAGCATCCCCTCCAGGTGGAGGCGGCGGACCGCCTGGGCCCGCCGCCTTCTGGTAGCGCCGAACGCGCGTCAGCTGAGGGGGGGCAGCTGCGCGGCGAATTCGGCGCGGGTCTTGGGCTGACCGTCGATCATCTCGACGGTCGCCTTCGACTTCTCGAGCGACTGCATGAGCGATGCGGGGCCCGCGAACGGCCGCCCGCCGATGTGCCACCCATCGGTGTGAAGCTCTTCGATAAGAACCCAGACGACTTCGCGAAAGGCCTCGGACCCTTCGAACCGCACCATGACGTCGGTGAGTGCCTTGGCCATTTCGTGCTTCTGCTCGGGCGTAAAGACGCCGTCGACGAGCTTGACGTTCACAAAAGGCATGATCGATCCTTCCTGGTCTCGGCTACCAGCGGCAACCGTTCGTGCCGGGCGAGCTTCCCCCACATCACTCGCGATCGGTAGTCATGCCTTGGTATGAGTTATCGCTCCCCGGAAACTGCGCCGATGATGCCCGCCACAGCATCGTTGTGCCCGCCTGCGTCCGATATGAGACGTGGAGCTTTGAGAAGATGCGCCGCAGATGGGCGAGACCGAGAGCTCCATGCCTCTCCCGATCTGCCGTCGGACCACCATTGTACCGGAGCGCCGTAACAACGACTGAATGTGCCGCAAATATCCTAGCGGGCCCTATCGGTTTCGCAGCCAACTGGGGAGTAACCCGGAGCGGCGGCTGACTTTGGCGATACTCGATAGATTTGGGCATTTATCGCGGTTTAGCTCGCTCCGCGTCCGCTTTTCGCGAGACGGAATAAGGTATGCGTCACTCGAATTGGGATGCGCCCTCTAGCTTGGCTCGGGATGGATCAAGACGCGCGCGAGGGGGATGATGGCCTCAGAAAGACGTGTCGAAAAGGACCGATTTCAATGACCGCCTCGCTCTCCCCCGGTCCCCAGTCCAGGACGCCTCTCCCTCCCCCGCCCCGTAGCTATCCTGGACTGGGAGTTGCTCGCTCCGATTCGGCCAGCGTCATTGCCCCGAACGGTACGACCGCGACAGCCGTGGAAGCGCTCGCGAGCGAAGCGGAAACGCTCGTGGTAATCGTCGACGGCGAACCGACAACGCGCGATGCGCTCAAATGCCGCCTCACCGCTGCGGGTCATTCGGCCGTCGCCTTTTCGTCGCTGCCGCGGCTACTCGATGCCGTGCTTCCCGATTGCACGACCTGTTATCTCATCGACGCTTGGCTGCCGGGCGGACTGGAATTCCAGACATATCTGCGCGAGCGCGGCCTAAGACGCTCGATAATATATATCTCGCGCGGTGGAGATTTTGTGACGGGCATTCGCGCGATGAAGAATGGCGCCGTCGATTTTCTCCTGAAGCCCGTCGGCGAGAAGGCTCTGCGCGAGGCCGTCAACCTCGCACTCGACCGCGACCGCATGCGGCGTGACGCCGATCGCTCGGCGCGTCAGACGATGGAGCGGGTCGCCAAACTGACACCCCGCGAATGGCAGGTGATGGGCGCTGTCGCCTTCGGCAAGCTCAACAAGCAGATCGCCTATGACCTCGGGATCAGCGAGATCACCGTAAAAATCCATCGCGGCAATCTCAAGCGCAAGCTTCGCGCCCGTTCGGTCGGCGAACTCGTCCGGCTTTGGGAGATGCTGCCGCCGAATCTCAGGAAATTCAAAACCGAAGGAGGACAGACATGACGACCCAACAAGATTCTGCATTGCCCGCACTCTCCGGTTCCCGGCGCGACATATTGCTCGGCGCGGTCGGCGCGACCGTCGCCGCGACGCTTCCGATTGCTGCCGCCGCCGCGCCGGCGACATCATCCCACCCCTCAACCCGGAAAGGACGCAAACCCATGGGCACGATCACCACCAAGGACGGCACCGAAATCTTCTACAAGGATTGGGGCGAGGGTCAGCCGATCGTCTTCCATCACGGCTGGCCGCTGAGCTCGGACGACTGGGACAACCAGATGCTATACTTCCTTGCGAAAGGGTATCGTGTCATCGCGCATGACCGCCGCGGCCACGGCCGATCAACCCAGACCGACCATGGCAATGATATGGACACTTACGCCGCCGACGTTGCGGAACTGGCCAACGCACTCGATCTCAGAAATGCCATTCACATTGGGCATTCGACTGGCGGCGGCGAAGTGACGCGCTATGTGGCGCGCCATGGAAAGGGCCGCGTCGCCAAGGCGGTGCTGATCAGCGCGATCCCGCCGCTGATGCTGAAAACTGCCGCCAATCCCGGGGGCACGCCGATCGAAGTCTTCGATGGCTACCGCAGCGCGCTCGCCGCGAACCGGGCGCAATTCTACCTCGATGTGGCGAGCGGGCCCTTCTATGGATTCAACCGGCCCGGCGCCAAGATATACGAAGGTCTGATCCGCAACTGGTGGCGCCAAGGTATGATGGGCGGAACCAAGGCGCATTACGACTGCATCAAGGTTTTTTCCGAAACCGATCTCACCGAGGATCTGAAGATGATCGATGTTCCGACGCTGGTGATGCACAGCGAAGACGACCAGGTCGTTCCCTTCGCGGATTCGGCGCCGCTCGCGGTCAAGCTGCTGAAGGCAGGGACGCTCAAAGTCTACAAGGACCTGCCGCATGGCATGTTCGCCAGCCACCCCGACATCATCAACCCGGACATCGCCGCGTTCCTCAAGAGCTGATGTCCATCATCCCGGGAGCGGCCGCCAATTCGTGCGCCGCTCCCGGCAAGGAGTAATCATGAGAATTTCGACGCCCTTCAATTCCCGTAGCACGGCCGACGAGGTCATTCGGGATGTCGACCTCCATGGGAAGCGGGCGATCGTCACTGGCGGGGCTGCCGGAATCGGCGTCGAGACGGCGCGCGCGCTGGCATCGGCGGGCGCGGCCGTCACCCTCGCCGTGCGCCGGCCCGAAGCAGCGCAGCCGGTTGCTGACGCTCTCCGCGCCTCGACGGGCAATGCTGCCATTGACGTCCGGCGTCTTGATCTCGCCGACCTCAAATCGGTGAACAGTTTCACAGACAACTGGCAAGGGCCCCTCGACATTCTCGTCAACAATGCCGGCATCATGGCTACGCCCGAACTCGAGAAAACGCCTCAAGGACATGAACTCCAGTTCGGCACCAACTATCTTGGCCATTTCGCGCTGACCCAGTGGCTGCGACCGGCTCTCGCCGCCGCGCACGGCGCGCGCGTGGTATCGCTCAGCTCGAGCGGGCACTGGTTCAGCCCGGTCCTGTTCGACGATCTTGCGTTCGACTTCGTCCCCTACACGCCGATCGGCGCTTATGGGCAATCCAAATCTGCCTGCGCGCTCCTTGCGGTCGCGCTGACACATCACTGGAAGGATGACGGCATCCTGTCGAACGCACTCAATCCGGGCGCGATCGCAACGGGTCTCCAACAGCATACGGGCGGTCTTCGGACGCCGGTGGAACTCAGGAAGACGGTGGAACAGGGCGCGGCGACATCGGTCTTGCTTGCGGCCTCCCCGCTGATCGCGGGTATCGGCGGTCTTTATTTCGAGGATTGCAACGAGGCACCGCTTATCACGGCGAGGCCGACGGACTTCAGTGGCGGCGTCGCGGGCTATGCGCTTGATCCCGGCAATGCCGACCGGCTCTGGGAAACGTCGCTTGCCTTCCTCCCCTGACGATAGCGGAAGCGCGGAGCCTCGCGATTGGCGGTGGATCTATAGCGTCGGGCTTCGTGGGCTATGCCCCCGCTGCGGCAAGGCCAGCCTGTTTCGCGGCTGGCTCAAGATCGAGGATGTGTGTCCGAGCTGCGGTCTCGACTATGATTTCGCCACCCCCGACGACGGACCGGCCTTTTTCGCGCTCTGCTTCGTAGCCTTTCCGCTGCTGTTCCTCGTCGTCGGATTCGAAGTCATGCTGAGGCCACCGTGGTGGGTGCATCTGCTCGTCTCGCTTCCGCTGATAACCGTCCCCTGCGTTCTCGCCCTCCGGCCGATTAAGGGGTGGCTGGTGGCATCGCAATATGTGAACAGGGCGAGGAAGCAGGGACCGAGGCATCCTGGAGGGACCTCAACGCGCGCGTCAGGGACAGGCACGCCGGCGGCTGAAGCCGCAGATTAAAGCGTGATGATGCCCCGGCGGAGCGCGGTCGTGACCGCCTGGGTGCGATCGGTGACGCCGAGCTTGATGAAAATGGTGCGCAGATGCGCCTTCACTGTTTCTTCCGAAACCGACAGTTCCCAGGCCACGAGCTTGTTCGCCTTACCCGTTGCGACCTGCTCGAGAATGGCGATTTCTCGGGGGCTCAGAGGCTCCTCTGCGGCATGAATGGCGATCTCCTGCGCGACGTCGGCCGGAACGTAGCGGCGCCCCGCATGCACCGAACGAATGGCGGTCAGCAGCTCATCGATGAGCGAGCTTTTGAGCAGGTAGCCGCATGCACCTGCCTTGAGCGCCCGCACCGCCTGCACGTCGCCGGAATAAGTCGTCAGCACGACAAGTCGGGCATTGGGGGATTCGGAGCGAATCGCGGTAATAGCCTCGAGACCCGACATCACCGGCATCTGGAGATCCATCAGCGTCAGATCCGGTCGGAGCTTTCGGTGGAGTTCGACAGCCTCGGCGCCATTCTCGGCTTCGCCGACGACGTGCATGTCTGCCTCGGGCGCGACGATGGCGGCGATACCTTCGCGCAACATGACATGATCGTCGACGATGAGGAGGCGGATCGGATGGTCTGGTTTCAAGGCATGCGCTTTCGCAAGGGAAACAGCGAGCGGAGCCGCTGCACGATACCGACGGGACGGCTACTATACGCCCCAGCGGCCGGAATCGACAGCGCGACCTCCGTCCCCCGGCCGGGTCGGCTGCTTATCGTCAGTTCGGCGCCAATGCGATCGGCCCGTTCGCGTATCCCGACAAGCCCGTAATGTCCGGCGCGCGAGCCTTGCAAGGCGACATCCTCCGGAATTCCCCTGCCGTCGTCGCGAAGCGCCAGTTTGAGGTCGCGGGCGCCCCACAGCAGATCGATCCGGAGCGACCCAGCTCCCGAATGATGAACGACGTTCCGGATCGCTTCTTCGCAGATCCGTTCGATTTCCTCGAAGGCGATCGGGTGGAGGCCGTGCGGCGTTCCCTCGCTGGTCATCCGCACGTCGATCCCGGAGCCGGTCGTGATATCCCGGGCGAGGTCGAGAAGAACCGTCTCCAGACCCGTGTCGCTGCGCGGGGCCCTGAGGTCGCGCACGCGGTCGCGGCCCTCGACCAATATGCCCTGCGCCCGGGCCAGTGCCTCGTCGAGCGGTTTGCGTTCGCCTGCCGGCAGCCGATTAACACCTGCCTTGAACTGGAGCATGAGCGCCTGGAAGCCCTGCAGAAGCGTATCGTGCAGTTCGCGCGCGATGCGCTCGCGTTCTGCGATCCTGACGTCGAAACGGCCCTGCAGGCGCGCCTCGAGTTGTCGGACCCGAAACAGATAAGCGGCCGCGCCAAGCGCAAGCAGCAAAAGCCCGACAAGCATCTTGAACCAGATCGATTCCAAGAAAGTCGGAGGAATGGTGACTTCGAGTACCGCGCCTTTCCGGTTCCATACGCCGTCCTCGTTCGCGGCGATGACGCGAAAACGATAGGTGCCGGGCCCGAGGTTCGTGTAACTTGCCTGTCGGCGGCGCCCAGGGTCGACCCACTCCGCGTCCTGACCCTCCAGCCGATACCGGACCTGGACCCGTTCGGGCACGCCGAGGCTGAGGGCTGCGAAGCCGAAGGTCAGCGACGAACTGCCAGCCGGGAGCCGAATCTGCTTCGGATCGAAATATTTGATGCCGCCCGCGATCAGCGTTCCGATTGCGACGGGCGGCGGCAGCTTGTTCGACGTGATATGCGCGGGATCGATCCACACCGTCCCGGCGAGCGTCGCTCCCCAGATTCGCCCATCGCCACCCTGAACGAGCGATTGCACGCTTTGCCGGGCGTAGCGGTCCGGAAGGCCGTCGACGAAGTCGAACAGGCGGTGAGGTGCCGTGAACTTTGGATCGCTCAAGGCGCGGTCAAGGTCGGCGGACCGCATGCGTACAAAGCCTTGATAGCCGAGCGCCCATGTCTCCCCGTCCGCGGTCTGAACGATCCCGTTCACACCGCGCAACCCCGGCACGCGAGCGAAGCCGAAGGACGTGATCCTGCCATCCTTCAGACGGCCGAAGCGATCCGCTCCGGCGATCCATATGCCGGCGCGGGTCGGCGCCATCGTATAAATCGTGCCGAGCGACGGGCGATTGGCGGTCAAGAGCGTCTGGCCTTCGGCATCGAGGCGGGCGAAGCGGTCGGTACCCCAGATCATCCAGACATCCCCCTGCGCGGGATCGCGCACCATCTGCGTCGGATAAAATTCCTGCTTTTCGGGCTTGGCCGGGATGTTGAACCAGCCGTTCGCGGTCTGCCGGAAGAGGCCGCTTCCCGCCGCGGTCATCCACATCCGGCCCCAGCGATCAAGACCGCATCCGTAAATCCCCGTCTCGGTACCCAGCGGGCGGGCGAGCAAGCGCCGCGACGTGGGAGATATGACAAGGATTCGGTCGCCCAGCACGACCCAAATCGACCCTCCGGGTCCATCGCAAATCGCCTCGGGCTCGCCAGTACCTCCCTCCACGAGCTCGGGCGCTGCGCGGGGCCGGGCACGATAGATGCTGTCCGCCTGCGCAATGATGACGCTTCCATCGCGAGCGACATGCAGGATGTCACCATAAGCGGCTGGCTTGGTCAGCGCTTTCTCGACAGCGACATTGGCGTTGCGAAACCGGTCGAGCCCGAGCGACGTCGCGACCCAGATATTTCCCTCGCGATCCTCGAAGACTGCGATCGTCGCATCCGACGTCAGGCCATCGGCTGCGAGAAATTCCGTCGACGGGGCTGGCGCATGGTCCGGGCCGAGCGCAGAAGGCATCCGAAGCCGCTCGATCCCGTCGCCGCGCCGCGCGACCCAGAGGTTTCCATCCCTGTCGAACTTGATGGTGAAACCGCGCCGGACCTTGTTGGTCGGATAGTTGAATGCAGCCGGCTTGCCCGACCAGCGGCCGCCGGGTCCTGTCACCGGCCGGACGCCGAGCGTGTCGCGTGCCCACAGCCGCCCTTCCGCGTCGACCGAGAGGTGAGACCGCATGCCGGGCTGCGAAATCATGAGCTCGAAGCGCTCGCTTCCATTTTGCTTGCGGAAGATCTTGTCGCGATATGCCGCCCAAAGCGCACCGTCGCGAGTCACCGCAAGGCCGGTGTTGCTATCCCGCCCATGGCCCGCTGTCGGCTGGACTTCGGTCCACGATCCTTTCCGATAACGCAGAAGGGGCCTGCCGACCTGTCCGATTGCCGCCCAGATATCGCCATCCGGCGTCTGGATCATATGTACGACATCCCCGTCGAAGCGCGGGGTGGGGACGAAGGAGAGCTTGCCGCGACGGTAGACGGCGAAGCGTCCCGACGCCGAGTAGCTCGTCCAGAGGTCGCCGTTTTTCGCAACCAGGAGCGTACGTGGCCCTCCGGTCTCGTCCGCGACGGCTGCATCCATTCGCTCGAAGGCGATCCCGTCGAACCGGAACAGGCCCTCGCCGCTCGCCAACCACAGATATCCGTCGGGTGTTTGCGCGATGGCGTGGATCGGGGCGGGCGCGCCATCGTCACGGGTCCAGCGCGTATGTCGATACTGGTCAATACCGCGATTAGGATCGAGAGCGAAGGCCGGTCGCTCCGCGAGCATAGTTCCTGCAATCAGCGACATCGCCAGAAGCAATAGAGGGGCTCGACGCCAATAGGTCTTCGGTGCAGATGTCTTCAAATGGCCCACCTGCATACCCCATAGCAGCGATCCAGCAATGCCGTTCTACGCTTATCGCGAACGCTCTTCATCCCCAAAAGGCTAAGTCTGCGATACCCAATATCGGGATGTATCTTGGCGACCGCCGCGCTCATATCGCTCAGCCATGCGATCATTCTTTCCCGAGTATCCTGCGGGGACCCTCGGCGCTGGCCTTTTGCTGATGCGCTTCTCCAACGCCGCTTCGCTGGCTCTGGACCCGCTGCCTGCGGCCGCTATCCACTCCTGGCTGACGGGACTGTTGGCCCTTGCCCTGCTTCTCGGCCTTCGGACCCGAGCGGCCGCCCTCACTGGCATATTCATGACGCTGTGGGAGCCTCCCGTCGGGGAAAGCACGGCGATGCTACTTTGCCATCTGTCGGCTCTCGCCGCGCTGATGCTCGGAGGGCCGGGCGCCTTTTCGGCAGATGCTCGCTCGTTCGGGCGAAGAACCATTACGCTCCCGGGCAAGTCCTGAGCGGGTGGCGAAAACAGTTTAAAGTCATGCAACAGCAGGGACGCGACCAGCACCGCAAAACGCGCGATCCGGTGAACCACGCGGTCATGAGCAGCTGCCCGGAACGTTGATTCAGTGAAAGCCGACGGCCTGATCGCATTGCGCGGAGGATCAGACCGCCCCATGTCGCGCGGCGCCGACGTTTATCACGGCGCCTCAGCCGGTGATGTCGACAGAACAGGCGAGGGACTTCTTCCGCCGGTCAGGCTGCTTCCGGCAGGCCTCGATGGCCTTTTCATTCTGGCCATAAATTTGTGACGAGCGTGCCAAAGCGTTCCGACGCTCTGGGTCTGCCGCCTGCATCAGCCGAACGCCCCCACCCCACAGATCGCGCGAGAGGAGGTCGGCCGCGCGTCGCTCACGCGAACAGGTTCGAATTCTGTGCGCGCGCAATTTGTTTGTAAGAGCGGAATTGCTACCAACAATCTGACCAAAAACGGGTCGAGCTGCAAGGGGACGACCTGAGCGGAATCACGATTCCGTCTCAAGATAACTCATTGTTTTTATTGAATTAGCGGAGACGCTCTGAGAGCTTGCGAGCGCTTCTGAAAACACCGGCTGGCTGGGGCGGCAGGATTCGAACCTGCGCATGGCGGTACCAAAAACCGCTGCCTTACCGCTTGGCTACGCCCCAACGCACCGGTGCGACGCGCGCTCTAGAACGCGCGGTCGCCGATTGCAAGGCAGCCCTTAGAGCCGCGTGACCCAGCCATGAGGGTCGGGCGCGAGGCCGCGCTGGATGCCGACGAGCTTGTCCTTCAGCGTCGTCGTGACCTGCCCGGGACTGCTCGCGCCGATCGTGAAGCTCGTTTGCCCACGCGTCACCTTGCCGACCGGGGTCACCACCGCGGCGGTGCCGCAGGCGAAGCTTTCGGTCAGGCGACCGCTCTCGGCATCGGCCTGCCACTGGTCGATCGAATAAGGCTCCTCGCGCACCGTCAGGCCGGCGTCGCGCGCGAGCGTGATGATCGCATCGCGGGTGATGCCGGGCAGAATCGTGCCGGTCAGCGGCGGGGTGACGATGCTGCCGTCGTCGAACACGAAGAACATGTTCATGCCCCCCAGTTCCTCGATCCAGCGATGTTCGGCGGCGTCGAGGAAGACGACCTGGTCGTGCCCCTTGGCGATCGCTTCCTGCTGCGCGATCAGGCTGGCGGCGTAATTGCCGCCGCATTTGGCGGCGCCGGTGCCGCCCGGCGCGGCGCGCGTATAATGCTCCGACACCCACAGCGACACCGCGGGCGCGCCCGACTTGAAATAATTGCCGACGGGCGAGACGATGACGAGGAAATGATATTCCGACGCCGGCTTGACGCCCAGGAACACCTCGCTCGCATACATGAAGGGGCGGAGGTACAGCGCGCCGCCCGCGACCGGCGGGAACCAGTCGGCATCGGCCTCGACCGCCGCCTTCACCGCGCCGATGAACAGTTCCTCGGGGATTTCGGCCATCGCCATGCGCCGTGCGCTGGCGTTGAAGCGCGCGGCATTGGCCTCGACGCGGAACAGCGCCATCGAGCCGTCGTCGAGCCGGTACGCCTTCAGCCCTTCGAAGATTTCCTGCGCATAATGAAGCACCGCGGTCGCCGGATCGAGCAGCAGCGGCCCGCGCGGCATCACCTGCGCATCGTGCCACCCCTTCGCGTCCGAATAGCGGATCGAGACCATATGGTCGGTGAAGACGCGCCCGAAAACCGGATCGGCAATCGCCGCCGCGCGTACCTCGTCCGCCGTCGGATTGGGGTGCGGCAGGCGGGCGAAAGCGGGAGCAAGCATGGCAAAACCTTGTGATTTGGGGCGTGACTCGGGACAAGAATATGCGCGCCTCTTGCCAAAGAGGCGCCGCGCGCGCAACGGTAGTCGCTATGCCAGATGAAAATTTTCTTTCACAAGTTCCCGCCGCCTCTGCCCTTTTCTTGCGCGAAGAGGAAGTGCGTCGCGGGATCGAATATCTGTTTTTCGGGCATGGTGCGCTGTGGCGCGCGACCGACGCGCGGCTGGCCGAAAACGGGCTGGGCCGCGCGCATTACCGCGCGCTCTACTTCATCGCGCGCGCGCCGGGGCTGACGATTTCCGACCTGCTCGCCCTGCTCGGGATCACCAAACAGTCGCTCGGCCGTGTCGTAAAGGAGCTTGAGGCGCGCGATTTCATCGCGACGCGCCCCGGCAACCGCGACCGCCGGCAAAAGGAGCTACGCCTGACCGCCGCCGGGCGCGCGGTCGAGGCGGCGATCTTTCAGCCGCTGCGCGACGCGATGAGCCGCGCCTATACCCACGCGGGGCAGCAGGCGGTGACCGGCTTCTGGCACGTCAACGAGGCGCTGATGACGCCGCGCGACCGCGCGCGCGCCGCGAAGCTGGGGACCGAAAACTAGGCGTCGCCGCGCGCGATGTCGGCGAGTTCGCGGCCACGGTCGCGCGCCGCGCGCAGCACATTGGTGAGCAGCGCCGCGATCTGGCCGTCGCTGTCGAGCACGTCGAGCCCCGCCTGCGTCGTCCCGCCCTTGCTCGCCACCTGCGCGATCAAAGTGCCTGGCTTCTCGCCGCTTTCGGCGAGAAGCGCGGTAGCGCCGCCGAAGGTTGCGGTCGCGAGCTTGAGCGCGTCGTCTGGCGACAGGCCGAGACGTTCGCCCGCCGCCGCATAGGATTCGATCAGCCGGAAGACGAACGCCGGACCGCTGCCGGTGAAGGCGGTGACGAGATCCATCGTCATATCGTCGCCGAGCCCGACAATGGTCCCCAGCGGAGCCAGCAACGCATCGACCGCCGCCGCATCGGCGTCGCCGAGGCTGGCCACCGCCGACACGCCCGCACCGATCCGCGCCGCGAGGTTCGGCAGGATGCGCACCTGCGCCCTTGCATCGGGAAAGCGCTGCGCGAGGTCGGCGAGCGAGACGCCCGCGAGGATCGAGAGGAGATGGACGTCGTCGGTAACGATGGCGGCGAGGTCGGCGGCGACCTCGCCGAGCTGCTGCGGCTTCATGCCGAGCATGATCCAGTCGGCCGCGCCGCCGGCCGCCTTCCATTCGGCAAGCGAGACAAAGTGGGCGATATGCTCGCGCGGCTGCGCGAACGGATCGACGATCGCGACCGCGGACGGATCGAGCCCCGCCTGCAGCCAGCGATCGAGCATCGCGCCCGCCATGTTTCCGCACCCGACCAGCAGCATCCGGCCGGTGAAATTCGCCAAACTCTTCCTCATCTTGTCCTGTTTCTTCTTTGCTTAGCGGCAACTGCTCTCGGGCCCCGAGAGGAGGTCGAGGCAGCGCCCGTCGATCTTGCCCGCGTCGAGCGGCACGCCGATCACCGACGCGAGCGTCGGCAGGATGTCCACCGTCATCACGGCGTTCGGTTGCTCGAATCCGGTAAGCCCCTTGCGCCAGAAGAGGATCGGTACGCGGCGGTCATAGTCCCAAACCGATCCGTGCGTCGCGACATAGCCCATACCCGATTCGGGGATCGGGGTGACGCGCGGCTTCAGCACGACGAGGAAATCGCCCGAGCGCTGTACATTATACGAGGCGCGCAGCTTGTCCATCAGGGTCCACACGTCGGCCGACCGCTTCGAGATCGGATATTTGGCCAGTTCCTCGCCGGTCACGACCGCCTCGACCTGCGGATGCGCGCGGTAGCGGGCGAGCAGCTCGGTCATCGCTGCCTTGCGCTGCGGCGGGGTTAGCGCCTTCGACAGATACATGTCGCCGAACGGGCCGTCGCTGTAGAGCAGGGGCTGCGGCAGGCCGAGCTTTTCGGCGACCGCCTTGCCCATCGCGTCGGGGTCGAGCGCCTTGTCGACGCGCTCGGCGGCGGGCCAGGCATTCTGGCGGTTGCGTTCGGGCAGGTCGTGCCCGCCATGATCGGCGGTCAAGGCGACGACATAGTCGATCCCCGTCGCGTCGAGCCGCGCGAAGAAATCGCCGAGCTCGCGGTCGAGCGCGAGCATCTGCATGCACATCTCGCTGCCCTCGGTGCCCGTGCTGTGCCCGACATAGTCGGTCGCCGACAGGCCGAGGATCAGGAGGTCGGTCGTATCGCCCTCGCCCAGTTTGCGCGCTGCACGCAGCGCGGCGCCCGCGGCGAGCACCGCGCCATCGGCTTCGGGCGACGCCATGAAGCGGCGGAAGTCGCCGCCGTCGCGCTGGAAGCGGCCGGTTCCGACACTGCCGCCCTTGTCGAGCGGAATCGCGATGTCATGCGACGCGCAGTCCGCCGGCAGCGTCGCCGCCGGGCGCGGCTGCGCGATCGCGGCGGCGATCGCGGTGCCCGCCTGCTGCGCGGTCGGCGACAACGTCGTACCCCGGTAGCCGGTCAGCCCGGTCGGCACGAGCCACATCAGCTCGTCGGCCTTGTGCCCCCCCATCATGATCGCCGCGCGGTCCTTGCCCGCGACCGAGACGACCTGCGCTTTCGGGTTCGCCGCCTTCATCAGGTCGCCGAGCGTCGGCACCAGCAGATGGTTCACCGACGGGGCATATTTTCCGCTGCCGGAGGTCGTGCCGGCGACGGTCTCGTCCTCGGCGCAATAGACCCGCTTGTCGTCGCGCGAGACCGACAGGTCGAAATAATTATTGGCGATGATGCCCGTGTGCGCCGGGTGGTTGCCGGTCAGGATCGTCGAATGGCCGGGGCAGGTTTCAGTCGCGGCGTGCGACTGATAGCCCGCCGGGAAGACGACGCCCGAAGCAAGGCGCGCGAGCCCGCCGGTGAAGTGGCTGCGATATTCGGCGAACAGGTCGGCCGAGAACTGGTCGACCGCGATCACGACGACAAGTTTGGGCGCGGGGGTTGATGCCGTAACCTTCGCCGGGGGCGCACCCGAACTCTGTGCAAGCACCGCGCCCGTCGCGGTGATCGAAAGCAGGGCGGCCAGCGTGATTTTTGCGGCGGTGGCGAGCATTTTCGTCTTCACGGGCAGCTTCTCCGATTGGGGGTCGTCAGCGCGGGCTGTCCTCTCGACGAAAGCCGCCTATATGGCAAGCCCGGAACGAAGGACGGCGGCAGGCGGAGTGTGGAATTGCGGAAAGACGTTTTTGTGACAGGCCTGGGACGCGCGCTGCTGGCATTGCTCGCGCTCGCGATGCTGTCGCTCGCACCTGCGCGCGCCGAACCGCCGCATATCGCGGCAAGGCTCGTCGCCGAATCGCCCGCCCCGCCCCCCGGCGGAAGCACCTCGCTCGCGCTGACGATGACGCCCGAGAAGGGCTGGCACGGCTATTGGACCAATGGCGGCGACGCGGGTTTCGGCCTGTCGGTCGAATGGAACGCGCCCGAAGGGGTGAAGGTGAGCCCGTTTCGCTATCCGGTTCCCGAGCCGCTGATCCTCTTCGGCATGATGAACCATGTCTATGAGCATCCCTATGCGCTGCTCGCGGATGTAAAGGTCGACAAGAGCGTCGCGCCGGGAACCGACCTGACGCTGACCGGCATCGCCAACTGGCTCGCCTGCACCGACAAGGTGTGCGTGCCCGAAAAGGCGGTGATCTCGGTCGCGCTGAAGGCGGGCGACGGCCAGATCGCGCCCGCGACGCGCACGCAATTCGACCCGTGGCGCGCCAGACTGCCGCAACCGCTCGACCGGGGGGGAAAATGGGAGCGCAAGGGCGACCGCGTGCGCTTCGCCATCCCGCTGCCGGTTGGCACCACGCTCGACGCGCCGCACCTGTTTCTCGAAACGCAGAATATCGTCGACTACCCGGCAGCGCAGGGCTTCAGCCGCAACGGCGACTGGATCATCGTCGAGACGGCGGCGAAGGGCGACGCGGCCGGGCGCGCCGAAGGCCTGCTCAAGCTCGGCGACGGCCGCGGGCTCACGGTCCAGTTCGAGCCGGGCGCGGTTCCGGCGAAGGGCGAACCGGTCGCTTCGGCCGCAGGCGCCCCCGACCTGCGCCTGTTCTGGACCGCACTTGGCGGCGCGATCCTCGGCGGACTGATCCTGAACCTGATGCCGTGCGTCTTTCCGATCCTCAGCCTCAAGGCTTTGAGCCTCGCCCGGTCGGGCGGCGACGCGCGCGCGACGAAGGTCGAGGCGCTGGCCTATACCGGCGGCGCCGTGCTGACCGCGCTGCTGCTCGGCGGCGCGCTGCTCGCGCTTCGCGCTGCGGGGGAAGAGGTCGGCTGGGCCTTCCAGCTCCAGCATCCGGTCAGCGTGCTCGCGCTGCTGATCCTCGCAATCGCAATCACCATGAACCTGCTCGGCAGCTATGAGCTCCCTTCGTTCGGCGCTGGGCAGGCGCTCACCGAAAAGAGCGGCGCCGCGGGCGGCTTCTGGACCGGCGCGCTCGCCGCCTTCGCCGCGACGCCGTGCAGTGGCCCGCTGCTCGGCGCCGCGCTTGGCGCAACGCTGGTGCTGCCCGCCGGGGCGGCGCTGCCGATCTTCGGCGGGCTGGGGCTCGGGCTTGCCCTGCCCTTCCTTGCCATCGGCTTCGTGCCGGCGCTCCGCAACCGGCTGCCCAAGCCCGGACCGTGGATGGCGCGCTTCCGCAAATGGATGGCGCTGCCGATGGGGCTGACCGCGCTCGCGCTCGGCTGGCTGCTGTGGCGCCAGGTCGGCGACGGTAACCTGATCGTCTGGCCGCTCGTCGCCGTCGCGATGACGGTCGTGCTGCTCGCCCACTACGGATCGATCCAGCGCGGCCACCGGCGCGCGTGGCTGCTCTATACAGCGGGGCTGCTGTTCGTCGTGAGCCTGGCGGGAACGGTGAGTGATGTGGCGCAGGCCGAACGGCAGGCCGACGGCACGGGATCGACCTTCTCGCCCGGGGCGCTTGCCGAGGCGCGCAAGTCAGGCAAACCGGTGTTCGTCTATTTCACCGCCGACTGGTGCCTGTCGTGCAAGGCGAACGAGGCAGGCGCGATCAACCGCGAGGCGGTGCAGGCGGCGTTCGAGGCAAAGAGCGTCGTGACGCTCGTCGGCGACTGGACGAACGGCGACCCCGTCATCACGCGCACCTTGGCCGAGCACGGCCGCAACAGCGTGCCGCTCTATCTCTGGTATGCACCGGGCGCGGCAGAGCCCGAAATCCTGCCGCAGATCCTGACCCCCGGCCTGCTCATCGACAAGGCCGGCGGCTGATGGCGAAACAGCGCGCCGACCAGCTGCTCGTCGACCGCGGCCTTGCCGAGAGCCGGACGCGCGCGCAGGCGCTCATCCTTGCCGGGCTCGCCTTCGTCGGCGACCGCAAGATCGACAAGGCGGGGCAGCAGATCGCCGAGGAAGCAGAGGTCAGCGTCAAGGGCCGCGACCATCCGTGGGTGTCGCGTGGCGGCATCAAGCTCGACCATGCGTTGACCCATCTCGGCTGGGACGTGACGGGCGCGGTCGCGATCGACGTCGGATCGTCGACGGGCGGCTTCACCGACGTGCTACTGAGCCGCGGCGCGGCGCGGGTTTATGCGGTGGACTCTGGCACCAACCAGCTTGCGTGGAAACTGCGGCAGGACGCGCGTGTGATCGTCCACGAACAGACGAGCGCGCGCATCCTGACAGCCGACCATATTCCCGAGCCCGTCGATCTGATCGTCTGCGATGCCAGCTTCATCGCGCTGTCGAAGGTGCTGCCGGTGCCCATGAGCTTCGCGAAAGACGGCGCACGCCTAGTCGCGCTTATCAAACCGCAGTTCGAGGCGGCGCGGCACGAGGTCGGCAAGAAGGGCGTCGTGCGCGACGCCGCGGTGCACGAACGCGTCTGCGGCGAAGTCCGCGGCTGGCTGACCGGCGAAGGCTGGGATGTGCTCGATCTGGTCGAAAGCCCGATCACCGGTCCCGAAGGCAATGTCGAGTTCCTGATTGCTGCGACCAAGCGAGCCGCTTGACGGCGCAAATTCCAGCCGCGACACCTGTCATCCGCAGAATCGCCGATATGTTCAAAGATTCAGGGACCAGATCCGCATGACCGAGATTGCTACGCCCGGCCAGTTACGCATGTCCTATTGGCGCTGGGCGATGGTCACCGTGCCGTCGATCGTGCTCGTCGGTAGCCTGATGGGACTGTTGTCAAACAGCGGCTACAACAATCGCTGGTTCGCTGCGCTCGATCTGCCGAGCATCGTTCCCCCGGGATGGGTGTTCGGCGTCGCATGGACGATCCTCTATATCTGCATGGGTCTGGCGCTCGCGATGGTGCTCCATGCGCGCGGTGCGAAGGGGCGCGGTTTTGCACTGCTGCTCTTCTTCGTCCAGCTGATCGCCAATTTCGCCTGGTCGCCGCTGTTCTTCGGCGCGCATCAGGTGACGAGCGCGCTCTATCTGATCATCTTCATCCTGATGGTGACGGTCGCGACTTTTTTTGCCTTCTCACCGATCCGCAAGGCGGCGGCATGGCTGCTCGTGCCCTATATCGCCTGGCTCTGTTTCGCGACTTTTCTCAATTTCCAGATCGACCAGCGCAACCCCGACGCCGAAAACAAGGGGGTTGTCGTCCCCGCCGCGACTACCCAGATAGGATGAAGGGCAAGGGGTTCTCCCCCTGGAAGGAAGTGAAATGCAAAGCGAAAACCGGATTTTCGACGATCTGGCCAAGATGATCAACGGCATCGCCGGAACCGTCGCGGGCGCCGGCCGCGAGGCCGAGGCCGCAATGCGCGAGCGCGCGAAGGAATTCGTCGGCCGCATGGACTTCGTCAGCCGCGAGGAATTCGAGGCGGTGAAGGAAATGGCCGCCAAGGCGCGCGCCGAAGCCGAAACGCTGAAGGCGCGGCTCGACAAGCTGGAAGGAGCAGCCAAGCCCGCTGCGGCGCCGAAAGCTGCTGCCGCGCCAAAGCCGGCTGCAAAGCCTGCCGCCAAATCGGCTCCGCGCAAACCCAAGGCCTGACGCCAGCCCATTTATGCACAGGACAGTCCCCGAAGGCGGCGGGACGCGGACTCGCGTCTTCGCCGCTTTCGGTCTAAGGCCCGCGCATGACCGACGATATCTACGACGACGATGACGGCCAGGAAGCGGCGCCGATCGACATGATCGCCTCCTATTTCGCCGCGCACGACTGGCCGCACGAGATGGTCGGCGAGGACGAGATCGTCGCGACCGCGCAGGGCAGCTGGACGACTTACGAACTGCGCGCGGTGTGGCGCGCCGACGATGGCGTGATCCAGCTGCTCGCCTTCCCCGACATCCGTGTCGTCGAAGACAAGCGCACGGTCGCGCACGAGGCGCTGGCGCTGATCAACGAACAGCTGTGGCTCGGTCATTTCGAGCTCTGGTCGAACAGCGGCACGATCCTGTTCCGCCACGGCATGCTGCTCGGCAACGACGCGCAGCTGCCGCTCGACCTTGCCGAAACGCTGATCGAAAGTGCGATCGACGAGTGCGAGCGCTTCTACCCGGTTTTCCAGTTCGTGCTGTGGGGCGGCAAGACCCCCGCGGAGGCGCTCGCCGCGTCGCTGATCGAGACGCGCGGCGAGGCGTAACGCCTCACCTCTTCTCGAAGCGTTTCAGTCCCGGTCCGATCGTGTTGGCGCCGATCGCGAGTGGTTCGCCGCTCCAGTCGGCAACGAATACCGACTGGCGGCCGATTCCCTCGGGGATGCTAGCGCGATTGCCCTCGACGACCAGCCCGCGCGACGGGTTCTTGCGCTCTTCGGCGGCGACCGCGATGATTGCCGAGTAATTTTCCTTGTCGCGACCCTGCACGAACAGATTGTTCGCAATCCGGCCGACCGACCCCGACGGCAGGTCGATCATATAGTTGGTCGCGGTCCCCTGCGTATCGTCGAAGCTGTTGTCGACGATCTCGACATCGGCTGCGCGGGTCTTGAGATAATGGCCGCCGCTGCCCTTTTCGAAGCGGGTATGCGTCACCACCACGCGGCCATAGAGGCCGGTATAGACGCTGTGCGCGCAGCTGAGCCCGCGGTCGCAGCGGCCGAGCCGCGAGAAGGTCGATCGGTCGATCGTCAGAGTCGCTTCGGCGTCGTCGCCGGTGAGGATGCCTTCCTCGCTGTTGCGGAACAGGCTGTTCGCAATGTCGAGATCGCTCTGTTCGAGGCGGATGCCCGCGCCATTGCCGTCGGGGACGCGCAGGTTCTGGAAGACGATGCCGTCGACTTTCGCGCCGCGCCCGCGCAGGACGAGCGCCGCCTTGCCCTCGCAGGTCACGCCGTCGAAGATCGCTCGGCCGGGCTCGACCGCGACGAAGGCGATGCGGCCGGCGGTCTGCACCGCGCAGTCGCGGTGATATCCGGGCGCGATCCGGATCGTCGCTTCGCCGTCGCCGATCGCATCGACCGCATCCTGCAGGCGGTTGAAGCCACGCCCGTCGACGCTGAAGGGCGCGCCGCCGGTCTGGGCGGGGAGCGGCGCCGGCGCGAGCAGCAGCGGCAGGGCGAGTAGCGGCAGCAACGGCCGGCGAAGGAGAGCCATGAACATGCGCGGTCTATAGCGGTTTCCGCTGCGTCCGTCGTGCTCGAAGCTGGTTAATCGCGCGCCTGTCTCGCTATCGGACGGCCCTGCATCGAGATATTAAACCGTCGTCACCCCCGATCAAATCCGGGGTGACGAGCTTTTGATATCAATCCAGATTCGGGCGCAGCCAGCGCGTGGCGGTCTCAAGATCGACCCCGCGCCGCGCGGCATAATCCTCGAGCTGGTCGCTGCCGATCCGCGCGACGCCGAAATACTGGCTTTCGGGGTGGCCGAAATAGAAACCGCTGACCGCCGCCGTCGGCAGCATCGCAAAGCTTTCGGTCAGCACCAGCCCGGCGTTCTCATGGGCCGCGAGCAGGTCGAACAGGATCGGCTTCAAGCTGTGATCTGGGCACGCCGGATAGCCCGGCGCCGGCCGAATGCCGCGATATTCCTCCTTGATCAGCGCCTCGTTGGTGAGCTGTTCGCCCGGCGCATAGCCCCACAGCGTCGTGCGGACATGCTGGTGCAGCCGCTCGGCGAACGCCTCGGCAAAACGGTCGGCGAGCGCCTTCAGCAGGATGTCCGAATAATCGTCCTTGTCGGCGCGGAAGCGCTCCGAATGCGGTTCGATGCCGTGGATGCCGACCGCGAATCCGCCGATCCAGTCGCCCGCGGGGTCGATGAAGTCGGCGAGGCACATATTGGCGCGGTCGCGGCTCTTCTTGATCTGCTGGCGCAGGAAGGGCAGCGTCACATGGCGCTCTTCATCGGCGAGGTGGATCGTCACGCTGTCGCCATCGCGCGCGCACGGCCAGAAGGCGCAGACGCCGCGCGCGGTCAGCCACTTCTCGGCGATCAGCTTGTCGAGCATCGCGTCGGCGTCGGCCTTCAGCGCCTGCGCGGTCTCGCCGACCACCTCGTCGTCGAGGATCGACGGATAGGTGCCGTGGAGTTCCCACGCGCGGAAGAAGGGCGTCCAGTCGATGCATTCGCGCAAATCCTCGAGCGACCAATCGTCGAAGCGGTGCAGGCCGGGTTGCAGCGGCGGCGCGGGCTTGTCGCTGAGATAGGCATCGTAATAGTTGGCGCGCGCTTCCTCGATACTGAGCAGCACGCTCTGTCCCTTGCCCGCGCGCACGTCGCGAATATGCTCATATTCGGACTTGTAGCCATCGACGAAAGCGTCGCGCCCGGTATCACTCACCAGCGAGGTCGCGACCCCGACCGCACGGCTCGCGTCGAGAACGTGGAGCACCGGCCCCTTGTATGCGGGGTCGATCCGCAGCGCCGTATGCACCTTCGACGTCGTCGCGCCGCCGATCAGCAGTGGCAGCGTCATGCCCGCGCGCTGCATCTCCTCCGCCACCGTCACCATCTCGTCGAGCGACGGGGTGATCAAGCCCGAGAGGCCGATCATGTCGGCGTCATTCTCGTTCGCCGCCTCCAGGATCTTGCTCCACGGCACCATCACGCCGAGGTCGACGATCTCGAAGCCGTTACATTGCAGCACGACGCCGACGATATTCTTGCCGATATCGTGGACGTCGCCCTTGACGGTCGCCATCACGACCTTGCCCTTGCCCTTCGCGCCGGGTTCCTTCGAAGCCTCGATGAAGGGCAGCAAATGCGCCACGGCCTTCTTCATCACGCGCGCCGATTTCACCACCTGCGGCAGGAACATCTTGCCCGATCCGAACAGGTCGCCAACGACGTTCATTCCGTCCATCAGCGGGCCCTCGATCACCTCGATCGGACGGTCCATCTGTTGCCGCATCTCCTCGGTATCGTCGACGATATGCGCGTCGATGCCCTTGACCAGCGCATGTTCGAGGCGCTTGCGCACCTCCCAGCCGCGCCATTCCTCGGCCGCCTTTTCCTGCGCGGCATCCTTGCCCTTGTAGCGTTCGGCGAGCGCGATCAGGCGCTCGGTCGGGGTCAGGTCTTCGCCTTCGACCTTGCGATTGAGGATCACATCCTCGCACGCCAGACGCAGTTCGGGGTCGATCGTGTCATAGACGTCGAGCTGGCCTGCGTTGACGATCGCCATGTCGAGTCCTGCAGGGATCGCATAATAGAGGAAGACGCTGTGCATCGCGCGGCGGACGACCTCGTTGCCGCGGAAGCTGAACGACAGGTTCGACAGACCACCCGAAAAATGCGCGTGCGGGCAGCGGATGCGGATTTCCTTCACCGCCTCGATGAAATCGACCGCATAATTGTCATGCTCCTCGATCCCCGTTGCGACAGCGAAGATATTGGGGTCGAAGATAATATCCTCGGGCGGAAAGCCGATGCCGGTGAGCAGCTTGTAGGCGCGCTCGCAAATCTCGATCTTGCGCTCTTTGGTGTCGGCCTGTCCGACCTCGTCGAACGCCATCACGACGACCGCCGCGCCATAAGCCATGCATTTGCGCGCGTGGGCGAGGAAGGGTTCCTCGCCTTCCTTCATGCTGATCGAGTTGACGATCGGCTTGCCGGGCACGCATTTCAGCCCCGCCTCGATCACGTCCCATTTCGAGCTGTCGATCATCACCGGGATACGCGCGATATCGGGTTCGGCGGCGATGAGCTTGAGGAAGGTCGTCATCGCATATTCGGCGTCGAGCAGGCCTTCGTCCATATTGACGTCGAGCACCTGCGCGCCGTTCTCGACCTGCTGGCGCGCGACCTCGACCGCCGCGGTATAGTCGTCGGCGAGGATCAGCTTCTTGAACGCAGCGGAGCCGGTGACGTTGGTGCGCTCGCCGATGTTGACGAAGCTGGAGGAGGCGGAACTATTCTCGGTCATCGGGCTCTTCTTCTTCCTCCCGCTGGTGGGAGGGGGTGATGGGAGTCACGTGCCTCCCATCACGGGAGGGTCTGTCTCAAATCTCGGGCGACGGGGAGCAAACAGGCCCTCCCCTCGCCCCTCCCGCAAGCGGGAGGGGAATTATGCCGCCATCGTGAAGGGCTCGAGCCCCGCCAGCCGCGTACGCACCGCCACCTCGGGAATCTGCCGCGCCGGCAGCCCCTCGATCGCTTTCGCCATCGCGGCGATGTGCGCCGGGGTCGATCCGCAGCAGCCGCCGAGAATGTTGACCTGACCATGTTCGGCCCATTCGCGCACCAGCCCTGCGGTGGTGTCGGGCATTTCGTCATATTCGCCGAGCTCGTTCGGCAAGCCCGCGTTCGGATAGACCATCACCAGCGCATCGGCGAGTTCGGACAGCACCTTCACATGCGGGCGAAGCTGCGCCGCGCCGAACGAGCAGTTGAGCCCGATCGTCAGCGGCTTTGCATGGCGCACCGCGTACCAGAAGGCTTCGACCGTATGCCCCGACAGGTTGCGGCCGCTCAGGTCGGTCAGCGTCATCGAGATCATCAGCGGCAGCTCGCGCCCGACCTTCGCCTCGGCCTCGAGCGTCGCGGCGATCCCCGCCTTGGCGTTGAGCGTATCGAAGATCGTCTCGATCAGGATGAAGTCGGCGCCGCCCTGGGCCAGTGCAACGACCTGTTCGAGGTAGACGTCCTTGAGCTCGTCGAAATCGATCTCACGAAAGCCGGGGTTGTTGACGTCGGGCGACAGCGACAGCGTCTTGTTCGTGGGCCCGACCGCGCCCGCGACGAAGCGACGACGCCCGTCGATCGCCTCATATTTCACCGCGGTCTCACGACCCAGCCGCGCACTTTCGATATTGATGTCGGCGACGAGCGCCTCGGCGCCATAATCGGCCTGGCTGATCCGGTTCGCGCTGAAGGTGTTGGTCGAGACGATGTCCGACCCGGCCGCCAGATAGGATTCGCCGATCGCGGTCACGACATCGGGGCGCGTCAGCGCGAGGATGTCGTTATTGCCCTTCTGATCGTGCGACAGGCCAAGGCTGCCAGCATAGCAGGCCTCGGTCAGCTTCCTGAGCTGGATCTGCGTACCCCAACCGCCGTCGGTGAGCAGGATGCGCTCCTTCGCCGCCGCCTGCAGCGCTTCGCGTGCTGATGTCATGCCGCCTGATCCTTTGCGTTCGCGACCGGCCGCAATCCCAGCAGATGGCAGATCGCATAGCTGAGTTCGGCGCGGTTCAAGGTATAGAAGTGGAAATCGCGCACCCCGCCGGCATAAAGGCGGCGGCACATTTCGGCGGCGATTGTCGCCGCGACGAGCTGGCGCGCGGCGGGATGATCGTCGAGCCCGTCGAACAGCGACACCATCCACGCCGGGATCGCGGTGCCGCACATATCGGCCATGCGCCGCGTCTGCGAGACGTTCGACACCGGCAGAATGCCCGGAATGATCGGCGCGTCGATGCCCGCCGCCGCCGCCGCATCGCGGAAGCGCAGGAAGGCCTCGGGAGAGAAAAAGAACTGCGTGATCGCTCGCGTCGCGCCCGCGTCGAGCTTACGCTTGAGATTGTCGAGGTCGGCCTCGGCGCACGACGCATCGGGATGCACCTCGGGATACGCCGCGACCGAAATGTCGAACGGCGCCACGGCCTTCAGTCCCGCGACCAGTTCGATCGCATTGGCATAGCCATCCGGGTGCGCGCGATAGGGCTCGCCGCCGGGCACATCACCGCGCAGCGCGACGATATGGCGCACGCCCGCCTCCCAATAGGCCCGCGCGACCTCGTCGATCTCCGCGCGCGAGGCTTCGACGCAGGTCAGATGCGCCGCGGGCGGGACCGCGCTTTCGGCTGCGATGCGCGCGACGGTGGCGTGCGTGCGCTCGCGCGTCGATCCGCCGGCGCCATAGGTCACCGAGACGAAGCTGGGCGCCAGCGGTTCGAGGGTGCGGAACGCATCCCACAGCTGCGCCTCCATTTTCTCGGTCTTCGGCGGGAAGAACTCGAAACTGACGCCGATGTCGCCATCCAGATTGGCGAACAGTGGCGAGGCCGCCGCGCGGCGCGCCTCCGCCAGCGAGTTGAGGTTCGAGGTCATGCGGCCAGCCTTTTATTTTGCCCGCCCTCGGCGACGGGAGGTTGATCTTCGTCGCTGCGCCGGCGGCCCAGCCACAGCTTCACGGCCAGGTCGCCGCCTTCCAGCGTCTGGGTGGTTTCGAGCAGCAGCCCCGCCGAGGCGAACCAGCCGCGGATCTGCGCATCCGAAAAGCCGAGGCGCGCGTGCGCGCCGAGCGTGCGCAGTTCCTCATCCTCGTGCGGGGCGAAATCGACGATCAGCAGGTGGCCGCCGCCGCGCAGCACGCGCGCCGCCTCGGCGATCACGCGGTCGGGTTCGTGCGCGAAATGGAGCGCCTGATGGATGACGATGCTGTCGGTGCTCGCGTCGGCAAGCGGCAGGTGCAGGAAATCGCCCTGAACCAGGTCGATCGGCAGTGGCTGGCCCGACAGTTTCGTGCGCGCGATGCGGAGCATTTCGGGGCTGCGATCGAGCGCGGTGATCCGGCGCGCGGTGGGCGCGAAAATCTCCGCCATCCGGCCCGTTCCCGTACCGATGTCGAGGAGATGACCGAGCCGGCGATTGTGCATCATTGCGAGCATCGCGGCCTCGACCTCGCTCTCGGCGACATGGCGCGACCGGATCGCATCCCATTCGGCGGCATGTTCGGCAAAATAGCGCTCGGCGGCCGCCGAGCGCTCGTCGCGCACCGCAGCCAGCCGGCGCGCATCGTGCGCGATCACCAGCGCCTCGCGCGCCGAAAAGGGCCAGCCGCCCGCCTGCGCGATGATATCGGCGACGGGCCCCTTTTCGACGACCCGCAGGAACACCCAGCTCCCCTCGCGCCGCCGCTCGACAATCCCTGCCTCGGCGAGGATGCGGACGTGGCGCGAAACGCGCGGCTGGCTCTGGTCGAGCACCGCGGCCAGCTCGCCGATCGCCAGTTCCATCTCGCGCAGCAGCGCGACGACCCGCAGGCGCGTGGGGTCCGCAAGGGCGCGAAAAATGTCGAGCAGCTCGGTCATATATTCACATATAAAGCTTTCTTTATATCCGGTCAACCAGTCCGCAAGCCGCGATTTCCGCCGCTAGCGAATCGGCAGGCCCGAAATTACGACAAATGGCGGGCATCCTTGCAAAAAGGTCATTGCACGCCATTTGGCGAGGCGGTAATTCTGCCCGCGATTGGCAAGTTCACGGGATCGATTGGTTCCCATGCCGGTCGATCCGTTCAAACCGAGAGGGGTATTCCCATATGAAGAAATCGATCACTCTGTCGCTCGTTCTGGCCGCCACGATGGGCCTCGCCGCTTGCGGTGAAAAGGCTGCCGATGACGCCGCCACCACCGAAACCCCGGCGACCGAAACCGTCGAAGGCGCTGCCGACGGCGCGATGCAGGCTGCCGAAGGCGCTGCCGACGCAGCTGCGACCGCTGGCGACGCCGCCAAGGAAGCGACCGATGCCGCTGCCGCTGGCGACGCTGCCAAGGCTGCCGACAAGGCGACCGAAGCCGCCGACGCTGCGAAGGAAGCGACCGACGCCGCCAAGGGCGCGATGGAAGAAGCCAAGAAGTAAGCTTCTTTCCGGCCCTTGCGGCCGAAAGGATCGAGGGGTCGTCGGCACGCGCTGGCGGCCCCTTTCCTTTTGGCGACCATGTCGATTGCAAATTCGGCCGAGGATGACGGCTATGGGGGTGGTTTCCAGCCTTTCAATTCTCGTCATGCTGAAGTTGTTTCAGCATCCATGGCCGGGCCTTGCATCCGGCGCCGCGCCGAAGGAAACGGCAGACCATGGACCCTGAAACAAGTTCAGGGTGACGATGCAGGATAGGTCACCTTCAGTCGAAACCGGTCATCGAAGCCGGATCGGTCGCAAATGGCAGCTAACCGCCCGATACCGGACGGTCCGTCATGCGTTTGCAAATAGCGAATCGCCCTCCTTTTCGCGCCTTTCTGCTCGGCGGATGCTCGCCGGTTGCCAAGCCGCGCATCGCCGTTTAATCTCGGCATGATGGCTTTTCGGCCATTATATTGGATAGAGGGAGACCCCATGCGCAAGATCATCATCGCCTCGATGGCCGCGGCCGCTTTCAGCCTCGCCGCCTGCTCGGAAAAGGCGCAGGAAGAAACGTCGGAAGCCGCGGGCGCAGTTGCCGACGATGCCGCCGCCGCCGGTGATGCCGCGGCCGATGCCGCCACCGACGCTGCCGACGCGACTGCCGATGCCGCCAAGGATGCCGGCGCCGCTGTCGAAGGCGCCGCCGACAAGGCCGGCAATGCCGTCGAAGGCACCGTGAACGCAGCAGGCGACGCCGCCGCGGCCGCGGGCGACAAGATTGCCGACGAAACCAAGAAGGCCGAAGCCAACGACAAGAAGTAAGTCGCAGGCTGGCCTTCTGGCTGATATCGAGGGGCTCCATCCTGCCGGATGGGGCCCCTTTTTGCTGGAGTGGATGATGCGATATTTCCTGCCCGCCGCGGCCCTTGCGATGCTGGCGGCGGGATGCAGCCGCACCGAGAATGAGCCCGGCCCCGGCGGCGTGACCGTCAGCGAGGCCAAGGCGCTCGACGATGCCGCCGAAATGCTGGAAAGCCGCGACGCCGCCGCGCCGGCAGCCGACGAGGCCGCCACCAGGGAAGAAACGGCAAAATAGTCTTCCCCTCGAAGCGCGGCGGGATTAGGATGACGCTGTCCCGCGACTGGCGCAAGAAGGTGGAGTTCCATCGGGAAGCGGGGCCGATGTAAGCCGCGCGCCTGGGTGATCCACTGCCGAAGAGGGACCATCCGCATGACCGAAACCCCGATCACCATCGTCTTCCTGCTCTTTCCGGGCATCACGCAGCTCGACTTCACCGCGCCGGCGCAGGCACTCTGCCGGATGCCCGGCGCGACCCTGGTCGGCGCGGCCCAAAGCCTCGATCCGATCGCGACCGACAGCGGCTTTGCGATCCTGCCAACGCATGATTTCGCCAGCGCGCCGCAAGCCGACATCCTGTGCGTTCCCGGCGGGCACGGCGTCGTCGACGCGCTCGGCGACGCGGCGACGATCGACTTCATCGCACGGCAGGCGGCAGGCGCCGCATGGGTCACGAGCGTCTGCACCGGCGCCTTCCTGCTCGGCCGCGCTGGGCTGCTCAAGGGCAAGCGCGCAACGACCCATTGGGGCTACACGCATTTGCTGCCGCTTGTCGGCGCGGCCCACCAGGCGGAACGGATCGTCGAGGACGGCCCCGTCGTCACCAGCGGCGGCGTGACCTCGGGACTCGACTTCGCGCTGAGCTTGATCGCCCGGATCAAGGGCGATGCGGTGGCGCAGGCAATCCAGCTCGCGATCGAATATGACCCCGCCCCGCCCTTCGCCGGCGGCCATCCCGACCGGACGCCGGCGGTAATCACCGAGGGGCTGAAGGCCCGCGTCTACGATGCTGCGGCGGCGCGGATGGAGGCGGCGCTGAGAGCCTAACCGCAGTCGGCGAGCGCGATCTCGTAAAGCTTCGGCCAATATTTGCCGGTGACGAACAGCCGCTTCTTCTTCGCGTCCCACGCGATGCCGTTGAGCACGCTGTCGCCGCCCGTCGCACCCGCATCCTGCCTGAGCCCGGTCAGATCGATGTAGGATCCGATGTCACCGCTCGCGGGATCGATGCGCACGATCAGGTCGGTCATCCAGACGTTCGCCCAGACCTGACCGTCGATCGTTTCGAGCTCGTTGAGCATCGCCAGCGGACGGCCACCGAAGCGGACGGTGACGCGCTTCTGTTCCGTCATCGTCGCGGGATCGAAAAACTTGAGCTGCGACGATCCGTCGCTGAGGACGAGGCTGTCCCCGACCATCGTCACGCCCCACCCCTCGCCGTCATATTTGAAGGTCCCGAGCGGCTTCAGATCCTTGATCGCCCAGCGATGCCCCACACCATTCTGCCAGGTTACGCCGACGATCTGGTCGCCCCAGCGGGTGATGCCCTCACCGAACTGGTCCGACGGCAGCTTCGTCTGGATCAGCGCGCGACCGGTCTTGAGGTCGAGCCGCGCGACGCGCGACTGGCCATATTGACCGGTGGCTTCGTAGAGATGCCCCTCGTCCCAGAAGAGGCCCTGGGTGAAGCTGGTCGCGTCGTGCGGATAGCTCTGGACGATACGATAGCCGCAGCGTTCGATCGGGGCGGGATCGCCGGCAGCAGCGGCAAGGGTGAGGAAGAAGAGCATGGTGCCTAGCTATGTCCGGCAAGGTGAACTGGCAATGTCCCGGCCATCCTATTTCGCCTTCCCACCTCGGGGTCGGACATAGGTGATCCCCGGCGAAAGCCGGGGCCCATGTGACGCGGCGGCCAGCGATCTGGGCCCCGGCTTTCGCCGGGGATCACGATATAACAAAAGAAAAGGGCCGGAGGATTTCTCCCCCGGCCCCGTTTCTCGTTGGCTGAGCGCCGAACGGTACGGACTTAGAAGTCCATGCCGCCCATGCCGCCCATGCCGCCGCCGCCCATCGGCATCGCCGGCTTGTCTTCGGGCGTCTCGGCAATGCCGGCTTCGGTCGTGATCAGCAGGCCGGCGACCGAGGCCGCATCCTGCAGCGCGGTGCGGACGACCTTGGTCGGGTCGATGACACCGGCCTTGACCAGGTCTTCATAGACGTCGGTCGAGGCGTTGAAGCCGAAGTTGCTGTCGTTCTGGTCGAACAGCTTGCCCGCGACGACGCCGCCGTCGAAGCCCGCGTTTTCGGCGATCTGGCGAACCGGAGCCTGCAGCGCGCGACGGATGATGTCGACACCGCGGGTCTGGTCTTCGTTGACGCCCGACAGGCCGGCGAGGGCCTTGGTGGCGTACAGCAGAGCCGTACCGCCGCCGGGGACGATGCCTTCTTCGACCGCAGCGCGGGTCGCATGGAGCGCGTCGTCGACGCGGTCCTTGCGTTCCTTCACTTCGACTTCCGAAGCGCCGCCGACCTTGATCACGGCAACACCGCCGGCGAGCTTCGCCAGACGTTCCTGCAGCTTTTCCTTGTCGTAGTCGCTGGTCGTGGTTTCGATCTGCGCACGGATCTGTTCGACGCGGCCCTTGATCGCGTCATGGTCGCCAGCACCATCGACGATGGTGGTGTTGTCCTTGTCGATCGTGACGCGCTTCGCCTGGCCGAGCATGTTCAGCGTAACCGACTCGAGCTTGATGCCCAGGTCTTCGCTGATCATTTCACCGGCGGTGAGGATCGCGATGTCCTGCAGCATCGCCTTGCGGCGATCGCCGAAGCCCGGCGCCTTGACGGCCGCGACCTTCAGGCCGCCGCGCAGACGGTTGACGACGAGCGTTGCGAGCGCTTCGCCTTCGATGTCCTCGGCGATGATCAGCAGCGGACGGCCCGACTGCACCACGGCTTCGAGGATCGGAAGCATCGACTGGAGGTTCGACAGCTTCTTTTCGAAGATCAGGATGTACGGATCGGCCAGCTCGACGAGCATCTTTTCCGGATTGGTGATGAAATAGGGGCTCAGATAGCCGCGGTCGAACTGCATGCCTTCGACGACATCGAGCTCGAAATCGAGGCCCTTGGCTTCCTCGACGGTGATCACGCCTTCCTTGCCGACCTTGTCCATGGCTTCGGCGATCTTCTCGCCGACTTCCTTGTCGCCGTTCGCCGAGATGATGCCGACCTGGGCGATTTCAGCGGTGCCCGAAACGGGCTTCGACTGTGCCTTGATCGTTTCGACGACCTTGGTGACCGCGAGGTCGATGCCGCGCTTCAGGTCCATCGGGTTCATGCCGGCGGCAACCGACTTCATGCCTTCGCGCACGATCGCCTGGGCGAGCACGGTCGCGGTGGTGGTGCCGTCGCCGGCTTTGTCGTTCGCCTTCGATGCGACTTCGCGCAGCATCTGGGCGCCCATATTCTCGAACTTGTCCTTGAGTTCGATTTCCTTGGCGACGGTCACGCCGTCCTTGGTGATGCGGGGCGCGCCGAAGCTCTTGTCGATCACGACGTTACGGCCCTTGGGGCCGAGAGTGACCTTCACCGCGTCGGCGAGGGTGTCGACACCGCGCAGGATGCGTTCGCGCGCGTCGCGCGAGAATTTGACGTCTTTAGCAGCCATGGGCTTATTCCTTTCAAAGGCGCAGGAAACTGCGCGACTTCACTCGAGATTCGATCAAATCACTCAGGCGATGACGCCGAGGATGTCCGATTCCTTCATGATCAGCAGCTCTTCGCCGTCGACCTTGACTTCGGTGCCCGACCATTTGCCGAACAGGATGCGGTCGCCCGACTTGACGTCGAGCGGCGTGACCTTGCCGTCTTCGGCCTTGGCGCCGGAACCGACGGCGACGACTTCGCCTTCCTGCGGCTTTTCCTTGGCGGTGTCGGGGATGATGATGCCGCCGGCCGTCTTTTCTTCGGCTTCGATACGGCGAACGAGCACGCGGTCGTGCAGCGGACGAAATTGCATGGATATCCCTCCAGAGATGCAATGGATGTCGTTTTAGCACTCACGGGGCGCGATTGCTAACAGCCGGCATATGGGTGGGGGTTGTGACAGCGTCAAGGCGATTAAGGGAAAATTTTCGGCGGCGCGTTACGCCGCTGAGATGGGGTACGAAATTCCGATCATCAAGGGCAGCGACGCCACCGATCTAACGGTGCTTCGAAATGATGCGCAGTTGCTGCGATGCGATTTTTTGGACGCCTTTGCCCGCCTCGAATCGGCGGTTATGCAATATATCGGCAGGACCGATGTGAAGGCGAGTCCGGGACAGCCATTCAGCCAGAAGCTGACCCTTCTACAGAAGGCGCGCGATCGGTTCCGCAACCCGAAGCGTCTCGACGTTCGCGTTGCAGCTATCCAGCAGCTTCTACCTGTCAGAGCCGATATCGTCCATTCGGTGCTCGAAGTCGCACTCGTGTTCGATGGCCGGACGGTGACCAGCCGGCTGAGTTTCCAGAATTCATCGAACGCGCAGCGCCCGCCGATGCTGACCAGTCGTGACGAACTGGTTGCGATGACCCGGCGCCTCAACCAGCTGGCGCACCAATTCAGCCAGCAGCGATTGAAGGAAGCAGCCCCAATCGCGCCCGCATCCGCCAGCGCGTGAGCAGTAGCGCGGCCACGACGATCAAGCCCACCGCGAGCCCGATCCAGACGCCCACCCCTGCAAGCGGGGTCCAGAAGCCGAGGTAGATCGCGGTGCCATATCCGGCGATCCAGTAGCCACAGACCGCGATGATCATCGGCACGCGCGTGTCCTGCAACCCGCGGAGCGCACCCGCCGCGACCGCCTGCGCGCCGTCGAACAGCTGGAACGCCGCGGCAACGACGAGGAACTGCATCGCGAAACCGACGAGCGCGGCGTTGCGCGCGGCGTCGACGTCGACATAGATCGACAGGACGAGCGACGGGAACAACCACATCAGCATCGCGGTAAAACCCATGAAGCCGATGCCGAGCGCGAGCGAGGCGTAGCCCGCGAGCCCGATACCGCGATGATCCTGCGCACCATAAGCCAGCCCGACGCGGATCGTCGCCGCCTGCGCGACCCCGAACGGGATCTGGAACGCGAGCGCGGCGACCTGAAGCGCGATCGTATGCCCGGCAAGCTGCGCCTCGCCGATGCGCCCCATCAGGAAGGCCGCGCCGGTGAACAGCCCCGCCTCGGCCAGAATGGTCAGGCTGATCGGGGTGCCGATGCGCAGCATGTCGAGGAAGCGGCTCCATTCGCTGCGCCACCAGTTGCCGAACAGGCGGTAGCGGCGGAGGCGCCGGTCGCTCTGGATGACGACGACATAGGCGAGCAGGATCAGCGTACTCGTGATGATGCTCGACAGCGCCGAACCGTGGAGGCCGAGTGCGGGCATACCGAGGTGACCGAAGACGAGCGCCCAGTTACCGAGCGCATTGGTGCCGAGCGCGAAGAAGGTGATCATCGTCGCGATCGTCGGGCGACCGAGCGCAGAGACGAAAATGCGCAGCACCGCCGCCGCGATCATCGGGAACATCCCGAGCATCAGGATCAGCAAGAAGCTCGCCGCGCGCGTGGTCAGCTCCTCGGGCTGCCCCGTCGCGCGCATGATCGGCCCGCCCGCCGCGCAAACGGCCATGAACACCAGCGAAACGAGCGCGCTCAGCCACAACGCCATGCGGACGGTGCGGCGCACCTCGCGCACGCTGTGCTTGCGGCGACCGAGTTCTGCGGCGATCAGCGGCGCGGCGGCGCTGACGAGGCCGGTGCCGGTCCAGAGCAACAGACCGAAGATCGAAACCCCGAGCGACGAGGCCGCCAGATCCTTGTCGCCGAGCCGGGCCACGAAAATGACGTCGATCGCATGGACCATCATCTGGAGCAGGTTTGCCGCCGCCAGCGGCACGGCGAGCGCCAGCGTCGCGCGAAACTCGGCGCGGAAATCCTGCGGACGATCCGCAGTCAGGGGGTGGGCCTGCTCCAGCATAGCCGGCCCGGATAGGCGGGACGGCTTGGGGGTTCAAGTGTGGTCCGGCGCGGGCGGTTTATTTGTCTGCAGGGGTGGCACAAAGGCAACAGCAATGCCTCTGTCACCTTTTTCTTTGTCATCCCGGACTTGACCGGGGATCCATTCCTCCAGCGCCGCGTGAGTGGATCCCGGTTCGAGTCCGGGATGACGAATGATATTATCCAGTGCGTCGCTGTATCATCCCACCCGCAGCATCGCCATCTCGACCCCGAAGGCCACGAAGGTCAACGTCAGCCCCGTCACGAACAGCCGGTACGCATAGGCAAGATACCGATATTTGCGCCGCGCCAGCACGATGCCGTTCTGATAGGTATCGCGCAGCATCGCCTCGTACATATCCTCTTCGCTGCGCAGGCGCGCCTTGACCGCCGCGATATATTCATCTTCCTCCATCTGCTCGAAGCGGCCGAAGAACAGGATATTGCTGTGGTCCTTGCCGTCCTTGTAAACGACGGGCGGTGCCTTGCCGACACGCGGCAGCACCGCCGAAACCGCCAGCAGCGCCGAAAGGAACGAGAAAGTCGCGAGGATCGTCAGCGGCATCGCGAGCGCCCCGCCGCCCGAGCGCGCCTGCCCGACCGCGAGCGTGAAGACGACGAAGGTCGCACCCATCAGGATCGACGCCTTTTGATCCGCCATCTGCGACAATTGCATCGTGATCTGCTGCGTCGTGCGGACGAGATGCACCGCGTTGGACGGAAAGCCCGTCGCCGGCTCCGGCGTCACGCTCGATTTTTCGCTGTCCATAAAGTCCTGTCCCCTGCCCGAAGGCTTCAGTGACCCGTGATCGGGATGGCATGGCGCGCCGTAAACGGCAAGATGCTGCCCGATTCCCGCCGCATTCGCTTGCCAAGCGGGAAGCATCGCGGCATTCCCGCGCGCAACTTTCTTCCATTATGGGACGCACCAGATGAGCACCGCCCTCAAGGACCAGATTTTCGGCCTGATCGAACCTTTCAACAAGAAGGGCGTCGCGCTGACCGACGCCACCACCTTCGCCGGCGATCTCGAATGGGACAGCCTGACCGTGATGGATTTCGTCGCCGAGGTCGAGGACACGTTCGACATCATCATCAGCATGAACCAGCAGGCCGAGATCGAGACGGTCGGCCAACTGGTCACCGCGGTCGAGAAGCTGCAGGGCTGATACCGGGATGACCGACCTTTTTTCCAAATTCGACCCGCTGATCCAGCAGCGCGAGGATCTGCTCGCGACCGGCGTCACCGACCCGTTCAGCCTGGTGATGGAGAAAGTGCTCTCGCCGACCGTCGCGATCTGCAACGGGCGCGAGACGATCCTGCTCGGCACCTATAATTATATGGGCATGACCTTCGACGAGGATGTCATCGCCGCAGGCAAGGAGGCGCTCGACACGTTCGGCAGCGGCACCACCGGCAGCCGCGTCCTCAACGGCACCTATCAGGGCCACAAGGAATGCGAAGAGGCGCTCAAGGAATTTTACGCCATGGACCACGCCATGGTGTTCTCGACCGGCTATCAGGCGAACCTCGGGATCATTTCGACGATTGCGGGCAAGGGCGATTATGTCATTCTCGACATCGACAGCCACGCATCGATCTATGACGGATGCAAGATGGGCGATGCCGAGATCGTCGCCTTTCGCCACAACGATATCGAGGCGCTCGAAAAGCGGCTGAAGCGCCTGCCCGCCGAGGCGGGCAAGCTCGTCGTGCTCGAGGGCGTCTATTCGATGCTCGGCGACATCGCGCCGCTGAAAGAGATGGTCCGCATCGCCAAGGAAAATGGCGCGATGGTACTCGTCGACGAAGCGCATTCGATGGGCTTCATCGGCGAGCATGGCCGCGGCGTCGCCGAGGCGCAGGGCGTGATCGACGATGTCGATTTCATCATCGGCACCTTTTCGAAGAGCGTCGGCACGGTCGGCGGTTTCTGCGTGTCGAACCACCCGAAGTTCGAGATCCTGCGGCTCGTCTGCCGCCCCTATGTCTTCACCGCCTCGCTGCCCCCCAGCGTCGTCGCGACCGCGGCGACGAGCATCCGCAAGCTGATGCACGGGTCGAACAAGCGCGCGCACCTGTGGGAGAACAGCAAGAAACTCCACGCGGGCCTCCGCGCGCTCGGCTTTCAGCTCGGCACCGAAGAACCGCAGTCGGCGATCATCGCGGTGATCATGCCCGACCTCGAACGCGGCGCGATGATGTGGGAAGCGCTGCTCGAGGAAGGTCTGTACGTGAACCTTGCCCGTCCGCCCGCGACCCCCGCGGGGATGACGCTGCTGCGCTGTTCGCTCTGCGCCGAGCACACGAGCGAGCAGGTCGACGAGATCCTCGGCCGTTTCGAACGCGCGGGCAAGCGTGCGCAAATCATCGGTTGAACGCGGCCGCCGCGCCGACCAGCGGATTCCTTTTCGCGGCGAGTTGAAGGCGTTGCCCCGGCGCGGCGCCTTCGCGGCTTTGCGGTAAAGCGCGCGTCCGGTAGAAGATGAGCGTGTTCGAGCGGGATATCGACAATGAAACCGAGGATCGGCGGGAGCGGTTGCGCTTCTGGCTGACGATCGTCCTCGGCGCGATCCTGACCGGAATCGTCGGCGCGCTCGTGCTGTTGCTCACCCGCGCCAACGACAGCTACGACCGGTCGCTAGGCTGGCAGGCGCACAGCCTGGAAATCATCTCGCAGACGCGCAGCCTCGACGCCGCGCTCGCGCGCGCCGAGGCTGCGCTCGGGCGCTTCGCGGTCGGGCTGCAGAAGGAGGACGGCCGCGTCTATCAGCAGCAATGGGGGCTGTCGCAGCAATATCTGACGCTGCTGCAACGCAATGTCCGCGACAACCCCAAGCAGGACGCGCTCGTCAAGCAATTGACCGCTGAACTCAACGTGCGCGGCGAGCAGCTCGGCGACGCGGCGCTCAGCGCCAATTATCGCCAGACCGTCGCCGCCATCTCCAAATATAATGCCGCGGGGCACGACGCCGCACTGACCCGTATCGACCGGCTCTTGTCCGAGTTGATCCGCAACGAGCGGACGATCCTCGCCGAGCGCAACCGCGTCGCGTCGGCCGACCGCGCGAGCCTCAACCAGGCGATTCTGCTCTTTTCGCTGCTCGGCGCCGCCGCCGCGGTCATCGCGATTGCCGCGACCGTGTCGCTGGTCCGCGCCGAAAGCGAACGCCGCGCCGCGCGCCGCGAACAATGGGCCGAGAGCGACCGCGCCATGCAGCTGGAGGCCGCGGTCGAAGCGCGCACCGCCGAGCTCGAACAAGCGAACGTCGCGCTGCGCAGCGAGATGAGCGAGCGCGAGGCCGCCGAGGCGCAGCTGCGGCAGGCGCAGAAGATGGAAGCGGTCGGCCAGCTCACCGGCGGGATCGCGCACGACTTCAACAATATGCTCGCGGTCGTCGTCGGCGGGCTCGAACTCGCGCAGCGGCTGGTCGTCACCGCGCCCGAAAAGGCGCAGCGCCACCTGTCGAACGCGATGGACGGCGCCAACCGCGCCGCCGACCTGACCCGCCGCCTGCTCGCCTTCGCGCGCTCCGAACCCGCGCGCCCCGAAATGGTCGTCGTCGACGACTGCATCGCGAGCTTCGCCGAGCTGATCGAGCGCACGATCGGCGACCGCATCGCGCTGACGCTCGATCTCAACAGCCCCGGTCTCGCCTGCTGGATCGACCGGCAGCAGTTCGAGAACGCGCTGCTGAACCTCTCGGTCAACGCGCGCGATGCGATGGAGGGGCATGGCTCGCTGACGATCCGCACCCTGGCCGACGAGCAGGACCAGACCGCCGCGCTGGCGGTGCAGGTCATCGACACCGGCTGCGGCATGTCCGCGGAAGTGCTCGAGCGGGTGTTCGACCCCTTCTACACCACCAAGCCCGCGGGTCAGGGCACCGGGCTCGGCATGAGCCAGGTCTTCGCCTTCTGCCGTCAGTCGGACGGCGAGGTGCAGATCCATTCGACCGAGGGCCAAGGCACCAGCGTCGCGATGCTGCTGCCGGTGGCAAAGGCCGCTGCGGCCGTCCTGACCGATCCCGGCCGCGACACCGACCCGGTCGCCGCACCCGCCACCGAGGCGCTGCGCATCCTCGTCGTCGAGGACGACCAGCGCGTGCTCGCCGCGACCGTCGACGCGGTCGAGGAGCTGGGACACAAGGCGGTGGCCTGCGCCAATCCGCTCGAGGCCGAGGCGATCGTCGAGCGCCACGGCGGGTTCGACCTCATACTGTCGGACGTCCTGATGCCGCAGCTCACCGGCCCCGAAATGGTCGCGCAGCTCAGGCGGCGCTGGCCGGCCCTCCCGATCCTGTTCGTCACCGGTTATGCGGGCGACGCGGGCGAGGTCGAGGCCTTCGGCGACCATGACGTGCTGCGCAAGCCCTTCACGCTGGTCGCGCTCGACCGGGCGATCCGGCGCTGCGGCGACGGACGGCCCGAGGGGCAGCGGCTGGCGAGCTGAAGCGACAGCTTGTCTTTTCGTCACCCCGGACTTGATCCGGGGTCCATAGTCACCGGCGTTGCATGCCTAGCGGATCGCCCCGCCCCTGATCAGGCGCGGCACCAGGGTCAGCGCGGCGACGAGCGGCCAGCGGCGTTGCCAGGGCTTGATCTCGATCTTCGTGCCCGCGTGACGATTGATCTTCCACGCCAGATAATCGATCCCGCCGGCATAGGTCAGGCTGGCCTTCGCGAGCCGCGCGATGCTGAGCAGCTTGCCCTCGATCCGCCGCCGCGCCCAGCCGCCGCCGCGCGCGTTCGCGGGAATCGCGGCAATCGCGGGTTCGCTGAACCGCAGGTAGCGATCGGGATCGGCATCGACCACCGATTGGGCGCGGTTCGTGCGCTCGGCGCGGAGTTCGACCGAATAGGTGAGCGCGAAGGCGCGGCGCCACCAGTCGAGCGGTGCCTCGCCCTCGACGCGCCCCGCCGCCGCGAGCAAGGTCGGCGCGGCGCGCGCGACCGCCGCGATCGCCCGGTCGCGCGCGGTATCGTCGACCGCCCAGACCAGTCGCGACGGCTGCGCGAAGCGCGCCCATACCGACACATTGCGCGTTTCGGCGCCATTCAGCCGGTCGAAGTCGGCCTCGCTCAGCACCGCATACTTGGCGATCAGTCCGCCGTGCTGAAACGGAAAGACGTTCGGCGGGATCAGCCGGTTGGCGAGCGCCATCCAGCGCTTCGGAAAGGCATCGCCATAGTCGGATACGATCAGGTAGAAATCGAGCATCAGCCCGTCGAGCTGCGTCTCGCGGAGGCACGAGCCATAGAACAGCACCGCACGCGCGCTGCCCGGATAGTGTGCCGCGATCGCCGCGGCCATTGCCGCGGCGCGCGGATCGACCGGCGTCGCAAGCTCTTCGCGGACGAGGGCGCGGATATCGGACATAAGGCGGGCGTCAGGCCGCGAGGCGCAGAAACGGTACCGGCTGCGTCGAGGTCAGGATGATCGGCCTGCCGTTCTTCGCTTCGAAAATTTCGCCGTCGAGGATGACGTTCGAACGCTTTCCCTCGATGCGGATTTCGTCGCCTTGCTGGAAATGCACCCCGTCGAGCGGCTTCTGCCCCAGCGTCCCGCGCCACGTTGCGCCGAGCATCCGGAAGAGCGCACCGACATTGCTGTCGGTCGCGAGCAGCTTCATGTGACCATTGGTCCCGTGACTTTCGCTGGTCTTGATACTGAGCAGCAGCTTTTCCAGCGTCGTGACGATCAGCAGCGAGAATTTGCCCTTGAACTCGCCCTGGCGAACCAGCGAGACGGTCATCGGCTCGGGCTTCGGCGGGAGCCGCCCACCGCCGAGGCCAAAAATGATCGCGAACAGCCCGAGGATTGCGGCAAGAATGTGCGAAACGCCGTTCGGCAGGCCAAGCGGATAGATGCGGTTACGGCAATAGAGCATCACGTCGGCAAGATAAGCGCCGCCGAGGAACATGCCGAGCACCGGCCGGCCGCCGTCATTGTCGAGCGCGATCAGTTGGCGCTCGATCACATGCTCCTGAAGCTCGCCCGAATGGACGAGGTCGAGCACGCGCTGCAGCGCCTTGATCGGATCGCCCTCGGCGCCAAGGTCGAGCGCGATCAGATTGGTCTTGCCGTTGGGAAGCACCGCGACCGGCGGCGGCGAACCGTCGAAATGGCCGCCCGAATGGAGTTCGGTCAGCGCCGCCTGCACCGTGCCGTCGCCGCCGTTGATCGCGACGACGCTGGGGTTGACCATTGCGATCGTGCGGATCGCCTCGCCGATCTGCCCGACGTCCTCCACTTCATAGTGGAAGATGTCGGGGTGCGCCGCACAAAATTCGCGAACCTGCGGCAACAGCGAGCGGTTGCCGGTCGAACGCGGATTGGAAAGAAGGGCGACGCTGGCCATCGGCTACATATATTTCATGGTGATGGAGATCGTTCTCGGTGCATTGCCAACCTCGAACGCCGTCTTCTTGTAGCTCGGCTTGCCGAGGTTGAAGATGTTGATGCTCGGGTTGTTCGACATCCCGCCGCCGTCGGTCGACAGATCGGTCTTGCCGTTGCCGTTGAAATCGTGGCGCACCGCGATGCCATAGGCACCGGCCTGGGGAAGCGGCACGCACACGGTCATCGATGACGCACGCGCGGGGACTTCGATGCGCGTAAGCCAGCGGCCCTTGGCCAGCCATTCGGACGCGTTGGCGCGATAGCTCTGGACCCGAATCTTGCCCGATCCGGCCTTGACGCCGCTGATCTGGACCAGGGTGGACGGCCCACTCCGGCATTTGGCGAGGTCGTTCGGTAAGACCTGCCCCTCTGCGTTCGCTGCCACCGACATGGACAGCAGAGCCACGCAGAGCGACGCCGACGTAAATTTCGACATGACGCAATAGCTCCCAGTGGTTATAGCCACGCCAGCCGTCACGCTGACATGGGTCCCTGTTGCCCGTGAATCGGCATATCGGAATCATTTGCGGCCAAATCATGGTGATGGGGCGACCAAAGATTGAACAAGCTACCCGCCATCGACCGTTATATCGCGCGGCTGGTGTTTTTCCCGATGCTCGGCACCCTCGTCCTTTCGGCGATGCTGCTCGTGCTCGAAAAGATGCTGCGGCTGTTCGATTTCGTCGCGACCGAAGGCGGCCCGGTCAGCGTCGTGTGGCGGATGCTCGCCAACCTGATCCCCGAATATCTCTCGCTCGGCATCCCGATCGGCCTGATGCTGGGGATTCTCCTTGCTTTCCGGCGGCTTGCCACGTCGAGTGAGCTAGACGTACTGCGCGGCGTCGGCATGGGGTTCGGGCGGCTGCTGCGCGTTCCCTACGCCTATGCGATCGCGCTCGCGGCGCTCAATCTCGCGATCGTCGGCTTCATCCAGCCCTATGCCCGCTACGCCTATGAGGGTCTGCAGTTCGATCTTCGGTCGGGCGCGCTCGGCGCCTCGATCAAGGTCGGCGAATTCACCAAATTGGGCGACCGCATGACCTTGCGCATCGAGGAAAGCTATAACGAGGGCAAGTCGCTGCGCGGTATCTTCGTGCGCGGCGAAAACAAGGACGGCCAGCGCGTGTCGGCGACCGCATCGCGCGGCCAATTCCTCGCAACCGACGATCCGAACACGATCATCCTCCGGCTGTCGCAGGGCGTGCTGATCCATGAATCGCCGAAATTCGCGGTGCCGCGCGTGCTGACCTTCGACAATCACGACCTGCCGATCCCGCTGCCGAAGATCGAGGCGTTCCGCCTGCGCGGCGGCGCCGACCGCGAACTGACGATCCCCGAACTGCTCGTCGCCGGGCGCGACAAGAACGAGTCGCTGAAGACGCGGCTGGAATCGCGCGCCAATTTCCATTTCCGGATCGTCGAGGTGATGTCGATGTTCCTGATCCCGCTGATGGCGGTGGCGCTGGCGATCCCGCCCAAACGATCGACCTCGGCGCTCGGGGTGTTCCTGTCGATCGTGCTGCTGGTGACGCAGCACAAGATCAACCAATATGCCGAGGATCTCGGCGCGCGCGGCGCGGTCGACCCGCTGATCGCGCTGTGGGTGCCCTTCCTCTTGTTCGCAGGGCTGGCGATCTGGATGTATTACACCGTCGCTTATGTCCCTGGCGGCCAGCCGATCGGCGCGCTCGAACGCTTCGCGGCGAAGGCGGGACAGAAGATCCGCCGCCTGGTCGGCGCCTTCCAGCGGAAGCCGCGAGCCGCCTGACATGCACCAGCTCCACTTTTTCCCGTCGCGCACGATGGCGCTTTACGTCGGGCGGATGTTCCTGATCCGCAGCTTTTCGATCCTGTTCGCGCTGGTACTCATCCTCCAGACGCTCGACCTGCTCGGCGAGAGCGGCAAGATCCTCGCGGTCGCGGGCAATGGCGACAGCGAGGTCTGGCGCTATGTCGGGATGCGCATCCCGCAGATCATCGAGACCTTCCTGCCCTTTTCGGTGCTGCTCGGCACCATTTTGACGCTGGTGACACTGAACCAGAACAGCGAGGTCATCGCGATGAAGGCGTCGGGCATGTCGGCGCACCAGGTGCTGGCGCCGCTGTTCCTCGCCGCGCTGCTCGTCGCGGGGATCAGCTTCGCCTTCAACGAACGCATCGTCACGCGCTCGACCGCGGCGCTCAGCGCCTGGCAGAAGGTCGAATATGCCAAAGTGCCCAGGGACAGCGGGGTGCGCGCCAACATCTGGGTGCGCGCGGGCAACGACCTGATCAACGCCGGCACGGTCGAAACGCGCGGCCCCGTCGTGCTGCGAGACGTCACCGTCTATGAACGCACGCAGGGCGTGCTGTCGTCGATGCTGAAGGCCGACAGCGCGAAGCCCGTCGCGGGCGGCTGGGAGCTGACCAATGCGCGGCGCTTCATCCGCCGTTCGGGAACGCTCGAACCGCTCGGCACGATCGTCGCGATGAAGGGGGTCGGCACCGACCAGTTCACGCTGGCGCAGGTCGACGGCGACGAACTGCCCTTCACCGAGCTCAGCACCGCCATCGACGAGCTTGAGGCAGCGGGCCGACCGGTCGATTCGCTGAAGGGCGTGCTGTGGCACAAGATTTCGGGGCCGCTGTCGGCGATCCTGATGCCGCTGCTGGGCGCGGTCGCGGCCTTCGGCCTGGCGCGTTCGGGCAAGCTGTTCGTCCGTGCGATCCTTGGCATGGCGCTCGGCTTCGCATACTTCGTCGCCGACAATTTCGCGCTCGCGATGGGCGATCTCGGCGCCTACACGCCCTTCCTCGCGGCGTGGGGGCCGTTCATCCTCTTTGCGCTGATCGGCGAGATGATCCTGATCCGCACCGAGGAATAGGGGCAGATTACGGCCGGTATCGACCGAAATGAGCCGTCGCCCCCGCGCAGGCGGGGCCCGCTGTCGGTTTACGCGGCCGCGCAGGAATAGGCGGCTATCGGCCCCCGCCTGCGCGGGGGCGACGCTGTTGATACGTCCGCTTCCCACCCCAAAGCCGACGGCGTCACGCGACCCCGTGGTACCACCACACCCCGCCGCGGTCCTCCTTGCGGATGCGGCCCTCGACCTCTAGCCGCTTGAGGTGCGCGAGCGCCTCGCCGGTTGCGAGATTCTGGTTGTGGCCCGTGATCGGGCGGTTGAACAGCAGCGCGAAGGTGTCGACCGCGCGCATCGGCCTTTCGGCGACCGCCTCCGCGACCTTGTAGAGCCGCATCCGATGTTCGTCGCGGAGCGCCATCAGGCGGACGTGCAGGCCCTTGAAAGGCTCGCCATGGGCGGGGCAGGTGACGACGTCGGCGGGCACGGTCGCGATCAGCTTGTCGATCGACGCCAGCCATTCGCCGAGCGGATCGGCGTCGGGCTCGGTGATATTGACCGACACGTTCGAGCTGATCCGCGGCAGCACCTGGTCGCCCGAAACCAGCACGCCCTCGCGTTCGTTCCACAGGCACGCATGTTCGGGGCTGTGTCCCGACCCGGTGACGACGCGCCACACATGCTTGCCGAAATCGAGTCGTTGGCCGTCGGCGATGCGGACATAGCTGCGCGGCAGCGCAAAGATCATCCGCTGGAACATGTTCCAGCCGCTTGCGCGCTGCTGCTCGATCGCGGCCTCGTCCCAGCCGGCGGCGCGCGACTGGGCGAGCACCTCGTCGGGCGCCACTTCGGACGAATCGGCCACGATCGCGCGCGCGGTCAGCATTTCGCCGCGCGTCATCCAGAGTTTGACGCCCTGCTTCTTCGCGATCCAGCCCGCGAGCCCGATATGGTCGGGATGGAGGTGGGTGCCGAACACCCGTGTGATCCGCTTGTCCTTGAGTGCCCCGGCATAGAGCGCCTTCCACGCGTCCGAACAGGCGGTCAGGCAGATGCCGGTGTCGACGACCGCGACCCCCTCGCGGCCTTCGCTGTCGGCGTCGTCGAGCAGCCAGCTGTTGATATGGCCGAGCGACCCCGGCATCGGGATGCGCGCCCAGCTGATGCCGTCGGCGATGCGGATCGTCTCGCCGGGTGCCGGCGCGGCCTCGCCCCACGGATAGGTCAGCCCGGCGTGGCTCGTCGCGGTGAAGCTGTCGTCCTGGGTCAGCGACGCGTCCGGCGAGCCGCTGGCTGCCGGAATATGATCCTCGTCGCCGCCCCCGACCATGCGTCAGGCTTCGCTGTCGGCGTCGGCTTCCTCGGCCGCGCGCGCTTCGGCGGCGGCGGTGCGTTCGGCGCGCAGCTCTTCGAGCAGCGCTTCGCGGTCGCCCTCCAGACGGCTGTCCTCGGGCGCCTTGATGCCGGCCTTCTTCGCGGCCTTGGCGACCAGCGCGTCGAGTTCGCGCTGCGAACAGAGACCAAGCGTCACCGGATCCTTGGGCACGATGTTCGCGCTGTTCCAGTGGCTGCGGTCGCGGATCGCACCGATCGTGTTGCGCGTGGTACCGATCAGCTTGCCGATCGCGCCGTCCGACACCTCGGGGTGGTTCTTCAGGATCCAGGCGATGCCGTCGGGTTTGTCCTGGCGCTTGCTGACCGGCGTGTAGCGCGGGCCGCGGGTACGGCGGATCGTATCCTGCGCCTGCACGCTCATCTTGAGCTTGTAGTTCGGATCCTTCTGGCCCTTTTCGATCTCGTCCATCGACAGCTCGTGCGCGCGGACGGGGTCGCGGCCGGTATATTTGGTCGCCGCGGTCTCGTCGGCGATCGCCTGCACCTCGAGGATGTGGATACCGCAATATTCGGCGATCTGGGCAAAGGTCAGCCCCGTGTTGTCGACCAGCCAGGCGGCGGTCGCATGCGGCATCAGCGGGGTAGCGTTGGCATTGGCCATGGCGAAATCTCCAGCGGAAATAATAAGGGCCGCCCCTCGCGGGGCGGCCGGACATTGGCGGGGGATATATGCCGGTTTGACGAAAGGGGCAAGGCCCGGCGTCAGTCGGGTCTTGGCAGGACGATTTCGGCTTGCGACCGCTGGCCGACAAGCGACACCCTCCACCGCCGTTCGCCCCGCCTACTCCCGTCGAGGTAGAAATCGATCAGCATGCAACCGAGGCAAAAGCTTGTGATATATTGAGCCCGGGAAACAGGGGGAGGCGATGATGGGAGCCTTGCGATCGATCTGCTATGCAGTCTCGGACCGGGTCCAGCGCGCCCGCTTCGCCGGCAAGGTCGGCCTCAGGGCCGAAGAGGCCGCGCTGGCTTGGGGGTATCGGCGGCAACCCGCGCCGCACGTCATGACGACGCGCAACGGTGTTCGGATGCACTTCGAACGGGCCGACTACATTCCCCTCCTTCTCGATTATCTCGGCAGCTTTGAGCCCCATTGCCTGGCCGTTGCGGACCTGTTCATCGGGGGAACGCGGGGCGCCGGGCGACTGATATTGGATGTCGGCGGCAATATCGGAGCCCATGCGCTGCAGTTCGCGCGAACGCTTGGGCCCGGAGGCACGGTCGTCACGATCGAAGCGATGCCTTTCCATGCGGACGCGATCAGGCGCAATTCGGCGCTGAATGGCGAGCGCATGGCGACGTTAGCCGTCCGCAACGTGGCGGTAGGCGCGGCGGCGGGCACCCTGACGCTCGCCTTGCCGGCGAATGGCAACGACGGCTGCTATTCGGCCGGCGCGACCGCCGATGGCGTCGACCGCTACGAGGTTCCCATGACGACCATCGACGTCATCATGACCGAATATCCCGACGCGTCGGTGGTGCTGATCAAGATGGATATCGAAGGCTCGGAAGCAAATGCCCTCGAAGGCGCGCGGAAGACAATCGAGACGCACAAGCCCGCCGTCATCATCGAAATCAACGAAGCCGCCCTCGCAGCCTGCGGAACGTCATCCGAGGCGATCAAGGGCTTTTTCAAATCATGTGATTACCAGGGGTTCCTGATCGGCCGAACGGAGGACGGGCATCCCCTCCTCGAACCGCTGCCGGACGGGCGTTCGCACGGCACCGACGAGGTTCTGTTTGTCCATCCAACGCATAAAGTCGCCTTTCTGGATGCTGTCGCGGCGCAGTCGGTCATCAAGGCGCGGCTGATGTAACCAACGCCTTTCCCCTAGGCGCCCATCGCCACATAGCCCGGCTCGGCCTCGATCCGCGCGAGCCAGCGCTGCACCGCCGGATAATCGGCCAGCGCGAAGAAGCCGCTCTCCTCCGCGACATGCGTGTAGGCATAAAGCGCGATATCGGCGAGCGAGAGCGCCCCGCCCGCGAGCCAGTCGTGCTTCGCCAGATGCTCGTCCATCAACGCGAGCGCGGCCTTTCCCGCCTCGATCTTGCCGGGCAGCAGCGCCCGCTGGACATCGGTCAAATTCGCGTCGCCGATCCACCCCATCCAGAAGCGCAGGGTCGCGACATTGGGTTCGTGATTATACTGCTCCCAGAACATCCAGCGCAGCATGTCGGCGCGTGCGAAGCGGTCGTCGGGAACGAGATGCGTGCCATCGGCCAGCCAGAAACAGGCAGCGTTGCTTTCGGGCAGGAATTTGTCACTGATCTGGAGCACCGGAATGCGGCCGTTGGCATTGACCGATGTCATGAACTCAGGCGTCCGCGTCTCGCCCTTCATGATGTCATATTCGCGCCGGTCGAGCGCGACACCCAAAAACGCCGCTGTCAGCCGGATCTTGTAGCAATTTCCGCTCGGCGCATATTCGTGAAGGATAGGCCGGTCGCTCATCCGCTGCTTCCTCTCGCTGTCGTCCCCGCACCAAGACGGCGCCAGATCAGGACAGCCTCAACACAATCTTTCCGACATGCGCGCCTGCCTGCATCCGTGCGTGCGCGGCGGCGGCTTCGGCGAGCGGGAAGCTCTGGTCCATCGCGGGCTTCCAGCCGCCTTCGGACAGGCGCGGCCAGAGCGTACGGTGAATCTCGTCCGCGAGCAGAGCCTTGAATTCGGCGCTACGCGCGCGCAACGTCGAGCCGGTCAGCGTCAGGCGGCGACGCATGATCTGCGACACATCGACCTCGGCCTTCGCGCCGCGCTGGAACGCGATCGAGACATGGCGCCCGTCGTCGGCGAGACACTCGATGTTGCGCGGCACATAATCGCCGCCGACCATGTCGAGCACGACCTGGACCCCCTTGCCGCCGGTCAGACCCTTCACCGCCTCGACATAATCCTCCGCCGAATAATCGATCGCGTGGGTCGCGCCGAGCGCGGTCGCGGCGGCGCACTTATCTGCGCTGCCGCAGGTGACGATCGTGCGGACCCCGAACAGGTTGCACAGCCCGATCGCGGTCGTGCCGATGCCGCTGGTGCCGCCGTGGATCAGCGCGGTCTCGCCGTCGCGGACATAGGCGCGCTCGAACAGATTGTGCCAGACGGTGAACACGGTCTCGGGCAGCGCCGCCGCCTCTTCCATCGAAAAGCCCAGCGGCACCGGAAGGCAGCTTCCCCCCGGCGCGACGCAATATTCGGCATAGCCCCCGCCCGCGACGAGCGCGCAGACCGACTGGCCCAGCAGTTCGCGATCGCCCGCCGGCCCGACCGCGACGACGGTGCCCGCGACCTCGAGCCCCGGCAGGTCCGACGCACCCGGCGGCGGCGGATAAAAGCCCATGCGTTGCAACACGTCGGGACGGTTCACCCCGGCAGCGGCGACGCGGATCAGCACCTCGCCCGGGCCGGGCCGCGGCACGGGGCGGGTTTCGGGAACCAGCACCTCGGGTCCGCCGGGCTCGCGGATCGCGATCACGGTCATTTCGGCTGGCAGGCTGGTCACGCTGGTTAATCCCCCACTGATGAAATCGTCCCTTGGCGCGCCTTATTGACAGAGGTGCGACACGGGTCAACAGTCGCGCGCCTTCAAAACGGAGCCGGGCAAATCAGGGACCAGCGAGAGAAAGGATGCGCCATGGACGATGACGACCTTCCCCGCCGCCGCGACGATGTGCTCGCGGCGCTGACGAAACAGGTGCTGGATCCGCTGTCGGTCGCCGAACTCGACGACCGCATCGCGGTGCTGGAAGCAGAGATCGCGCGCGTGAAGGCGCACAAGGCCGCTGCGGGAACTTTCAAGGCAAGCGCCGAGGCGCTGTTCCGCAAGGGGTAGGCGCAGCGCAACGGCGCCGACGCCCAGAGAGAACGTTCACAAAATCCTTGTCGCGCGACGGCCCGACCGATAATCCTCGCGTATGGCGTTCGTCATCGACCTGCTCTGTTTCCTCGTGGTGCCGCTGCTCTGCTGGCGCCTCGTTAGCGGGGCGGTCCCGTTGGCGGTGTTGCCGATCCTGACCGGGCTGGCGGTGGCGATCGCCGCCGACCGCTTCGGCTTCGACAAGTCGGTGCTGGGCCCCTCGCCGCTCGGCGACACGATCGGATGGCTCGGCGTGCTGGCACTGGCGTTCAGTGCCGGGCTCGAAACCCGAACGACCACCGACCATGCGCCGCGCCTCGACGGCCGGCTTGTGGGCGCCGCGCTCGCCGCGCTCTCGCTGCCGTTCATGGTCGGCTTCGCGGCTGCAGTCTCGGGGACGATGGACGCGGTCCTGGCGCGCCCGCAGGGGGTGTCACCGCTGCTGTCCGCGGCCGCCATCGGCCTTTGCCTTTCGGTGAGCGCGCTGCCCGTCCTTGTCGGCATCGTTCGCGAATTGCCGGTCGCCGACCGACCGCTCGGCCATCTCGCGCTGCGCATCGCTGCGCTCGATGATGCGATCCTGTGGTCGGGCCTCGCGCTGCTGCTCTTCCTCCACCGCGGCGAGGGCGGCGCGCCACTCCCGGGTGGCCGGTTTCCGATCGCCGCGATCGCCCTCATCGCGGCGATGGCCGCTCTGCGGAGCCGGATCGGCCGTTTCCTGCCCGACCATCCGGCGATCACCATCGCGCTGGGTGTCGCCTATCTCGCGGCCGGGTCGTGGAGCACCGCGACGCTCGGCCTGCACGAACTGCTCGGCGCCTATTTTGCGGGGGCGATGGCGCCGAAACCGCTCGCCGAACGACTGCGGCCCGAACTGGTCGGTAAGGTCGCCCTGTTCGGCCTGTCCCCGCTTTTCTTCGCGCATCGGGGTCTCAGCATCGACGGCGCGGTCGTCACCGTGGCCGCCATCGGCGCCGCTATGCTCCTGCTGTTGATAGCGGGTGCGTCCAAGCTGGCGGCGGTGCATCTGGCGCCGCCCGATGCCAGCCTGCCAGCAACCGAACGCACGCGGCTCGGCCTGCTGCTCCAGTGCAAGGGCTTGATGGAGATCGTCGCGGCGACGATCCTCGCGCAGGCGGGGCTCATCACCCCGACGGTCTTTGCCGTGCTCGTGACGCTGGCGCTGCTTTCAACGACGCTCACGGTCCCACTGTTCCGCCTCGCAACAGGCAGGACGAGCACACAAACGGCCGCCGCAGGACGCTAGCCGTGTCGCGGACGCGGCCATGCGTTGTTAACCATAATACAACAGTGTCACGGCAATTTCACATTCGCCTCCGCTTTTCCCTTGCGGTGTGGCGGCGGCATCGCCACCTTATGTTCCTAAGGGGGCCGCTCTCCCCGGCCTGGTCCCCGCAAGGAGATGAAGACCATGCCGTCCTTTTCGGAAAGCCTCGAAAAGACATTACACAACGCGCTGAAGGCCGCTTCGGAGCGCCATCACGAATATGCGACGCTCGAGCATCTGCTCTATGCGCTGATCGACGACGATCATGCCGCCGAAGTGATGCGCGCGTGCGGCGTTGCGCTCGACGACCTGCAATCGGCGGTCGTCCACTATCTCGACACCGAGCTCGACAGCCTGAAGGTCGAGGGACACAGCGATCCGTCGCCCACATCGGGCTTCCAGCGCGTCGTCCAGCGCGCGATCCTGCACGTCCAGTCGTCGGGCAAGGATGAGGTGACGGGTGCCAACGTCCTCGTCGCGCTCTTCTCCGAACGCGAAAGCTATGCCGTCTATTTCCTGCAGCAGCAGGATCTGACGCGGCTCGACGCGGTCTCCTACCTCAGCCACGGCGTCGGCAAGGGCGGCAAGCCGTCGCCCACCGCCGAGCCCGAGGAAAAGGAAGAGACGAAGGACAAGAGCGAGGGCAAATCCAAGAAGGAAACCGCGCTCGACCAGTTCACCGTCAACCTCAATGAGAAGGCGAAGGGCGGCAAGGTCGACCCGCTGATCGGCCGCAGTGCCGAGGTCGACCGCACGATCCAGATTCTCTGCCGCCGCAGCAAGAACAATCCGCTCTATGTCGGCGATCCCGGCGTCGGCAAGACGGCGATCGCCGAAGGGCTCGCGCGCAAGATCGTCGAAGGCGACGTGCCCGAGGTGCTGCTGCCCGCGGTGATCTATTCGCTCGACATGGGCGCGCTGCTCGCGGGCACGCGCTATCGCGGCGACTTCGAGGAGCGGCTGAAGCAGGTCGTCTCCGAACTCGAAGGCCTGCCGCACGCGATCCTGTTCATCGACGAGATCCACACGGTGATCGGCGCCGGCGCGACGAGCGGCGGCGCGATGGACGCATCGAACCTGCTGAAGCCCGCTTTGTCGGGCGGCGTCATCCGCTGCATCGGCTCGACGACCTACAAGGAGTTCCGCAACCACTTCGAAAAGGATCGCGCGCTGCTCCGCCGGTTCCAGAAGATCGACGTGATCGAGCCGAGCATCGAGGATACGAAAAAGATTCTCGCAGGGCTCCGCGAAGCGTTCGAGAGCCATCACAACGTCAAATACACCGCCGACGCGATCAACGCCGCGGTCGAGCTGTCGTCGCGCTACATCAACGACCGCAAGCTGCCCGACAAGGCCATCGACGTGATCGACGAGGTCGGCGCGATGCAGATGCTCGTCCCGCCGTCGAAGCGCCGCAAGACGATCACCGCGAAGGAGATCGAGGCGGTGATCGCGACGATGGCGCGCATCCCGCCCAAGTCGGTGTCGAGCGACGACAAGAAGGTTCTCGAAACGCTCGAGACCGACCTGAAACGCGTCGTCTTCGGCCAGAACACCGCGATCGAGGTGCTGTCGTCGGCGATCAAGCTCTCCCGCGCGGGCCTGCGCGATCCCGAAAAGCCGATCGGCAACTATCTGTTCAGCGGCCCGACCGGCGTCGGCAAGACCGAGGTTGCGAAGCAGCTCGCGCATATCATGGGCATCCCGCTCCAGCGCTTCGACATGTCCGAATATATGGAACGGCATTCGGTGAGCCGCCTGATCGGCGCGCCTCCGGGCTATGTCGGCTATGATCAGGGCGGCCTGCTGACCGATGCGATCGACCAGAACCCGCATTGCGTGTTGCTGCTCGACGAGATCGAAAAGGCGCATCCGGACTTGTTCAACATCCTGTTGCAGGTGATGGACAATGGCCGCCTGACCGATCACCACGGCAAGACGGTCGATTTCCGCAACGTCATCCTGATCATGACGACCAACGCAGGCGCCAGCGACATGGCGCGCGAGTCGATCGGCTTCGGCCAGTCGACGCGCGAGGATGTGCAGGAAGAGGCGGTGAAACGAATGTTCACCCCCGAATTCCGCAATCGCCTCGATGCGATCGTGCCTTTCGGCTATCTGCCGCCCGAGGTCGTGGCGCGCGTCGTCGACAAGTTCATCCTGCAATTGGAGCTTCAGCTTGCCGACCGCAACGTCCACATCCAGCTCGACGACGCGGCGCGCGAATGGCTGACCGGCAAGGGCTATGACAAGCTCTATGGCGCGCGCCCGATGGGCCGCCTGATCCAGGAAAAGATCAAGCAGCCGCTCGCCGAGGAACTGCTCTTCGGCAAGCTGGTCCACGGCGGCGAGGTCAAGGTCAAGCTGAAGACCGGCGAGGACGCCCATGTCGGCAACCCGCTGACCTTCGAAATCACCCCCGCCGCGCCCAAGGCCGGCAAGGGCAAGGCAAAGGCCAAGCCCGAGAAGGCGGCGGAGTAAAGCCAAATAGCTCCCCTCCCGCTTGCGGGAGGGGCAGCGAGACTTGCGAGCTTGCTCGCTAGTCGCAGCGGGGAGGGTTGTAACGCCACAGCCCCTCCCCAAACCCCTCCCGCAAGCGGGAGGGGCTTTCATTACCGGCCCTCGCTTTTTGAGGCCAGCGCGACTATATCACCCCCATGTACGACTATGTCTCCGTAACCGCCGACGAAGCATCGGCGCCCGCCCGCGTTCGCGACGGCACGATCAAGCTGCACGGCGAGGCTGGCTTTGCCGGAATGCGCAAGGCGGGCCGGCTGTCGGCCGAAATCCTCGACGCGCTCGTTCCTTTCGTCCAGCCCGGCGTGACCACCAGCGCGATCGACGACCTCGTCCGCACGATGATGCTCGACGGCGGCGGCATCCCGGCGACATTGGGCTATCGCGGCTTCACGCACAGCTGCTGCACCAGCATCAACCATGTCGTCTGCCACGGCATCCCCGACGACAAGCCGCTGCGCGATGGCGACATCGTCAATATCGACGTCACGACGATCATCGACGGCTGGCACGGCGACACCAGCCGCATGTATCTGGTCGGCGACGTGCCGATCAAGGCGAAGCGTCTTGTCGAAGTCACCTACGAATGCCTGATGCTCGGGATCGAGCAGGCGAAGCCCGGCAACCGCATGGGCGACGTCGCCCACGCGATCCAGAGCCATGCCGAGCGCCATCGCTATTCGGTCGTGCGCGATTTCTGCGGCCACGGGCTCGGCCAGATGTTCCATGACGCGCCCGAGGTCGTCCACGCAGGCCGTCCCGGCACCGGGCCCGAACTGCGCCCCGGCATGTTCTTCACGATCGAGCCGATGATCAACACCGGAAAATATGCCGTGAAGATGCTGCCCGACGGCTGGACCGCGGTAACGCGCGACCGCTCGCTCTCGGCGCAGTTCGAACATAGCATCGGCATCACCGACACCGGGTGCGAGATTTTCACCGCCAGTCCGAAGGGCCTGAACGCACCGCCTTGGAATTGATCCCGACGAGTTCGTCATCGCGGACTTGATCCGGGATCCATGACTTCCGGCTCTGCAATCGCCTTTGTGGACCCCGGATCAGGTCCGGGGGTGACGATAGCGTTATTTGGTGCGGGGAAGCCCCCTCCTCCACCCCCCATTTTCCTGCTTGCGTGCCCGATACTTCGGGCGCAGTCTTGACGTTAACGTCAAGCATAGGCGTCGGGAGAGAATGGGATGGCGAAACGGGTCTTGAAGGCCGCGCTGATGGGCGGCGCACTACTGGCATTGGCGGCGTGCAACGCATCGAAGAATGAGAGTATCTCGGGCGCTTCGCTCGACGACGCCGAAAAGGCCAGCGAGGCCCTGCTCAAGGCCGGCGGCAACGGCGATGATTGGGCCGGCATCGGTTACAGTTACGACGAACAGCGCTTCAGCCCGCTGACCGACATCAACGACAAGAATGTGGGGCAGCTCGGTATCGCCTGGTTCGCCGATCTGGAAGACGCGCGCGGGCAGGAAGCGACCCCTGTGGTCGTCGACGGCACGCTCTATGTCAGCCACGCCTGGTCGAAGGTCGACGCGTGGGATGCCGCGACCGGCAAGAAGCTCTGGAGCTTCGACCCCATGGTTCCCGGCGAGCGCGCGGTCAGCGCCTGCTGCGATGTGGTCAACCGGGGGGTTGCCGTCTGGGGCGACAAGCTGTTCGTCGGCGCGCTCGACGGCCGCCTGATCGCGCTCGACCGCAAGACCGGCAAGGAGCTGTGGTCGACGCAGACCTTCGACACCTCGAAGCCGTACACCATCACCGGCGCGCCGCGCGTCGTGAAGGACATGGTGCTGATCGGCAACGGGGGCGCCGAGTTCGGGGTGCGCGGCTATGTCACCGCTTACGATGCCGATACCGGCAAGGAACGCTGGCGCTTCTACACCGCCCCCAACCCAAAGAAGGAAAAGGACGGCGCGGTCAGCGACGATATCTTCGCGTCGAAGGGCAATGCGACCTGGTCCGACAAGGGCGAGTGGCAGACCTCGGGCGGCGGCGGCACCGTGTGGGACGCGATCGTCTACGACAAGGATCTCGACCAGATCTACTTGGGCGTCGGCAACGGCAATCCGTGGAACCACGGCACGCGCTCGAACGGCGAAGGCGACAACTGGTTCCTCTCGTCGGTCGTCGCGCTCGACGCCGCCACCGGCAAATATAAATGGCATTACCAGGAAACCCCGGCGGAGACGTGGGACTATACCGCGACCCAGCCGATCATCCTCGCCGAGCAGGCGGTAGACGGCAAGCCGACGAAAGTACTGTACCACGCGCCGAAGAACGGCTTTTTCTTCACGATCGACCGCACCAACGGCAAGCTGATCGACGCCAAGCCCTTCGTCGACGGGATCAACTGGGCGAGCGGCTACGACATGACGACCGGTCGCCCGATCGAGAAGCCCGAGGCGCGCTTTTACAAGACCGGCAAACCCTTCATCGCGATTCCCGGCGCTTTGGGCGCGCACAACTGGCATCCGATGAGCTTCAACCCCGCGACAGGCCTCGTCTATATCCCCGCGCAGCAGATCCCGCAGGGCTATCTTGCCGATATGGACGAACTCGACCGGCGCAAGGTGCTGGGTTTCAACGTCGGCACCTCGCTCAACAAGACGCTGCTGCCCGACGACAAGGCCGCGTTCAAGGCCGCGGTCGCCGCCACCACCGGCCGCCTCGTCGCCTTCGACCCGCGCACCGGCAAGGTCGCGTGGGGCGTCGATTATCCCGCGGCGTGGAACGGCGGTACGATGACCACCGCGGGCAACCTCGTCTTCCAGGGGACGAGCACCGGGCGCTTTCGCGCCTATGCGGCCGACACCGGCAAGCAGTTGCTCGACCTCGACATGCAATCGGGGATCGTCAGCGCACCCTCGACCTTCCGCGTCGGCGGGGTGCAATATGTCGCGTTCCAGACGGGCAAGGGCGGCGCCTTCCCGCTCGTCGCCGGGGTTGCGGGCGGGGTGACGCGCAAGGTGCCCAACCTGCCGCGCCTTGTCGTGCTCAAGATCGGCGGCACCGCGAAACTCCCTGCCCCGCCGGCAACCACGACGCTCGCATGGAACCCGCCCGCGCCGATCGGCACGCCCGGGCAGATTGCCGCCGGCAAGGCGCATTTCGGGCGCTATTGCATGGTCTGTCACGGCGACAGCGCGATCGGCAACGGCTTCACCCCCGACCTGCGCGTCTCCGGCACCCTCGCCAATGCCGATGCGTGGAAGGGCGTGATCCTGGGCGGTGCGCTCAAGGATCGCGGCATGGTCAGCTTCGCCAAGGTACTCACACCCGCCGATGTCGAGGCGATTCGCGCCTATGTCATCGACCGGTCGAACTGGACCAAGGCCAACCTGCCTGACACGGCCGCTCCAATGGGGCGCTGACGCGGCCTTTGCCTATTTTTTGATCACAAAAATCGCGCCGTTGCACACCCCTTGGGCAACGGCGCGATTTCCTGTCCCAAATCTTACCGAAAGCTTGCGATTCGCCAATTGGCACGGGTCTTGATTGGTGCAAGATGACGGGGTCTTGCGGCGACTCATGGAGGAGCGAACCGGACCAGGCGGGCCCTGATCCGGCTTTGGCTGCAGGCACCAGACATGCCCAGTGGGGGACAAGACGCGTGAAGAAGATTGAGGCGATCATCAAGCCGTTCAAGCTCGACGAAGTGAAGGAAGCGCTGCACGACGTCGGAGTCAGCGGCATCACCGTGACTGAGGCAAAGGGCTTCGGCCGTCAAAAGGGCCACACCGAACTCTATCGCGGCGCCGAATATGTCGTCGACTTCCTGCCCAAGGTGAAGCTGGAAGTCATCGTCGAGGACGGGCTCGCCGAGCGCGTCGTCGAGGCGATCGCCGCGGCCGCCCAGACCGGTCGCATCGGCGACGGCAAGATTTTCGTGATCCCGGTCGAAACCGCGCTCCGCATCCGCACCGGCGAACGCAACGAGGACGCGCTCTAGGCCCGCCCCGCTCCCCGATCCTGTTCAACAAGACCCGGCAAAGCCGGTCATCATCGCAAGAAGGAAGTTCAGACCATGGCGACCAAGCCCAAGGAAATCATCGCGCGGATCAAGGACAACGACATCGAATGGGTCGACCTGCGCTTCACCGACCCGAAAGGCAAGTGGCAGCATCTCACCATGTGCGCTGGCGTGATCGACGAGGACGCGCTCGAAGACGGCCTGATGTTCGACGGTTCGTCGATCGAAGGCTGGAAGGCAATCAACGAGTCGGACATGATCCTGAAGCCCGATCTCGACGCCGTCTATGACGATCCCTTCTCGGCGACTCCGATGCTGGTGATGTTCTGCGACATCGTCGAGCCGTCGACCGGCGAAGGCTATTCCCGCGACCCGCGCACCACTGCCAAAAGGGCTGAGGCCTATGTCGCCTCGACCGGCATCGGCGACACCGTCTATGTCGGCCCCGAAGCCGAATTCTTCATGTTCGACGATGTCCGCTTCGAAACCGGCTACAACAAGTCGGGCTTCGAGATCGACGATATCGAACTGCCGACCAACACCGGCCGCGCTTACGAAGGCGGCAACCTCGGTCACCGTCCGCGCGCCAAGGGCGGCTACTTCCCTGTCGCGCCGGTCGACAGCGCCGTCGACATCCGCGCCGAGATGGTTTCGACGATGCTGGAAATGGGCCTGCCCTGCGACAAGCACCACCATGAAGTCGCCGCTGCGCAGCACGAGCTTGGCCTGACCTTCGGCAAGCTGACCGAAACCGCCGACCGTATGCAGATCTACAAATATGTCGTGCATCAGGTCGCCAACGCCTACGGCAAGACCGCGACCTTCATGCCGAAGCCGATCCGTCAGGACAATGGCTCTGGGATGCACACGCACATCTCGATTTGGGAAAAGGGCAAGCCGCTGTTCGCGGGCAACGGCTACGCCGGCCTTTCCGACATGTGCCTCTATTTCATCGGCGGCGTCATCAAGCACGCCAAGGCGCTCAACGCTTTCACCAACCCGACGACGAACAGCTACAAGCGGCTCGTCCCCGGCTTCGAGGCACCGGTGCTGCTCGCCTACTCGTCGCGCAACCGTTCGGCGTCGTGCCGCATTCCCTACGGCGCGGGCGCCAAGGCAAAGCGCGTCGAATTCCGTTTCCCCGACGCGATGGCGAACCCCTATCTCTGCTATTCGGCGCTGCTGATGGCGGGCCTCGACGGCATCCAGAACAAGATCCACCCCGGCGACGCGATGGACAAGAACCTCTATGACCTGCCGCCGGAAGAGCTGGCCGAAGTCCCGACCGTCTGCGGGTCGCTTCGCGAAGCGCTCGACAGCCTCGCTGCCGACTATGAGTTCTTGCTGAAGGGCGACGTGTTCACCAAGGACCAGATCGACGCCTATATCGAACTCAAGTGGCCCGAAGTCTACAACTTCGAACAGACCCCGAGCCCGGTCGAGTTCGACATGTACTACAGCGCCTGATCGGCCGCGATCAGCGACGCGTAGGGGGCGTCCGGTCTGGGGGGACCGGGCGCCCCTTTTTTTTGCGAGCAAAGCGTCAATTGTCCGCCTGTTCGCATTGACCCTTTGCTAAAACCTCAATGCTAGACGACCCCGGATTTCGGGGGAAATTTCATGTTGCGTAACCTGCTTCTGATCGGTGCCGCGCTGCTACTCGGCAGTTGCGGCAGGATGGCCGAGCTCGTCAGCCAGACAAAGACCGTCGCCGCGCCGCGCGAGCAGGTGTTCAAGAAGATGTTCGGTACCGACGGCAGCCAGTTCGACGGAATCCCGCTCGTCACCAACGGCGGGTCGACACGGCTCTATGAACTGGTCGTCCAGAAAGGCGATCCCGGCTTCGCGCAGGTCGCGCCGAAAGAACGTCCCGATGCGACCAAGGTCAAGCTGGCGGTCGCGATGGAAATCCCGCGCGAGACGCACATCATTTACAGTGTCGACGACGGCGCGATCCAGGCGGGCCTCAAATTCTCCTTCGAGGAACTGACGCCGGGCCAGACGCGCGTGTCCTTTACCATCGATGAGCTGACCGGCCACGACGCCAGAGGGCTTACGGTCAACACGTTGAAGCTCCACGCGCTCGGCCGCGATGCGCTGAACAAGCTCGACGATTTCGAAGAGGTAAAGGAACCCGCTTAACGCCGCGCGTCTTTGCCGGTTGCGACGCCCGCCCGCCGATGGCAGATTGCCGGGCGGGGGCGGATCGCAAAGGGCATTGATATGCGAACGCGCCTGTTTTTCATCACCGCACCCCTCCTTCTCGCCTCCTGCGGCGGCGGAAGCGGCGGTGGCAGCACCCCGCCCCCGGCCAACAACGCACCGCCCAGCTTCACGTCGGCGCAAACCGCCAGCGTCACCGAAAACACGACCGCCGTCTATCAGGCCGCCGCGAGCGACCCAGACGGCAATCCGCTGACCTTCACGATCGACGGCGGCGCCGACGCGGCGCTCTTTTCAATCACCTCGGCGGGGGCGCTGCGCTTCAGCACCGCGCCCGATTACGACCTGCCCGGCGACGCCAATGGCGACAATGTCTATGCGGTGACGCTCCGCGTCAGCGACGGCAGCGCCAGCGCCACCCAGCCCGTGAACATCACGGTGACCAACAGCCGCGAGGGCCTATCGGTGGTGCGCGTCGGCACCGGTTTCAGCCAGCCGCTCTATGTCGCGCCGATCCCCGGCAGCAACAATGTCTATGTCGTCGAGAAGGGAGGCGACGTCTATCGCTTCGATCCCGCGAACGGCAGCCGCACCCGCGTGCTCGACATCACCGACATTTCTACGAGCGGCGAGCGCGGGCTGCTCGGCCTCGCCGCCTATCCCGACCATGCGACGTCGCAGCGGCTGCTGGCAGTCGCGACCGCCGCCGACGGCACGGTGCAGGTTCGCCGCTACACGCTGGGGCAGCCCAACAGCTCGACCAGCTACGATATAGTGCTGAGCGTGCCGCACCCCGGCGCCGACAACCACAACGGCGGCTGGATCGGCTTCGGCCCCGACGGCCTCGTCTATGTCGGCATCGGCGACGGCGGGGGCGGCGGCGACCCCGGCAACAATGCGCAAAACACCAACATCCGCCTCGGCAAGATATTGCGTTTCACCGTCGGCGCGAACGGCAGCAGCTATGCTCCCGCACCGGGCAACCCGTTCCTTTCGGGCGGCGGCGATCCCTATGTCTATGCCTATGGCCTCCGCAATCCGTTTCGCGCCTCGTTCAACGGCTCGACGCTCGTCATCGGCGATGTCGGCCAGGGCGCGGTCGAGGAAGTCGACCTCGTCACCACGACCCAGCCCGGCCTCAACTTCGGCTGGCGCTTCAAGGAGGGGACGCAGACCTTTTCGGGCACGCCGCCCGGCGGCCTGAGCGATCCGGTCGTCGAATACGGTCATGGCAGCGGGCCGCGGCAAGGCAATTCGGTCACCGGCGGCTATGTCTATCGCGGGCCCGTGGCCTCGCTGCAGGGCCAATATGTCTTCGCCGACTTCGTCTCGGGAAATATCTGGTCAATCCCCTTCTCCAGCTTAGTGGCGGGTCAAACGCTTCCCTCATCGCGCCTCGCGCGGCGCAACGAGGATTTCGCACCCGATGCCGGAACGCTCAGTTCGATCGCCTCGTTCGGCGAGGACAGCGCGGGCAATCTGTTCATCGTCAGCATCGGCGGGGACATCTTCATGGTCCGGTCCGGCTGACCGCTTGCGGCGGGGCGTTGAACCAGCCACAAGGGGACGTCCAGAGGAGTCCCCCATGAAATCATTGCCTTTCGCTGTTCTCGTCGCCGTGCAGCTCGCCTTGGCGCCCGCTGCGCAGGCGAAGCTTAGCCCGGCGGAGGCAAAGTTGGCGAAGACCGTCGAGGCCGAGCAAGGCCGCAGCCTCGCGTTGCTCGAGAAGCTCGTGAACCAGAACAGCGGCTCGCAGAATCTGGAAGGCGTCAAAAAGGTCGGGGCGATGATGCGAGCCGAACTCGAACCTCTGGGCTTCAAGGTCGAATGGAAGGACATGCGCGACACCGGCCGCGCCGGCCACCTGATCGCCACGCACGTCGGCAAACCGGGGGCCAAGCGCCTGCTGCTGATCGCGCACCTCGACACGGTGTTCGAACCCGACTCGCCGTTCCAGTCATTCACCCGCAAGGGCGATATGGGCGAAGGCCCGGGCGCGGGCGACGACAAGGGCGGGATGGTCGTCGTCGTCGCGGCGCTGCGCGCGATGCAGGCGGCAGACACGCTCAAGGGCGCCAATATCGAGTTCCACATGACCGGCGACGAGGAAGACTCCGGCAGTCCGATCGAAAAGGCGCGCGCCGACCTGGTCGCCGCGGGCAAGCGCGCCGACGTCGCGCTCGATTTCGAAGGCCTTGTGCGGGACAATGGCGCCGACATGGGTTCGGTCGCGCGCCGCTCGTCGGACAGCTGGACCGTCACGACGACCGGCAAGGCAAGCCACAGCTCGGGCATCTTCAGCGCCGCGGCGGGCGATGGTGCCATCTACGAGCTGACGCGCATCCTCCACCGCTTTCGCACCGAGCTGCCCGAGCCGAACCTGACCTTCAACGTCGGGCTGATCGCCGGCGGACAGCAGGCCGATCTCGATGCGGGCGGCATTCGCGCGAGCGTCAGCGGCAAGACGAACATCATCGCCGGAACCGCGGTCGCGCGCGGCGACCTGCGCGCGCTGTCACCCGAGCAGATCGAGCGCGTGAAAGCGAAAATGACCGCGATCGTCGCCGACCATGCCCCCGGCACCGACGCGAAGATCAGCTTCGACCCCGGCGGCTATCCGCCGATGGCGCCGACCGGGGGCAACAAGGCCCTGCTCGCAAAGCTCAACGGCGTGAACCGCGACCTCGGCCTCGCCGAAATGGCGCCGCTCGATCCGTTGAAGCGCGGCGCGGGCGATATCAGCTTCGTCGCTGCCGACGTCGACGGCCTCGCGGGACTCGGCCCGTACAGCACCGGCGACCATGCGCCCGGCGAGGCGGTCGATATCCCCAGCATTTCGCGGCAGGCGACCCGCGCTGCCATCCTGATGTCACGCCTTTCTGCTGAAAAGCGCTGAACGGCAGCAATTGCCAGTTGGCCTTTTCTTGATTCATCCGCCACAGTGATTAGGTAGCAATCCGAGACGGATTCACCGCGATTGGGAGAATGACGATGAGCGACACCGAAACCCACCTGAAACAGCACTACATCGGCGGCCGCTGGGTCGATTCGAAGGGCGGCAAGCTACACGACGTCATCAACCCCGCGACCGAAGAAACGGCCTCGACCGTCGTACTCGGCACCGCCGCCGACGTTGACGACGCGGTGGCCGCGGCGAAGGAAGCCTTCAAGACATTCTCGCAGACGACGCGCGAGGAACGCCTCGATCTGCTGAACCGCATCGTCGAGGAATATAAGAAACGCGGCGCCGATCTCGCCAAGTCGATGGCGAGCGAAATGGGCGCCCCCGTCAGCTTCGCCAGCACTGCCCAGGTCGGCGCCGGCATCGGCGGCTTCCTCGGCACGATCGCCGCACTCAAGGATTTCAGCTTCACCGAAAAATACGCCGCGGGGGTCATCGCCTACGAGCCGATCGGCGTCGTCGGCATGATCACGCCCTGGAACTGGCCGCTCAACCAGATTGCGCTGAAGGTCGCGCCGGCGCTCGCCGCGGGCAACACGATGGTTCTGAAGCCATCGGAAGAATGCCCCGGCAACGCGGTGATCTTCGCCGAGATCCTCGAAGCCGCGGGCGTCCCCGCCGGCGTGTTCAACCTGGTGCAGGGTGACGGCCCGACCGTCGGCAACGCGATCAGCGCGCACCCCGGCATCGAGATGGTCAGCTTCACCGGATCGACCCGCGCCGGCATCCTCGTCGCCAAGGCGGCGGCCGACACGGTCAAGCGCGTCCATCAGGAACTCGGCGGCAAATCGCCCAACATCGTCCTGCCCGACGCCGACCTGCAAGCCGTGCTGCCGCCGACGGTGCAGGGCGTGCTCGTCAACACCGGCCAGAGCTGCATCGCGCCGACGCGCATCCTGGTCCAGAAGGAGCGCGAGGCCGAGGCGGTCGGCGTGATCAAGGCGATGTTCGACGGGACGCAGGTCGGCGACCCGATGAGCGAGGGCGGCCATATCGGCCCCGTCGTCAACAAGGCGCAGTTCGACAAGATCCAGGGCCTGATCCAGTCGGCGATCGACGAGGGCGCGACGCTGGAAACCGGCGGCACCGGCCTGCCAAGCAACGTCAACCGCGGCTATTATATCAAGCCGACGGTCTTCTCGGGTGTTACGCCCGACATGCGCATCGCAAAGGAAGAGGTGTTCGGCCCGGTCGCGACGATCATGGCCTATGACACGCTCGACGAAGCGGTCGAGATCGCCAATGACACCGAATATGGCCTGTCGGCGGTCGTCTCGGGCGACCCCGCCAAGGCGGCGGAAGTCGCGCCGAAGCTGCGCGCCGGCATGGTCGCGGTCAACGCCTGGGGTCCCGGCCCGGGCGCGGCGTTCGGCGGCTACAAGGCGTCGGGCAACGGCCGCGAGGGCGGCGTGTTCGGCCTCAAGGATTTCATGGAAGTGAAGTCGATCAGCGGCATTCCGGCGTAACATCTCCCCTCCCGCTTGCGGGAGGGGTCGGGGGGAGGGTCTGTTGCTCGGCCGACCCTCCCCGCTGCGACTGGCGAACAAGTGCGCAAGTCTCGCTGCCCCTCCCGTAAACTGGAGGGGTTTTGCTATCCTCTCATTGGGTTTATGCGCCCTCGCATGACCACCCGCTCACCGCTCGCTCCCGCCGCCTTCCCCGCCCTCCCCGACATCGCCGGGGTCACGCGCCGCGTCGCGCGCGCGCAGTACAAGAACTGGGATCGCTGCGACCTCACCTATGTCGAGCTCGCAGCGGGCACCACGGTCGCGGGCGTCTTCACGCGCAATGTCTGCTGCTCGTCCGAAGTCGAACTCGGCCGCGAACAGGTCAAAGGTGGCAAGGGCCGTGCGCTGATCGTCAACGCGGGCAACAGCAACGCCTTCACCGGCTATCGGGGGCGCGAGGCGGTCGAGCAGATCATGGCGCAGGTCGCGGGCCATCTCGGCTGCGACGCCAGCGAAGTTTTCGTCAGTTCGACCGGCGTGATCGGTGTGCCGCTGCCCAAGGACAAGGCGCGTGCCGGGGTTGCAGCCGCGCTCACCGCCCAGCCCTGCTCGTGGGAGGCCGCCGCCGAAACGATCTGCACCACCGACACCTTCGCCAAGGGTTCGGCAGCGAGCGCGATCGTCGGCGGCACGACCGTCCACGTAGCGGGCATCGTCAAGGGATCGGGGATGATCGCGCCCGACATGGCAACGATGCTCGGCTATATCTTCACCGATGCCGCGGTCGCGCCCGCGCTGTTGCAGGACATGCTCGGCGAGGCGACCGGCGGAAGCTTCAACAGCATCACCGTCGACAGCGACACCTCGACCAGCGACACGGTGCTGCTCTTCGCGACGGGGCGGGCGGGCAATGCCACGCTGACGACCCGCGACGATCCGGGCGCCGACGCGCTCTACGCGGCGATCCGCGAAGTCGCCCTCGATCTCGCGCATCAGGTCGTGCGCGACGGCGAAGGCGCGTCGAAATTCATCGAAATTCAGGTTACCGGCGCGACCAGCGACGCCAGCGCCAAACGGGTCGCGCTGGCCATCGCCAATTCGCCGCTCGTGAAAACCGCCATCGCGGGCGAGGACGCCAATTGGGGCCGCGTCGTCATGGCGGTGGGCAAGGCCGGCGAACCCGCCGACCGTGACAAGCTCGCGATCCGCTTCGGCGATCACTGGGTCGCCAGGGATGGCCTGCCCGTCGACGGCTATGACGAGGCGCCGGTTGCGGCGCACCTGAAAGGACGGGACATCCGCGTCGGCGCCGACCTCGGCCTCGGCGAAGGCCGTGCGACCGTGTGGACGTGCGACCTGACCCACGGATACATCAGCATCAACGCCGACTATCGGAGCTGACCCGCGATGCTCACGATCTGGGGCCGCCTCAATTCGCACAATGTGAAGAAGGTCGCATGGTTCGCGGTCGAGCTTGGCCTGCCGTTCGAGCGCCGCGATGTCGGCGGTCAGTTCGGGATGGATGCCGCCTATCTCGCGAAGAACCCCAATGCACTGATCCCGACGATCGACGACGACGGCGTCACCCTGTGGGAGTCGAATGCGATCCTGCGCTATCTGGCCGCGAGGCACAGCGGGACACGCTTCTGGCCGACCGATCCTGCCGCTCGCGCGGTCGGCGATAAATGGATGGACTGGCAGACCGGCTATGCCGATGCGCAGCGCGATGCCTTCCTCAATCTCGTACGCCGGACGCCCGAAGCGCGCGACGCGGCAGCGATCGCGGCGTCGGCGGCGGCCTCGGCGAAGCAGATGGCGATCCTCGACGAAGCGCTGTCGCGCACGCCGTGGCTGTCAGGCGCCGCGTTCGGAATCGGCGATATTCCGATGGGCGTTTATGTATATACTTATTTTTCGCTCGCGATTGAACGGCCGTCGCTGCCGCATGTCGAGGACTGGTACGCGCGGCTGAAAATGCGGCCGGGCTATGCCGAACAGGTCATGATTCCGCTGACCTGAAACAAGGAACCCCGGCTTCGGCCGGGGCCCGATGTTCGATCAAAGGGCGCCTTCGAGCCAGCCCTTGAGCGCGCTCTTGGGCGCTGCGCCAACTTTGGTGTCGGCGATCTCGCCGTTCTTGAACAGGATCATCGTCGGGATACCGCGCACGCCATATTTGCTCGGCGCGTCGGGGTTTTCGTCGATATTGATCTTGGCGATCACGACCTTTTCGCCCAGTTCGTCGGCGATTTCCTCAAGCGAGGGGCCGATCATCTTGCACGGACCGCACCATTCGGCCCAGAAATCGACCAGCACGGGGGTGTCGCTGTCGAGAACATCGCTCTGGAAGCTGGCGTCGGTAATGGCCTTGGTACCCATGATCTGAACTCCTGAAATATCGTTGGTCCCAAGCTAAGGCGTCGGCGCGTCCTGCTCAAGGGCTGAACCCGGCAAATTCGCCTTGGTTGCCGCCAAGCCGGGCTTGTGCGTGTCGAGCAGCGCGTTATCGAGCGCAATCAGCCGCGGTGCGGCGGTGTAGAGCAGCGCCGCCTCGACCCGCCGGCCCGGAAAGATCACGCGCAGCGCGTCGCGATACGCCGCCATCTGGCGCAGATAGGCCGGCTGCACCCCCCCGGCGCTTTCGGGCACATGCCGCCCCGTCTTGTAATCGATCACCGTCACCGCGTCGTCGGTGACGCGCAGACGGTCGACGATCCCCGCCACGACCGCACCGTCCACCACGGCCGACAGCGGCACCTCGGCCAGACTGCCGGGGCCGAAAAGCGCCGCGTGCGAGGGATCGTCGAGCACCGCGAGCACCTCATCGGCCATCGCCGACCGGGTTGCCTCATCCAGCCCCGCCTGCAAGCCGAGCCAGCGCAGCGCGGCCTCGCGCCGCCGCGCCGCCGCAACCGGCGGCAGCCGCTCGAACAGCGCATGGAGCAACAACCCGCGCTCGACCGCCGCAACGCGCGCCGTCCCCTGCGGCGGCACCGCGACATCGTCCTCGCCAAGCGCCGACGGCGCCAGCGGGCGCGGCGGGCGCGCCTCCGCGGGGGCGGGTTTCAGCGCCCATTCGGGAAGCACGAGCGCAGGCGCCGCGACCTTCTCCGCCTTTTCCCTCCGCGCCCATTTGCCCGCATTGGCGCGGTGGACGCGGCGCCGGCCCCATAGCGGTCCCGCATCCTCCCATTCGGCGCCCATGTCCGGCAGCACCGATTCGACCGCCGCGTGCCAGCTGCCTTCGGGGATCGTCCGGTCGGCCTTGCTGGTCACCCCCGCGACGATCAGGATTTCCTCGGCGCGCGTCATCGCAACGTAGAAGAGCCGCCAATGCTCCTGCGACGCGGCGTCGGCGGCGTCCTGATAGGCCTTCGCCAGCGCGCCATGCCGCTCGTCGGCGGGGAGCGCAAAGACCGGCAGATTCTCCCACGCTGCAACATCGACGCTGAACGGCCGGTGCCCGATCCCGGGGTCGTCGGTCGCGTCGGCCAGGATCACGATCGGCGCCTGCAGCCCCTTCGACCCGTGCACTGTCATCACGCGCACGACGTCGCTGCGCGCCTCGGTCTGGCGCTTGATATCGGCGGCGCTGCTCTCCACCTGCGTCAGGAAGCCGAGCAGCGACACGGTCTCGCGGCTCTCGAACGCCAGCGCCTGATTCAGAAGCTCGTCGATGGGATCGCGCGCCTCGCGCCCCAGTCGCGCGTAAAGTTTGCGCCGCCCGTCGATCGGTCCGGACAGGACGGTCTCCAGAAAACGGAACGGCGTCGTGAAATCGGCCATGCCGAGCAGGTGCCGCAGCGCGGCCATCGCCGCCGCCGGAACGTCGCCCTCGGTCGCACGCAGATGTTCCCACAGCGCCGCGCGGCCACGCCGATGCGCGCGCGCGTAAAGCTCGTCCTGCGACCAGCCGATCAGCGGCGACACGAGCAGCGACGCCAGATTGAGGTCGTCGAGCGGCTGCACCGCAAAGCGCATCGCCGCAATGAGATCCTGTACCGCCAGGGGCTGGGTCAGCGCGAAACGGTCGACACCCGCGACCGGGACGTGCAGCGCCTGCAGCCGCGCGACGATCCGCGCTGCGAGGTCGCGGCGCCGCCGGACAAGGATCATGATATCGCCCGGCGCAACCGGCCGCCCGTCCTTGCCGTGCGCGATCCACGCCTGCACCTCGGCCGCGATCGCCTTCGCGAGCCGCATCGAGGCGGGATCGGAGGCGGGCGCGCTTCCGTCGCCCCCGCCTTCGATGACTCCTTCATCGCCCTCCCGGGCCTCGGCGTCGAGCGCCTTGCCCACCGGCAGCGGCTGCCATAGCTCGACCTGCCCGGCGTGGCCCGAGCGGAAGGGACGATGCGGGGGCTCCTCGCCGTCTAGCCCCATGTCGGACGTACCACCCGCCGCGAGCCAGGCGTCGACCACCTCCAGCACCGCAGGCGTCGAACGATAGTTGGACACCAGTTCAACGTTGCGGAAATCCTGTCCCGCGCGCTCGCCGAGAATATGGAACAGCTCGCGCGCCGTCGCGAATGCCTTGGGTTCGGTGCCCTGAAAGCCGAAAATCGCCTGCTTGCGATCGCCGACGGTAAACAGCGTGCGCACGCGTTCGGCGTCTTCGGGGTTCACCGCGAAGAATTCCTCGGCCAGCGACAGCACGATCCCCCACTGGCGCATGTTCGTATCCTGCGCTTCATCGACGAGGATATGGTCCGTGCGCTGGTCGAGCTTGAAGCGCACCCACTCGCCGAAGCTGCTAACGCGCAGCAGCGATCCGGCGAGGGTGATGAGGTCGTCGAAATCGGCGAGCCCGCGTTCGCGCTTCGCGAGCGCATAGGCCTCGGCAAAGCGGCTCCCGAGCTTCCATGCCGCGGCGAGGTCGTCGGCGACGCGCATCGCGGTCGCGGTTCCGAGAAGGCCCTGCACCGCATCGACGATCCGCACCGCGTTCTCGACGCAGTCGGTCATCCGCCCCTTGTCGCCCGCAAAATCGGCGCGCAGCTCGCCCTTGCCGGTCAGGAAACAGCCGAGCAATTCGCCGAGCATCGCGGCGCGTTTGGCGGGATCGGCGATCAGCCAGCCGATCATCGCATCGTTGCACGCGAGCCCGGTCTTGGTGCCCCAATCGGCGCCGCTCGCCGCGACCGCCCTGATATCGTCCTCGTCGATCGCGCCCGCCGCGAGCGCGCCCGCGATCCACGCATCGGGGTCGCCGCCCGGCAGGTCGAACGCCGCGCGCAGATCGTGCGCCGACGGCGGCAGCGCCGCACGCGGCCCGCCGAACGCCGCCGCGCAGCTCGACAGGAAAGACAGCGCCGCCTCCTGTCCCAGCCGCCGCGACAGCATCGCCGCCGCCTCGCGCAGCACTGCACGCTCGTCATCCTCTTCGAGCAGACGGCTCAGCACCGTCCGCTGCAACGCCGCCGCCTCATCCTCCTCGATCGCGCGGAAGCCCGGCAGCAGCTTCGCCTCGAGCGGGAAGCTCGCGAGCAAAGTCTGGCAAAAGGCGTGGATTGTCTGCACCCGGATCGCACCGCCCGGGCTGTCGATCACCGTCGCAAATAAGGACCGCGCACGCGTCATCAGCCCCGGCCGGTCCCACTCCAGCCCCAGCGCACGCAGGTCGAGCCGCAAATCGCCGTCGTCCATCCGCACCCACGCCGCGAGCCGCTCGTGGATGCGATGCGCCATCTCTGCGGCGCCCGCCTTGGTGAAGGTGATGCAGAGAATCGCTTCGGGCGACACCCCGGCAAGCATCAGCCGCAGCACGCGCGCCGACAGCACCTGCGTCTTGCCCGTCCCCGCCGACGCGCCCAGCCAGACATGGCTTTCGGGATCGGCGGCGGCGCCCTGCCGCGGGTCGAGCGTCGCGAGGCCGCCGGGCCGGCTCATGCGCCCTCCTCCCCGCGGCCGAACCATTCGTCGCGCCGCATGAGCTGGTCATACTCGCCATAGCTCGCCACCTCGCCGGGCTCGAAGGGCGCGTCGCCGAACAGGTAGATCGCGGCGAGTTCCGACAGCGCGTCGGCGGCATGGTCGATCGCCTGATCGGCGCTCTTGAGATCGCTGCGCGACCCATAAGTGTTCGAAATCTTCCCCGCGCCGCCCGCACGGCGATCGGGCCGCAGGCTCCAATATTCGAGTGCCTCGACCGGCGCGGCGGCGATATCCTCCATCCCGCCTTCGCGCGCGATCAGCCCGAGCAGGCCGAGCTGGTTGTCGAGCCTGTCGAACGCCGCCTTCGCGCTCGGCGCGCCGCCCGATTTATAATCGACGATCGCCAACCGCCCCTCGGCATCGCGGTCGATTCGGTCGGCCTTGCCGTGCAGCGTCACGCCATCGACGCTGACCGCACCCTTCACCTCGACGTCGAGCGGTTTGCGATCGGCGCGATCCCACACCTGCGCCGCCGCCCAGCGCAGCGCCGGCTCGATCCGCGGCAGCCAGAAAGCGCGCGCGATCGCATCGAGCGCAGCATCCTCCCGCAGCGCCGCCAGTTCATGCTCGAACCCTTGAGGCGTCGCGCCGCCGCGCACCCAATCCTCGAACAATCTGTGCACGCGTGTTCCGCGCCAGCGCGGATCGGGCGCGGCGCTCAGCGGATCGAGCGCCGACAGGCCGAGCATCTGGTTCGCATAAAAGGCGAAAGGATCGCGCGCGAGCCGGTCGACCGCGGTGACGCTGATCTTGCGCGGGCGGTCCTCGACCGGGGGGCGCGGCGCCGGCCTGCCCACCGGCTGCACGACGCCCGTCGGCAGATCGAGTTCGGCCACGAGCCGGGTCAGCGCTACCCCGCCCGGCGCCGGTTCGGGCAGATCGCCCGCCAGCGCCGCGAGCCGCAGCCAGAAGCGCGACGCGACCGCCGGATCGCCGCCGCTCCGCTGCGCGCGCGTGACGACGATTTCGCGCGCCGCCAGCGCGCTCGCAAAATCATGCGCCGCCATCCCCTGTTGCCGCTCGGGCGCGGGCAGGCCGAGCAGGCGGCGAATGCCCGGCGCCAGCCACGGATCGGGCTGCGTCGCGGCGGGCCAGCGCCCCTCGTCGAGCCCGCCGAGAATCATCAGATCGGCGCGCTGCAAGCGCGCCTCGAGCAGGCCCCAGATGAACAGGCGCGGATGCCCGCCATAGGGCGGCCGCACGCTCGCCTGGGCCAACAATTGCCCCAGCATCTCCGGAAAATCGGCGGGATCGACGAGCGCCGGCCCATCGCCGCGCGCAAGCGCCCACTGGTCGAACAGCTCGGCGAGCATCCGCCCCGCCGGCCCCGCCCATATCGCGTCGCCCGTGAGCCATTCGGCCGCCCGTTGCAGCGCCGCCAGCAAGGTCGCGGGCGGCGTCGGTCCGGCGAAGGGGGCAAGTGCCACGCCGAGCGCGCCCGAAACCTCGTCCCACCAAGGTTGTAGCTGAACCGCGAGACCGTGCCCGTGTCCCCGCGGATCGGCCGCACGTGCGGCAATCCGCGCGCTCACCCCGTCCCATCCCGGCAGCAACCCCGGCTCGCGCAGCAGCAGGTCGAGCCGCCGCAGCTGGTCGAGCCACGCCGACCTTCCCTCACCCTTGCGTACCAGCGGATGTCCGAGCAGCGACACCAAAGCGACCGGATCGAACGCCGACGCCAGCTTCGCCAGCAGCAGCAGCAGCGCGCCCGGCGGCGTCCGCGAAAGCGGCTGCCCCGCGCTGTCGTCTACCGAAATGCCCCAGCGCGCCAGCGCCGCCGCGACGCGCTCGGCGAGCCCGCGGTCGGGGGTCACCAGCGCCGCGGTGCGCCCCGGCGTCTCGACCGCCTCGCGCATCAAGAGCGCGATCCCCTGCGCCTCCTGCCCGTCGTCGGCGAAAACGGCGCCCGAAATCCCCGCGGTCGCCGCCGACAGGTCGCCCGCCGCCTGCCATTGCGCGCTATAGTCGGCGGGCGCGAAGAGCAAAGAAACGAAGGGGGTGCGCGCTTCGGGCCCGTCGAACGCCGAGGCCGCATCCCATTCGACTACTTCCTCCCGGCTCGCGCGCATACGGTCGAGCAGCAACTTCAGATGATATTGCGGATGCGTCTCCAGCGGCCGCGCCGGATTTTCGGGATCGGGCCGCGTCGGGCCCAGCGCTTCCCATTCCTCGGCCGCCATCGCCCGGTCGAGGCCGGGCAGCACGACCATTCCGCGCTCCAGATCGGCCACGGTGCGCAGCAACCGCGCGATCGCAGGCGCGGCGGTCGTAATGCCCGCAGCGACGACGAACGGCGCGGGCGGCGCCGCGCGCCATCCCGCGGTCACGCGCCCCAGCAACCGGTTGCGCCGCTCCGCCCGGTCGATGCTGCCGGTCTTGGCGAGCACCGCGGGCCAATGATCGACGAGCAGCCTGAGCCGGCCGAGCGACGCCTGCCAATGTTCGGCGAATGCCCCGAGGTCGAGATCGACGAGATCGCCGACGCGCACCTCCTCATAATGCAGCTGGTCGATCACCCGCGCCAACCCGTCGGCGAGCTGGAACGCCGCGGCGCCGACGATCGACGGCTCGCCCGCGGGCGTGTATCGCTCGATTAGTTCGGCGAGCAGCAGGCGCCGCCGCAGCGCGTCGATCGCGGGGGGGATCGGGTCATCGTCGATGGCATCGAGCGACAACGCCACCGACTCATCGAGGTCCGCATCGCCGATCACCGCCAACCGCGGCATCAGCAATCCCGTCCCGCCCGCGCGCACGAAGGCCGCCTGCACCGCGCTCCGCGCGCGGTTGCTCGGCAGCAGGATCAGCCCTTCGGCCAGCCCCAGCGCGCCGTCGGCGTATCGCGCGATGATTCCGGCGGCGAAGGCGTCGGCGAAGGCCCGGTGGACCGGGATGGAGAAGATGACGGGCTTCGCGTCAGCCATCGGATTCACACATCGTCATTGCGAGCGCAGCGAAGCAATCCGGGGCGGTTTACGCAACTCTGGATTGCTTCGCTGCGCTCGCAATGACGAATTGAGATGATTAGACCTCGCCCAATGCGGCTTCGGTCGGCGCAATCGCAGCCGGCGTCCCGACGTCGAACCACTGCCCCATATGCGACAGCCCAAAGAGCCGCCCCGCCGCGATCGCGCGGTCCCAGAAGATATTGGTCGAAAACGGCCCCTCGGGTGCATCGACGAGCAACCGCCGCGAGACCAGCTGGACGCCGGTATAGACAAAGGGCGCGATCCGCCCCGGTTTGCGCCGCGACAGCTTGCCCGTAGGATCCATGTGAAAATCGCCCTTGCCGCCATGTCCTGTCGCGCTCGCCTGCCGGATCACGAGCAGCAGCGCGTCCATCTTCGCATCGTCCCAATGGCGCGCGAGATTCGCGATGCTGTCCTGCGGCCCGTCCGTCCAGATATTGTCGCTGTTGACGATCAGGATCGGATCGCCCGTGAGCAGCGGCAGCGCCTTCATCATCCCGCCGCCGGTTTCGAGCAATTGCTCCCGCTCGTCGGACACCGCGATCGTGAAGCTGCGCTTCTGCGCCGCGAGATGCGCTTCGAGCGCGTCGGCCAGATAATGGACGTTGACCACGACGTGGTCGATCCCCGCCGCCTCGATCCGGTCGAGGCTGTGGTCGATCAGCGCCTTGCCGGCGACGCGCACCAGCGGCTTCGGCCGCGTCGCGGTCAGCGGGCGCATCCGCTTGCCGATCCCCGCCGCCATCACCATCGCACTTTCGATCTTCGCACTCACGTCCACGCCTCCGCCCGTTTCGAAGGCGGGACATTGGCGTCGAACCATTGCCGGACGGGGACAAGCGCAGGGTGCATCAAATCGCGTTCGAGCAGCTTCCACATCCGCGGCTGGAACTGGCGGTATCCGGGCTTGCCGTCACGCTTCCACAGCCGGACGAAGACCCCCAGAATGCGCGTGTTGCGCTGCGCCGCGAGCGCCCAATAGGCACCCCGAAACGCCTCGCCCCGCCCGGTCGCCGCAACATAGCGATCGAGCATCGCCGTCTCGACCGCGGGCGTCACATCGCGCCGCGCATCCTCGAGCACCGAGGCGAGATCATAGGCCGGATGGCCGACCAGCGCGTCCTGGAAATCGAGCAGCCCGAAATGGGCGACGCCGTCCTGACCCGCGACGAGCATGATATTCTCGGCATGAAAGTCGCGCAGCACCGTCACGCGTGGCAGCCCGTCGACCTCGACCGGCGCCAGCGCCGCTTGCCATGCGGCGCGGAAGCCGTCGCGATCGACCTCGATATCGAGCGCCGGGCAATACCAGTCGGTGAAGAGCATCACCTCGTCCAGCCACTGATCGAGCCCATGCACCGGCAGCCCGTCCATGGCGGGACGCGCATGAAGGTGCACGAGCAGGTCGGTGACGCCCGCGTAATAATCGCTCTCCTTGTGCAACTGCTCGTCGACCGTCTCGCGGAGCCGCACGTCGCCGAAATCCTCGATCAGCAGCAGCCCCTGCTCCAGATCGCGCGCCAGGATCGTCGGCGCGTTGAGACCGAGGCCACAGAGATATTCGGCAACCGCGATGAACGGACGCGGGTCTTCGTGCGGCGGCGGCGCGTCCATCAGCACCGCGCGCCGGTCGCCATCACGCACGCGGAAATAGCGGCGGAAGGATGCGTCGCCTGCAAGCGGCAATATCTGGGCGTCGCCCCAGCCATGCGCGGCGAGGAACGCCGGGGCGTGGGCGGGCGGAATCATCGGAGCGGCCATCGCGCTTCCCAAGCCGCCGGCACTTCGGCTGTCAAGACGCGCGCGTCGCCCGCGCCCGAAATCCGCAGCGCCAGCGCCTCGGGCCAGCCCTGGGCGCCCAGCCGCTCGGGCCATTCGATCAGCAACGCGCCGTCATAGAGATAATCGTCGAGCCCAAGCTCGATCAACTCGTCCTCTTGCTCGATCCGGTAGAGATCGACATGCGCGATCGGCAAATCGACCTCGGGCGGCGCGTAGGGCTGGACGATCGCGAAGGTCGGGCTCGGCGCCTCACCCGCAAGCCCGCGTGCCTTGAGCATCGCGCGCGCAAGTGTCGTCTTGCCTGCGCCGAGGTCGCCCGACAGCAGCACGACATCACCCGGCACCAAGGCCGCGCCGATCACCGCGCCAATGCGCTCGGCGTCGGCCAACGTATAATCCGTACGAAAGCTCATGCCCCGCGCGGCAGGCTCACGCGCACCAGCGTCCCCTGCCCCTTCTCGCTCAACACTTCCATCGTCCCGCCGTGTGCGGCGACGAGCTGGCGCGCGAGCGCGAGGCCGATACCCCCGCTTTGCGTCCCCGCCTGCGTGCCCCTGGTGATCGCTGCGACCGCATCGGGCATCCCGGGGCCATTGTCGGAAACGACGAACTCGATCCCCTTCTCGTCGCCATCGGCGTGCAGCAGCACGCGCCCGCCGCTGCGCCGCGCCGGCGCGGTAAAACGGATCGCATTGTCGAGCAGCCCCGCCACCAGCCGCGCGAGGCGGGGGGCGTCGCCCTCGATCGTGCCGAGCGTGTTCGACATCTGCCCGGCCAGTTCGATCTTCTCGGCGGCGGCGAAGGGCTTCGCTTCGGCCAGCGCCTTGTCGAGCAGCGCGCGGACATCGACCGGCGCGCGCTCGACCGCCAGCGTCCCGGCCTCGCCCTGCGCAAGGTCGAGCACATTGTCGATCTGCCGCCCGAGTACCGCCACCGAATCCATGATCGCGTCGATATAGGCTTTTGCGGCGACGGGCAGTTCGCCGGCATAGCCCGACTGCAGCATCTCGCCGAACCCGCCGATCGAGGTCAGCGGCGTGCGCAGTTCGTAACTCATCCGCGACAGGAAGGCGGTCTTGACCTTGTCCGCCGCCTCCAGCGCCTCGTTCCGCTCGCGCAGCGCGCCTTCCATCTTCCGGCTGGCAGTGATGTCGAGCATGATCAGCAGCGCGTTGCCGTCGGGCAGCGGAATCGACGCGAAATCAAAATGGCGTCCGTCGGCGAAGCGGATCTCGCCGACACGCTGCGTCCGTTCGAGCGTCGCGGCGCGGATCACCTCTTGCATCACGCTGATCTGGCTCGGCTTGGCAAGCCGGTCGGCGAGCCCGCCCATCAGCGTATCGACGCGCGGGTGCCCCGCGAGGATATGCTCGTCGACGTTCCACAAGCGGCGGAATCGCTGGTTCCACAGGTGCAGCCGCCCGTCGGGTGCGAACACCGCGATCGCCTCGAACAGATTGTCGAAGGTCGCGGTGCGGACGCGGAGCAGCGTGTCACGCGCCCCGGCCAGCTGGACCTGCTCGGTGCGGTCCTCGGCGATCAGCAGCAGGCCGCCATCGGGGGTCGGCTGCGCGACGACGTGCAGGTGCGTGCCGTCGCGCAGCAGCCAGTCCTCCTCGCTCGCGTCGGGCTTCGCGAACCAGTCGACATGCGCCTGCCGCCATTCGGGATAGTCGCGCACCTCGGGCGTGCGCCCGCCCTCGCGCCAGAGGTCGAGCAAGCGCGCGAAGCTGCGTCCTTCCGACACATCCTCGGCCGACAGCGCGAACAGCCGCCGGAAGGGCTGGTTCGCGAACACCAGCCCCTGGTCGGGCCCGAATTGCGCGACCGCTGCCGACAGCCGGTCGAGCAGCTCGCGCTGGGTCGTCACGAAACGCCGGTGTGCCCCGCGCTCGCTCTCCAGCTCCTGAATATCGATCGCATAGCCCGCAATGCCGAACACGCGCCCGCCCTCGGCGGCGAGCGGCACGTCGACGACGCGCATGATCCGCCGCTCGCCCTCGATCGTCACGGGCACGGTGCGTTGCTGCGCCGCACCCGCGGTGCGCGCGGCTTCGGCGGCGTCGGTCGCGCTGATCCCCGCGACGGGTTCGCACAGTTCGACTCCTTCCTCGATCACAGTCGCTGCGCTCGTCGCCTCCACCGCGCGGACATAGGCGGCGTTGACGAGCGCGAGCCGCATGTCGGCCTCGCGGAACCACATCGGGAAGGGCGCGGCCTCGATGAGCCCCGACAAGGCCTCGAATGCCGCCAGCGCCTCGTCGCGCTCGCGGCGCGCCTGCGCCAGCGAATGCTGCCCTTCGGTGGCGTCGCTGAGCCACAGCAGGACGCTGCCCGCGCCGCCGACCGTCTGCGGGGCAGCCGCGCCATGAACGATGATTGTCCGCGCGCTGCCCAGCGGCTTCAGGCTGAGGGTGAAGGGTTTCGCACCGCGCTGCGCGCCGAGGATCGCCTGCCGCAATTGTTCGTGCCCGGCATGGTCGAGCCCCGCGTCAATCCCGCGCAGCTCGTCGAAATTGCGCGGCCCCTGCGGCAGCCCCAGCCAGCGCGACAGCCGCTCGGCCGCCTCGATCCGCCAGTCGGGCCGGACGATGACGGGAAGCTGCGGCGAGGCCTCGACCAGACTCGCCAGCCGGTCGGTCTGCCCCGCAATGAAGGCCGACCGCCGCTGCATCGCGACCCCGCGCCCGATCGCCCACAGCCCGGCGAGCAGCCAGAGCGCGGCGAACAGCCCGATGGCAAAGAGCGCGCCGGGGCTCAGCTGCATGGTCTGAAAAAGGAAGGATCGCCGGACACCATCCGTCCGCCCCTATCGATTGCGCGAGCGCTGTTCAATCGTCAGGCGTATCGGGATTTATGACATCGCGACCGGGAGCCTCGCCGCGTCGGTGGAAGGAAGCGCAGCGGCGGACGAAAGGAAGAGGCGATATGGGCGCTTCCTCGCGGGGAGGAAGCGCCCACCGCCCCCTTCGGATCAGAATTTGACCTTGCCGGCGACGCGGAAATAGCGGCCGAGAATGCCCGAATAATAGGTGATCGTGCCGCCCGCGGCAGGCGCCGGGAAAGGCGGCGCCTTGTCGAAGACGTTGTCGACGATCACGCGCATCTCGAAATTCTTCGCGACGTCGAACCCGAGCGATGCGTTGAACAGCCACCAGTCGCCGACACCGTTGTATTCATAGGCATCGGGCGCCGCGTCCGCATCCCAGACGCTCTTGCCGAAATATTGCGTCTGCCACAGGAAGTTCACCGGGCCGTGGTCGATGTTGATATTGGCCGTGAACGAATGCTTGGGATCGCCGATCTCGCCCCGACCCGTGTCGATGTCGCCCGAGCCGACCCGCGTTTCGAGCTTGTTCAGGTAGAGATAGTTCAGCGACAGGCCCAAGGTCGTGTCGGGCGCCACTTCGCGGCGATAGGCGATTTCGGCGGTCAGCCCCTCGAATTTCAGCGAGGCGGCGTTGGCATAGCCGGTGCGCACGAACGTCACCTGCCCCGCCGGATCGCGGTCGATTGCGTTGCAGATGGCCGGCGGGAAATTCGCCGAGTCATAGCAAGCCTCGAGCGTCTGCTCGGTATTGAGCGTCACGATCGCCTTCTTCAGCTTGATGTTGACCCAGTCGACCGCGACGGTCAGCCCCGGTACGAAGCGCGGGCGGAAGACCGTGCCCACCGTCCAACTGTTCGCCTTTTCATTCTGTAGGTCGGTATTGCCCGACACCGAGATCGGCGACGTGAAATCGACGATGTTAGACGTGAAATTGTCGGGGTCGGTTATGCCCGCAGCGATACAGTTCGCCCGGCGCTGCGACGGGTTCGGCCCCGAATCGACAAAGCGCGCGTCGCACGGATCGTTCGCGGTATCGAATGCCTGCGAGGTCGGGTTGAAGATTTCGGTGATCGCGGGCGCGCGCACCGAGCGGGTGAAGTTACCGCGGATCGTGAAACCCTCGACCGGCGTCAGACGCCCGCCCGCCGTCCATGTCCAGTCGCCACCGGCAATCGAATGGTCGATGTAGCGCGCAGCGCCATCGAATTCGAACGAGTGGATGAACGTGTTCATGTCAGGCGAAATGATCGGGATCAAAAGCTCGCCGAAGAATTCGTTCGTGTTGAACTTGCCCTTCACGGGGTCGATCGGGATCGAGCGGCCGAACTGAGTGCGCCCGCCGTTGCCGTCATCCTCGCCGAAATAGAAGGTGCCGGGGTCGAACGACGTTTTCTCGCGGCGGTGCTCATACCCCAGCGACAGCACGACATCGCCCCCCGGCAGGCGGAAGAGGGGGCCATTGATGTTCGCGTTGAGCACGAGCTGCGAATTGTTCGCCGTGGGGTCGGCGATCGTCGTGACATAATCGAGCGCTTCCTGGCTGAAGCGGCCGACCCCGAACAGGTTCAGCGGCGCGCAGGTCGAACTGAGTGTCGCGATATTGGCGTTGGTATAGCCCGGACGGCAGATGATGTTGCCGTTCGGCGCGCCGCCGTTGAACACGCCCTGATCGACTGCATCGAGCGCATTCAGGAAGTTCTGCTGCACGATCACCCGTTCGCGGCCACGCGTTTCCGAATGACCGTAGTTCGCCGACACTTCCCAATTATACGTCCGGTCGCCGGCCCCGAATTCGCCCTGGAAGCCGGTGACGAAGCGATAGACCTCGACCGTCGTCGATGCGCGGCCGCTCGCGAGGTCGGTGTTGGCGCGGGTTAGCAGGAACTGCGTGTCGCCGGGGGCAAGATTCGCCGCGATGATCGCGCGGTCGGCAGGGTCGAGATACGGGTTGTCGAGGTTGAAGATCAAATTGCCGTCGGGATCGCCGGCGTTGCCGAACAGCGCGGTGTTATACACCGGCTGGTCGCGCAGGTTCGTTCCCTTGCTGTGCGCGTACCAGCCTTCGCCGAACCAGCGGATATTGTCGTTGATCTCGAAATTGGCGAGGACGTTGCCCAGGTAGCGCTCCGTGTTCGTCGCCAGGTTGCCGAAGTCGGCCAGCGGGAAACCGTTGCCCCCTACGCTTTCGATCAGGCTTCCCGTCCGCGTCCCGAAATCGAGCGGGACGAGGCGGCCCGACTCGTTGAAGGTCAGCACATTGCCCTGCTGGTCGAAGATGCCCGCGAATTCAGGAATGCTGTCGCCCGCCAGCGGCACGCCGCTGCTGGTGAAGATATTATAGCGCTGGCCATAATAGAGCTGCTGCTGGAACGGCGCGCTCGGATCGGCGGCGGTCGTAAAGAACGGCCCGCGCGCGCTCGTCAGGAAGCGGCTCTCGGTCGTGAGGCCGGTCGCGCGATTCCATTCGCCGCTGACGGTGATGTTGCCGCGGCCGTCGGCGAAGTTCATGCCCCACAGGCCGTTGATGCGATATTCGGGCGCGTCGCCGCGCTCTGAAATCCCCGTCTGCGCCTTGAGTTCGAGCCCGTCGAAATCCTTCTTCAGGATGATGTTGACGGTGCCCGCGATGGCGTCGGAGCCATAGATCGGCGCGCCGCCGACCGCGACGGTTTCGATCCGCTCGACCAGCGTTTCGGGAATCACGTTGAGGTCGACCTGGCTGCCCGCCGCGACGGGACCGAAGATCGACGACGTGTTCGACGACACGAAGCGCCGCCCGTTGACCAGGGTCAGCGTGCGCTGACTGCCCAGCGAGAAGAAGTCGGCAAAGGTCTGGCCTGCGCCGAAGGAGCCCGCCTGCGCACCGACATTGCTGTTTCCCGGAACGCCGAAGGCCGGCAGCTCGGACAGCGCCTGCCCGATGTTGGTATAGCCGCGCTTGTCGATCTGTTCGGCGGTGGTGACCAGCGCGGGCTGGATCGTGTCGAAACCGGCGCGCGGAATGCGTGAGCCGGTGACGATGATCTCGTCGCCGGACCCTTCGTCCGCCGGCGCCGCGGTGTCACTGCTCTGGGTGTCGGTTGCCGTGTCCTGGGCGTAGGCCGGAACGGTAGAAGCAAAAAAAGCGAGGGCCGAAATGCTCGTGTAAAAGCCAGCCCGCATGTCGCGCGAGGTGATCATCCCCGGAACTCCTTCCTGATCGTCATGCCCCCCGGCTAGCCCCAGATCAGGATCAAACGGCTAACAAGTCAACGCGATAACGCGAAAGGGCCACCCCGCGCCCCGATTTTTGGGGAGCGATGTGGCCCAAACGCAACAAATTGTGAACGTCCGGTAAGGACTATGAACGCTCAGTAACGATAATGGTCGGGCTTGAACGGGCCTTCGACCGGCACGCCGATATAGTCGGCCTGCTTCTGCGTCAGCTTCGACAGATGGACGCCCAGCTTTTCGAGGTGCAGCGCCGCGACCTTTTCGTCGAGATGCTTCGGCAGGACATAGACGTCGTTCTTGTACTGCTCGCTGCGGGTCCAGAGTTCGATCTGCGCGAGCGTCTGGTTGGTGAAGCTCGCCGACATCACGAAGCTCGGGTGCCCCGTCGCATTGCCGAGGTTCACGAGGCGGCCCTTCGACAGGATGATGATCTGCTTGCCGTCGGGGAATTCGACCAGGTCGACCTGCGGCTTCACTTCGGTCCACTTGTAGTTGGCGAGCGCCGCGATCTGGATCTCGCTGTCGAAGTGGCCGATGTTGCAGACGATCGCCATATTCTTCATCGCCGCCATATGCTCGGCGGTGATCACGTCGGCGTTGCCCGTCGCGGTGACGAAGATGTCCGAACGCTTCACGGCTTCGTCCATCGACACGACCTCGAAACCCTCCATCGCCGCCTGCAGCGCGCAGATCGGGTCGATTTCGGTGACGAGCACGCGCGCGCCGCCGTTGCGGAGCGACTGGGCGCTGCCCTTGCCGACGTCGCCGAAGCCGGCCACGGTGGCGACCTTGCCCGCCAGCATCACGTCGGTGCCGCGGCGGATCGCGTCGACGAGCGACTCTTTACAGCCATAGAGGTTGTCGAACTTCGACTTGGTGACGCTGTCGTTGACGTTGATCGCGGGGAAGGGCAGTTCGCCCTTCTTGGCGATGTGGTACAGACGGTGGACGCCGGTCGTCGTTTCTTCCGACACACCCTTGATCGCCTTGACCGTCTTGGTCAGGTAGCCGGGGTTGGCGGCAACGAACGCCTTGAGCGCGCGCTGCATTTCGATCTCTTCCTCATTCTCGGGCGCCGGCATCGTCTCGCCGGCTTCGAGCTTCGCGCCCCACAGCGCGAACATCGTGGCGTCGCCGCCGTCGTCGAGGATCAGGTTCGCGGTCGTGCCGTCTTCGACGCCCCAGTCGAAGATGCGGCCGACATAGTCCCAGTAATCAGCAAGGCTCTCGCCCTTGATCGCGAACACCGGCACGCCCGATGCGGCGATCGCGGCGGCGGCATGGTCCTGCGTCGAGAAGATGTTGCACGTCGCCCAGCGGACTTCGGCGCCGAGCGCGGTCAGCGTCTCGATCAGCACCGCGGTCTGGATCGTCATATGCAGCGATCCGGTGATGCGCGCGCCCTTGAGGGGCTGCGCCGCGCCATATTCGGCGCGCAGCGCCATCAGGCCGGGCATTTCGGTTTCGGCAATGTTGATTTCCTTGCGCCCGAAGTCGGCAAGGCTGATGTCGGCAACGACATAGTCGCGGGTGTCGGCGGCGAGAGTGGCCACGGGGTTTTCTCCAGTCTGGCGAGTACGACCGCAGGCGAGCGGTCACGAAATTTTCGTGCGCGCCCTAGCCGAAAGCGAGCCCTCGATCAAATATAAACTTTTCTTTATATCCGCAAGATCGGCGGAGCGGGAGCGAACTTGCGCGCTGCGGTACCCGCGCGCGTTGCGCACGACTCGGCGCCCCGAAATGCGAGACGGCCGAAAATAAATTTTTCGCGCGCAGAAATGTGACAGCCGGGGGACCCACCGTGTGACAGCGGGCCCCGGACGCCAAGATGCTGAAAATCTTGACTTACAATGCGCCTTAGCGTTTAGCTTAATTCCTCTTTGTGACAGCACTGTTACATAGAGCCCGAAATATTGACTTTTCCCGGCGCGAGCGAGAAAATCGGCTAAAGTTTTCGGGGAGATACAGACAATGAAAAAATTTCTGCTGCCGCTCGTCGCGCTCGCTTTCGCGACCCCTGCCGCGGCACAATCGATCGTCGTTACCGGTTCGGACGAAGAGGGTCTCGCTCCGCTTTCGGTCGCTTATGAAGAGCTGAAGGCCGGCCAGAATGCGCTCGCGGTCGACAAGCTGACGCACAGCGACATCGACCCGCAGGATCCCTCGCGGCTGATCAATCTCGGCACCGCCTATGCTCGGCTCGGCAAGACCGCCGATGCGCAGACCGCCTACAAGGCCGCGATCACCAGCGATATCCGCTACGACGTCGAGCTTGCGAATGGCACCTATATGGATTCGCGCTGGGCGGCGCGCACCGCGCTGTCGCACCTGAATCAGGGCAAGCCGCTCCTCGCCCTCGCACGCTGAGGATTACGCTTCGCCGCCTTCGGTGGTGAGCAGGCGGGCGTCCACTCCCGCTTCGGCAAACGCCGCCTGCCAGCGCTTGGTGGGCGGCGTTTCGAATATCAGCGCGTCGCTGCCCGGGGTCACATGCCAGCCGTGGCGCACCATTTCGCCCTCGAGCTGTCCCGGCGACCAGCCCGCATAGCCCAAGGCGACCATCCATTGTTTCGGCCCGCGACCCTGGCCGATCGCACGCAATATGTCGTGCGAGCTCGACACCATCCAGCGGCCCGCGACCTGCACCGCCCCCTCGCCGCCCCAGTCGCGGCTGTGGATCACGAACCCGCGCGATGTTTCGACCGGCCCGCCGAGATAGACGGGCTGATCGAGCGGATCGTCATGGTCGATTTCAAGCTGGTCGAGTACCGCGCCGACGGTCATCCCGTCGATCGGGTCGGCGATACCGATCCCCATCGCGCCTTCCGCATCATGGCTGATCATCGCAATCACCGCATGTTCGAAGCGGGGGTCGCCGATCCCGGGCAGCGCGAGCAGCAACTGGCCGGTGAAGAAGGTCGGGGCATTCTCCATGGCGATATCATGCCCCGCCATCGCGGCGGGGTCCAGCGCCTTTCCATGAATTGTCCGAGCCGGACGCGCTTGACTCCGGGCGACGCCAAGCCAATGTCGCGTCCGACACGATCCCTCCAACGAAAGGATGCCCCCGATGACAATCCAGACCGGCGACAAGCTGCCCGACGCGACCTTCGTCAAGGTCACAGAGAACGGTCCCGAACAGGTGACGACCGCCGACTATTTCAAGGGCCGCAAGGTCGCGCTCTTCTCGGTCCCCGGCGCCTTTACCCCGACCTGCTCGGCGAAGCATCTGCCGGGCTTCGTCGACAAGGCCGACGAACTGAAGGCCAAGGGCGTCGACGAAATCGTCTGCACCGCGGTCAACGACGCCTTCGTGATGGGGGCGTGGGGCAAGAGCGCCAGCGCGGGCGACAGCGTGACGATGCTCGCCGACGGCAACGGCGCCTTCGCCGAAGCCGTGGGCCTCACCATGGACGGCACCGCCTTCGGCATGGGCAAGCGCGGCCAGCGCTTCTCGATGATCGTCAACGACGGCGTCGTCGAGCAGCTCAACGTCGAAGCGCCCGGCGAATTCAAGGTGTCGAGCGCCGACCATATGCTCGAACAGCTGTAAGGAATTTCGGGGCGGCGCAGCAATCTGGGCCGCCCTCTTCCCTTTCGTCACATTTTCGTGCAACAGCGACGCGATGACATCAGACGCATCGAACAATCAGAACATTGCCGACCCTACCGCTCTCGTCGAGGGCATTATTGCCGAACTTCAGGACAAGTTCCGGACGTCGGTTTCCAATCTCAAATCCGCCATCGCCGCCTATGTGCACGATCGTACGCTGCCCCCGGCCGACGCCGCCGCGACGGGTCTGTTCGACTATCCGGCGATCCGCCTGACCACCACGGGCGAGCAGCGCGAGGGGCAGAGGGGTCATAATCTGTCCTTCGGTCGCTTCGAGCGCGCCGGCACCTTCGAAACCACGGTGACGCGCCCCGATCTGTTCGCCGACTATCTCCGCGACCAGCTGACCCTGCTCGCGCGCCACTACGACATCACGCTCGAGGTGACGCGCACCGGGCAGCAGATTCCCTTCCCCTATGTGCTCGACGCCAGCGACGGGTCGGACATGGGCGGGGTCACCCCGCTCGAACTCGCGCGCCACTTCCCGACCACCGAGCTCGCCGACATCGGCGACGAGCTCGCCGACGGCCTGTTCGGCGCCGACCCCGCAGCGTCGCAACCGCTCGCGCTGTTCGACGCGCTGCGTACCGATTTCAGCCTCGCGCGCCTCCGCCACTACACCGGCACCGCGCCCGAGCATTTCCAGCGCTACATCCTCTTCACCAACTATCACCGCTATGTCGACGAATTCGTCGCCTGGGCGGGCGCGCAGGTTGGCCAGGGCCGCTACACCGCGCTCGCCGGCGCTGCGGGACTCTACGTCGACCAGCCGGGCGTCAACGCGAGCGCGCTCGTCGCCGACAGCGCGTGGCGGCGGCACCAGATGCCCGCCTATCACCTCATCGCGCCCGATGGCGGCGGCATCACGCTCGTCAACATCGGCGTCGGGCCGTCGAACGCCAAGACGATCTGCGACCACCTCGCGGTGCTGCGCCCCGAAGCGTGGCTGATGATCGGCCACTGCGGCGGCCTCCGCCCCAGCCAGCGCATCGGCGACTATGTGCTCGCGCACGCCTATCTTCGCGACGACCATATCCTCGACGCCGTGCTGCCGGTCGAAATTCCGATCCCGCCGATCGCCGAAGTGCAGGTTGCGCTCGCCAGCGCCGCCGAAGCGGTCTCGGGCGCCACGGGCGCCGACCTCAAGAAGCGGATGCGCACCGGCACCGTCGTCACCACCGACGACCGCAACTGGGAGCTGCGCTACACCGACAGCGCGCTCCGCTTCTCGCAGTCGCGCGCGATCGGCATCGATATGGAAAGCGCCACGATCGCCGCGCAGGGCTATCGCTTCCGCGTACCCTACGGCACGCTGCTCTGCGTCAGCGACAAGCCGCTCCACGGCGAGCTCAAGCTGCCGGGGCAAGCGAACCGCTTCTACGAGGAAGCGATCGCCGCGCACCTCCAGATCGGAATCCGCGCGTGCGAGACGATGCGCGACGAGGGCGCCAAGCTCCACAGCCGCAAGCTGCGCGCGTTCAACGAGCCGCCGTTCCGTTGACGCTGTCGCGGTCCATCGCGGGGCGCGTCGCCATCGTTACCGGCGCGGCGAGCGGCATGGGTCGCGCCACCGCGCTGCTCCTCGCCAGCGAAGGCGCGAAGGTCGCAGTCACCGACCTCGACCTCGCTGCCTGCGAAGCCGTCGCCGCCGAAGCCGGCCCGAATGCCAAGGCCTTCGGGCTCGACGTCGCCGACGGCGCAGCGATCAAGCAAGTCGTCGCCGACATCGCGGCGCATTTCGGCGGCATCGACATCCTCATCAACAACGCCGGCGTCTCGAGCTTCGCGCCGCTCGACGCCGGGGATGAATATGAGGCGATCTGGCACCGCGCGCTCGCGGTGATGCTGACCGCGCACCAGCGCATGGTCCGCGCCGCGCTGCCCTTCCTGCGCAAAAGCGACGCCGCGCGCATCGTCAACATCGCGTCGACCGAGGGACTCGGCGCGACGCCCGGCGACACGCCCTATGTCGCCGCCAAGACTGGCGTCACCGGGCTGACGCGGGGCCTCGCGGTCGATCTCGGCAAGGAGGGTATCACCGTCAACTGCATCTGCCCCGGCCCGATCCGCACCGGCATGACCGACAAGGTGCCCGAGGAGGACAAGGCGCTCTTCGCACGGCGCCGCACCGCACTCCGCCGCTACGGCGAACCCGAAGAGGTCGCGCATGTGACGCTCAGCCTCGTGCTCCCCGCGGCGAGCTATATCACCGGCGCGGTGATCCCGGTCGACGGCGGACTGATGGCGCGGAACGCATAGTCCGCATTGGGGTGGGAAAGCCTCACGTCTTCTCTGGTCATCGCAGCCCGGATTTCCAAAGTTCAGGAAAGTTCAGCCTTGTGCGTCGCCCGTTCTGGACCGGGAGGACTGCCGAACGCATCTCCTAGCCGCACCCGCAAGCTCGACCGCCTTATCTACCAGATGAAAGAGCCGGAAGAAGGCTGACACAGGCGGATAATGTAGGAAAGGCCCTATTTGACTGCGGCGTCTGCTTTGGGGTGGGAAGCGGACATCCTTTTGTGATCCCCGGCGAAAGCCGGGGCCCTGGAATTCACACACCGGCCTGGTGTTTTGCCGCTCTGGGCCCCGGCTTTCGCCGGGGTGCACAATGGCGACTTCCGGCCGTATGCTGTCATTCGTCATCCCGGACTTGATCCGGGATCCACCGCAGCGCTGAAGTCATGGACCCCGGATCAAGTCCGGGGTGACGATGATTGTTAGGGCAGCTTTCGTCGTTCGAGACGTTGGGAGGGCGGCTTTTGATCGCCGCCCTCGCGTCCAGTCAAACCGCTTCGTTCACGCGGTAGCGCGCCGCAACATCGCGCTTCGACAGGTTGGGGCCCATCGCCAGCCGCGCGGCGTAATAATCCTTCCACTGGCCTTCGTCGGCGAGCGGCGGGATCGTCACTTCCTCGCCGCGGTCGAGGCCGAGCAGCGCCGCGTCGACGAGGTCGCTCGCGCTCATCACCATCTCGGCGGGGAAGGCATCGACGTCCTTGCCCGACCGTTCCCAGATTTCGGTGCGCGTCGCACCGGGTAGAACCGCCTGGACATGGAATCCCTTGTCGCGGCCGTTCGCGGCGAGCGCGTGGCTGAGGTTGAGCAGGAACGCTTTCGAGCCGCTGTACACGCCCTCGAACGTCTCGGGCGCGAGCGCGAGGACCGAGGCGATGTTGACGATAGCGCCCTTGCCGCGCGCGCCGAACGCCCTGCCCGCCGCGATCGCGAGCCGCGCCGCAGCAGTAATGTTGAGCGCGATGATCGTCTCGATCTCGGCCGCGCTATTCTCCAGCGTGCCACCGTTGAGCGACATGCCGGCGTTGTTGACGAACAAAGTGATCGCCGCGTCGTCGAGCAGACGCTGCTCGATCCGCGCCACATCGTCGCCCTTGGTCAGATCGGCGGCGATCACATCGACCGCCACGCCATGCTCTGCGCGCAGCTTCGCGGCCAGCTCTTCCATCTGCGCGCCGTTGCGGGCGACGAGAATCAGGTCGTGACCGCGTTTGGCAAGGCGGTCGGCATAAACGGCGCCAAGGCCGGTCGAGGCGCCCGTGATCAGGGCCGTTCCAGTGGGAATCGTCATCGTCATTCTCCTTTGCAGGCGGCCCGCAGCGGGTCACTTGCAAAATGATAGTGACTGCCCCATATGACTTCAATGGCTATCGACGAAAATAATTCGGGCACCTGCCCCGTCGACCGCGGGCTGATGCGCGTCGGCGATCGCTGGAGCATATTGATCCTGCGCGATATCGAGCGCGGGCTGACCCGCTACGACCAGATGCGTACCAGCCTCGGCATTGCGCCGAATATCCTGTCACGGCGACTGGCGGCGCTGACCGACGCGGGGCTGATCGAGAAAAGGCGCTACAGCCAGCGCCCGCCGCGCGACGAATATCTGCTGACCGAAGCGGGGCGGGATTTTTTGCCGATCCTCGCCGCGATCGGCGCGTGGGGACGCAAATATAATGGCAAGGGCGCGCTGACGCGCCAGATCGATGTCGAAACCGGCGAACCGGTACGGCCGGTGGTGATCGATGCCAACACCGGCGCCCCGCTCGGCACGCGCCCGCTGCGCTTCGAATATCCGGACTGAAAAGCGGCGGTGTTTTCTCTCGTCATGCCGGACTTGATCCGCGATCCATTGGCGGCCTTGAAGTCATGGTCCCCGGATCAAGTCCGGGGTGACGAAAGGGCGCGGCTCGCTCGACCTTTCCGATCGCCCCGCTATCGATACATCCCCTCGCGCAAATTGATGCCGTGCTCGATCCATACCTTGAGCGCGCAGAGCATCTGCGACCAGCCCTGGCAATTGCCGTAGGACGCGCCGAGCGCGCCCTGGTTCTCACGCCAGCCTTCCTCGGCGATCTCGACCAGCGTGCGGCCGTCGTCGAGGCTCTTGAAGCTCATCGTTACGCGCGTGCGGTAATCGGCGTCCTTCGGCTCGCTGCCTTCGACATTGTGCGCCTCGCCTTCGCTCGCCTGCCATTCGAGGACGATCTTCTCATCCGGCACCACCTCGATCACATAGACGGGAAAGGCGCCGGGAAAGTCGTGGAAGTCCCACGTCACCGTTGCGCCGGTCTCGAGCCGCCCCTTGGCGCCGCCGGTGGTGAAATAATGCGACAGTTGCGCCGGATCGGCGACCGCCTCGAACACCTCGTGCACTGGCTTCGCAATCCGCGCCGCGACCCTGAACTTCAGCTCCATACCCACTCTCCGCTTGAGTCGAAGCCTTTTATGTTATATTTATATAACATGTCAATTCACGACCAGTTCGATGCGACCTTCAAGGCGCTCGCCTCGCCGATCCGGCGACAGATTCTCGATGATCTCAAGGACCAGCCGCTGACGACCGGCGCGCTGTGCGGCCATTTCGCCGACATCGACCGCTGCACGGTGATGCAGCATCTGAAGGTGCTGGAGGACGCGGGGCTGGTGATCGCCGAGCGGCGCGGCCGCGAGCGATGGAATCATCTGAACGCGATGCCGATCCAGGACATCCACGATCGCTGGATCGGCCCGCACGCCGCCGCTGCGAGCGCGCGGCTGGCGCGGTTCAAGCAATCGGTCGAGGCGCAATAAAAAGGCTGGGGCGGCGTCGCCAACCCCGGCCTCTCCATTTCGATCGAACCCGGCTTACCAGCCCGACGGCTTGCCCTTGTTCTGCTCGTCGAGCCACTTCTTGAGCGGTGCGAAATAGGCGGCCATCGCTTTGCCCGACATTTCGCGGCTGCCGGTGAAGGCCTGCAGCGCGTCGGGCCACGGCTTCGACGCGCCCATTTCGAGCATCGCATTCAGCTTCGCGCCGACTTCCTTGTTGCCGTAGAAGGAGCAGCGGTGGAGCGGCCCCTTCCAGCCCGCCTGCTTGCACGCCGCCTGATAGAATTGGAACTGCAGCACGCGCGCCAGGAAATAGCGCGTGTAGGGCGTGTTACCGGGGATGTGGTACTTCGCGCCCGCATCGAATGCGTTCGCCGGCCGCTCACCCGGCGGGACGATGCCTTGGTACTGCTTGCGCAGGTCGGTCCACGCCTTGTTGTAGTCGGCGGGTTTGATCGAGCCGTCGAATACGCCCCAGCGCCAGCGGTCGACGAGCAGGCCGAAGGGCAGGAAAGCGACCTTGTCCATCGCCTGCCGCAGCAGCAAGCCGATGTCCTTGTCGGCGCTCGGCACCTTCGATTTGTCGAGCAGGCCGATGTCGACCAGATATTGCGGCGTGATCGACAGCGCGACGAAATCGCCGATCGCCTCATGGAAGCCATCGTTCGCGCCATTGAGATAGAGGAACGGCTGCTTGTTATACGCGCGCTGGTAGTAGTTGTGACCGAGCTCGTGGTGGATCGTGATGAAGTCGTCGGCGTTCACCTTGATGCACATCTTGATGCGCAGATCGTCCTTGTTATCGACGTCCCACGCCGAGGCGTGGCAGACGACCTCGCGGTCGGCGGGCTTCAGGAACTGGCTGCGCTTCCAGAAGGTGTCGGGCAGTGGCGCCATCCCCAGCGACGAATAGAAATTCTCGCCCGCCTTGACCATGTCGAGCGGCCCCTTACCCTTTTCGGTCAGCAGGTCGCCGATGTCATAGCCAAGGTCGCCGGTGCCGGGAGGCGCGACGAGCGGGTAGATATTGCCCCATTCCTGCGCCCACATATTGCCGAGCAGGTCGGCGCGGATCGGGCCGGTTTTCGGTTGCACCGCGTCGCCATATTTCTCGTTGAGCTTCCAGCGGACATAAGTGTGCAGCGCCACGTACAGCGGCTTCATGTCCTGCCAGATCTTTTCGGTCAGCTTGGCGAATTCTTCGGGCGGCATGTCGTAACCCGATCGCCACATCGCGCCGGTGTCGGCGAAGCCCAGCTCCTTCGCGCCCGCGTTCGCGATGCCGACCATCTTGACATAGTCGTCCTTCATCGGCGCACCGACCTGATCGTGCCAGCTCGTCCACATTTCGGCGAACTGGGCGGGCGTGTTCTTGAGATTGCCCATCTCGGCTTCAATGTCAGAGCCCGAGATTTCCTTGCCATTCAGCGTACCGCGGCCCTTGCCATATTGCGACTGCAGGTCGGTCGCGATCGTGTTGAGTTCGGTCGCCGCGCCCGGCGTCGTCGGTGCGGGCAGGACGATGCCGGTACGCAGGATATCGAGCTTGCGCTTCGTGTCGGCGCTGAGCCCCGCCACGCCGGCATATTTGGCGGCTTCTAGGGCATATTTGACCGACTTTTCGGTGCCGACCGCGTTGATCCGCGCCGCCATCGCGTCGGTATCCTCGGTGATATAGGTCGCGTTGACCCAGTTCACCTGGCTGCTCTCGACGGTATAGTCGAACAGGTCCTTTTCGACCGCGGCGACGAAGGCATCTGCATCCGCAGCCGTGGGGGCGGCAGGGGCGGCTTGTGCAAAGGCGGGGGTTGCCGCCGCGAGCGACAGGGCAAGCGACAGCGTTGAAATCATGGCTTTCATGGGGGCGTCCTCTGGATATTCTGATGCGCTCTCGGGCGCGATGGCGGCAATCTGGACCGGCCCGCGGGCAGGGTCAAGCCATCAGGAAGGCAACCATCGCCGCGCCCATCTCGGGCTGCGTGACGCTCGACATATGCGTGCCGGGGATGATGCTGAGCGTCGCGTCGGGCAGCACCGCCGCCAGTTCCTCGGCCGACCCATTGTCCTGATCCTGCTCGCCGCAAACGAGCAAGGTCGGCATCGTCAGCGCCGCGAGCATGTCGGGCGTGGTATCGGTGAAGCTGTCCAGCAGCAGGCGCGCCGCAACGCGGTCGATCTTCATCGTCTTCATGAACTGGATCGACAACCAGGTGTCGTCGCCGCGCTTCGCGGTTTCATAGTCGGCGATGACGCGCTGGAAGAATTGCCCGCGCTGTGACCAGCCGGCAAGCCCCGCAAGTCCCATCCCGCCGAGGATCAGCTTGCGCGGTTTGATCCCGGCAACCACGGCACGGGTACTCGTGCGTGCGCCCAACGAAAAGCCGCCGAGGTCGAAATCGGAGACGCCAAGATGCCCGATCAGATCTTCCAGATCATGCACGAGCACATCGGGCGGATAATGTTCGGGCTCGTGCGGCGCCTCGCTCGATCCGTGGACGCGCAGGTCGGGCATCACGACGCGAAACCCCGCCGCGGCGATCCGCGCGGCGGTGCCGAACTTGATCCAGTTGACCTCGGCGTTCGAAAACAGGCCATGGAGCAGCACCAGCGGGCGCCCCTCCCCCATCTCGCGCCACGCCAGCCGCACGCCGTCGCGCGCCACGAAAAATCGGGGTTCGATGCTCATGCGCGGCCTATGCCCCGTCGGCGATGGGTTGAGCAAGGCCGATCAGCGCGGCTGCAAGCCCTTCTGCTCCATGCGCCACTTTGCCATCTCGATCCGGTCCTGGCCGAAGAAAGGCTCGCCATCAAACACCAAGGTCGGCACGCCCCAATGGCCCGCGATCTCGAGCGCGACCTGGTTCGCCGCGATCTCGTTGTCGAGCGCCTCGGCATCGGCCTCCGCCTCGGCGTCGAGTTCGGCGAGGCTGAGCCCCGCGCGCCGCGCCGCGCCCGCGAGATGATCGCCAAGGTGCCAGTCCTGCGCCCCGCCCCAGATGAGCTGAGCCACTTCGTGACAGAAGCCCAGGCTCCGGCCGCGCCGCGACGCAGCCTGCCCCAATCGCGTCAGACGATAGATATAGGGCTGCTCGACCGCGATCTCGCGCGTCATCACGTTCTGCACGATCGGGTCGGGACGCGGCGGCCCGAAGGGAATGCCGTGGAATTGCGCAACGCGGATCATGTCGCGCATCGTGTAGCTCAGCCAGTTGGGGTGATTGCGTTCGAAAAAGTCGGGCTGGCGGATCGCAAGCGGATAAACCGGGCGCAGGTTGATCGACAGGTCATGGCTCGCCGCCAGCGCGCGGTAGCGGCCGATGGCGAGATAGCTGTAGGGCGAGCGAAAGGACCAGAAGAGGTCGGCAGTCAGAGTCATGCCCTTATCCTGCCCAAAAAGCGCCCCAGCGCAAGCATTGTAAAGGAATTTAACACCAAATCAGATATTTCCCTCTGACGACACATCAGGATTGAATATAGTAGCAATTGCTATTATATCCGCTGCCATGAGTGAGACGATCGGTTATCTGCTCAACGACAGTGCGCGGCTGTTCCGTCGCGCCTTCGACGCACGCACGCGTGACACCGGCATCACCGCGCTGCAATGGCGCGTGATCACCTATCTGAAGCGCCACGAGGGCATAAGGCAGGGCCCGCTCGCCGAACTGATCGAGGTCGAGCCGATCACCCTCTCGCGGATGGTCGACCGGCTCGCCGAGGCGGGGCTCGTCGAGCGACGGGCCGATCCCACCGACCGCCGCGCGTGGCGCCTTTATCTGACGGCGCGCGCCGGCGACATGCTAGGCGCGATGCGTCCGATCGCCGAAAAACTCACCGAAGAGGCCACCGAAGGATTGAGCGCCGCCGAAATCGACCAGCTCGTCACGCTCGTCGAAAAGGTGCGCGCCAACCTCTCCCGCCGCGAATACCTAAAAGAGACCGCATAATGGACCAGCTCTCCCCTTCCCGCACCAAGGCCGAAGACGCCGCACCGGCGCGCGCACCCAAGGCCGACCCGGTGCCGCCTCCGGCGCAGCCGGCCACTGCCGCCGCAGGCAAGACCGGGCCGAGCTGGCGCGCTCGCCTGCTGATGTTCGGCCTGCCCGCCGTTTTGCTGGCCGCCGGCGGTTGGTATTGGCTGACGAGCGGCGGATCGGTGTCGACCGACAATGCCTATGTCCAGATGGACAAGGTCTCGATCGCCGCCGAAGTCGGCGGCCGGATCACCGAGGTCGCGGTCAAGGACGGCCAGATGGTGCAGAAGGGACAATTGCTCTTCCGCATCGACGGCGAACCCTATGCGCTGAGTGTCGCGCAGGCGAATGCCGCGATCGACGCCGCCAACGTCGATGTCGGCAACCTGTCGGCGAGCCTCGCCACCACGGGAGTCGATATCAAGGCGGCCGAGGAAGGTGTCGCGTTCGCGCAGTCGAACTTCGCGCGCCAGGCGGCGTTGATGGAGAAGGGCTTCACGACCAAGGCCGCCTATGACGCCTCGAAACATGCGGTCGAACAGGCACGCGCCGCGCTGGCGCAAGCCCGCGCCGACGCCGCCGAGGCGCGCTCGAAGCTCGCTACCGGCGCGAACGGGATCAATCCGCAGGTCGAGGCGGCGAAGGTCCAGCGTTCGCAGGCCGAGGTCAATCTCGGCCGCACCGAAGTTCGTGCACCCAGCGCGGGGCGTATCGCGCAGTCCGACCGGCTATTGGTCGGCCAGATGATGGTGCAAGGCCTGCCCGCCGTGACGATCGTCGACACGCTGCACCCTTGGGTCGAGGCGAACTTCAAGGAAACCGACCTTGCGAACATGCGCGTCGGCCAGCGCGCCGAAATCAGCTTCGACGCCTATCCGGGGCTCAAGGTGCGCGGCCATGTCCTGACGATCGGCGCGGGCACGGGCAGCGAATTCTCCGTGCTTCCGGCGCAGAATGCGACCGGCAACTGGGTCAAGGTGACGCAGCGCGTGCCGGTGCGGATCGCCTTCGACGAAAAGCCCTCGCGCGACATGATCGCCGGGCTGTCGGCCGACGTCAAAGTCTTCACCGACAAGTAAGGCCATGGCGAGCCGCGCTTTTCCCCGCCGGTCGCCAGCCACGGCGGTCGACGATGCGATCCCGCTGCATCAGCAGGTCCGCTTTCGCGGCCTGCTGACCGTCGCCGTCATGGGCGCGTCGATCATGCAGATTCTCGACACGACGATCGCCAACGTCGCCATCCCGCACATGCAGTCGGCGCTCGGCGCGACGAGCGAAACGGTGACCTGGGTGCTCACGAGCTATATCCTGGCATCGGCGGTCGCGATGCCGATCACCGGCTGGCTTGCCGATCGCATCGGCCGCCGCGAGTTGTTCCTTGGCGCCATAGCGGGGTTCATCGTCGCGTCGATGGCCTGCGGCGCGGCGCAGTCGCTCGAACAGATGGTCGCCTTCCGCTTCCTGCAGGGGATCAGCGCGGCCTTCATCGGCCCGCTCTCGCAATCGGTGATGCTCGACATCAACCCCCCCGAGAAACAGGCACGCGCGATGTCGATCTGGGGCATGGGGATCATGATCGGACCGATCCTGGGGCCGATCCTGGGCGGCTGGCTGACCGAGTCGGTCAACTGGCGCTGGGTATTCTACGTCAACCTGCCCGTCGGGTTGCTGACGCTTGCGTTGATGTGGGCTTTGCTTCCCGCGACGCGAAGGCGCGACCGCCGCTTCGACCTGTTCGGCTTTTCCATGCTGGCGCTCGGTCTTTCGGCGCTCCAGCTGATGCTCGACCGCGGCGCGCATCTCGACTGGTTCGACAGCCGCGAGATCTGGATCGAGATGGCGGTCGCGATCGCGTGCCTGTGGATGTTCGTCGTCCATCTTTGCACCAGCCGCGACACTCTCTTCAACCGGCAGATGATGGCAGACCGCAACCTCGTCACCGCGATGGGCTTCATGGTCGTGATCGGCATCGTGATGTTCGCCTCGATGGCGCTGCTGCCGCCGATGCTCCAGAATCTGTTCGGTTGGCCGGTGATCGACACCGGCTGGGTGCTCGCAGTCCGCGGCATCGGCATCCTGATGAGCATGTGGGTCGCGGGCCAACTGCTCGGCAAGGTCGACGCGCGCTGGATGGTCGGCACCGGCCTCGCCATCGCGGCGCTGTCGCTCTGGCAGATGAGCCACTGGTCGCTGGAGATGGGGATGCGGCCGGTGATCGTCAGCGGCCTCGTCCAGGGTATCGGCATGGGGCTGGTCTTCATCCCGCTCAACACCATGGCCTTTGCGACGATCCCGCCGCAGTACCGCACCGACGGATCGAGCCTGCTCAATCTGCTGCGCAGCATCGGTGCGTCGGTCGGCATCTCGGTGGTCACGACGCTGCTCGGCGCCAATATCCAGCGCAGCCACGAAGACCTCGTCAGCCATGTCACCAACAGCTCGACGAGCATGCTCGACGCCTCGACCGCCGACCGCTTCGGCATCGTCGGCGACACCGCGATGGCGATGGTCAATGCCGAGATCAACCGGCAGGCGGCGATGGTCGCCTATATCGACGATTTCTGGCTGATGATGTGGGTGACGCTCGCCGCGGTGCCGCTGGTGCTGTTGCTGCGGCCGCCGAAACCGGGTGGACCGAAGGCATCAATGGCCGACATGGGGCATTAGGGTAGTGGCTGCTTTGGGGTGAGGAGCGGTCGCACCAAGCTCGTCATGCTGAACTTGTTTCAGCATCCATGGACTGAGCGTTCGTCCGGCGCGGCGCTTAAGGAAATGGCGGACCATGGATCCTGAAACAAGTTCAGGATGACGGCGCTAGAAATGTCGTGCTTCGGTCGTCAGCGGAAGAAGCAGTTCACGCCCGCGAACAGCGCGTCGACCTTGGCCGCGTCGCCGGGCTCGGCGAACATGCCGCCGACGACCGTGTCACCGGTGCCGATACTGAACTCCTCGCCGAGCGTGCTGTCCTCGATATCGGTGATCGTGACCGATTGCTTCGCCTTGGCGCGCGTCGTCCCGATGCCGATCCCGCTCGCCGTCGAATAATCCTTCGCGCCCTTTTCGTTGCCGAGGAACCAGCCGACGAACTTGCCGTCCTGGAAATTGAGCGTCATCGCGTCGAAGCGCGTGAACGCCATCGGCCCGGCGCCGCATTCATTGTTGTCGCTGCGATCGTCGGCCTTGCCCGCGACGTTCGCGAGCGCCTTTTCGGCCTGCTCGCGCGGAACGCCGAAGGCCAGGAGGCTCGCCTTGCCGCTGGCCTTGTCGATGAAGCGCAGCCCTTCGGCGTCGAGCGCGACTGCGGTCGTGGCGGCTGCGGGACCGTCGGCCTTCGCCTCGGGCACCGGCGGCGCCGAGGGCACGGCCGTCTCGTCGGCAGGGGGCTTGTCGGCAGGCTTGCACGCGGCAAGCAGTCCCAGCATCACCAAGCCCGTCCATGCCCGCATCACCGCCTCCTGTTTCGCGTCCCGATCCTTATGCCACCGCCGCGCGCGATTACCAGCGCAGCGACATGCAACTCAGCCCCGCATCGAGGCGCGCGACATGGTCGGTCGCCATGGTGCGATACGGCACCCCCCGCGCGGCGAGCATCGCCTGCGTCGCCGTCCAGCGCTCGCCGATCAGCACCGTGTCGCGAACGCGCAGGATGTTCGCGGCGCCCTCTTCGCCAGGCGGGGTGAGCACGACCTCCAACCCGGCGAATTCGGGGCAGTCGCGCATCGCGGGGACCGTAAGCACGGTCCGCTCGTCGATCAGGCTGCAGCCGGTCTTGAAATGCAGGACGCTTTGGGGGGTTTCTGCAACCTCGGCGCGGTAGCCGAGCTCAGCGAGCAGCCCCGCCAGTTCCTCGGCGCCGGCGCCGTCGGTCCGGTCGGAGAGGCCGATGATCACGCGATCGGCAAGGCGCAGCACGTCGCCGCCGTCGGCATGCCCGGAACCCGCCATCGCGAGCAGCCTCGGATGGCGCTCCGCCAGCGCCCCACGGATATGCGCCACTTCGCCTGCCCGCGTCGGCGCGCCGGTACGGAGCAGGATCGCGCCTTCAGGAAAGGTGAGCGCGACGTCTTCGGTGAACAGCGCGTCGGGAAAGTCGTCGAGCGGCGGGAGGATGTCGACAGCGAGGCCAAGCTCGCGGAGCGCCCTGACATAGGCTTCATGCTCGGCGAGCAGGATCGCGAGATCGGGGTCGGGCCCGCCGCCTGCACGGATGCCATTGACGGCCGAGGGGGCGGGGGTACGGCAGAGCGCATGGGTGAAAGCGAAGGGCGAGGTCATCGCCCTTCCCTACCCGTTCGCATCCCGAAGTCGAGATGCGAACGGGGATGGGATCTGACTCAGCCCTTTTTCAGGTGCCGGCGGCCGAGCAGTTCGGCGATCTGCACCGCATTCAGCGCCGCACCCTTGCGGAGATTGTCGCTGACGCACCAGAGGTTGAGGCCATTGTCGACGGTGCTGTCGTCGCGCACGCGGCTGACGAAGGTCGCATAGTCGCCGACGCACTCGACGGGGGTGATGTACCCGCCATCCTCGCGCTTATCGACGAGCATCACGCCGGGCGCCTCGCGGAGGATGCGCTGCGCGTCCTCGGCCGACAGTTCATTCTCCATCTCGATGTTGATCGCCTCGGAGTGGCCGACGAAGACGGGAACGCGGACGCAGGTCGCGGTGACCTTGATCTTCGGGTCGAGGATCTTCTTGGTTTCGGCGACCATCTTCCACTCTTCCTTGGTCGACCCGTCGTCGAGGAACTTGTCGATATGCGGGATGACGTTGAAGGCGATCTGCTTGGTGAATTTCTGCACGTCCTTTTCGTCGCCGACGAAAATCTGGCGCGTCTGGTTCCACAGCTCGTCCATGCCCGCCTTGCCCGCGCCCGACACCGACTGATAGGTCGCAACGACGACGCGCTTGATCTTCGCGGCATCGTGCAGCGGCTTCAGCGCGACGACCATCTGCGCGGTCGAGCAATTGGGGTTCGCGATGATGTTGCGCTTCACATAGCCGTCGATCGCGTCGGGGTTCACCTCGGGCACGATCAGCGGCACGTCGGGGTCCATGCGATAGAGCGACGAGTTGTCGATCACGACGCAGCCCGCCGCGGCGGCCTTGGGCGCGTGGATCGCGGTCGCGTCGCTGCCGATCGCGAAAATCGCCATGTCCCAGCCCGCCCAATCGAAATTCTCGATATTCTGGCATTTGACGGTCTTGCCGGTATCGCCGATCTCGATCTCGTCGCCCTGGCTGCGCGACGATGCGACCGCGGCCAGTTCGGCAATCGGGAATTCACGCTCGGCCAGGATGGCGAGCACTTCGCGCCCGACATTGCCCGTCGCGCCGGCGACAACGATACGATAACCCATTTACTCACTCCTCAGCGTAGAACTCGGTTGAAAACATTGGGTGGCTTAAACTTTCCAGCGAAAATGGCCGGTCAGCGGATGATCGAACAGCGCATCCTCCTCGCGGGCACCGCCGCCGATATTGTGGATCACGAGCGGGGTGCCGGTAGTATTCTTCCTGTCCGACACGATACCCGTGTGCGGCAGACGTCCGCCGATCATCTGGGTGAAGATGTCGCCCGGACGCCAGTCGTCCGGATCGGACGTGACAGGCACCGCCGCCTTCTGCCGCCGCCAATAGGTCGCCAGATTGGGAACGCGGCGATGGTCGATGTTGCGATCGGGACGGCCAAGGCCCCAATTTTTCGGATAAGCCCCGAAATTGGCGCGCATGTCGGCGTTTACAAGAAGCTGCAGGTCTTGGCCCAGCGCATCGCGGTACGCGCGGATCACGACATCTGTGCACACACCCTTTACCCGCTCGACGTCGCCGTTCGGGAAGGCAAGCACCGTATAGGCGGGATCATAGCGCAGGGTGACACCGATCTGCCTGCGCGCCGCCGCGACGAACCGCTGCGCATCGGTAGCAGCCAGCACCGGCCCGCCGAATCCGAGTACCCCGACGGCAAACGCCGCGCCGATGAACGCGCGCCGTGTCGGTTGAAACAAGGGGGACGGCTGCAGCAAATTCGTTTCGCCCAAATGAAAACGACCGGCTCTGCCTGTTGGCGGAACCGGTCGTTTTTGAAAGCTGTTTCGGCTTTTGGTGAGAGAAGCTCTCCTTAGCCTTCGCCGGCTTCCGACCGGTAATCGCGGCGTTCCGCAATACGCGCCGATTTACCAGTGCGACCACGCAGATAGTAAAGCTTCGCGCGGCGCACGGCGCCCTTGCGGACGACGGTAATGCTGTCGATGTTCGGCGAATAGAGCGGGAAGACGCGCTCGACACCTTCGCCGAACGACATTTTGCGCACGGTGAAGTTGGAGCCCATGCCCTTGTTCGAGCGCGCGATGCACACGCCTTCGAAATTCTGGACGCGGGTGCGTTCGCCTTCGACCACCTTCACGCCGACCTTCAGCGTGTCGCCGGGGCGGAATTCGGGGATCGTCTTGCCAGCCTTGGCAATTTCTTCGGCTTCGATCGTCTGGATGAGGTTCATGTCCTCTAGTCCTTATTCTTTCGCCGCGCGCCAGAGGCAGGTCGGTCCCGAGCATCGACATGACGCTCCCAAAGGTCCGGCCTGCGTAACCGAGTATCCGTCTCCGCCTGATGTTTCCGCCAGGCGTCGATCTTCGCATGATCCCCCGATCGCAGCACTTCGGGGATCGTGCGCCCTTCCCATATCGCAGGTCGGGTATAGTGGGGATATTCGAGCAAACCGTTTTCAAACGATTCGTCATCACCACTTGAAGCCGCGCCCATTACGCCGGGAAGCAGCCGAATGCAAGCGTCGAGCAGCAACAGCGCCCCCATCTCGCCGCCCGACAGGATGATGTCGCCCATCGACACCTGTTCGATGGGCCGCGCGTCGAAGATGCGCTCGTCGAATCCCTCGAACCGCCCGCACAGAATGATCGCACCCGGACCGGCCGAAAGATCACGTACGCGCGCCTGCGTGATCGGGATGCCCCGCGGGGTCATCGCAAGGATCGGGAGACCCGGATGCGCCGCAGCAGCCTGATCGATCGCCGCGGCGAGAACATCGGCCTTCAGCACCATCCCCGCGCCGCCGCCCGCGGGCGTGTCGTCGACGGTGCGATGCTTGTCGGTTGCAAAGTCACGGATCTGCAAGGGTTCGCACGACCAGATGCCGGTCTCGAGCGCGCGGCCCGCCATGCTATGCCCCAGCGGACCGGGAAACATGTCGGGATAGAGGGTCAGGGGAACGGCGGCGAAACTCATGGCAGCGGCTCCCATAGCGGCTCGGGGATCATCTGGCGATCCATCTCCAGCTCCTCGTGCAGCCATTCGCGGAAGCGTTCGATCTTGCGCACCCCCACCCGATTGTCGCGGTGGACGAGATAATTGCCGGTGCCGGGCTCGTAAATGGTCTCGAACGGCCGCACGAGCCGCCCCGTCTCGAGCTCGGTCCGCCAGTAGAGCGGGGTCATCAGCGCGATGCCGAAGCCGCCCTGCACCGCGATCGCTTCCTGCAACTGGCTGTCGAGTTCGATCCCGCGGCGCGGCGGCGGGGGCGTGCCGATGCCCGCCTGTGCCAGCCAGCCCGCCCACCACGGGTCGTTCGGCGCGAGGCGTTCGACGCGCAGCAGGTCGGCGGGCGTCGCGATATGGTTCGCATCAAGAAACACCGGCGAACAGATCGGGGTCACGTGGCTGCGGAACAGAAAGTCGGTGCGCAGCCCCGGCCAGTGACCGTTGCCGGTGCGCAGCGCGACGTCGACATTGGTCGCGTCGAAATCGACGAGGTCGTTCGACATCAGCAACCGGACGGCAAGGTCGGGGTAGCGAAGCTGGAAGCGGCCGATCCGCGCGCTAAGCCAGGTGCCGCCGAGCGTGATCGCGGCGCTGATCGTCAACACCTCCGCATCGTCGCTGCTGATCGCGGCGAAGGCGTCACCCATCGCGGCGAAAGCTCCGCTTATTGTCGGCAGCAGCCGCTGCCCGGTTTCGGAAAGGCGCACCCGTCCCTTCTCCCGCACGAACAGCGCACGGCCGAGCCGCTGCTCCAATTGGCGGATTTGATAGCTTATCGCGGCCTGCGTCATCCCGAGTTCCTCACCGGCGCGCGAGAAATTCTGCAGGCGTGCGGCCGCCTCGAAGGCACGAACGGCGGCAAGGGGCGGAAGTTTCGACATCGGCGATATATAAGCTCTACTTATGATATCCAGCAAAGCTTTTGTTGGCTTTGCCGTCTCGTCAGGCGCATTTGAAGGGGGCCAAGACAGGAGACAGGCCATGATGGAAGAGCATTTCATGCGCGGCTGGGTACACGGCCACGAACGGATGAGCGCCGATCTCGATCGCGCGATCAAATGGCTCGGCGCCAAGTTCCGCGCGTTCGCGGACCTCGTCACCCCGATCCATGCGCCGGGCGAAGATTCCTATTTCGACTGCGCCGTCCCGGCGCGCCGCCTCGCGAAGCGGGCGGTGCCGGCGCGCATCACGAAACGCCGCTGAGCGGCGCAGGCCTGCCGCCCCACCCCCCTTGCAACGGGGCGGCAGGCCGCAAATATCAGGGCGCGTCCCTGACGACACGAAAGCGCAGCGCTTGGACCGTCGCCGGCCGGGTCGGCGCCAGCAGCAACTGTCCGTCGAGCTTGCCCTTCGTGCACTTGAGGCGAAACGCCGTCGACATCGCGCCCGTGGGCGCCAACGGCTCGTCCGCAGGGCATTCGCCGACCTCCGCCTTCAATCGCGCGAATTCGGCCGTCCAATTCTCCGCCGAGCGGTCCATCAGGAAATTCATCGCCAACCTGCCCCGAAGAGGGCTGAGGTTCCCCGCCGCATAAGCCGCCTTCGACAAAGCATAGAGGTCCGCAACCGCCGGCGACACCGCCACGGCGCGAACCTCGAGCAACCCCGCCTTGTGCATCGCGACGGCCGTGTCCCACGCGGGCGCCGACGGCCCTGCATAGGTGCGGTTCGAGAGCGCGAAGACGCCGACGCCATGGTCGGGCATCAGCATCACATGGCTGCCATATCCCGGATAGCCCCCGCCATGCGCGAGGGTGAGGCCGAGGTCGCAGTCCTGCGCGACGCGCCAGCCCATGCCATAGGCCGTCGCCAGCTTGCACGCGGTTCCGCCGCTCGAGCCGTTGCGGTTCGTGACCGACACGAAATTGAGCCCCTGTGCAATCTCGCGCACCGTCGACCGCTTGACCGGCCCGCGATCGGGATCGTCGCGCGCGGGCCATGCCGAGAGCAGGAAGGCGAGCCATTTCGCATAATCCCGCGCGCTGACCTGCAGCCCGCCCATGGCGTTGAACGCACCGTCGGCCATTTCGGGCTCGGCGGTCCAGCGCTCATTCTCCCAGCGATAGCCGAGTGCATAGCGCGCTTTCGGGGCCTGCGGCGCGTCATAACCGCTGCTCGTCATGCCGAGCGGGGTCAGGATCGTCTGCCGGACATAGTCGGTGTACGCCATGCCCGACGCCTTCGACACGATCCGGCCGAGCAAGGCGTAGCCGAAGTTCGAATATTCATGCTGGCTCTGCGGTACGCGGCTGAACGGCACGCCCGCCGCGATCATCTTGGTGAATTCGTCCTGGGGCAGCACCTGCTGGCGGTCGCCCCACGGGTCGTCGGTGACGAAACCGCCGACATGCTGGAGCAGATCGCGGATGCGGATGCGCGGACTGTCCGTCGTCGGGTAGGTCCAGCCCTTCATCTCGGGGATATAGTCCTCGGCGAGATCGTCGAGCCGCAGCTTGCCGTCGTCGCGCAGCTTCAGGATCGACAGCGCCGTGAAGGCCTTGGTCATCGAGGCGATGCGGAACAGGCTGTCGGGGGTGACGGCCCGCTTGTCGTCGATATTCTGGACGCCGACGCCCTTCACATAGGCGAGCTTGCCGTCCTTCACGACGCCGTAGACGAGGCCGGGGACGTGCTGGTCTGCCTGGAATTTGGCGAAGAGTGCATCGATTTCGGGAGCGAGCTGGTCGATGGTCTTGGGCCCGCCTTCCTGCGCCGTGGCGGGAACCGCGCCCGCAAATATGAGAGCAAAAGCGAAGCCTGTTTCCCAGCGCATAGTCCCTCCCTGGCAAATCCCGGTCAGGCTAACAGCGGGTGAGACCGTCGACAATCATACTCCTTCGTCGCCCCGGACTTGATCCGGGGTCCATTGCCGCCAGCGCCGGAAAATGGATCCCGGAACAGGTCCGGGGTGACGAGCAACAAGGGAGCGCCCGTTACTCGACGAACGCCGCGTCGACGGTCACGCCGTCGTCGGTCCATGCCGGAACCGCCTGCGCGTTCATCGGCACCATGAAGCGGACGGGCTTCTTGCCGGGCTCGGCCGGTTTCTCGATTTCGAGGATGTCGCCGGCACCGAAATTCTCGACCGCAGCGACATGGCCGATGGCGCTGCCATCGGTCGAGACGCACGGCAGCCCGACCAGATCGTGATGATAATATTCGCCCGGCCCAAGCGGCGGCAGCGCCGAGCGCGGCACGGTCAGTACCGTGCCGCGCAGGGCTTCGGCCGCGCTGCGGTCGCTCACTTCGGCGAAAGTCGCGACCGCACCCTGGTTGGCGGGACGCACCGACTTGAGCGTCAGTTTCCGGCCGCCCGCGTCGAAAACGGAAAAGGCGCGGAGAGCCTCCGCGCCTTCGCCGAACAGTTTCAGCCGCACCTCGCCCCGCACCCCATGCGCGCCGGCGATGGCGGCGAGGGTGACGGGGCGGTTTGCGTCGGCCAAGGCTTAGCCTTCGGCCTTTTCTTCGCCGGCTTCTTCAGCGGGCGCTTCTTCGGCAGCCGGAGCTTCTTCGGCCGCAGCTTCTTCGGCCACCGGGCCGCCTTCGGCGACTTCCTCGGCGATCGCGGTCGCGTCGTCGGCGGTAGCGTCGGCCGGGACTTCTTCGGCGACGGCGTCGGCCACCGCTTCGGCGGTTTCTTCGCTCTTCACCGAACCGGTCGCATCCGATTCAGCGGCTTCGGGAGCAGCGGCTTCTTCGGCAACAACTTCGTCGGCAGCGGCTTCTTCAGCGGCCGGCGCTTCGGGTTCCGGCGCCGGAGCGGCGGCGGCGGCGGCGGCAGCTTCTTCGGCCTCAGCGATCTTCGCGGCCTTCTCTTCGGCGCGTTCCTTGGCCTTTTCGCCGGGTTCGGCCTTCTTCGGGTTGTTACGAGCGGCGCGTTCCTTGACGCCGGCGGCGTCGAGGAAGCGGGCAACGCGGTCGGTCGGCTGCGCACCGACGCTCAGCCAATGCGCGGCGCGCTCGGCGTCGAGCTTCACGCGCTCCGGATTGTCCTTGGCGAGCAGCGGGTTGTAGCTGCCGAGACGCTCGATGAAGCGGCCGTCGCGCGGGCTGCGCGAATCGGCGACGACGATCTTGTAATAGGGGCGCTTTTTCGAACCGCCGCGCGAAAGGCGAATGGAGGTAGCCATGATATTTTCCTTTACGTTCAAATAGTAGAGTTGGTCGAAATCATTTCTTCTTGTTGATCAGATTGGCGAGGTCGGGCGGGATCGCCCCGCCGCCGAGCCCGGGCAGCCCGCCGAGGCCACCGCCTCCACCCATGCCGCCGCCACCCATGCCGGGGATGCCGCCGCCCTTGCCGAACAGCGCGCCAAGCCCTTTCAGGCCGCCCATCTTGCGGATCTTCTTCATTGCGGTGGACATTTCCTGATGCATCTTCAGCACCCGGTTCACCTGCTGCACCGTCGTACCCGACCCGTTCGCGATACGGATCTTGCGCTTCGCGGTGATGATCTCCGGCTTCGCGCGTTCCTTGGGGGTCATCGATCCCATGATCGCATCGAAGTGAATCAGCATCTTGTCGTTGGCGCCGCTCTCCGCCATCGCCGCCTGCGCCTTCTTGAGGCCGGGGATCATGCCGGCGAGCGCGCCGAGGCCGCCCATGCGGCGCATCTGGTTGAGCTGCGTGCGAAGATCGTCGAGGTCGAACTGACCCTTCGCCATCTTCTTCGCCATCGCCTCGGCCTCTTCGGCCTGGATCGTCTCGGCGGCGCGTTCGACGAGGCTGACGACGTCGCCCATGCCGAGGATGCGGCCGGCGATGCGCGAGGGCTGGAAGAGTTCGAGCCCGTCGAGCTTTTCGCCCGTACCCGCGAACTTGATCGGCTTGCCGGTGACCGCGCGCATCGACAGCGCCGCGCCGCCGCGCGCGTCGCCGTCCATGCGGGTCAGCACGACGCCGGTGAGCGGCACCTGATCGGTGAAGCGCTGCGCGACCTGCACCGCGTCCTGGCCGGTCAGGCTGTCGACGACGAGCAGCGTCTCGGTCGGGTTCGCCGTGCGCGACACCGCCTGCATCTCGTCCATCAATTGCTGGTCGACGTGGAGGCGGCCCGCGGTGTCGAGCATCAGGACATCATAGCCCTGCAGCTTCGCGGCCTGCAGCGCGCGCTGGGCGATCTCGACCGGCTGCTGGCCGGCGACGATCGGCAGCGTCGCGACGTCGATCTGGCGGCCGAGGACGGCGAGCTGTTCCTGCGCGGCGGGGCGGTTGACGTCGAGCGACGCCATCAACACCTTCTTGCGCTCCTTGTCCTTCAACCGCTTGGCGATCTTCGCGGTCGTCGTCGTCTTGCCCGAGCCCTGAAGGCCGACCATCATGATGACGGCGGGCGGGGTGACGGCAAGGTCGAGCTCGGCGGTTTCGGAGCCGAGCATTTCGGTCAGCGCGTCGCTGACGATCTTGACCACCTGCTGCCCCGGGGTCACCGAGCGCAGGACATTCTGGCCGATCGCGAGGTCTGTGACCTGATCGACGAAGCTGCGCACGACGGGCAGCGCGACGTCGGCTTCGAGCAGGGCGATTCGCACTTCGCGCATCGCCGCGCGCACGTCGGCCTCGGTCAGCGCGCCGCGACCGCGGAGCTTTCCGAAAACATCGCCAAGCCGATTGCTCAGACTGTCGAACATGCGCCTAAAAAACCCTTTCTGACGACCGCAACGCAAAACACGCCGGTGAGCGAAACCTCGCCAACCAGCGGTATCCGTGGACAGTGTTTTCCGTCGCGGATGTCGTATCTGCCCGTCCGCGAGATGCGTCCGAACGGGGCGCCTTTACGCAAAACGGCCGCAAAAGGCAAGCACGGCGTCGGTTCGCACTTAACGCAAATTTCACCGCTCGCCGCCACTATGGCTGCGATGGGTGGGAATAGTTACATGACAGCAGAACCGAAAGCGCGCGACCGCAGCGAGGACGCGCGGCGCGACATGTTCGCCGGCGGGATCGTCGTGGCCGCGATCCTGCTGTTCGTCGGCACCGGCGGCAGCGTGATGCAGTCGATCGTGCAAACGATCATCGGCCTCGGTGGCGGGCCCGACAAGGTGCTTGCCGCCGCGATGATCCTGAATATCGCGCTGATCCTCTTCGGCTGGCGCCGCTACGAGGATCTGAACCGCGAGATCCGCGAACGCACCGAGGCGGAGCAGCGCGCGCGCTACCTCGCCGACACCGATCCGCTCACCGGCTTCCTCAACCGCCGTGCCCTGCTCGCGCAGGGGCAGCGGATGATCGCGGAAGCGACCGGCGAACGCCGCCACGTCGCACTGTTTCTGCTCGACCTCGACCATTTCAAGACCGTCAACGACATCCACGGCCACGCCGCTGGCGACCGCGTGCTGCAGGTTGCCGCAGAGCGCATCAACGAAATCCTGCCCCCGACCGCGACCAAGGCGCGGCTCGGCGGCGACGAATTCGTTGCGATGCTGCCCTTCGAGCCCGTCGCGCGCGCCGAAATCGACGCACTGGCCGCGGCGCTGGTCACCGCGCTGGAAGATTCGGTCGCGCACGATTCGCAGCAGATCCGGATCGGCGCGTCGCTGGGCATCGCGCTCGCGACCGACGCCAGCATCACGATGGAAACGATGGTCCGCCAGGCCGACATCGCCATGTATCACTGCAAGGACGAGGGGCGGAACCGCCACTGCTGGTTCCAGGCGGGCATGGAAATGGCGGTGCAGATCCGCAACCAGATCGAAACCGGCATTCGCGACGGGATGCCGCGCGGCGAATTCATCCCCTATTTCGAGCCGCAGGTCGACATCGCCAGCGGCCGCCTGCTCGGCTTCGAGATGCTGATGCGCTGGGAATCGCCCGAATATGGCCTGATCCCGCCCGAACGCTTCATCCCGGTCGCCGAGGAAAGCGGATTGATCGGCGAATTGTCGCTGCGCGTCGTCCGCGACGCGATGGAGATCGCCAAGGGCTGGGATCCGTCGATCGTGCTCGCGGTCAACATTTCGCCGCAGCAGCTGAAAGACCCCTGGTTCAGCCAGAAGCTTACCAAGCTGCTCGTCGAGACGGGCTTCCCCGCGAACCAGCTCGAGGTCGAGATCACCGAAAGCTCGCTGTTCGAAAACCTCCCACTCGTCCGCTCGATCGTCACCAGCCTCAAGAATCAGGGCGTCTCGCTCAGCCTCGACGATTTCGGTACCGGCTACAGCTCGCTGTCGCATTTGCGCGCGCTGCCGTTCGACCGGATCAAGATCGACCGCAGCTTCATTGCCGCGATGCGCGGCAGCCCCGACGCGCAGGCGATCGTCGTCGCGATCGTCCGCCTCGGCGAAAGCCTCGCGATGCCAATCACCGCCGAGGGTGTCGAAGACGAAGCGACCGCGATCGAACTCACCCGGCTCGGCTGTTCGAAGGGCCAGGGCTGGTACTATGGCCGCGCGGCATCCGCCGCGGACACGGCGCGCCTGCTCGCCGACCGCGGCCTGCTGCGCGAGAGCGCCCGGCCGCTGCCTCCCCCGCCCGCCGGCGACGAGGAACCGCTCCGCAAGACGGCGTGACGCACCCAGGTCGCTAGACTTCCCGCCCCCGCGCCCTTACATGCGCGGCTATGGCTGACCGCTTCACCAAGATGCATGGGCTGGGCAACGACTTCGTGGTCATCGACGCGCGCGAGCGTCCCGTCGAGATGACCCCGGCGCGCGCCCATGCGATCGCCGACCGCAGCTTCGGCATCGGATGCGACCAGCTTATCCTGCTCGAACCCTCGACAAGCGCCGATGTGAAGATGCGCATCTTCAATGCCGACGGCAGCGAGGTCGAGGCGTGCGGCAATGCGACGCGCTGTGTCGCCACGCTGCTCGGCGAACCATCGGTGATCGAGACGCTGGGCGGGATGCTGCGCGTCACCCCTGCCGACGGCGGTGCCGAGGTGGTGCTGGGCGAACCGGTGTTCGACTGGGAGCATATCCCGCTCGCGATGCCGATGGACACGCGCGACATGCCCGTCGCCTGGGACGAGCTCGAACATGGCGCCGCGGTCAATGTCGGCAATCCACACATCATCTTCTTCGTGCCCGAGGCCGATGCGATCGCGCTCGACGAACTCGGCCCGCGGATCGAGACCGATCCGCTGTTCCCCGAGCGCGTCAACGTCAATGTCGCGAGCCTCGACGGCGAGAACCAGCTCCAGCTCCGCGTCTGGGAGCGCGGCGTGGGCCTGACGCAGGCGTGCGGCACCGGGGCGTGCGCGACCGCGGTCGCCGCAATCCGCGCCGGGCTGGTCAAATCGCCCGTCACCGTGTCGCTGCCCGGCGGCGACCTGATCATCCGCTGGGCGCCCGGCGAGCCGATCGTGATGAGCGGCGCCGCGACGCGCGTCTATGACGGCGAGACCGACTGGACGCGCTTCGGATGACGATTGCGCTCGCCGACCGCGTCGAGGTCGTCAATTTCGGTTGCCGGCTCAACATCGCCGAGGGCGAGGCGGTACGCGCCGCGGCCAAGGCGGCGGGCGCGCGCGACACGATCGTCTTCAACAGCTGCGCCGTCACCGACGAAGCGGTGCGGCAGGCGCGGCAGGCGGTGCGGCGCGCGCTGCGCGACCGGCCGGGGGCCGAGGTCGTGGTGACGGGATGCGCGGCGGAGCTGGAGGCCGAAACCTTTGCTGCGATGGGCGCGCGAGTGGTACGCAACGATGCCAAGGGTTTGGTTGAAAGCTATAAAGCCCCCGTGTCCCCGCGAAGGCGGGGACCCATCACCGGCAGGCGCGAAATAGCACCGGCGGGAGATGGACCCCCGCCTTCGCGGGGGAACATGACTTTTGATAAACCCGCACCGTACCAACCCGCCCTCTCCGGCGCCGACCACGCCCGCGCTTTCCTCGGCGTCCAGACCGGCTGCTCGCACAGCTGCACCTTCTGCGCGACCGTGCTCGCGCGCGGTATCGCCCGTTCCGCAACGACCGAGGCGATCATCGCCGCCGCGCGCACCGCGATCGAGTTCGGCCAGCGCGAGATCATCCTGACGGGCGTCGACCTCGCGAGCTTTGGCGACGACAGCGGCACCAGCCTTGCCGCGCTGATCGAATCCTTGCTTGACCTCCCCGTCGAACGCCTGCGCCTCTCGTCGCTCGACCCGGACCGCGTCGACGATGCGCTGTTTGCGCTGCTGACGGAGGAAGCACGCGTGATGCCGCACGTCCATCTGTCGCTGCAGGCGGGCGACGACATGATTCTCACCCGCATGAAGCGCCGCCACCGCCGCGCCGACGCGGTGCGCCTGACCGGGCGGCTGAAGGCCGCGCGCCCCGATATCGCGATCGGCGCCGACCTGATCGCAGGATTTCCCACCGAGGATGACAAGATGTTCGCCAATTCGATGGCCCTGATCGACGATTGCGACATCGTCTTCGGCCATATCTTTCCGTACAGCCCGCGCGCCGGCACCCCCGCCGCGCGGATGCCGCAGGTCGGCCGCGCCATCGCCCGCGAGCGTGCGGCCAAGCTCCGCGAAGCCAGCGCGCACCGCCGCGCCGCCTGGCTCGACGGACAGGTCGGCCGCACCGCGTCGATGCTCGTCGAGCGCGACGGGCTGACCGGCCATGCCGAAAATTTCGCAGCGCTGACGCTGGCGACGCCCGCCGAACCCGGCAGCATCCTGCCGGTTCGCCTGACCGCGCGCGAGGGCGACAGGATGCTCGCGGCATGAGCGGCCTCAGCTGGAGCGAACGCCTGCTCGGCGGTCTCAAGCGCACGTCGGAGCGGCTCGGCGAGAATCTGTCGGGGCTCACCGGCAAATCGCGGCTCGACGACGACGATCTCGACCGGATCGAGGATGCGCTGATCACCGCAGACCTCGGCCCGAACATGGCCGCGCGCATCCGCGACCGCCTGTCCGAACGCCGCGACGTCGCCGCGAACGGCACCGACGAGTTGCGCAAGGTGGTAGCGGAAGAGATCGCCGCGGTGCTGCGCCCCGTCGCCGAGCCGCTCGACATCGACGCCTTCCCCCGCCCTCAGGTCATATTGGTGATCGGCGTCAACGGATCGGGGAAGACCACCACCATCGCCAAGCTCGCGCACCTGTTCCAGGAACAGGATTATGGCGTGATGCTCGTCGCTGGCGACACCTTCCGCGCCGCCGCGATCGGCCAGCTCAAAGTCTGGGCCGAACGGCTCGGCGTGCCGATCATGGCCGGCCCCGAAGGCGGCGACAGTGCGGGAATCGTCTTCGATGCGGTGAAGCAGGCGACCGCGACCGGCATCGACGTGCTGATCGTCGACACCGCCGGGCGGCTCCAGAACAAGCGCGAGCTGATGGACGAGCTTGCGAAGATCAAGCGCGTGCTCGGCCGCCTCAACCCCGCCGCGCCGCACGACGTTGTGCTCGTCCTCGACGCGACGACCGGGCAGAATGCGTTGTCGCAGATCGACGTGTTCCGCGAGGTCGCGGGGGTCACCGGGCTCGTGATGACCAAGCTCGACGGCACCGCGCGCGGCGGCGTTCTTGTCGCCGCGGCCGAGCGCCACGGCCTTCCCATCCACGCGATCGGCATCGGCGAGACGATCGACGATCTTCGCCCGTTCGACGCCGACGAGATCGCGGGCATCATTGCCGGAAACATCCGATGAGCGAACAGATAGACCAGCTTCCGGGCGGCCCCGAGCCGATCCCCGCGCCGCCGCCCGCCAAACATGGCTGGCTCAACTTCGCAATCGATTTCGGGCCGCTGCTCGTCTTCTTCCTGACCTATAAATTCTCCTCCGGAGGCACCGGCGCTTTCGCCGCGACCACCGGCGCGATCAAGGGCACGATTGCCTTCATGGCGGCGATCATCGTCGCGATGATCGTCTCGAAGTGGAAGCTCGGGCGCATTTCGCCGATGCTGTGGATGTCGAGCATCCTCGTCCTCGGTTTCGGCGCGCTGACCATCTGGTTCCACGACGAGCGCTTCATCGTGATGAAGCCGACGATCATCTACGCCGCCTTCGCGGTGCTGCTGCTCGGCGGCTGGCTCCTCAAGAAGCCGATGCTCAAATATCTGCTGCAATCGGCGCTCGAGGGGGTGACCGAACGGGGCTGGCTGCTGCTGTCGCGCAACTGGGGCCTGTTCTTCGCCGCGCTCGGCGTCGCCAACCATGTGATGTACGAACTCATCCAGGCGAAGCAGATGAGCTTCGACCTCTGGCTGACGATCAAGGTCTGGGGCGTCACCGCCCTCTCCTTTCTCTTCACGCTGACGCAGGTGCCGGTGATGCTGAAGCACGGCCTTGCGGTTACCGAGGGCGCCGACAAGCAAGCTTGAGCCCGCCGCCACTCGCTGGCATATCCCCCTTCACGCTTCCGGGTCGCGCGGAGGCGAAACAGATGGAGGGGGACTATCATGGACAAATTTTTCGGTAATCTGCACGCCGTACTCGGCGCAGGCCTCGTACTTGCGATCATCCTGATGCTGGGCCTGAACGGCTCGAGTTTCGATAGCGGAGTCGCGGCAGCAAATGCGGTCATGCGCTGGCTGCACACCTTCTTCGGCGTGCTGTGGATCGGCCTGCTTTACTATTTCAATTTCGTCCAGATTCCCACGATGCCAAAGATCCCGGCCGAACTGAAGCCCGCAGTCGGCAAACATATCGCCCCTGCCGCCCTGTTCTGGTTCCGATGGGCGGCGCTGATCACCGTGTTGCTGGGCGTCGCGATTGCGGGACATATGAAGTATTTGGCGCCCGCGCTTTCTCTCGCAGACCCTGATTTTCGCTTAATCGGCGCGGGCATGTGGCTGGGCCTGATCATGGCGTTCAACGTCTGGTTCGTGATCTGGCCGAACCAGAAGAAGGCGCTCGGCATCGTCGAGGCGGACGATGCGACCAAGGCGGCCTCGGCCAAGACCGCGATGATCTTTTCGCGGACCAACACTTTGCTGTCTATCCCGATGCTCTATGCGATGGTGAACTTCAGCTGATGTGACGATCCTCCCTGTCGCGCAGCGATGGGGAGGTGGCAGCGCGAAGCGCTGACGGAGGGGCCATAGCGCTACCGTGGCAAGGCCCCTCCACCATCCGCTTCGCGGACGGTCCCCCTCCCCATGGCTTCGCCACAGGGAGGATTTACTTACCCTTCCACCGCCACCTTGTGCATGCGGCCGTTGTGCACATAGTGCGCGACGCCCATCTGCATCCCCGCGGCCTGCGCATCGTCGATATCGCGCACACGCCGCGCGGGCGATCCGGCCCATAGCTCGCGGCCGGGAATCTCCTTGTGCTCGGTGAGCAACGCGCCCGCCGCAAGCATCGCGTCGCTGCCGATCACGCAGCCGTTCATCACCGTCGCCTTGAGCCCGACGAAGGCGCGATCCGCCAATGTGCAGCCATGCACCATCGCCAGATGGCCGATCAGCACATCCTCGCCGATGATCGTGGGGTACCCGTCGGGCCGGTGCGGCATCGGACCGTCGCAATGCACGACGCTGCCGTCCTGGATGTTCGAGCGGGCGCCGACGACGATATGGCTGACATCGGCGCGCAGCACGCAATTGTACCAGATGCTGACGTCGGGGCCGATCGTCACGTCGCCGATGATCCGGCATCCCGGCGCGATGAAGGCGCTGGGGTCGATCTGCGGCGCCTTGCCGTTCACGGCGATGATGCTGACGTCTTTATGGGTCATTCGCGCCTTCCGATAAGATGGCCCCACAGCAGGACCGGCAGGGTCGAGGCATAATCGTCGGTCCAGCGCTGGAAGCCTGCCCGCCGTTCGAGCGGCACCCACACGCCGTCGGCCTCGGTCTTTTCGCGCGGCTTCAGCCCGCCCGTCAACTGCTGCAACCGCGCAGATGTTGCGGTCAGCGCGACCCAGTTCGATCCGGTCAAGGCGCCGATGTCATCGCGACCACTGAGTTCGTCGGGCCGCGTGTCCATACGGATCGCCGCGGACCAGCCGCGCGCCCGCGCCTCGGTCGACAGCACCGGCTCGAGCTCAAAGAAGCGGTTCGAGATGTGGATCAGCAGCACCCCGCCCGGCTTCAGCGCGCGCGCATAGATGCCGATCGCCTCGGCGGTCAGCAGGTGCAGCGGGATCGCATCGGAAGAAAAGGCGTCGATCACCAATATGTCGAACTGCGCCGGCGGCAGCTTCGCGATCTGGAGCCGCGCGTCGCCGATCACGATCGGCACGTCGGGGGCGCATTCGCTGATGAAGGTGAATTTGGACGGGTCGCGCGCGATCTTCGCCATCGCCGGGTCGATCTCGAAGATCGTCCAGCGCTGGCCGGGTTTGCGATAGCAGGACAGCGTCCCGGCACCGAGGCCGACGAGGCCGACCGATGCCGTCGGGCCCGCCAGTTCCTCCGCCCGGTCGAGCGTCAGGCCGACCCCCGACTGGTGGCCGTAATAGGTCGTCGGTTCGAGCTGGTGGGGCGCGTCGGTGCGCTGCAGTCCGTGCAAGGTCGTGCCGTGCGCCAACCGGCGCTGATGTTCGGCGGGATAATCGGTGACGGTGTAGACGCCGAAATAGCTGCGCACGCGATTGCCGGTAAAGCTTTCCTGCAGCGTGCCCCAGCCGCCGACCCCCAGCATCAGCATCGCGAGCGACAGGACGAAGGCCCATCGCCAGCCGATCACGAGCAGCCCGATGACGAAGAGCAGGATCCCCCACATCGCAACCTCGCCCTCGATCCGGCCGAGCCACAAATGCACCATCTTCCAGCAGGCGAAGGCGGCGACCCCCATAAGCGCGGCGACGATCGTCCGCGCGGTCGCGGGAGACAGCTTCGCCCATTTGTCCCAAGGGAACAAGGCCGGCAGCGGCAGCAGCATGGCGGCGGCGAGGACGAGCAACGGATGCTCATAGACCCAGTCGAACAGAAGCGGCGCGAACAGCGCCGCGAACAAACCGCCAAGCACGCCGCCCGCCGACATGACGAGATAGAAGAGCGTCAGGTGCTGCGTTGCGGGGCGCAGATGATAGAGATAGCCGTGCAGCGCGACCGCGACGATGAACTGCATCGCGAGCGCCGCGAGCGCGACGAGCATCGTACCCCCGCTGGTGCTGAGCAACGCCAGCCCGCCGACCGACAGCAGGACCGCGGGCGCGATCGTCGTGAAAACCTGCGTCAGCCGCTCGGCGGTCGAGAAGGCGATGACGAAGCTCAACAGGTAGAGACCGAGCGGCAGCACCCAGAGCAAAGGCATCGCGACGATGTCGGTGGTGAGATGCGTCGTCGTCGACAGCATCAGCCCCGACGGCACCGCCGCGAGCAGCAGCCAGTGGATCTGGCGGCGCAGCGTCGGGCGCGATTCGCCAGCAGCGACGCTTTCGGTCTCGTGGACCGCCTCGCCGCGCCAGCGCGCCGCGCCGCTTGCCGCGACGAGCAGCACCAGCACGCCATAGCCCGCGGTCCACAGCCAGCTCTGCGTCGCCAGCGGCATAGAGGGCTCGACCAGCGCCGGATAGCTGATCAGCCCCGCAAAGCTGCCGAGGTTCGACGCCGCATAGAGATAATAGGGATCGCCCGCGCGCGCGTCGGCGGCGAACCAGCGCTGCATCAGCGGCGCCTGCGCCGACACCGCGAAGAAAACGGGACCGATCGAGGCGAGCAGCAGCAGCGGCACCCATAGCGCCTCCTGCCCCGGCGCGGGCGGCGCGAGGTTCGCGATGCCGATCGGCAGCCACAGCGCCGCGACGAGGAGCAGCGCGACATGGATCGTCGCCTGCCGCCGGACCGCAAAACGGCCGAGCCAGTGCGCATAGGCATAGCCGCCGAGCAGCAGCGCCTGATAGACGAGCATCGCGCTGTTCCATACTGCGGGCGCCCCGCCGAGTTTCGGCAGCACCATGCGCGCGACCATCGGCTGGACCTGAAAGAGCAGGAAACTGCCGACGAGGATCGTCAGCACGAACAGCCAGCGGCGCGGGCTCGATGCTTCGCGGTTCGTCATGCTGCGGCCTTGGTCCTCGCCATTGAATAGGTGACATGCCGGCGCAGCGGATCGCCCTCCGCCAGCTTTGGATGATCGAAATCCAGCCCCGCCCGATAGGCCATGCCGAGCCGCTCCATCACCGCGCGGCTACGCCCATTGCCTTCCCAGGTGATCGCCCAGAGATCGTCGTCGGGAAGATGCGCCAGCGCCCAGTCCGCCGCGCCGCGCGCCGCCTCGCTCGCATAGCCCGCGCCCCAGGCGTCGCGCGCGAGCCGCCAGCCGAGTTCGGCCTTGCCCGCGACCGGGCCTGCGCTGCCCCGAATCACCCCGCACCAGCCGATCAGCCGCGCGTCCTCCTTGCGTTCGAGCGCCCAAAAGGTGTGACCATGCTCCGCCTCGATCGCGCGGACCCGCCCGATCAGCGCCTCAGTCTCGTCCATGTCGAGCGGCGGGCCGAGCGTCGCCATCACATCGGGATCGCTGCAAATCTGCTGGAACGGCGCGATGTCCTCGTCGCGCCACGACCGCATGATCAGTCGCGCGGTCTCGATCATGCGCCGAGCAGCCGCGCGGCGTGCAGGGCGTGATAGGTCAGCACCCCCGACGCGCCCGCGCGGCGGAAGGCAAGCAGGGTTTCGAGCACCAGCGCGTCGCGGTCGCCCGCGCCTACCGCCGCTGCCGCCTCGATCATCGCATATTCGCCCGACACCTGATAGGCATAGACCGGCACGGCGAAATGCTCCTTCACCGCGCGCACGACGTCGAGATAGGGCAGACCGGGCTTCACCATCACGCTGTCGGCACCCTCGGCGAGATCCTGTTCGACCTCGCGCAGCGCCTCCTCAACGTTCGCCGGGTCCATCTGGTAGGTCTTCTTGTCGCCCTTGAGCAGCCCGCGCGAGCCGACCGCATCGCGGAACGGGCCGTAGAAGGCCGAGGCATATTTGGCTGCATAGCTCATGATCTGGACATGACCGAAACCCTCGGTCTCCAGCGCCTCGCGGATCGCGCCGACGCGGCCGTCCATCATGTCCGACGGCGCGATGATGTCGGCGCCCGCGCGCGCCTGATTCAGCGCCTGCCCGACCAGCACCTCGACCGTCTCGTCGTTGAGGACATAGCCCGTGTCGCCGATCAGCCCGTCCTGTCCATGGCTGGTATAGGGGTCGAGCGCGACGTCGGTGAGGACGCCGATGTCGTCGCCGAGCGCCTGCTTGATCGCGGCGGTCGCTCGGCACATCAGATTGTCGGGGTTGAGCGCTTCGGCGCCGTCCTCGCTCCGCAGCGCGGGCTCGGTGTAAGGGAACAGCGCAAGGCACGGGATGCCGGCGGCGGCGGCTTCCTTCGCGCGGTCGACGATCCGGTCGACCGACCAGCGCGACACGCCCGGCAGGCTCGCGATCGGCTCCTCGGCGCCGTCGCCGGGACAGACGAAGAGCGGCCAGATCAGGTTCGACGGCGTCAGGTGATGCTCGCGCACCATCGCCCGGCTCCAGCCGGTGCGGCGCGTGCGGCGGAGACGCAGGTCGGGAAAGGGGGCATGAGTCATGCCGCGTGCATAGCGGCGTGCGGCCCGAGGGCAAATGGATATTGGTGCGCGCGGCGCGCGGTCAGATGCCGCCGCCGACCCGCTTCTCTGCGACGTCGGCGAGCGAGCCGAGCTTGGGCCCCTCGGCGGGCTTCGCCACGACCGCCGACATCGCGGCGCCCGGCGCGACCGAGGTGAGCTGGCGGATGCGCGCGCGGAAGTCGGCGAGCGCCTTGCCCTCGAGCTGCGCGCGCGTCACGAACGCGACCGACATCGGATTGACCGGCACGCCGTTGCGATAGACCTCGTAATGAAGGTGCGGACCCGTCGACAGTCCGCTCGACCCGATATAGCCGATCACCTGCCCGCGCGAGACATGCTGGCCCGGACGCACCGCGATACGGCTCATATGGCCATAGCCGGTGCCGAGCCCGCCGCCATGGCTGAGCTTGACATAATTGCCGAAGCCACCCGTGCGGCCGGCGATCGACACGAAGCCGTCGCTGACGGCATAGATGGGGGCGCCATAGCCGCCGCCGAAATCGACACCGCTGTGCATCCGGCGATAGCCGAGGATCGGGTGGCGGCGCATCCCGAAGGTCGAGGTAATGCGCCCGTTGGTCGGGCGGACCATGCCGCCGCGTTGTTCGCCGACGCCCGATGCCTCGAACCATTGGGTGCGGCCGTCGACAGTCCATTCGATCATCGACAGCTTCGCCTTGCCGCCGCGGACGAGACCCGCGTAGAGCAGTTTGCCCGTCTCGCTCTCGCCCGTCTCGGCGCGGCGATGGTCGACGATGATGTCGAACTGGTCGCTCGACCGTATGTCGCTGCCGACCGAAATCTGGCGGCCGATGACGCGGAGGTAAGACTGGATCACCTCGGGCGAAGCGCCCGCGGCGCGCGCCGAGCGATAGAGGCTGCCGCCGACCGTGCCGCGGATGCGCAGCGGGGTCGAATCGACCGCGATCGGGATGCGGCGCATGACGAGGCGGCCGCCCTCCCGCTCCATCTCGATCCGAAGGTCGAAGCGCGCGCGCATCGCGAGCGCGTCGACCGGGCGCGGCATCGTGCGCGCGGCGCGGCGGCCGAGGATCAGGTCGACGCGCGTGCCCGGCGCGATGTCGGCAAGCGGGACGGCGCTCGACACCTGCGCCGCGATCGCCTGCGCGTCGCCGCTGCCGACGCCCGAGCGTTCGAGGACGCGGGCGAAGCTGTCGCCTGCCCCCAGGGTTGCGGTCAATTCGATCTGCGGGCGTTCGGGGGTCTGGGCGAGCGGGCGAACGGCGTCGGTCGCCGCCATGTGGCGGCCGGTGTCGCCGCCGAATGCCAGCGGCACGATCATCTGCGCACGGGCTTCGTTAAAATCGGCGGCGTCGAGCGCAGGCGCGCGCACCGACAGCGGCTTGACGCCGGGGAAGGTCGAAATGGCCGCGCCGCACAGCAGGGTCAGCGTCGCGAGGCCGCGCCACCAGTCCTGCGAACCGATATCGGCGCCAAGATCGGGAACAAGGTCGAGATGCGCCAGCCGGTCGCGCCACGACAGCGGTTCGGGATCGGCGCGCACGGGGCGAAACGGAATTGCCTGCGCCATCGACAGCACGGCCGTATTGCCGGACATACCCGCAATGGGCTCGTGACCCGATATGGGTTCGTGGCGCTGGAACAAAAAATGCAACCCCCGCTCGACGGGCCTCCCTTTGACCCGGCCGCCGAATGATCTTTTCGGCCCGCTGTCTGTAAAGAAAGGTCGTTAAAGTCAATTTAATGGCTGGGTATCGCGGGAGTCCTGCGGTGGGCCGTGGCGGCGGCGCGATGCAGTGTGTCGCGCGCGGAAAAATGCGCGCTCGCCTGCACCGTCCGACGATCGGCTGTTGCGTGGCGGGCGCGAGCGTGTCAGCGTGGTGCCAACGACAATGACGTCCTTCTCTTCCACTCCGGTCAAGGCTGTCCTTGGCCCCACCAACACCGGCAAAACCCATTTGGCGGTCGAGCGCCTGACCGCCCATGCGAGCGGCATGATCGGCTTCCCGCTGCGCTTGCTTGCGCGCGAGGTTTACGACCGCGTCGTCGCGATCAAGGGCGCGGCCGAGGTTGCGCTGGTGACGGGCGAGGAGCGCATCATGCCGCCGGGCGCGCGCTACCTGCTCGGGACGATGGAGGCGTTGCCGGTCGACCGCGACGTCGCCTTCGTCGGCATCGACGAGGTCCAGCTCGGCGCCGATCCCGAGCGCGGCCATGTCTTCACCGACCGCCTTCTGCGGGCACGCGGGCGCGAGGAGACGATGATCCTCGGCTCGGCGACGACCAGGGGTCTGGTCCGCAGCCTCGTTCCCGAGGCCGAAATCGTCACCCGCCCCCGCTTCTCGACCCTGAGCTACGCCGGACCATCGAAGCTGTCGCGGCTGCCGAAGCGCTCGGCGATCGTCGCCTTCTCGGCCGAGGAGGTTTACGCGATCGCGGAAATGCTCCGCCGCTTCTCGGGCGGCGCGGCGGTCGTGATGGGCGCGCTCAGCCCCAAGACGCGCAACGCGCAGGTCGCGATGTTCGAGGCGGGCGAGGTCGACTATCTCGTCGCGACCGACGCGATCGGCATGGGGCTCAACCTCGACGTCCAGCATGTCGCCTTCGCGAGCCTGCAGAAATTCGACGGACGCCGCCTCCGCCGCCTGACGATCTCCGAAATGGCGCAGATCGCGGGGCGCGCGGGTCGCCACCAGCAGGACGGCAGTTTCGGCACCGTCGGCCTGCCGCAGGGCGGCTTCACGCCCGAGGAAATCCTGGCGATCGAGGGACATCATTTCCCGCCGCTCGCCAGCCTGTTCTGGCGCAACCCGACCCCGCGCTACGACACGCTCGACGTGCTGCTCGCCGATCTGGCACAGCCGCCGGGGCAGCCGACATTGCGCCCCGCGCCCGAGGCGGTCGACATCGCGGTCCTGAAACATCTCGCCGGCGACATGGAAGTGCGGATGCGCGGGAACGAGCCCGAAGCGGTCGCGCGCCTCTGGGACGTCTGCGGCCTCCCCGATTTCGAACAGCTAGGCGCCGAGCATCACAGCCGCACGGTGCTGAAACTCTGGCAATGGCGGACGAGCGGCGACGGGATGATCGATCCCGACTGGTTCGCCAAACGCCTCGCGCGGCTCGACGACACCGACGGCGACATCGACCAGCTCGCGAGCCGCATCGCGGCGGTCCGCACGCTCTGTTTCATCGCGCAGCGCGGCGACTGGATCGCGGGCGGCGCCGGATGGACCGAGCGGACGCAGGACCTCGAATCGCGCCTCTCCGACGCGCTGCACGCCGCGCTCGCGCAGCGTTTCGTCGACCGCCGCCTCGCGCTGCTGATCCGCGACGCGGGGCAGCGTCACGCCTCGCTTCCCGTCGCGGTCGCCGTCGACGGCACCGTCGCGGTCGATGGCGAGCCGATCGGCACGCTCAAGGGCTTTTCGTTCAAGGTCGATGCGCGGGCGCGGGCAAGCGACCACCGCCTGCTCCTTGCTGCGGCGGAAAAGCATCTGCGCAGCGAACTCGCGCGCCGCGCCGCGACCTTGGCCGCAGGCGAGGATAACGCGCTGTCGCTCGTCAGCGAAGCCGGCGCCGCGCCGCGCCTCGCCTGGCACGGACACATCGTCGCGACGCTCGCGCGCGGACCGACGCTCGTCCAGCCCGCGATCCAGATCGACGCATCGCTGCGCCGCCTCGAGCCGCAGCAGGTTCAGGCGATCTCGGAGCGGTTGCAGATTTTCGTCGCGCAGCAGCTTGCGCGCCACGCAGGGCCGCTCGCCACGATGGGAGAAGCGGCGGGCGACCTCTTCACCCCGCCGCGCGTCCGCGCGCTGCTCGCCGCGCTCGTCGATGGCGGCGGCACCGTCCCGCGCGCCTCGGTCGAAGCGCAGCTCGAGGCGATGAGCGCCGAAGAGCGGCCGCAGCTCCGCAAGCTCGGCCTGACCATCGGCTCGCTCGACATCTTCCACCACCAGCTTCTGAAGCCCGAGGCGGTGCGCTGGCGCGCCGCGCTGCTCGCCGCGCAGCAGGGCGAGAGCGTGCCCGCGCTGCCGCCGCAGGGCGCGGTGCTGCAAAAGACCGGCAGCCACACCGGGCTGCGCATCGCCGGCTTCCGCCGCTGCGCCGCGGGCTGGCTGCGCATCGACATGGCCGAGCGGCTCGCGCGTCAGGCGCACGCCGCGCGCATCCAGGCGGCGGCGATCCCCGGCAAGGCGCGTGCGGGCGACGACGACCGTCATGACGCGCATCACGCCGACGACGGCCATGACGCCACCGCCGCCTCGCCGCCGGGGTTCGCGATCGACCCCGCGCTCGCCACCTCGCTAGGCCTCGACGAGGAGACGCGCCGCGCCCTGCTGCAAAGCTTCGGCTTCCGCACCGTCGGCGACCCGGCGCTGCAACGCTGGCGCTGGGCGGGGCTCAAGCATCCCGACAAGCGCCAGCGCCGCAAGCATGGCAAGGGGCAGCCGCACGAAAACACCCCCGCCGCCAAGGGCAAGGCAGAGCGCTCGCACGCCAAGCAGGCCAGCGGCCGGCGACCGAAGCATGGCCAGAAGCCCGGCCAGAAGCATGGAATCCCGGCCCCCGCCAACGCCGCGCCGCGCTCGCCGCGCCCCGACCGCCCGCAACGGCGCGGCCCGTCGCCCCACAGCCCGTTCGCGGGCCTCGCCGCGCTGCTCGCCGACGTGCGCAAGGATTGACGGCGCGCCGATGGCCAGTCCCGGCGCCGCAGGAAGCATCCGGCTCGACAAGCTGCTCTGGTACCTGCGTTTTGCGCGCTCGCGCAGCATCGCGCAGGCGATGGTGGCCGCGGGACATATCCGCCTCGACGGCCGCCGTATCACCCGCCCCTCGGCCGCGGTCCATGCCGGTGCAACGCTGGTGCTGCCCGTCGGCGAGCGCATCGAGGTGATCCGCCTCCTCACCCTCCCCGGGCGCCGCGGCCCCGCGCCCGAAGCGCAGGCCTGCTATATCCGGCTCGATGCCGGAGCACCCGTCGCCTCCATCTGAGCTATCGGCGGCGAAGGAAAAGCTGTCGTCCGAAACCGTCGCCGCTGGCCTACAGAATGAGAGTGATTCGCAACTGACGCTTTGCGTTGACGCGCCGCGTTCGCGCGGCATAGAGGCGGGTCGAACGATCATCCGGACGGCAAGGGTGCCGCCGGCCAAGGGAGCAAAAGCCCATGACCTATGTTGTGACGGACGCCTGCATCCGGTGCAAATATATGGACTGCGTCGAGGTCTGCCCCGTCGACTGTTTCTATGAGGGCGAGAATATGCTCGTCATCAATCCGAACGAGTGCATCGACTGCGGCGTGTGCGAACCCGAATGCCCCGCCGAGGCGATCCTGCCCGACACCGAAAGCGGTCTCGAAAAGTGGCTCGAAGTGAACAGCAAGTTCAGCGCCGAATGGCCGAACATCACGGTCAAGAAGGACAGCCCCGCCGACGCCGACGAATGGAAGGGCGTCGAGGGCAAGTACGAGAACCATTTCTCCGCCGAGCCCGGCGAAGGCGACTGATCGTCGCACCGGCGGCAAGGCAAAGGGGCGGGTCATTCCCGCCTCTTTTCTTTTCGGGGTCGCGATGCGTTCGGCCTCGCGGTGACCCGACCTGCATCGTCATCCCGGACTTGATCCGGGGACCATTCGCGCAGCGACCGGAGAAGTCGATCCCGGATCAAGTCAGGGATCACAAAGGAACGCCCCGATCCGCCGCACGACAATTTGCCCCCTTGAAACGCTCCGTCTTGCCGCCGATGTAGGGCGACGGAGGGGCAGCCCGCCGGTCCTCGGCGCGGCAACCCGATAAATGTAAGGACTTAATCCCGATGATCGATCCGCTGGCCGCCCTTGTTCCCGTCGTCGTCGAACAGACGAGTCGCGGCGAACGCAGCTTCGACATTTTCTCGCGCCTGCTGCGCGAACGGATCGTTTTCGTCACCGGCGAGGTCGAGGACAATATGGCCTCGCTGATCGTCGCGCAGCTCTTGTTCCTCGAATCGGAAAATCCGAAGAAGGACATCTATATGTACATCAACTCGCCGGGCGGCGTCGTCACGGCGGGCATGGCGATCCACGACACGATGCAATATATCCGTCCGCGCGTCGGCACCGTCTGCATCGGCCAGGCCGCCTCGATGGGCAGCTTCCTGCTCGCGGCGGGCGAGCCCGGGATGCGCGTCGCGCTGACGAATGCGCGGGTCATGATCCACCAGCCTTCGGGCGGCGCGCGCGGCATGGCATCGGACATCGAGATTCAGGCCAAGGAAATTCTGCGCATCCGCAAGCGGATGAACGACCTCTATGTCAAATATACCGGCAAGTCGCTGAAAGAGATCGAGAAGGCGATGGACCGCGACACCTTCCTCGAGGCCGACGAAGCCAAGGCCTTCGGCCTTGTCGACCATGTGTACGATCGCCGTCCGGGCCTGCCCGGCGATGAGGCGCCCAAGGAAATCAGCGAAGGCCCGACGCCCTGAGCAACGCGCGGCGCGCCCGGATCAAGCAACGCAGAACGGTCAGTAACCGCGTTTCTTGACGGCTCTTTCGCCGACCTGTGCCAGACCGGATATTGTACCCATGTCACCCAATTGCCATATTGTAATTGGGTGGCCGGGGATTAGGATAAAGGAATCGGCGCCCCATTTGGGTCCGCCAGAGGATATTATATGACCAAATTGAGCGGCTCGGACAGCAAGAGCACTCTTTACTGCTCCTTCTGCGGCAAGTCGCAGCACGAAGTCCGCAAGCTGATTGCCGGACCGACCGTGTTCATCTGCGACGAATGCGTCGAGCTTTGCAACGACATCATCCGCGAAGAGATCAAGGGCGGGGTCGCCGCGCGCAAGGACGGCGCGGTGCCGACGCCGCTGGAAATCTGCCAGCATCTCGACGCCTATGTGATCGGCCAGAACAAGGCCAAGCGCGTGCTGTCGGTCGCGGTCCACAACCATTACAAGCGCCTCGCCAACTCGGGTCGCGGCGAAGACGTCGAACTCGCGAAGTCGAACATCCTGCTCGTCGGCCCGACCGGCAGCGGCAAGACCTTGCTCGCGCAGACGCTCGCGCGTTTTCTCGACGTGCCCTTCACGATGGCCGACGCGACGACGCTCACCGAGGCGGGCTATGTCGGCGAGGATGTCGAGAATATCATCCTGAAGCTGCTGCAGGCCAGCGACTATAATGTCGAAAAGGCGCAGCGCGGCATCGTCTATATCGACGAGATCGACAAGATCAGCCGCAAGGCCGAAAACCCGTCGATCACCCGCGACGTGTCGGGCGAAGGCGTGCAGCAGGCGCTGCTCAAGCTGATGGAAGGCACGACCGCCAGCGTTCCGCCGCAGGGCGGCCGCAAGCATCCGCAGCAGGAATTCCTGCAGGTCGACACGACGAACATCCTGTTCATCGCCGGCGGCGCCTTTGCGGGCCTCGAAAAGATCATCGGCGACCGCCTGCAGGGCAAGTCGATCGGTTTCGGCGCGCATGTCGCTGGGCCGGACGAACGCCGCGCGGGCGAGGTGCTGAAGAATATCGAGCCCGAGGATCTGCTGAAGTTCGGCCTGATCCCCGAATTCGTCGGCCGCCTGCCGGTCATCGCGACGCTCGAGGATCTCGACATCGACGCGCTGGTCAAGATTCTGGGCGAGCCCAAGAACGCGCTGGTCAAGCAGTATAAGAAACTGTTCGACCTCGAGGAAGTGTCGCTGACCTTCACCGACGATGCGCTCATCGCCGTCGCGAAGAAGGCGATCGAACGCAAGACCGGCGCGCGCGGCCTCCGCTCGATCGTCGAGGCGATCCTGCTCGACACGATGTTCGACCTGCCCGACCTCACCGACGTCGTCGAGATCGTCGTCGACAAGGACGTCGTCGAAGGCCGCAAGGATCCGGTGCGCGTCTATGCCGACAAGGCAAAGGAAGCCGGCGACGCCGCCTGAGTCGCGACCGCCTTTTCCGGACATGACGGGGTGCCGCGCGCAATGCGCGGCGCCCCTTTTTGTTGCATTGCAGCAACAGTTCGCCAAAAAAAAGCCGCTCACCCTGTGGATAGTTTGGCTTGGGCCACGGAAATTCGCGCTTTTTTAGCCTTTCGCCGACCGCGCCTCCCCTCCCGGCTTGCACTGTCACAATTGCTGTCACAATCGTGCCACATGCGGGCTTCAGGGGCGCTCGCAGGTCAGGGGCGCCCTTTGTCGCGCGCCAGCCGAACGCACCACCAAGGGGACATCCTGAAATGAAATTCCGTCATACGCTCGCCGCCAGCGCCGCGCTGATTCCGGTCGCGCTGCTCTCCACCCCGGCTTTCGCCCAGTCGACCGGTTCGCAGGACTTCGAAAACGAAATCGTGGTCACCGGCACGGCCACCAACCGCGGCGTCGCCGGCGTCCAGACGCCCGACACCACCAAAGCGAAGGCCGTCCTGACGCAGGAGTTCATCGAACGCCAGGCGCCCGGCCAGACGATCAACGACATCATCAACCAGCTTCCGGGCGTCAGCTTCCAGAACAACGACCCCTTCGGCTCGGCGGGCGGCAAATTGTCGATCCGCGGCTTCGACAACACCCGCATCAACCAGACGTTCGACGGTATTCCGCTGAACGATTCGGGTAACTATGCGCTCTATTCGAACCAGCAACTCGACCCCGAGCTGATCGAGCAGGTCAACGTCAACCTCGGCTCGACCGACGTCGACAGCCCGACCGCCGCCGCGTCTGGTTCGACCGTCAACTATCGCACGCGCACGCCGGGCGAAGAGTTCGGCGTCAAGCTGGTCGGCTCGGCCGGCGACTTTGGCTTCTTCCGCATCTTCGGCATGATCGACAGCGGCGTCCTGACCCCCTGGGGCACGCGCCTGTTCATCTCGGCCAGCAACGCAGAGAATGACACGGTGTTCGGCAACGAAGACCAGCCGGCCTACGCCGCGACGCCGACCACGGCAGCGCGCGCTGCGATCGATTCGCGCACCGGCAAGATCCACAAGCAGCAGTATAACGCCAAGCTTTATCAGCCGATCGGCGATGACGGCGACTTCGTTGCGATCTCTGGCCACTACAACCAGAACCGCAACAATTTCTTCGGTTCGGTCGGCCTTCGCGACGTCCATAACATCGCGTCGAACTTCGTCCCGAACATCTTCCCGCAGAGCAAGGACGACCGTGACTATGGCATCGCCAAGTGCACGATCAACTCGGCCGCGCGCCCGGGTCAGGCAGACGTTGCCAACAGCTGCGGCTCGACGTTCGACGAGCGGTACAACCCCTCGAATACCGGCAATATCCGCGTCAACTCGCGCTTCACGCTGGCGCAGGGCCTCGTCCTGACGGTCGACCCCAGCTTCCAATATGTGAAGGCGAACGGCGGCGGCACGGTCGTCGGCCAGGAAGCGCGCCGCGACGTCAACCCGACCGGCGGCGCCGCAAACTGCAACACCACGCCGAACAGCGCGACGGTGAGCTGCCAGATGGGCTATATCGGCGGCACTCCCTATTATGGCCGCGATCTCAACGGCGACGGCGACCTGCTCGACACCGTCCGCGTCCTCGCCCCCAGCCAGACGCAGACCCGTCGCTACGGCGTCATCGCCGGTCTGCGCTATGAGCTGAACGACGAACACACGTTCCGCGTGTTCTACAGCCTCGACCGCGCACGCCACCGCCAGACCGGCGAAACGGGTTTCCTGCAGGCCAATGGCAAGCCCTTCGACGTCTTCCCGGTCAACGACCCGCTGGCCGATGCGTCGGGCAACGTCCTGCAGAAGCGCGACCGCAAGTCGATCGCGACGCTGAACCTCGTCGGCGGCGAATATCGCGGCGAATTCGGCGCCCTGACCGTGCAGGTCGGCGGTTCGTACAAGATGTTCAAGCGCGACCTGAACAACTATTGCGCGACCTCGAGCGCGACCGGCTTCGTCGAATGCTTCGGCACGAACACCGCTGGCCTGCAGGCCTGGCTGGCAGCGAACCCGACCGTCACCATCGCCCCTGGCGTCACCGCGCCGGTGCAGGGTCCGCAGCAGCGCATCCGCAAGTATAACAAGTTCACGCCGAACGTCGGCCTGACCTTCGACGCGACGGGCGACATCAGCATCTTCGCCAACTATTCGAAAGGCGTTCAGGTCCCGGGTACGGACAATCTCTACAACGCCTTCTATTTCCCGACGGACACCGATCAGGCGAATCCGAAGCCCGAAACCACCGACAATTTCGACGTCGGCGTCCGTTACTCGACGAGCAAGGTCCAGGCGCAGATCGGTCCCTGGTACACGATCTTCCACGATCGTCTCGCTTCGTCGTTCGATCCCGAGACCGAGCGTAACGTTTACCGTAACCTCGGCCGCGTCGACAAATATGGCATCGACGCCAGCGTCTCGTACCGCCCGATCCCCGAACTCTCGGTCTATGCCTTCGGTTCGTACCTGAAGTCGGAAATCAAGGACAATGTCCGTCTCGGCACGTGCGCCGCGGCCGACGTCGCAGCGGGCTTCTATGGCTGTACGGCGGTTGGCCAGCAGTCGTTCGCGCTGACCAAGGGCAAGCGCGAATCGGGTTCGCCGACCTACACCTTCGGCGGTCGCGCCCAGGGCCAGCTCGGCCCGGTCGAACTCGGCGTGCAGGTGAAGCGCACCGGCCCGCGTTACGTCAACGACCAGAACACGCCGCTGTACCAGACGGTCAATGGCGTCGCCAACACGGTCGTCTATGGTGCGAAGGCGCCGGCCTACACGCTGGTCGATCTCGACGCCCGTCTGAACCTCGACTGGGCGGGCTTCGGCGACAAGGTCTATTTCCAGCTCAACGTGTCGAACCTGTTCGACAAGCTCTATGTCGGCGGCTTCGACGGCCAGCTTGCGAACAACTCGGTGCCGTTCGTCCAGATCGGTTCGCCGCGGACCTTCATCGGCTCGATCGTCGTCGGCTTCTAAGCCCCAACGAACGACCAGGAAATCGGGCGCGGGAGGAAACTCCCGCGCCCTTTTTCTTTTGCGGCTATCGACCGGAGGTCGACATCTTCCCATCGTCACCCTGAACTTGTTTCAGGGTCCATGGTCTGCCGTTTCCTTCGGCGCGACGCCGGACGAACGCTCGGTCCATGGATGCTGAAACAAGTTCAGCAGGACGTGAACTGAAAGGCTGGAATCCACCCCGATGCCGCCAAAAGCAGCTCGACCGGCCGGAGCGGCAGGCGGTTCAGTCCGCGGCGATCCGGCGCGCGGTGTCTTGCACAAGCGCGATCATGTTGGGGACGCCCTGCGTGCGGTTCGACGAGAGCTGGCGCGTGAGGTCGAAGGGGGCGAGCGCGGCGGCGACGTCCATCGCCGCGACTTCGGCCGCCGGGCGGTCCTGCACCGCCGCAAGGACCAGCGCGACGATCCCCTTGGTGATCGCGGCATTGCTGTCGGCGAGGAAATGGAGCCGCCCGTCATCCTGCGGCACCGGATAAACCCAGACGCTCGCCGAACAGCCGCGGACCAAGGTCGCGTCGGTCTTGAGCGCGTCGGGCATCGGCTCGAGTTCCCGGCCTAGCTCGATCAGCAGGCGATAGCGATCGTCGCCGTCGAGAAAGTCATATTCTTCGAAGATGTCGGTCAGGCTGCGCATGGCGGCGCCAGTGGCAGATTTGGGGGGCGGAGGAAAGGGCTTTGCCCCTCGCCTCAATGCTCGTCATGCTGGCTGCGGCCATGGTTTCGCTGTGTCAGCATACATGGCCCCCGCTCTCGATATTCGCCGCGCTTGGGGGGCTCCGGCCATGGACCCTGAAACAAGTTCAGGGTGACCATGAGAAATGGGTGGTTACAGGTCGACCCCCGCCGCGATGGCTTCGAGCTTGCGCAGCCGTTCCTTGAGGTCGGCGATCTCGATCCGCGATCCGGCGTGCGGGACGGCGGGGTCGTTCGCCGCGGGACCGTGGCCCGCCGCGAGTTCCTCGCGCTTCAGCTGGATCCAGTCGCGCCAGCCGCGGAGCGCCGCAAGGCTGATGATCGACAGCGCCGAAAGCGCGACCGCCGCCGCGATCAGGTTGGTGGCGAGGTCAGACGTCATGGTGCCCATGGGTTGGCTCCTTCTTCGTCAAAGTCTCAGGGGAGGGACCGGTCGCGCAGGCTCTCGATTTCCTGGTCGAGCGTGACCGCGCGGTTATTGTCGGTGGCGATGCGTTCGAGCACCTGGATGCGCTCCTTGAGCGCTCGGATCTCTGCCTGCAGCGCCCTGGTCTCGGCTTCGGTCGCGGCGTTGTTCGCGACATAGACTTCATTCCCGTGGCGATCGCGGCGCACGCCATATTTCGCGCGGACGATGCTGCCGATGGTCACGATGAGGACGATGCCGATGACCATTTCAAAGGGGTTCATGGGGGGATCCTTTCGCTTCTTTCTTGTCGTTGTCAGTTGAGCGGCGCGTCGCGCAGCTTTTCGATCTCTTCGGCGACATCGACACCGCGATCGGTGGCGATGCGTTCGAGGACGCGGACGCGGGCTTCGAGCCGTTCGGTCTGCGCCGCATATTGCGCCGCCTTCTCGGCGGTCATTTCCGACTGCTTTTCGATCATCTTCTGCTGGTGCTTGGTCCAGATGAACAGCCCCCCGACGATGAACGGCGCGAGCGGGATCAGCGCGTAGATCATATTTTCCATGATATGTTCCTCAGTTCGCGGGGCGCCGCAGCGCCTCGATCTCATGGCTCAGCCGATGCCCCTCGTCGGTGACGATGCGCTCGATCACTGCAAGGCGGTCCTTGACCGAACCCAGTTCGGCGCGGAGCTGGGCATTTTCCTGGCTGACCAGCTTGACGCGCTCGATCGTCTCGTCGCTCGTCTTGGGATAGATCGCCTTGCCCCAGCTGTTTTCGAGCGGATAGCCGTTCTTGACGCGAAGCCAGGTGGTGAAGACCCAGCCGCCAACCCCGGCCAGGCCGACAACGGCTGCAACGGGGGCGATGGTGTTGAGCAATACGAGATCCATTGTCGTCAATCCTCTCAGCGCAGACGGTCGATCTGGTCGGCGAGCTGCGCGGCCTGGCCGTGATTGTCGGTCGCGATGCGTTCGAGCACCGAAATGCGTTCCTCGAGCCGGCCGATCTGGCCGACGAGTCTGGCATTCTCGTCCGTGAGCAGCGTGATTTTTCGATCAGCGTCGACGTCGGTTCGATGAACCGTGCCGCCCCATTCATTCTCAACGGGATAGCCGTGCTTGGCGCGGATCCAGGTGGTGAACATCCAGCCGCCGATCGACAGGGCGATGATGGCGAGGACGAAAGCAGGACCACCGAAGTTCATTCTTATTCTCCCTGTTGCCCGTCAGTCGATCTGCGCGCCGATTACCGGAGAGCGTCGATCTCGTCGGCGAGACGGCGGTTGTGGCTGGTGTAGTAGAGTTCGATGTCGGCGAGCCGGCGGTCGATGTCGCGAAAGCGCGAGCGGATGTCGCGGGTCGAGGCGCTGGGGTTCGAGCGCACGCCCTGCCAGAACTTCGCCTCCTCGTTCGATCCGTAGAGCGCGAAGGGCTTGGGCGTTCCCATCCAGGCGACCATCCAGTAGGCGATCAGCGTCCAGGGGAACCCGCCCATCAGGGTCAGGAGGACCGCGCCGACGCGAACCCAGAGGACGTCGATCCCGCTATAATCCGCGATCCCGGCGCACACACCGCTCCACTTGGCGTTCTGTTTGTCGAGGTAGAATTTCGTGCGGCTGGCAGACATCTTCAGTTCCTCCGGCTCGTGCTGTTGTTTTCGAGTTGCGCCAGCTCTTCATCGCTCCGCACCGAAGGGCGGAAGTCGGGATGGTCGGCGCTGATGATGCGTTCGACGGTGTGCAGGCGGTTTTCGAGCCGGCGCGCCGTGTCGTAGAGTTCGTCGAGCAGCTGCTCATCCTCTCCGGTCAGCGTCTTGGCCTGCTTCCACTTGGTGATGTAGTGGAGGATCAGCCAGGGCAGACCGAGGAAGAGGGTGCCAATGACGATCGGGACAATGATCACTTCTTCCATCGGTCCGGCTCCTTACTTCTTGCCCTGCGCGGCCTTCAGCGCGGCGAGTTCGTCGGCGACCTTGTCGGCGGCCTGCAGGTCGGCGATTTCCTCGTCGAGCGACTTCTTGTAGCCGAGGCCGAGCGCATCGGCGCGGCCTTCGGCTTCGTCGACGCGGCGTTCGAGGATCTCGAAGCGCGAGAAGGCATCCTCGACGCGGTCACCGTTGGTCATCTCGCGCAGCTTGTAGCGGTTCTCGGCGCTTTCGAGGCGGTTGACGACGCTCGACTGGCGCGCGCGCGCTTCGCTCAACTTCTTCTGCAGCTTGGCGATATCGGCTTCATAGCCCTGCAGCGCGTCGTCGAGGACGGCGATCTCGGCCTTCAGCTTGTCGGCCATGTCGCCGGCCTTCTGCTTTTCGACGAGGGCGGCAGTGGCGAGATCTTCGCGGTCCTTCGACAGCGCGAGTTCGGCCTTTTCCTTCCAGCTGTCCTGCAGGCTTTCGAGCTTGGCGATATGGCGGCGCATTTCCTTCTGGTCCGCGATCGTGCGGGCGGCGGAGGCGCGGACTTCGACGAGCGTTTCGTTCATCTCGAAGATGATCTGGCGGATCATCTTTTCGGGATCTTCCGCGCGGTCGAGCAGGTCGGTGACGTTGGCGGCGATGATGTCGCGGGTCCGTGAGAAAATACCCATTTGGAAACTCCTGTCGAAACTTGGTCCTAAGAAATGCTGGTGCCGGGGCGGGGCAAGGGGGGAGAGTGCCCCGGCACCAGTGTTCGGTCAGGCCAGATGGCTGACCGCCGGGGTTGCCGCAGCGATGTCGTAAAGGACTTTCGGCTGGTCGATCACGCCGACGAAAATAGCCAGCGCTCCGAACGCGCTGAGCGCGAAGGTGGCGGCTTGGGCAAACATCGTCTTCATGGGTTCTACCTTCCCTTTTTCGCTGCACCGGAGCGATGTGCGCCGGCTCGTGAATATCACTGCAGGAGGCGTGCCAATTGCCCGCAATGGCAGAAAAGCGCCAAACTTGACGCAGAAACCTCGCCTCGCCGCGAATTGACTTGCCATTCAGCGGGAAAATTTGCCAATGATTGGGAATGGAACGCGAAACGCAGTTCATCGGCCAGTCGGCGGCCTTTCAGGATGCGGTCGACCGCGCGAGCCAGGCGGCGACGCTCGACCGCCCGGTGCTCGTCATCGGCGAGCGCGGCACCGGCAAGGAACTGATCGCCGAACGCCTCCATCGCCTGTCGGCGCGCTGGGACCGCCCCTATGTGATCATGAACTGCGCCGCGATGCCCGAGACGCTGATCGAGAGCGAGCTGTTCGGGCATGAGGCGGGCGCCTTTACCGGCGCGACCAAAACGCGCGCCGGACGCTTCGAAGAGGCCGACGGCGGCACGCTCTTCCTCGACGAGCTGGCGACGATGTCGATGGGGGCGCAGGAGCGGCTGCTGCGCGCGGTCGAATATGGCGAGGTCACCCGCGTCGGCTCGTCGCGCCCGATCCGCGTCGACGTCCGCATCGTCGCGGCGACCAACGAGCACCTGCCCGCACTGGTCGAAGACAACCGCTTCCGCGCCGACCTGCTCGACCGGCTCTCGTTCGAGGTCATCACCCTCCCCCCGCTGCGCGCGCGCGAGGGCGATATCGAGGTGCTCGCCACCTACTTCGGCCAGCGCATGGCGGCGGTACTCGGCTGGGAGGAATGGCCCGGCTTCGGCCCGCGCGCGCTGGCGGCGATGGAGGGCCACGACTGGCCGGGCAATGTCCGCGAGCTGCGTAACGTCATCGAGCGCGCCATCTATCGCTGGGCCGATCCCGAGCGGCCGGTCGACGCGCTGAGCTTCGATCCCTTCGCGAGTCCCTGGCAGCCGGTCGTCCGCAAGGCGACGGCCAAACCGGCAGCGGCTGCCGCGGCGAGCGAAGGCCCCCCCACCGCCCCCGAACCGCAATCCGGCCCGGTCAGCGACCTGCGCGCCGCGGTCGACGCCTATGAAAAGCAGATCTTGGCCGACACGATGGCGCGCTGCCGTTTCAACCAGAAGGTCGCGGCCGAGGCGCTGGGCCTCAGCTACGACCAGATTCGCCATGCACTAAAAAAGCATGGCCTGAATCGGTAACGCCGCCCTTCCGTTTTTCGTCACCCCGGACTTGATCCGGGGTCCATTCATCCTGGCGCTGGAACGATGGATCCGCGATCGAGTCCGGGATGGCGACAGGAAGGGGTTACTCCCCAGGCAGCTGTTTGCTCAGCGCCTCGATGATCGCCGCCTGCGCCGACGCCGTGTCGGCAAGCCGGTCACGCAGAGCGTAGATGTCGGGAAGGCCGTCGACCGCTTCGTCGATGCTGCGCTCCAGATAAAGCCGGTCGATGTCCGCCAGCGCCTCGGTCAGCGGCGCCCGCGCGGCGACGAGACGCGAGATCGCCTGCTGCGCGACGACCCAGCGTTCGCTCGCGACCGGCGCGCCCGCAGCCGCCGCAACCGCCGAGGCTGCCGCGCCGCGCTCGGAGGCGAAAGCCTGCTGGGCAGCGGTCGAATCGGCCTCCCACCGCCCGAGCCGGCCGGCAAGGTCGGTGGGCAACGGCCCGGGGGGCGTGACCGCGACCGACGGCGGGACCACTTCGAACCGCCCTTCAACCGCGCGCTTGGCCAGCGACGGCGCCGGTCCGCCCGCTCCTGGCCCGCCGGCGCAGGCGGACAGGGTCAGGGCAGCCATGACAGGCAGGAATAAGGAGGCGCGCTTCATTGCCACCCCTGATATGGGGCGCGTGCGCAGGCGGCAAGTGCCGAATCGGAATCCCCGGAGCCAACTTGGCTTCGCTGCATTATCAGTTAAAAAGCACGGAAATATGCGGTTGACAGCACGAACGGAGATCGCTAGGTGCGCGGTCTTTCCCGCTTGCTGGAAAATTCGCCTGCTTTGGCGGGTGACCGGCAGCGCGGGTGTTCTAGTTTCTGATTGGATGGAAGACCATGTTCGCAATCGTGCGCACGGGCGGAAAGCAGTATCGCGTTGCCGCCGGAGACAAGATCGCCGTCGAGAAGATCGAGGGTGAAGCCGGTGACACCGTGTCGCTGGGCGACGTCCTGCTGGCCGGCGACGGCGGCGAGGTGAAGGACGCCAAGGGCCTCACCGTCTCGGCCGAGATCATCGCGCAGACCCGCGGCGAAAAGGTCATCGTGTTCAAGAAGCGCCGCCGGCACAACTACCGTCGCCGCAACGGCCACCGCCAGTCGCTGACGCTGCTGCGCATCCTTGCCGTCGGCGAAGCCAAGAAGGCCGCACCGAAGAAGGAAGCCGCGCCGAAGGTCGAAGAAGCCGCCGCTGCTCCCGCCGCCGAAAAGGCTGCCTCGCCGAAGAAGGCCGCTGCCCCCAAGGCCGAGACCGCCGAAAAGAAGCCCGCTGCCAAGAAGGCGGCCCCCAAGAAGGAAGCCTGAGCGCGGTAACGCAGCTCGGCCCCTCAAGCGAAGTAAGGAGTTTAGGTCATGGCACATAAGAAAGCAGGCGGTTCGTCGCGCAACGGTCGCGACTCGCAGGCCAAGCGCCTTGGCGTGAAGAAGTTCGGCGGTCAGGAAGTGATCGGCGGCAACATCATCGTGCGCCAGCGCGGCACCAAGGTGTACGCGGGCGTCAACGTCGGCATGGGCAAGGACCACACGCTGTTCGCCACCGCCGACGGCCGCGTCCGATTCCACGATGGCAAGCTTGGCCGCAAATATGTGTCGGTCGACGCCATGGCGGAAGCCGCCGAATAAGGGCGATCTTGCACGGGTCGCCCATCAAGGGATGACCCGGAGCTGTCCTTTCCGCCCCAAGCGGAAACAAGGTTCGAAAAGAGGGAGACGGGTCACCCCCGGACTCCCTTTTTTCTTGTCCGCCGTCGATTGCCTCGGTTCCGGACGCGAAAACAGGGCCATCCATCTCCCTCGGGCATCGACTGTCGTCAAAGAGTCACCATGTGGCGGCTAGGGCGACAGGCAAATGGGAGTGATAAGAATGTTTGCGCGTACCGAAAGATTGTTGCTGCGGCCCGGCTGGCAGGAAGACGCCCCCGCCCTCGCGCGGGCAATCGGCGAAGAGGCGGTCGTGCGGAACCTTGCCCGCGCGCCCTGGCCCTATGGCGAGGAAGAGGCGCAGAAGTTCCTGAACCAGCCGATCGACCCGACCCAGCCACGCTTCCTGATCTTCGCCCGCACCGTTGGCGCCCCGCGCCTTGTCGGCGGCTGTGGTATTTCACCCGGCCCCGAGGGCGAGCTCGAAATGGGCTATTGGATCGCGCGTCCCTATTGGGGTCTCGGTTTCGCGACCGAAGCCGGGCGCCAGCTGCTGCGGATTGCCCGCGCGATGCACCTGCCGAAGCTGTCGGCTGGGCATTTCGTCGACAATCCGGCATCGGGCGCGGTGCTGCGCAAGCTCGGGTTCCGGCCGACCGGCAAGGTCGCGCAGCGCTATAGCGTCGCGCGCGGCGGCGAGGCGGCGTGCGCGCTGTTCGAGGAAGGCGACGGGGACGGCAGCAATGCCGTCACCCCCATGCGCGGCCGGATCGACATCGATGCCGACTTTCGTGAGGAAATCCGCCTGATCGCGGCCTGAAGAGACGCCCGATCCGAATCGTCGAGCGACCGCTTAGGGGTGGTCTCCAGACCGTCCCCTATTTCCGTTCGTGTCGAGCGAAGTCGAGACACCCATCGAAGCAGCGCCTGGACCGAGGGGCATCTCGACTTCGCTCGAGGCGAACGGGATTAGTTAGGGCCTCTACCGGCCGGATCCGGACGACGCGATCAGAAGCTCGTTACCCCCGCAATTTCCCCGCCATGCCGATGATGTCGTCGAGCGGATTGCCGTCGCCGTCCATGTCGAGCATCTTGCCAAGGCCGCCCAGCCCGCCGCCTGACGCGCCACCGCCGCCAAGCACGCTGCCGAGCATTCCGCCGAGGCCGCCCGACGAGCCGCCACCGCCGAGCGCGCCGCCGATCAGATCGCCGAGACCGCCGCCGCCCTGCTGCCCCTGCCCGCCCTGCTTCGCCATATAGCCCGCGACCATCATCGCGAGGATCGGCAGCATCTGCTTGAGCAGGCCGGCGCTGATCCCCGTCTGTCCGGCCGCATGGTCGGCGACCGACCGGCTGACATCCTTCGACCCGAAAATCTGTCCGAGCACGTCGTTACCCTGCTCAACCGGGGTCGGCTGCGAGCCAAGCACCGAATCGAGCAGCCCGCCGCCGCCGAGCTGGCTGAGCAAACCGCCGAGGCCTTCGATCCCGCCGCCGCCCTGCGCCTGCTTCTTGAAGCCGCCGAGGATCGCGGGAAGCAGCGCTTCGGCGCCCTGCTGCGCCACGCCGGGCGGAACGCCCAACTCCTTCGCCATCGATTCGATACCACCGGCTTGCGCCAATATGTCGGCCAGATTCATGCCAAGTCTCCCACTTCGGCACGCGATCCAGCCATGCCGATAGGCGCCAGCATAGCCCCGTCGGGGAGCCAGGAGGAGTCGTTCATTTCGCTGTCATTTACAAATGCATAGGTCCATCCTGTGGCCCCGCGACTCGCCCCGGTCGGGATGGCCGCGCATCTTAGTGGGAGTGAAAAGATGAGCATTTTCGGCAAGATCAAGGACGCGATCTTCGGCAAGAAGGCCGAGGCCGCAGAACCCGCCGCCCCGTCGGCATCGGCGAGCGCGATCGGCGCCGCGGTCGGCGCCGCGACGAGCGCGATGGCCGCCGCGGCCGAAACCCCCGCCGCGATCAGCGAGGTCGATGTCGAGGCGATTCTGAGCGCCGAAGCGGCGAAAGCGGGCCAGCCGCTCAACTGGCGCACCTCGATCGTCGACCTGATGAAGCTGCTCGGCATCGATTCGAGCTTCGACAACCGCAAGGAGCTGGCGACCGAACTCGGCTACACCGGCGCGCTCGACGGCAGCGCCGAAATGAACATCTGGCTGCACAAGGCGGTGATGCGCGAACTCGCCGCGAACGGCGGAAAGGTACCCGCCGACCTGACCGACTGACGGACGGTCCATAAATTTCGACGGGGGTCGGGAAGGCAGACGCTTTCCCGGCCCCTTTTCATTGACCCATGCGCTTCGCCGCCTAGACAGGTTTCAACAGAAACAAAATCGCCCGAGGGAGCCTTCCGTGTCCGACCTGCTTTCCACCTCCTTCAGCCGTCGCCAGACGCTCGCCGCGCTCGGCGCCAGCGCCGCGGGTATTGCCATTGCGGGGCGGGCGGCCGCCGAAACCGTCGCGACCGCGGCACGCGCGAAGTCGCCTGCCACGGCGCTGCTCGATTCGATCGCCGACAATCTCCTCGCCCTCTCGCCCGAGGGCGCCACCGGGCTCGGCATCGACACCGGTGCGCGCGCAGCAATGCGCGGCCAGCTCGGCGACCGGTCGGCCGCGGGGCAAAAGGCCATTGCCGACACGCTGAAGGCCGACGTCGCGCGCATCCGTGCTTTCAGGACCGACGGTCTCGACCATGCGACGCGCACCAGCCTCGCGGTCGTCGACAGTGCCTACAGCGTGGCGATCGACGGCTTTGCCCAGCCCTATGGCGATGTCGCGGTCGGCGGCTGGCGCAACACGCCCTATGTCGTGATCCAGAATGTCGGCGCCTATCTCGACATTCCGAAGTTCCTCGACAGCGACCATCCGGTGAAGAGCGCCGCCGACGCCGAAGCCTATCTCGCCCGCCTCAATGCCTTTCCGGGCGTGCTCGACGGCGAGACCGAACGCCTCAAAGCCGCGGGCGGCCAGGGCCTCATCGCCCCCGCCTTTCTGATCGACAAGGCGGTGAAGCAGCTCGAGGCGACGCTCGCCGACGCGAAGGCGGGCGGCGGGATGGTCGAGAGCCTCGTCACCCGCACCGCCGCGGCGAAGATCGCGGGCGAATGGGCGGCGCGGTCGTCGAAGATCGTGCAGGGGCCGGTCGCGGCGGCGCTCGAACGCCAGCTCGCCGAGTTGAAGGCGCAGCGGCCAAAGGCGACGATGGACGCCGGCATGTGGGCGCGTCCGCATGGCGACGAATTCTATTCCTGGGCGCTCCGCGCCTCGACAACGACGCGCATGACGCCCGATGAGGTCCATGCGATGGGCCGCGAACAGCTTGCCGAATTGCACGGCCAGATGGACCCGATCCTCAAAAAGCTCGGCTATACCAAGGGCTCGGTCGGCGACCGGATGAACGAGCTGGCGAAGGACCCGCGCTTCAAATTCCCCGACAATGATCAAGGCCGCGCCGAGATCGTCGCCTATATCCAGACCTGGCTCGGCAAGATCCGCGCCCAGCTGCCGCGCGCCTTCCGCACGCTGGTGAAGGGCAATGTCGAGGTGAAGCGGCTGCCGCTCGCCGAGGAACCCGGCGCGCCCGCGGCCTATGGCGGCGCGGGGTCGATCGACGGCAGCATTCCGGGGCGCTTCTGGATCAACCTGCGCACGACCGAGCTGCACAGTAAATATTCGCTGCCCGACCTGACGATGCACGAGGCGATTCCCGGCCATGCGTGGCAGGGCGAATATGCCCACTCGATGCCGCTTATCCGCACGATGCTCGCGTTCAACGCCTATAGCGAGGGCTGGGCGCTCTACGCCGAACAGCTGGCGGACGAACTGGGCCTCTATGATGATTTCGAGGTCGGGCGTTTGGGCTATCTCCAGTCGCTGGCCTTCCGCGCCTGCCGCCTCGTCGTCGACACCGGCATTCATGCGAAGCGTTGGACGCGCGAGCAGGGGGTCGACTTCTTCGTCAAGGAAAATGGCTCGAACCCGCTCGAGGTTTCGAGCGAGGTCGACCGCTATTGCAGCTGGGTCGGGCAAGCGTGCGGTTACAAGGTCGGCCACAGCGAGATCGTCCGACAGCGCGGCCGGGCGCAGGCCGCGCTGGGGACGAAATATGACCTCCGCGATTTCGACGACACCGTGGTCAAGGGCGGCAACGTGCCGCTCGACGTGCTCGCCAAGAATGTCGACGAATATATCGCAGGCGCGACGGGCTAGACCTGCGGAAGCGGCGCGAGGTCGGGCTCGACGTACCCACGCCGCGCCGGGACCGAGAAGAGCCGTTCGCGGCTGTAGAAGCGCAGCGGCCAGTCGCGGCGACCGACGTCGGAGAGCAGCATCGCGTTGACACGCTCGGCAAGGCCCGTTGCGGCGGTCTCCGACAGGAAGAGCCGGACGCCCGCGACATAGGCGCGGGTGATGCTGTCGTGATAACCGTTGTGGTCGTCGTTCACGCCGCCGACGCTCTCGTTGAAGCCGCGGATGATGTTCGCAATCTCGGCATCGACGTCGATGTCCGGGCGCTCGGAAAGCAGCCAAAGGCAGGCCCCGAGATGCGCTTCGTGTGTCCACGCCTCGCGCGGCAAAGTGCGTGCGAGCAGGCCGGTGCCGATCGCGCGGATCTCATCGTCGCCGGCAAACAGGCGGGCTGAATAGTCGGTAGTCATCTTTCCGGTCCTTCCGGGTGAATGAGCACCCGGAAGAGATCCGGGTCGATTATGCTGCGACGGCCGCCTGCGGTGCCGCCTGGCGGACGCCTTCGTCGACATGGTCCGCAAATTGCGCGAAATTGTCGATGAATTGCCCGACCAGCGTTTGCGCCGTCCGGTCATAGGCTTGCTTGTCGGCCCATGCTTCGCGCGGGTCGAGCAGCGCCGTATCGACGCCCGGCACCGCGACGGGAACCAGGAAGCCGAAATTCGGATCCTTGCGGAATTCGGCGTCGTTCAGGCTGCCGTCAAGCGCGGCGTTGAGCAGCGCGCGGGTCGCCTTGATCGGCATGCGCTTGATGCCGTCCATCGTCGCCATGCCGCCAGTCCAGCCGGTGTTGACAAGCCAACACTGGACGCCGCCCTTGGCGATGCGCTCCTTGAGGAGATTGCCATAGACCGACGGGTGGCGCGGCATGAACGGCGCGCCGAAGCAGGTCGAGAAGGTCGCCTCGGGCTCGGTCACGCCGATTTCGGTGCCCGCGACGCGCGCGGTGTAGCCCGAAAGGAAGTGGTACATCGCCTGATCGGGGGTCAGCTTCGCGATCGGGGGCAGCACGCCATAGGCGTCGGCGGTCAGCATGATCACCGTCTTCGGTACCGGACCCATATTCTTTTCCGACGTGTTCGGAATGAAGTCGATAGGGTACGAGCCGCGGCTGTTCTCCGCGAGCGTTGCGTCGTCGAAGTCGAGTTCGCGCGTCTCGGGGTCCATCACGACATTTTCGAGCACCGTGCCGAAGCGCTTGGTCGTCGCAAAAATCTCGGGCTCGGCCTCCGGCGAGAGGCGGATCATCTTGGCGTAGCAGCCGCCCTCGAAATTGAAGACGGCGGTGTCCGACCAGCCATGCTCGTCGTCGCCGATCAGCGTGCGCGACGCGTCGGCCGACAAGGTCGTCTTGCCGGTGCCGCTGAGGCCGAAGAAGACCGCCGTGTCGCCATTCGGACCGATGTTCGCCGAGCAGTGCATCGGCATCACGCCCTTTACGGGGAGCAGGTAGTTGAGGATGCCGAACACCGACTTCTTCATCTCGCCGGCATACTGCGTGCCGCCGATCAGGATCAGCTTTTCGGTGAAGTTCACCGCGATCACCGTTTCGGTCCGCGTGCCGTGCTTGGCGGGGTCGGCGCGGAAGCTCGGCAGGTCGATGATCGTATATTCGGCCGCGAACGCCGCGAGCTCCGCCGCGGTCGGGCGGCAGAGCAGGGTGCGGATGAACTGGCTGTGCCAGGCGAATTCGGTGATGACCTGCACGCCGACGCGATGCTCGGGCTGCGAACCGCCGAACAGCTGCTGACGATAAAGCCGCGGGCGATCGGCAAGGTGCGCAAAGAAGTCGGCCTTCAGCGCCGCAAAATGCTCTGGGGTCATCGGGACGTTGGTCTTGCCCCACCAGATGGTGCCCCGTGTCTCGTCGTCCTGGACGATGAACTTGTCCTTGGCGCTGCGCCCGGTGTGCTTGCCGGTCTGAACGACCAGCGGCCCATCCTTGGCGAGCAGGCCCTCGCCGCCCCGGATTGCTTCCTCGATCAACGCCGAGGTGCCAAGGTTTTCGGCTACGTCGGCCTTTGTGTCGACGGTGTCGGTGCCGATCGCAAGCTTCGTCATTTTTCTCGCCTCTCCTCTGTCCCGACCGCACCTTATGCATAGGTATGCAGGGCATGCCATGCGAAAGCGTTGGGCCCGCATGACCATGGGGTGCCGACGGATACGTCGATTCCGAAATCCCGGCCGCGTTAGCGAGGATGAGGGCCGAGGTCAAAAGATTAAAGGGTAAATAACCGGCCGGTCGGGCCCGGTTGTCGCTCGGCCCCTTATCGGCTAATCGCTCGTTGGTCCGCCCAATGGAAAGAGCATGACGGCAACCATCGCGCTGGTCGACGACGACCGCAATATCCTGCAATCCCTGTCGATCGCGCTGCAGGCCGAAGGCTTTGTCGTGCGCGTCTATTCGGACGGCGAGGCGGCGCTGAAGCCGCTGATCGACAATCCGCCCGATCTTGCCGTGTTCGACGTCAAGATGCCGCGCATGGACGGCCTCGAACTGCTGCGGCGCCTCCGCGAGAAAAGCCAGCTTCCGGTGATCTTCCTGACCAGCAAGGACGACGAGATCGACGAAGCGCTGGGTCTCGCGATGGGCGCCGACGACTATATCGCCAAGCCCTTCTCGCAGCGGCTGGTGATCGCGCGCATCCGGGCGATCCTGCGCCGCGTCGAGCTCAACCGCGCGTCGCCGAGCGAGGATGAAGAACCCGTCGCCGATCCGATCAGCCGCGGCCGGCTGACGATGGACCCCGCGCGCCACAAGGTGAGCTGGGACGGCAAGGACGTCACCCTGACCGTCACCGAATTCCTGATTCTGGAAACGCTGGCGTCGCGCCCCGGCATCGTGCGCAGCCGCAACCAGCTGATGGACGCGGCCTATCAGGACGATGTCTATATCGACGACCGGACGATCGACAGCCACATCAAGCGGCTGCGCCGGAAATTCCGCGAGGTCGACCCCGAATTCGACGCGATCGCGACCCTGTACGGGGCGGGCTACCGCTTTTCCGATGACGGCTGACAGCAAGCGACCCGAGGGCAGCCTTGCCGAGCAGGAAGAGGCACCGCTCGTCTGGTCGGCGCGCTGGTCGCTGACGACGCGCATCCTTGCGGTCAACATCCTTGCGATCATCCTGTTCGGCGGCGGCTTCTTCTACCTCGACACCTATCGCACCCGCCTCGTCGACACCCGCATGGACGTGATGGCCGACCAGCTCGCGCAGCTCGACGAGGCGCTCGAGGCGGCCCGCCCCGACCAGCGCCAGCGTCTGATCGACAGCTTCACCCGCGCGACCGAATCGCGGCTGCGCTTCTATGCGCCCGGCGGCGCCAAGCTGTCGGACAGTTTCACGACCGGTCCGCCGACCTACACGCTCCGCGACCCCGATCTGCAGCCATGGAAGCGCGATGCCGCGCGGGCGATGGACCGCGGCATCGACTGGATCGTCGGCGCGCCGACCTATCCCGATTTCGAGGAGCCGCGAATCGATGTGGGCGGGGCCTGGCCCGAGGTCGTCGAAGCCTTCCGCACCGGCAAGGCGAGCAGCCGTTTCCGCTACGCCCCCGAACGCACCCCGCTGCTCAGCGCGGCGCGCGTCGTCGACCTCGAAACACCCGAGGTGATGATGATGACGCTCAACGCGCGCGACATCACCCGCACCGTCCGCGCCGAGCGCCTGCGGCTCGCGATCGTCGTCTCGATGGTGCTGATCACCTCGGTCCTTCTTTCGCTGTTCCTCGCGCGCACGATCGTCCGCCCCTTGCGCCGGCTTGCGCGCGCCGCCGTACGCGTCCGGCTGGGCCGCGCGCGCGAGGTCGTCGTCCCGCGCCTGCCGAGCCGGCGCGACGAGATCGGCACGCTCGCGCGCGCGTTGTCGGACATGACGCAGGCGCTGCGCGAACGCATCGACGCGGGCGAGCATTTCGCGGCCGACGTGACGCACGAGCTCAAGAATCCGATCGCGTCGGTCCGCTCGGCGATCGAGGGACTGGGACGCGTCACGACCGACGCGCAGCGCGAGCAACTGCTCGCCATCGCCGACGAGGATGTCCGCCGCCTCGACCGGCTCGTTACCGACATCAGCGATGCGAGCCGCATCGACGCGCAGCTCTCGCGCACCCTGTTCGAGCCGATCGACATCGGATTGATGATCGAATCGATGCTCGCGGGCCGCGCCGCGCGCGCGCGGAACGCGCCGAACCCCCGCATTGCCTTCGCCCGCCCGCGCAAGGGCACGACGACGGTGATGGGCGACGGCCATCGCCTCGAACGTGCGATCGACAATGTCATCGACAATGCGATCAGCTTCTCCCCCGATGCGGGCCTCGTCTGTATCGCCGCGACGAGGCTCGGCGACGAGGTGCATATTCGCGTCGACGACGACGGCCCGGGCATCGACCCCGACCAGCGCGAGGCCATCTTTCGCCGATTTCACAGCGAAAGGCCGCGCGACGAAGCATTCGGCAAGCATAGCGGACTGGGGCTGGCGATTGCCCGGACGATCATTGAGGGGCATCAGGGAACAATTTCCGCGCGCGACCGCGACGACGGCAAGCGCGGCGCGAGCCTGCTGATCACCCTGCCCGCGCGCGAACGATCGGAAGAGCAGGGTTAACGCTCGCCGCCCCATCTTCCTTGCAGCGGCGTAACATCGCCGTTAAGCCCCGGTGATGTTCCCGAGCCGGACCAAGCCCGAGATCCAGAATATCCACGCCAGCTGCGTCGCGGCGGGCAGTGGTGGGGTGCTGATCCTCGGCAATTCGGGACAGGGCAAGTCCGACCTCGCGCTGCGGCTGATCGACAAGGGAGCGCGGCTGGTCGCCGACGACCGCTGCGATATCTGGTACGACCGCGAGCGGCTGTGGTGCCGCCCGCCCGAAGCGCTTGCCGGCAAGCTCGAGGTACGCGGGATCGGCATCGTCGAAAAGCCGTGGACCGCGCCGGTGCCGCTCGCGCTCGCGGTGCGGCTGAGCGACCGCTACGACCGCATGCCCGCGGTGGGTCAGGTCGAGATGGTCGCGGGCCATCCGCTTCCCGCGCTGCTGCTCTCGGCCTTCGAAGCCTCCGCCCCGATCAAGATCCTGCTCGCGCTGGAACGGCTGGCTCCCGAGCGATGACCGCCGCCGCCGCAGAGCCGCGCCTGCTCCTCGTCACGGGACTCTCGGGCGCGGGCAAGTCGACCGCGCTCAAGGTGCTCGAAGATCTGGGCTGGGAGGTAGTCGACAATCTGCCGCTCGCGCTGCTCGATGCGCTGATCGAGGCACCGGTAAAACGCAGCGAGGCGCATCGGCCTATCGCGGTCGGGATCGACAGCCGCAGCCGCGGCTTTCGGCCCGCGCTGCTCGTCAAGCAGATCAAGGAATTGCGCGAGAGCGGCGGCCGCGATGTCCAGACCTTGTTCCTCGACTGCGCCGGCGCCGAGCTGGAACGCCGTTTCTCCGAAACGCGTCGCCGCCATCCGATGGCCGAGGATCGCCCCGCCGCCGACGGCATCGCGCGCGAACGCGAGATGATGGAGCCGCTCCGCCGCTGGGCCGAGCATGTCGTCGACACCACCAACTACAGCAGCAACGACCTGCAACAGGAGGTCCGCCAGCGGTTCGGCGACACCGAAGAGGGCGCGCCGGTCCTCAATGTGCTGAGCTTCGGTTTCGCGCGCGGCCTGCCGCGCAACGCCGACCTGGTGTTCGACATGCGCTATCTGCGCAACCCGCACTGGGATCCGAAGCTCAAGCCCGGCACCGGGCTCGACGCCGATGTCGCGGCCTATGTGATGGCCGATCCTGCCTATGCGGACAGCGTCGCGCAGATCGAAAGGCTGATCCTGACCCTGCTGCCGCGCTACCGCGCCGAGGGCAAAAGCTATGTCACCATCGCCTTCGGCTGCACCGGCGGACGCCACCGGTCGGTCCATGTCGCATCGCGTGTTGCCCAAACGCTACGCGAGTCCGGTTATGAGCCAGTGCTGACCCACCGCAATCTTGACTCGGCGCCGCAAGATGGGCTTGAGGGCAAGCCCCCGCCCGCAGCTCCCGCGGCCGTCGGCAACAGATAAGGGTCTCGCATTCCATGCCCACCGACAAAGCACTGCCGCTCCTCGGGATGGTCCTCGTGACCCACGGCCGGCTGGCCGAGGAAATGGTGACCGCGATGGAGCATGTCGTCGGCCCGCAGCGCGCGATCGCCACCGTCTGCATCGGCCCCAACGACAATATGGAGATGCGCCGCAAGGAAATCGCCGACGCGATTCGCAACGTCGATGAGGGGCGCGGGGTGATCATGCTGACCGACCTGTTCGGCGGCACGCCGTCGAACCTCGCGATCAGCCTGCTCGAAAGCGGCCGAACCGAGGTGATCGCGGGCGTCAACCTGCCGATGCTGATCCGGCTCGAAAGCGCGCGCAAGACGATGGACCTGCGCGCCGCGGTGACCGCAGCGAGAGAAGCGGGCCAGAAATATATCTCCGTCGCATCGGAGATGTTGGGAGTGGGGCCATGAGCGAAGCCAGCGAAACGGTCGAGATCACCAACCAGCGGGGACTCCATGCACGCGCGAGCGCAAAGTTCGTGACCTTCGTCAGCCGCCTGCCCGACACCGTGTCGGTCGAGGTCGAAAAGGGCGGGTCGCGCGTCAACGGCACCTCGATCATGGGGCTGATGATGCTTGGCGCCGCGAAGGGCGACAGCATCACGATCCACACCCGCGGCGACGGCGCCGATGCCGCGCTGCTGAAGCTCGTCGGGCTGGTCAAGGACAGCTTCGGCGAGGATTGATCCCATGGCGACCGGTCGCCGCAGCCGCATCGAAAGCCTTTCCAACCCGCTGGTCAAGCGGATGCGCCTGCTGCGCGAAAAGCGGCACCGGCGCGCCGAGGGGCTGTTCCTGGCCGAGGGGCTGCGCATCGCGACCGAGGCACGCGAGGCAGGCGTGCTGCCGCAATGGCTGTTCCTCGCCGAGGAAGGCGCCGCGCATCCGCTCGCACGGGCGCTGGTCGAGGCGACGCTCGCGAACGGCGGCGAGGTGATCGACACGACGCCCGCCATCCTCTCCAAACTGTCGGGGAAGGACAATGCGCAGACGATCGTCGGCATCTATGCCGAACCGAAAACCGCGCTGACCGACCTCGACCGCACCGCTGCGCCGATCTGGCTCGTCGCCGAGCGGCTGCGCGATCCGGGCAATCTCGGCACGATGCTGCGCACCGGCGATGCGGTCGGCGCGGGCGGGCTGATCCTGCTCGACGAGTCGACCGATCCCTATGCGGTCGAGGCGGTCCGCGCGAGCATGGGGGCGATTTTCACCCAGCGCCTTGTGCAGGCACGCTGGGAGGAATTCCTGCCCTGGCTGCGCAGCGGTCCCGGCCAGCTGGTGGCGACCTGGCTCGGCGACGATACGCAGGATTATCAGGCGGTGCGCTATGCGGCCCCGACCTTCATCCTCATCGGCAATGAATCGCAGGGGATGCCCGAGGACTATGCCGCGGCCGCCGACGTGCGCGTGAAGATGCCGATGATGGGCAAGGCCGACAGCCTGAACGCCGCGGTGGCGGCCGCGGTCATGGCCTATGAGGTGCTGAACCAGCGGCGGACGCGTTAGCGCCGGTTCATCGTCGAGACACGCGCGCCGATTTAGTGCATATTCGTCATGCCGAACGTGTTTCAGCATCCATGACCGGCGCCCCCGTTCAGCGTCACGCCAAGGAAATGGTCGCGCCATGGACCCTGAACCAACTTCAGGGTGACGAGAATGGAAAGGCCGCCCCCACGATGCGTATGTTGCCGCTGCTCGCTCTGTCCGCCCTCACTGGCTGCGTCCCCGCCGCCGAACCGCCGCAGGGTCCGAAGCCCGCCGCCTATTTCGCGCTCGGCACCGAGCCCGGCTGGACGCTGGAGATCACCCCCGAACGGCTTGGTTACAACGGCGACTATGGCGAGACGAAGATCGCCGTCGCCAACCCCGGTGCGCGCCCGAGTTTCAATGGCGAGCGCTATGTCACCGACCGACTGACGGTCGACGTCACGCACGCGACATGCAGCGACGGGATGAGCGACCGCCGCTATCGCGACACGGTGACGGTCACCGCCGACGGCAAGACGGTGAAGGGTTGCGGCGGCGGAGTCCTGCCGCCCGGCGAACTGGCGGGGACGCGCTGGACCTTCGTGTCGATCGGCGGCGCGCCGGTAGCGGGCGACCGCCCGACCTCGCTGCAATTCGACGGCGAGCGGCTCAGCGGCAGCGCGGGATGCAACCGCTTTTCCGGCAGCTACAAGGTCGAAGGCCGCACACTGACCGCAGGGCCGCTGATGGCGACGAAAATGGCGTGTCCCGGTACGGGAATGATGCAGGAAAGCGCCTTCTTCGCCCTGATGCGCGGCCCGGTTACCCTGAGCTTCCCGAGCGACGGCACGCTGGAAATCACCGGAGCCGATGGGCAGACGGCAGTATTGAAGCGCGCGATCTGAGCATCGCCCGCGCACAGGCGGGGCGACGGTGCTACTGGCTCGCGTCGTTCACTGCGGCGGGAGCGCTGGCTAGCTTCGCCAGCGGACGCGCGGTCTGTTCGGCGACGGGAAGCGAGGCGATTTCCCTGTCGCCGGTCTCGACATCGAGCGCCTCGAAACGCTTCGCCTGCGTCAGCACCTGGGATTCAAAGCTGCCGACGAAGGCGTTGTACGCGCCGGTCGCCTGATCGAGGTTCTTGCCGACGCGCGCGATATGCGATCCCATCACCGACATGCGCGCATAGAGTTCCTTGCCCAGCGCCGCGATCTCGCGCGCCTGTCCCGCGAGCTTTTCCTGCCGCCACACCGCCGCGACGGTGCGCGCGATCGCGATCAGGTTGGTCGGGGTCGCGAGCAGCACCTTGCGCTCGAACGCATAGTCCCAGAGCTCGTGATCCTGATCGAGCGCGGCGGCAAGAAAATGCTCGCCGGGGACGAACATCACGACGAAGTCGGGGGTGTCGTCGAACTGGTTCCAGTAGGACTTGGCGCCGAGCGTGTTGACATGCGCCTTCATCGCCGCGGCGTGCGCGGCGAGATGCACCACCTTCTCGCTCTCGTCGACCGCGCCGAACGCATCCTGATAGGCGTTGAGCGACACCTTGGCGTCGATGACGAGGCTCTGCCCGCCGGGCACCTTCACGACGACGTCGGGGCGCAGCCGCCCGCCGTCGCCGTCGGCAACGCTGACCTCGGTCTGGAAATCGGCATGTTCTGAAAGCCCACAGCTTTCGAGGACGTTGCGCAGTTGCTGCTCGCCCCAGCGCCCGCGCGCCTTGGGGGCGTTGCGAAGCGCGTTGACGAGCTTCGCCGCCTCGCTCGACACGCGCTCGGTGCCTTCGCGCATCGCCGCGATCTGGCCGTGCAGCAGCCCGAATGCATTCTGGCGCTCGGCCTCGACCTTGCCGACGGCTTCCTCATATTTCTGCAGCCGCTCGTGGACGGGCGACAGCAAAGCCTTGAGGTTCTGCCCCGCCGTCTCCTCGCTCTGCTTGAAGCGCTGCTCGGCGCGCTCGAGGAACGCCTTTTGCGCTTCACCGAGCATCGCCTGCCCGACTTCGCGGAACTGCGCGGTGAGCGCCGTCTGCGCGTCGCGAAGCTGGGCGATCTGCGCCTCGTGCGCCTCGTCGCGGGCGCGCTGTTCGGCAAGCAGCGACGCGAGTTTGAGGTCCGCCGCCTTGCGCGCCTCGGCCTCGGCCGCCAGATCGGTCACCGCCGCCTTGAATCGCTCGGACAATCCATCGCGCTCGGCCTTGAGCGCCCCCGCCTGCCGCCCGGCGAGCAGCCAGCCGATCAGACCGCCGAGACAGATAGCGGCAAGGGCGATGACGAGCGCGGTGACATCCATGCGCGGAACATAGATCGAACGCCGCCCTTCTGGCTAGCGCTAAAATCCCCTCAGAGGAGATCGCTCGCGACGTCGAGTTCGCGCACGCGACGCTTCTGCCGCGCGGCATCGACGAGCCGGCGCAGTTCCTCGCGCCGTTCGGCCGCGCGGTCGATATGCGGCATCACAAGTGCGCCCTCGCGTGTCGTCTCGTCGGACGAATCGATGCTGATCGTCCCGATTCCCGCCCATTGATTGATCAGCGTGAAATCCATGCGCACGTCCTTCACCCGATAGAGTTCGATCTCGTCGACGCTTTTGACGAAAATCCCCTTGCGCAGGATCAGCCGGTCCTCGGTCAGCTCATAGGTGACGTCGAGATTGCGGATCCACTGGACCAGGATGATCAGGAAGCCGACCCCGACGAGGCAGAGCAGCAGGGTCAGCCAGCCGACGAGGGTGCCGCGCAGCCAGCCCCAGGTCGAGGAACGGAAGCGATCGAGAACTTCGGGCATATGCACCTCTCCCATGATCAGATTGGCCTAAACGATCAGATTGGCAACAATATAGCGCGCGATCAGCAGCGACAGGATCGCGATACTCGCGCGCCGCCCTTTCACCCCCATCGCCGCCACGACGAGCGCGACGAAGAGCAGCGTCATCCCGAGCGGAAACGGCCGAAACAGTAGCCGCGACAGGTCGGGATGATTGAGGAAATAGGCGAGTTGCGCGCCCAGCAGCACAAGCAGCAGGCCGAACACCAGTCGGCGCACGCGGAAATAATGGGTGTCCAGATTGGCAAACCCCTCGGGATGCGAGGGAAAAACGAGTCGCGCCGCGAGAAAATAGAGGCCGGCGAAAGCCACCACCGCCATCAGCGCGGTCGACGACACGACGACATCCGCCTTCACGCGCCATGCCGAGGCCCAGAACGACAGCAAGTCGAGCATCACGAACACCGCCAGGAGCGGCGTCAGCCAGCCGATCGCGAACCGCTCCTTCTCGGCCTCCGCCGTGAACCGCGCCTCGAGCGCGCGCCCGAGCCCGCCGAGCAGCTCGACCATCGAGAGGCCGAGAAGCAGGCTGTAGAGCGCGAAGACGAACTCGAAATCGCTCACGCTCCCGCTCCCCACTCGGCCGGCAGGATCGCGCGATAGGATTGGGCGTCGGGCGCGCCACCGACAAGCCGGCCCTGCGTCAGAAGCCAGTAGTGCCGGACGATCTCGGCCTGCTGCTCCAGCCCGTAACGTTCGAGCGGCCAGCCGGGTTTGAGGCTGTAATCATAGGTCGCGAACGGATGCCGCATCAGCACCAGATACCAGCGCCCGCGCCGCTGCGCCTGCCAGACATGCGTCATTTCGTGGAGAAATAGCCCTTTGGCCTGCAATTCCGCGTCGCGCCCGCCCGCCGGGCAGGAGAAATCGTCGCAATATACGCTGCCCTTGGGGTGGAAATGCAAATCGCCCATCGGCGCCATCACGATGCGGCGCGGCTGGAAGAATATCCATTTATAGCGGCGCACGCGCACGCGCGCATAATCGATCGCATCGCCGAAAACCGTCCGGGCGAGCGCGATTTCACCGGTCGTGAGGGGTCGCGACGGCCGCGCCACCCGCGCTTATTTCTTCGCCGCGTCCGCAGCCGGCTCCTCAGCCCCAATCGCGCCGCCATCTTTCATATCATGATCCATGCTGCCATGGTCCATCGCCATCCCCTCATCGCCCCCGGCCGCCGACGCCTGCTTGATCGGCAGGTCGAAGAGGATGCGTTCGTTATTGTTGTTGGTGAACACGAATGCCATCGGCAGCTTGCCCGCGCGCACCGCGGCGGGGTTGATGTTCCAGATCATCAGATGCTTGCCGCCGGGCTTGAACTGCAGCTTGCCTTCGGCGGGCACATCGGCGCTCATCAGCGGCTTCATCGTCACCACGCCATTTTCCTTGACGCTCTCGTGCATTTCGACGCGCTGCGCGAGGTCGGCGGTCACCGCCATCAGTTTTACATCGCGCGGCCCGCCGGTGACGGTGAAATACCCAACCGCCGGTCGGTCGGGCGTCGCGCCCAGCTGGATATAGCCGCCAACCACATTGAGCTGCGGTCCGGCGCCCAGATTCTCCTTGCACCCGGTCAGCGTGAGCGCGGCGGCGCCAAGGGCTGCACCGATCAAAGCGCGGCGTACGAAGGGCTTCATCGTTCTGGGACTCCCGAAATGCGTCAATTTTCATCGTCCAGATAAGCCGTCAAAGCCCTTGTGCCAAGCTAAAGCGCACCTATATCGCCCACAACATTTCCATGTGAGGCGTGCCTTTTGAGGGCGCCCAAGAAGCAACAAGGACGTTGATAATATGGCCAAAGTGATCGGGATCGACCTCGGCACCACGAACAGCTGCGTCGCGGTGATGGAAGGCGGGAAGCCCAAGGTTATCGAAAATGTCGAAGGCACGCGCACGACGCCGTCGATCGTCGCCTTCGCAAAGGATGGAGAGCGCCTCATCGGCCAGCCGGCAAAGCGCCAGGCCGTCACCAACCCCGAGAACACGATTTTTGCGGTGAAGCGCCTCATCGGCCGCCGCTTCGACGACCCCATGACCAAGAAGGACATGGAACTCGTCCCCTATACGATCGTCAAGGGCACCAACGGCGACGCATGGGTCAAGGCGGGCGGCGAGGATTATTCGCCGTCGCAGATCAGCGCCTATATCCTCCAGAAGATGAAGGAAACCGCCGAGGCCTATCTCGGCGAAAAGGTCGAGCAGGCGGTCATCACCGTTCCCGCTTACTTCAACGACGCCCAGCGTCAGGCGACCAAGGACGCCGGCAAGATCGCGGGCCTCGAAGTGCTGCGCATCATCAACGAGCCGACCGCGGCCGCGCTCGCCTATGGCCTCGACAAGACCGAGAACAAGACGATCGCCGTCTATGACCTTGGCGGCGGCACCTTCGACATCTCGATTCTCGAGGTGGGCGACGGCGTGTTCGAGGTGAAGTCGACCAACGGCGATACCTTCCTCGGCGGCGAGGATTTCGACAGCAAGATCGTCGAATATCTCGCCGACACCTTCAAGAAGGACGAGGGCATCGACCTGCGTTCGGACAAGCTCGCGCTGCAGCGTCTGAAGGAAGCCGCCGAAAAGGCGAAGATCGAACTGTCGTCGGCCGCGACGACCGAGGTCAACCTGCCTTTCATCACCGCCGACGCCAACGGGCCGAAGCACCTGGTGAAAACGATCACCCGCGCCGACCTGGAAAAGCTGGTCGAGGATTTGATCAAGCGCACGCTCGAACCCTGCAAGAAGGCGATCAAGGACGCCGGCGTTTCGGCGAGCGAGATCGACGAGGTCGTGCTCGTCGGCGGCATGACGCGCATGCCGCGCGTCCGCGACGTCGTGAAGGATTTCTTCGGCAAGGAACCGCACACCGGCGTGAACCCCGACGAAGTCGTCGCGATCGGCGCCGCGATCCAGGCGGGCGTGCTGCAGGGCGACGTCAAGGACGTGCTGCTGCTCGACGTGACCCCGCTGTCGCTCGGCATCGAGACGCTGGGCGGCGTGTTCACGCGCATGATCGACCGCAACACCACCATCCCGACCAAGAAGTCGCAGGTTTACTCGACCGCCGACGACAACCAGTCGGCAGTGACGATCCGCGTCTTCCAGGGCGAACGCGAAATGGCCGCCGACAACAAGATGCTCGGCCAGTTCGACCTCGTCGGCATCCCGCCGGCGCCGCGCGGCGTGCCGCAGATCGAGGTGACCTTCGACATCGACGCCAACGGCATCGTGTCGGTCCACGCCAAGGACAAGGGCACCGGCAAGGAACAGCAGATCAAGATCCAGGCCTCGGGCGGCCTCAGCGACGCCGACATCGAACAGATGGTCAAGGACGCCGAGCAGTTTGCCGAAGAGGACAAGAAGCGCCGTGAGGCGGCGGAGGCGAAGAACAACGCCGAAAGCCTGATCCACACGACCGAACGCCAGCTCGAAGAGCACGCCGACAAGGTCGACCCCGGCCTCAAGGGCGAGATCGAGGCGGCGATCGCCGAAGCCAAGACGGCCGTCGAAGGCGGCGACAGCGCCGCGATGACCGAAAAGGCGCAGGCGCTCGCGCAGGTCGCGATGAAGCTGGGCCAGGCGATCTACGAGAAGGAACAGCAGGCCGCGGCATCGCCCGCCGCCGACGCTGGCGAGCAGAAGGCCGACGAAGATGTCGTCGATGCCGAATTCTCGGAAGTCGAAGACGACAAGAAGTAAGCAGGAAACTCTCCCCGCGGCGTCCCTTGGGCGCGGCGGGGATGACGGGGTCAGAGAATGTCGCTCGACATCGATTATTACGAATTGCTCGAAGTCGAGCGCAACGCCGACGACAAGACGCTGAAGTCGGCGTACCGCAAGCTCGCGATGCAATATCACCCCGACAAGAATCCGGGGTGCGGCGACAGCGAAGCGCGGTTCAAGGCGATCAACGAAGCCTATGACTGTCTGAAGGACCCGCAGAAGCGCGCCGCCTATGACCGGTTCGGCAAGGCGGCGTTCCAGAACGGCGGGCCCGGCGGCGGCTTCGGCGGCAATGCCTCCGATTTCGGCGACATCGGCGATATTTTCGAATCGATCTTCGGTTCGGCCTTTGGTGGCGGCGGGCGCCAGCAGCGCGGTCCCGCGCGCGGCGCCGACCTGCGCTACGACATGGAGATCAAGCTCGAAGACGCCTTCGCCGGCTGCGAGCGCGAGATTCAGGTCGACGTCGCCGCGCGCTGCGAGGCATGCGACGGCTCGGGCGCCAAGCCCGGCACGCGGACCAATCGCTGCTCGACCTGCGCAGGCCATGGCAAGGTCCGCGCACAGCAGGGCTTCTTCATGGTCGAACGCACCTGCCCGACCTGTCAGGGCGCGGGCGAGGTCATCGCCGACCCCTGCAATACATGCCATGGCGAAGGCCGCGTCGACCGGCGCAAGACGCTGACCGTCACCATCCCGCCGGGGGTCGACGAGGGAACGCGTATCCGCCTGTCGGGTGAAGGCGAAAGCGGCGCGCGCGGCGCGGCGCCCGGCGACCTCTACATCTTCCTCCACATGGCGCGGCACAAGGTCTTCGAGCGCGAGGGCACGACGCTGTTCACGCGCGCGCCGATCAGCTTCACCACCGCAGCGCTCGGCGGGTCGATCACCATCCCCGGGCTCGACGGCAAGAAGCACGACATCGCCATTCCCGCGGGCATCCAGTCGGGCAAGCAGCTCCGCCAGCGCGGCGCGGGCATGCCGGTGCTCAACGGCCGCGGTACGGGCGACCTCGTGGTCCAGATCGACGTCGAGACACCGACGAAGCTCAGCGCGCGGCAGAAGGAATTGCTCTGCGAGTTCCGCGAGACCGAGACGGGTGAGGAATGCCCCGCGAGCCAGGGTTTCTTCGGGCGCATCAAGGAAATGTGGGACGATCTGACGGATTGATCCGGCACTCGCGTCGACATACCAAACATCGTCATTCCCGCAAAAGCGGGAACCCAGGGGCAGAGTAGGCCGATGCGCGCTCTGCGACCCCGCTTTCGCGGGGATGACGAACCCATCTAACCGATTTCCACCCGCAGCTCGTCGATCAGCGCCTTCACCTGCGGCAGCCGGCTTTCCTCCTCGTCGAGGATCGCATGGAAGGCGCGGCGCTTGATCGCCGCCAGTTCCTCCGCGCTCAAGGCGCCCGCCACGCTGCTCGCGACGATATCGACCAGCCGGTCGGCGCCGTGGAGCCGCCCCCACAGATAGTCATTCTCGCGGTATGCGCGGCTGAAAAAGGCGCCGAAGCTGTTGAACTCGATCCCCTTCAGCATCGCCCCCGCCCCGCCGGTGCGGATGGCGGTCGCGTCCGACGGCGAGATACGATCGACCTTGATCGGATCGAACTCGTCGAACCCCTCGCCCTGCAACAGCGGCAGGGTCGCGATGTCGTAAAAGGGGTAGCCGAGGTAGGCGAGCAGCATCTTGCGCCGGTCGTCCTTGGGGAGCTGCGCGAGCCCTTCGGCGACCAGATTATCGGCCTCGGCATCGGCGCCGATCAGGTCGCGGCGCGCGCCGATCGCGTCGATCCATGCCGCCGCACCGGCGTCGGCGGGCACGTCGACCTCGGACAGCCAGTCATCGCCCTCGCGCTCGACATATTGGCCCAGCGCCGCATAGATCGCGTCGCGCATCGCATCGCACGCCGGGTCGCGCGCCTCGCGCTTCGCCTCGACGACGCGGTCGAGCTCGCGCGCGAGAAAGCGCAAGCGGCGGATGCGAAAGCCAAGGTCGTGGGTACGGAAAAACACCACCGCATCGTCGCTTGCGCCCAGCCCGCGCCGTCCCGACAGCCGGTCGAGCCCGCGCGCCCGCACCTCGTCCCACATCGCGTTGCGGCAATTGCGCTGGTGGATGTCGCCCTCGGGCGGCGCGAGCCGGTCGACCGTGCCGACCAGTTCCTCGACCACCGCCGACAGTTTGAGGTGGCCATAAGGCGCATAAGCGAAGCCTGCGCGCGCCGAGGCCTGATCCTGCGCCTTCGCGCGCCATTTCTGCAACCGCGCGGGGGTCGGCGTGTCGAGGAAGAAGGTGGTGCCGAACAGCGCCGCGACCTGTTCCTCGACCTCGACCTTCATCGCGTCGATGATATACTGCATCCGCCGGATGCGCCGTGACATGCCCTCGATCGCCTCGACATTGTCGCGAATCGGCTGTTCGCGCGGAATTTCGGACAGCGCGCCGAGGATCGTCGACATGAAGCCCGGAAGCTTCTTCTCCTCCCCCGCCGTTGCCTCGCCGGGCTTGCCGAAGCTGATCGAGCGGTAGTCGGGCTTGGGATCGATATAGACAAAGCGCCGGTCGATCTCGCGCCGCGCGGGCCGCTGCTTGAGCGCGGCGATCGCGGGGCGGAAGGGTGCGTTGGCAAGCACCGATCCGTCGATCAGCACGCGGTCGGCGGGATCGGCCTCGCCGCCTGCGGGAAGTTGCGCGCGGATGAAGGCGTCGCGGCCGGACCATTCGATCCCGCGCTTGTCCAGCACGCGGTCGAGCTCGCGCAAGGTGAAGGGCGGAAAGGCGCCCGGAAAGCTCGCGGTCGCCCGCGCCGCCGCGGCGAGCGCGGGGACATCATCCAGCCCCTCGGGCGCTTTCGGATCCTGCCGGAAATGGATCACCAGCCGGTGCTCCTGCTCGGTCACGCGCGGCGGGCTGTTCAACGACAGGGGGGTGCTGTGCCCCGCAAAATCGGTGACCGAGACGAACAGGTCGACCGGCTGGCCCGTGGGCACCAGCGACGGCCCGACCGGCCCGCTGTCCATCGCATCGAACGCATCGAGCAGCAGGTTCGAGAAAGTCTCGCCGCCGAAGGGCGGTTCGAACCAGCGCGCACGCACGAAGCGCGACAGCTTGGCGCGCACCTCCTCCTGCGCGCCCTCGCCAACCGTCCGGTCGATCACGTTGCCGCGCCGCTTCATCGCCCAGCCCGCGATCGGCACCGCCCAGAATTTGGTCGCCGCCGACAGCGGCCGCGCGTCGGGGTCGAGCAGATAATCGACGTCGGCATCCTTCAGCCACAGCTCGGTCAGCGGATCGAGCGACTGGCCCGTCGCGATCGCCCGCGCGAGGAAGATGCCGTTGATCCCGCCCGCGCTCGCCCCCGCGACGATGTCGGCCATGACCCGCAGCCTGACCCCGCCGCGCTCGCCGAGCGCGGTGAGCAACTCGCCATAGACGCGCCCCGAACCCTGCTGTGGCCGCCCCTCATGAAAGGCGCGCGACGCCGCGGCGAGCCGCCAGACCTCTTTGGTAATGCCGTGCATATAGACGGCGAGGCTGATGCCGCCGTAGCAAATCAGGGCGAAGCGCAGTTCCTTTTCCCGCATCGCGACAATGATAGCGCGCTTTGGGGGGCGCCGTCACCTTTTCAGACGGAATGACGGAAACCGGGCGTCGGCTGCCACTGGCGCCGATCTGGATCGAATAGCCGGTTGCGACGGAAGGTGGCCTATCCTGCATCGTCTCTTTCATCGTCACCCTGAACTTGTTTCAGGGTCCATGGTCTGCCGTTTCCTTCGGCGCCGCGCCGGATGCAAGGCCCGGCCATGGATGCTGAAACAAGTTCAGCATGACGAGAATTGAAAGGCTGGAATCCACCCCAAAGCCGTCCTTCGCAAAAAAGCCCGGCAAGGCCTGTGACCGGCGCTGGCCGGGCGGCTCGGGATCAGGCGCCGACCGACTTGTTCTCGACCACCTCGAGCGGCGGCGGCGACTTCACCGCGCCGGCGCGGCGGTGCGAGAGCTTGCCCTCGACCTTGCCGCCGTTTTCGATCGTGATCGTTTCATAGGTGACGTCGCCGGTGATCCGCGCGGTGGCATGGACGATCAGCGTCTTGGCCTCGATCGACCCGTCGAGCAGGCCCGCGATCTTCGCCGTGTCGGCGATCACCGCGCCCTTGATCTCGCTCGCCTCGCCCTGCACCAGGTTGGCGCATTTCAGGTCGCCGTCGATCTTGCCGTCGACGTGCAGGTCGACGCTGGCCGAGACGTTCCCGGTGATGACCACGTCCGATCCGAGGACCGAAAAGGTGGTGTGACGCGCGCCGGTCGCCATCTTAGCTGGCAGTGCGGCTGGCAGCGAGGGCGCCGACTCGCTGTCGGGCGTCGTCTTTGACTTCAAGAACATCGGCTTTGGCCTCCAGGAAGCGGCGCGGGTTGACCGCGACCCCGTTCAAACGAACTTCGAAATGCAGGTGGCTGCCGGTCGAACGGCCGGTCGAGCCCATCTTGGCGATCTGCTGGCCTGCGGCGACCTGCGCGCCCACCGCGGTGTTGAAACCCGACAGGTGCGCGTAGCGGGTCAGGATGCCCTGGCCGTGATCGACCTCGACGACATTGCCATACCCCGACTTCTGCCCGACAAAGACGACGCGGCCGGGGGCGGCGGCGAGGATCGGGGTGCCGAGCGGCCCGGGGAAATCGAGCCCGGCGTGCATCGCGCCGGCGCCGGTGAAGGGGTCGCTGCGATAGCCGAAGCTCGACGAGAGCATCAGCACGTCGGCCGGCTTGCCCGAGGGCACCGCGACGAGCGTGCGTTCGAGCACTTCCATGCGGAACAGCGCGCCCTCGAGCGCGGCGAACGAGGCGCCGAACGCCTTCGCCTTGCCGGTCGTGCCGCGATAGGGGATGAAGGGACCGCCGCGGCCGGACGCGGCGTTGCGGACGAGCGCCCTGGGATCGAGCCCGAGCTTTGCGACCGCGACCTCGGCCTTTGCCGCGCGCTCGTTCACCGCCGCCAGCAGGCGCGCCGCGAACCGTTCCTGACGCTTTTCGATGCGGGCGAGCGCCTGCGCCTCGGGCGGCAGGTTCGGGTCGATCGCGCTGGTTTCGAGCGTCGCGGGCTCGGCCTTCGCTTCGGTGCCGGCTTCGGGCGTCACCGCCGCGGGTTCGACGCCGAAGTGCGTCTCCGACCATTCGTCGAGCTGGTCCTGCCGCTCTTCGAGGTCGGCGGCGGTTTCGGCAACGCGGTCGCGATATTTGGCGATGCGGGCTTCGGCGGCGGTTGCCGCGGCCTTCTGCGCCGCGACTTCGGCGCGCTCGCCCGAACTCAGCATCTGGTTCGCCAGTATCGCGAGCGTCACGCCCGCCCAGGCAAGCAGCACCGCGCCGGCGATGAGCGCGACGCGCTTTTGCCAGACCGCGCTGACGCGAAGGAAACGCACTTGACCGTGCGTGCGGATGAAGATTTCATGGTCCTGAAACAGCGCCGAGACGCGCTGCCGCCAATGGCGCAGGCCCGTTAATTTCGAAGACAAGTGGCGACCCCATCTTGTTGTTCTGTGGAGCCCTCCGCCCCGCTTGGAGGGCGCCTTACCAGCGCGCGAACCCCCTTACGAATCATTGCGGGGCGAGTCGCGCCGAGTCGAACATGACTCGCGGTGAACGGTGTCAAAGGGCGCCAATGGCGCCATTTTGGGAGGATTCAGGCCCGCGAATCGCCTGTTAACATTGACGGCTTGCTTACCATTTCGGGGTAGGGAAAGAGGGTGACCGACATGTCCCATACCCCGATCCCCGCAAGCGCAAATGCCCTTCAGGAACAGGCGCCTGCGAGCCGCCGCCGTCCGCGCTCGGCGGTCAGCGCGGGCGTCGGGATCGTCGGCCTGATCGGCCTTTTGGCGTATCTGCTCATCGCGCGCCACGCCGCGGATATCGCCGCCCTCCTTGGCGTCGACTGGGGCAACCGCGGTCCGATGAGCGGGCCCAATTCGGCGATCGTCAGCGTGCTCGCCTGCGGCGTGCCGATGGTGCTGTGGTCGCTGTTCGTCGACAAGGTGCACCGCAACCCCTCGACCGGGATCGACTGGAACCAGCGCCGCCCGTGGCGCGACACGCTCGACATCAGCCTGACCAAGCTCGCCGGGCTCTGGGCGACCTGGCTGCTGCTCGCGGGTTTCTATGCGACGATGCGCTATTATTGGGAGGGCAGCTATGCCTTTTCGATGGATCTGCTCGAGCGCGTCGTGCCGTGGCTGCTGCTGGTCTCGGTGCCCTATACGCTCTGGCTCGACCGCCGCATGGTCGAGCCGCGCGACGGCTGTTACCAGTTCGGCCGCTGGATGATCGCGCCCGGCCAGCCGGTCGACGGCCGTGCGATCGCGCATCATTTCCGTGCCTGGGCGGTGAAGGGCTTTTTCACCGCCTTCATGCTGTCGATCGTGCCGGGCAATTTCGCCGCGCTGGTCACCGTCGGGTGGAGCGACGTGCTCGCCAACCCCTATATGACCGGCATCTGGGCGATCAACATCCTCTACCTCGTCGACGTCCATATCGCGACCGTCGGCTATATATTGACGATGAAGCCGCTCGATTCGCACATCCGGACGGCGAACCCCTATTTCATGGGCTGGGTCGCGGCGCTCGTCTGCTACCCCCCCTTCATCCTGATGAACGGCGGCCCGCTCGACTATCAGGTCAACGGTGCCGACTGGGGCTATTGGCTGCAGGGCCACGACACGCTGATGGCGCTCTGGGCGGCGCTGCTGTTCGCGCTCGTTGCGGTCTATGCCTGGGCGACGATGGCGTTCGGCATCCGCTTTTCGAACCTGACGCACCGCGGCGTCATCACCCACGGCCCCTATGCCTTCACACGCCATCCCGCCTATGTGTCGAAGAATCTGAGCTGGTGGGTCGGCTCGCTCCCCTTCCTGGTCACCGCCGGAGGGCCGATCGAGGCGGTGCGCAACACGGTCCTGCTCGGGCTGGTCAGCGGGGTCTATTACTGGCGCGCCAAGACCGAGGAAAAGCATCTCCTCGCCGATCCCGCCTATCAGGCCTATTGGAACTGGGCGCAGGCGAATGCCCTGGTGCCGCGCCTGTTCGCGAAGCTGACGGGACGGGCGCGCCCGCTCATTCGCCTCGAACCCGATCCGCGCGTCGGGCCGGTCGCCTGACAGGGGCGGACGCCGTACAGCGCCCGCCCGCTCGCATCGTCAGAATTTGAACGCGGCTTCGACGCCCCAGATGCGGGGCTCGTTGACGAAGCCGGTCAGGTTGTTGAAGTCGATCCCGCCGACCGCCGAGGTGTCGTTGGTGACGTTGCGGACGAACGCGGCGAAGTCGTAATGATCGGTCTTGTACCCGACGCGTACGCCGCCCTCGAGCAGGCGCTTGTCCTGGAACTCGACCGATTCATAGAGGAAGAAGTTGATCTTCGAACGGTACGACCAGTCGGTATAGACATAGACCTCGCCGTCGCCGACCGGGACGCCATATTTGGCGGTCCAGTTCGCGATCCAGCGCGGCGACTGCGGCAGGCTGTTGCCGTCGATGTTGACGATCGCGGCCGCGAAGGGCGCCGCCGGAACGACGATCGGGTCGAGCACGGTGCAAAGCGACGGATCGCCGGGCAGCAGGTCGACGCGCGTCGCGCCGCATGCCGCGGTGGTCAGGTTCGGGTCGCGGATCTCGGTATGGTTGTAGCTGAGGCCCGCGGTGAGCAGCAGCCGGTCGACGGGCATCAACTCGACATCGAGTTCGAAGCCATAGCCGCGGACATTGTCGGCGTTGATCAGGCGGTTCGCGTTGACCCCGCCACCGACCGCGGTGAGCTGCGCATCGTTGAGGTTGTAGAGGAAGCCCGACAGGTTGATGCGGCCGCGGCCACCCAGAACGGTCGATTTGACCCCCGCCTCATAGGAGGTGATCGTTTCCGAATCGCCGATCGTCACGCCCGATTCGAGCGGCGTGGCGGTCGCCGGCGGGAAGAGGATACGGCCCTGGATGCTCGGCGCGCGATAGCCGCGCGCGACGCGGGCATAGAGGTTGATGTCGTCGGTCGCGGCATAGGCGATGTTCGCGTCCCACGTGACATTGTTATCGCTGACGCGGCGGTTCACCGTACCGAGCGGGTTCTGCAGGAAGTTCGGGAACTGTGTGTCCTTGCTGCGCACCACCGTATAGCGGCGCTTGTCGTCGTTGTAGCGGACGCCGCCGGTGACGCTGAGCTGGTCGGTGAGGTGATAGGTCAGCGAGCCGAAGACGCCATAGGCCTTGCTGTGCTGTTCCTGCGCGACGACGATATTGACCCCGCCGACGGCGTTGTTCGGGTCGCCGAGGGTCGAGTAATTCTCGCTGAGGATGTCGAGATCCTCGTCGAAGTAGAAGAAGCCGGCCTGATAGGAGAGCGGGCCGTTGCCGTTGCTCTCGAGGCGGACTTCCTGCGTGAACTGGCGCAGTTTCGGCACGCTGTCGCGCGTTTCGGCGGTGAAGGGGATGTCGCCGGGGCCGTAGAGGTTCGGCGGCAGGAAGTTGGCGCCGAAACCGCCGTCGACGTCGCCGACCGAGGTCGCGTGACCCTTCCACAGGCTGGTGACCGAGATCAGCGAAACGGGGCCGAGATCCCAGTTGACGCGCGCCGAGGCATTGCCGGTGCGCACGCGCTGTTCATTCTTGCCGTCGGTCGAGACGCGGTAGCGGTCGAAATTGTCGTTGAGCCCGGTCTCGCCGCGCGTGAAGACATTGGCGCGGAACAGGCGCGCGGTGCCGTTGAGGCGGCGGAGCTGGCCGGTGAGCAGGATTTCCAGATTGTCGGTCGGCTTGACGAGGCCCTGGAAGCGGAGCGCGAGCTCGTCGAAGCCCTCGAACGCATCCTTGGTGGTGCCGCTGGGGACGACATTGTCGACATAATCGTCCTGGCGCTGGTAGAGCCCCGACACGCGGATCGCGACCTTGTCGCCGAGCGGGCCCCCGACGGCGCCCTGGGCGTTGATCGCGTTGAAGCGGCCATAGGAAATGCGCCCGTAGCCGCCGAATTCATCCTTCGGCTTCACCGAATCGAACTTGACGATGCCCGCGGGGGTGTTGCGGCCGAACAGCGTACCCTGCGGACCGCGCAGCACTTCGACGCGCTCGATATCGAACACCGGGAAGCCCTTCAGGATCGGGTTCTCGAGGACGACGTCGTCATAGACAAGGCTGACCGGCTGCGACGCGTTGAAGTCGAAATCGGTGTTGCCGAGACCGCGGATGTAGAAGCGCGGGAAGGTGCGGCCGAACGAGGATTCGACCATCAGGCTGGGCACCTTGGCCGACAGCGAGCGGACGTCCTGGCCGCCGGCTCCGATCGCGTCGAGCTTGTCGCCCGAGACCGCGGTGATCGAGATCGGCACGTCCTGCAGATTTTCTTCGCGGCGCTGCGCGGTGACGATGATCTCGCCCAGCTGGCCTTCTTCGGCGGCGGGGGCGGCGTCCTGCGCGGCGGCGGGCGCGGCCCAGCCGGCGGCGAGGATCGCGAGGACGGGGGCTATAGCGGTAGCGGAAGGAAAAAGGCGCATGGCGAGCTTCCTGAAACAGAGTGAACGTTGGGAGAGCGAAAAACCAACCGCTCTTTGGCGGTCCGCGCCGCCGCGATCAATCGGCGAAGCACGGGCTGCTGACGATCATGTCAACAGTGTTGCGCAATTGCTTCACTTTCGAGGCGAGGGGATGGCCGGTTTCGAACGGAAGCGGACCTATCTTTCATCGTCACCCTGAATTTGTTTCAGGGTCCATGGTCTGCCGTTTCCTTCGGCGCGGCGCAGGATGCAGGGTCCGGCCATGGATGCTGAAACAAGTTCAGCATGACGAGCTTGGTGCGACAGCTCCCACTCCGTTTCCGTCGTTCGCCGTCGATTTGAAACGGATGTCAGAAATCGACCGATTGCGGCCCTAACTGACCCCGTTCGCATCGAGCGAAGTCGAGATGCCCCTCGGGCTAGGCGCAAGGCTGCTGGGTGTCTCGACTTCGCTCGACACGAACGGAAATAGGGGACGGTCTGGAATCAACCCCTTTTCAGACACTTCCTCGGCGATGAAGGCGCGCCCGCGCCAGACACGAAAAAGCCCGCTAACTCATCGAGAAAGCGGGCTAATTTTGGTTGCGGGAGTAGGATTTGAACCTACGACCTTCAGGTTATGAGGCTTCTACGTATCTTCTATTTTCAATAGCTTAGCTTAGAGAAATAATCCGAAACTAGTCCAAATGCAGGGGATATTCGGACCGGTCTTATCCACCAGCTATTCGCCTCGGCGCATTGTGGCCTCGAGTTCCGTATCGTTCACCTCCACCCAGCGTTCGAGCTGCTCCATCAGACCCGGCCAAACATCGTTGTACTCATGATGAAACGTTCCCATGCATAGCTCCATGGAGTTCAGGTGCTTGTCGCCGTACAGGTCCGCCCAGCGGTTTGAGAAATCCGTTTCGTATTCGTCATGATTGATCGTCGAGTACCCCCGGCACAGCCCTTCGTAACTCGGATGAGCACTTTCGGACAAATCAGCGTACATCGCCATAAGTCCCGGATACCGCTTGTCACACTTCTCGAGAACCGTGACAATATTTAGCGATCTAGGACCGCCCTCGTTGTTCCGAGATCCGAGCAGCAGGACAGACGTTTTGTCACCAAATTCATGGAAATTCGCATTGCCGTCGAGCACCTGTTGCATCTGCTGATTCAGATAAATCAGGGTGGCGCCTGACTCGAACCCACTACGCAACAAAATGCGAGCGCCAAGAACGTGCCCTTGCTGAAACAACGCGTAGGACTGCGTCATCAGATCGGCCATCCGCCAGAACACAGCCTCTCGCAGCATCCATACTCTGAATAATGCCTTCCATTTGTAGGCGACGGGGTCTCGAGACAGAAGCCCCGCTACAGGAATTACGGAAACCAGCCCTTCGTGCCAGTTGGCAAGGTTCTGTTCGATAGCATTCATTGTCATAATGGGGGCAGTCTATTGCCACCTGCGCCGATCAGTCGCACCTATTTTCCGAAAGTCGGAAAAGACCTGACGGGCGTCGGGAACGCAGTGGATTGTTCTTAATAAACAATCAGGTGCATTCGCCGGCCATTCCGAACAAATTTCGGAACGATTTCCAAATTTTCCTAGATCCTGAACGCAAGAAAGCCCCGGAAAAACCGAGGCTTTACAATACTCTAGTTGGTTGCGGGAGTAGGATTTGAACCTACGACCTTCAGGTTATGAGCCTGACGAGCTACCGGGCTGCTCCATCCCGCGTCAACCAGCGGCGCTTCCCTTGCAGGACCGCCAAAAACAGCAAAAGGCCGGCATCTCTGCCGGCCTCTAACTTTGTGAATGGGTTTCTTTTCGACCTTACGTCGGCTACAATGCCTGGCGACGTCCTACTCTTCCAACGCTTAAGCGGTAGTACCATCGGCGCTGTCAGGTTTCACGGCCGAGTTCGAGATGGGATCGGGTGGGTCACTGACGCCATGGTCACCAAGCAATGAAGCCGGCGTAGGGTCAAAAGGGTTTCAATCGATATCCGTGCAATACTGTCTGATCAATCATCCACTATCGCGGACAATCCGACGGCTTCTGGCCGATCAGGCTTGTCGTTGATGGCGGGACTCTAAAGTGCGAATAGAGCAATTAGTATCGGTTAGCTCCACGCGTTACCGCGCTTCTACATCCGATCTATCAACGTGGTGGTCTTCCACGGCTCTAAGAAATCTTATCTTGAGGGAGGCTTCCCGCTTAGATGCTTTCAGCGGTTATCCCGTCCATACATAGCTACCCTGCTGCGCGGCTGGCGCCACGACAGGTACACCAGAGGTATGTTCAACCCGGTCCTCTCGTACTAGGGTCAACTCCTCTCAAATTTCGACGCCCACGGCAGATAGGGACCAAACTGTCTCACGACGTTCTGAACCCAGCTCACGTACCACTTTAATTGGCGAACAGCCAAACCCTTGGGACCTGCTCCAGCCCCAGGATGTGATGAGCCGACATCGAGGTGCCAAACGATTCCGTCGATATGAGCTCTTGGGAATCATCAGCCTGTTATCCCCGGCGTACCTTTTATCCGTTGAGCGATGGCCCTTCCACTCGGGACCACCGGATCACTATGACCGACTTTCGTCTCTGCTCGACTCGTCAGTCTCGCAGTCAGGCAGGCTTATGCCATTGCACTCTAACAGACGGTTTCCAACCGTCCTGAGCCTACCATCGCGCGCCTCCGTTACTCTTTAGGAGGCGACCGCCCCAGTCAAACTACCCGCCACAGAGGGTCCCTGATCCAGTTTCATGGATCGAGGTTAGACATCAGAAAACAACAGGGTGGTATTTCACCTATGGCTCCACACCGGCTGGCGCCAGTGCTTCAAAGCCTCCCACCTATGCTACACAGTTCTTTCCTAATGCCACTCTGAAGCTGCAGTAAAGGTGCACGGGGTCTTTCCGTCTAACCGCGGGTACTCCGCATCTTCACGGAGAATTCAATTTCGCTGAGCATCTCCTGGAGACAGTGGGGAAGTCGTTACGCCATTCGTGCAGGTCGGAACTTACCCGACAAGGAATTTCGCTACCTTAGGACCGTTATAGTTACGGCCGCCGTTTACCTGGGCTTCATTTCGGAGCTTGCACCCCTCCACTTAACCTTCAGGCACCGGGCAGGCGTCAGGCCCTATACGTCGTCTTGAAGCCGACTTAGCAGAGCCCTGTGTTTTTGCTAAACAGTCGCTACCCCCTGGCCTGTGCCCCCCACAAATGGTTGCCCAAATGTGGGGCCTCCTTCTTCCGAAGGTACGGAGGCAATTTGCCGAGTTCCTTCAGGAGACTTCTCTCAAGCGCCTTGGTATACTCTACCATCCCACCTGTGTCGGTTTAGGGTACGGTCTAT
>NZ_CATKOZ010000002.1:0-302500 GCF_949769135.1 Sphingopyxis sp. Geo25 | reverse complement strand
TCCTCAAGACCGTCCGCCTGCTGATGCTGGTGTCGGCACCCTTCTATTGCGGGCTCACCGTGGTGGCGGCGCCGCTCGTCGAAACGCTGTTCGGGCCGAAGTGGCTCGGCATGGCGCCCTATGTGCAGCATATCTCGCTCGCGCTGATGCTGATGACGGTGCAGATTCTCTTCGCGCCGGTAAACAACGCGCTCGGCAAGCCCTCGGTCACGATGTTCGTGTCGCTCGGCGGCGCGATCATCTTTCCGACGGCCTTCCTGATCGGGTCGCAATGGGGGCTGATCGGCATGGCATGGGCGTGGCTCGTCGCGGCGCCGCTATTGCTGCTCTATACCGTCCGGCTGTCGGCGCGGCTGATCGGGCTATCGCTCTGGGATATCGTGCGCGCGATGCTGCCGGGCCTCGCCCCCGCGCTGATGATGGCGATCGGTGTCGAGCTCGCGGCGGAGCTGATCGTACCGTTTCACTGGGCCGCGCCGATTCGCCTCGGCCTGCTCGTCGGCCTCGGCGTCGCGCTCTATGGCGCGCTGCTCTGGACCTTCGAGCGCGACGTGATCGCCGAGGGGATCCAGATCGTGCGGCGCCGCGAGCCCGCCGCCGATCCGGCCTGAGGTCGGCGCCCGATCAGGACGCGATATAGTCGCGCATCGCCGCGGCCTCGGCCTCGATATGGTCGATCCGATACTTGACCAGATCGCCGATCGACACGAAACCGACCAATGCGCCGTCGTCGACGACGGGCAGGTGGCGGATACGCTTTTGCGTCATCTGCGAGAGCGCGGCGATCACCGCCATGCGCGAATCGCAGGTCACCGGCGACTTGGTCATCACCTCGTCGAGCCGGCGGTCGAGCGCCTCGGGACCATAGGAAGACATCAGCCGGACGAGGTCGCGTTCCGAAAAGATGCCGACGATCGCATTGCCGTCAACCACCGGCACCGCGCCGATGCGGTGCTGGGCGAGCAGATCGATCACAGCGCGCACCGTATCGTCGGGCCGCGCCGAAACCACAGCACTCGTACGTCCGTGAAGAATCGCTCCGATCGTCATAGATGCCGCTCCCTATCCTGCTTGTCCGTTGCGCGGCCGAACCTAACATGATTCGCGGCAAAGCCGAAACCCGCGCCCGTTACCGCTTGGCGTCGCCCGCCGCTTGGTTCATGGAGGCGCGCATGGTCAAACCCTCCCCGCTCGACGATCGCGACACGTCGGATATCGCCTGGGCACGCTATCGCCGGCTGATGAAGGGCATGGCGATCGTGTCCTTCGGCGCGGTCGTCCTCGCGCTCGGCTGGCTGCGCTTCTCGATGGGCGACCAGCTCACCATCCATATGATCATCGCCACCGCGGCGGGGGTCGGCCTGTCGGTCATGCTCGGCGCCGCGCTGATGGGGCTCGTCTTCCTGTCGAGCGGCAGCGGGCATGACGAGGCGATCGAGGATCCTTTCGAAGACGACCCGGATATGAATCATGACCGATAAGAGCGAAGCCGACTGTCCGCGCGACCCGATCCTGCGCGTCGTCCCGCGCCCCGCCGACATCAATGCCAACGGGCATATCTTCGGCGGCTGGGTGCTCAGCCAGATGGATATCGCGGGCGGCATCGTCGCCGGCCGGATCGCCTGCGGCCCCGTCGCGACGGTCGCGATCGAGACGATGGAATTCATCGCCCCGATCCTGCTGCGCGACATCATCTCGGTCTATGCGCATCTCGAACGGCGCGGCCGCACCTCGCTGGCGATCCGGCTCGAGGTCATCGCGACGCGCGACGGCGGCCGGACCGAGGAGCGCGTGACCGAGGGCGTGTTCACCTTCGTCGCACTCGACGAGAATCACCGCCCGCGGGCGCTGCCGCCGATCTAGGGCAGCTCCCTAGTCGGGTTCGATAAACCGATAGTCAAAACTGCGGCTGTCGTTGGCGGGAACCCGAATCGCCCAGGTCAGCAATCCGTCGCGGCGCGGCAGCTTGCGTAGCCGTTTGTCGAGCTTCGGGTCGGGATCGACGTAAAAGCCAAATTCGAAATCCACCGCGAACGGGTTGGCGTTGGTCACGGTGACCCGGTAATCGTCATCGGCCATCTTTGGGGCGACCCCCCGAACCATATCGACGCGCACCTGGCTGCTTTCGCCGATAACCAGATCGACCTTTTCGCCAACGGCATGATCGCGAACCCGCCCTTCGCCGACGAGCAGCGATTCCTCGCCGCGCGGCGCGAACACCGCGACCTGGCCGCTGGGCAGCGGCACACCCAATCGCGTCGCTTCCTTATTCTCCATCCGCAAAACCCGCTCGACCTCCATCGACTCGAAACTGTCTTCCGGCGAACTGCGCAGGCGATAGACGGTCTTGAACGGCACACGATCCTTGACCAGCAGCGCCACCTGCTTCTGCCCGTTCGCCGCGACCGTCACCGGGATCGGTACGCGATAGAGCTTGAGGTCGCCCAGATCTTCCTGGCTGGCCACCACCGTGACCGGCGACATCATCTCGTAACGGGCGATGCGCGACCCGGTCACCACAATGTCCTGCCCCGCTTCGGCGGACATCATCGCAGGCGGCGGGGGCGGCGGGGGAGGGGGCGGCGTGCCATAGCGGCCCGTCCCGAGCGCAAAGCAACGCAGCCGCAACGGCGGCGCCTGCGGCACATCGGCCAGCGCCTTGAAGTTGGAAACCTTGTTCAGCGTCCCGGCGATCGCCGCCAGCCGGGCGTCGGCGAAGCTTTCGCCATTGCTGTTCGCCACCGTCAGCCACGCAAACAAATCGAGCGTCCGGCCGTCGGCGGCAACGCGCGCGACATAATTGCTCGCCCAGTCGAACCCCGTCGCCAGATAGGTCAGCGTCACCGACACCCGCTGCGCTGCCGGGCTGCGCGTCGTCACCGACAGCGTCGGCTTGGCGGTAAGCCCGGCCGGCACCCCGTCATAGACGATCGATTCGGGTAGCCCGGTACAACGCAGCGATTCGAACCCCGCCGCGGTTTGCAGCACCACCGCGCCCTGCGGTCCCGACCGGATGATCGCCTCCTGCTCGGTCACCTTACCGGTGGCGCGGTCGGTGCGGCGCAGATGGACGCGGTTGCCGAGCGACCCGTCGAGCAGGCTGGCGGGCGAGAGCAGCGCGGCATCGCGGTTCTTTTGCACGACGCCGCCGGGCAGGCCGGTGACGATCGCCGATACCGCGATCATGCCTTCGGCGACCCCCTCGAACCGGATCACCGATTCGCCCGCGGGCAGATCGATCGTGCGCGTTTCCGAAATCAGCGCAAAGCCGTTCAGCCAGCCCGGCTCGATTTCACCGCCCTCGCTGCGACCGGGATCGCGAAAGACGCTGACCGCCACCGCGTCGGGCGCGGTCGAGGTCACCACCGACTGCGCCGCGGCAGGCGATGCGGCGAGCGTCAACAGCAAGAACAACCAGCGGCGCATTGTTCCGCCGTCAGTAACGCGTTTCGAACGTCGCGGTCACGGTCACCTCGCCATTCGCGGGCATCGCGACGCGCCATTTCGTCCCGTCGCTGTCGAGCCGCTCGCTCTTCTGGCTTTCGGTGACGATGCGCGTGTCGTCCCAATACCAGTAGAGCCCGCGCTGGACGAGGTCGATCGTCACCGGCTGCGCGCGCGCGTTGGTGAGCAGGTACGACATCGACGTGCGCCAGATGCGCGGCGACATGCGTTCGCGCTTCACCACCGTCGACTGCACCTTCACATCGAACGCCTCGCCGGTCGCCAGCCCCAGCTCGCTGCCCATCGGGGTATGGCCGATGCTGTTTTCGCCGATGAATTGCGGATCGCCGCGCAGGTCGCGCTGATAGAAACGCACCGTTCCGGCGGGAAGTGCGTCGCCCAGCCCGCCGCCCTTGGCGCTGGTATTGAACTTGATGACGCTCGCGGCGCTGCGCGGCTCGGTCATCGTGTCAAAGCCGGAGACGGTATATTCATAGATCTTCTGCGCCGGAACCCCGCTGACGTCGAGGAAGCTGACCTGCTTCGTCTGTGCATTGGCGATCGTCGTGCGTTCGGCGAGCGGATAGAGATAATAGTCACCCAGCTGTTCGCGCGGCGCCGTCTCGGTCCCGGCGCGGCGGAGATTGCCTGGCGGTTGCGGACGATACCGGCCGGTCGCCGCTTGCGCCGACGGCGTTCCCGCCACCAGCAGCGTGCGCGCCTGGTCAAAGGTGGTGCCGGTGCTGTTGGTCAGCGTCACCCACCCCTGCACATCGACCGTGCCTGCCTTTTCATCGTAGAGCGAGACATAGTCGGCCGCCCAGCCAAGTCCGCCGGTCAGGTAGGACAATGTCGCGGCGCGCGTGCCGGCGCGCTGGCTATCGACGGTGATCGAGAGGGTCGGTTTGGCGCGCAAGTTCGTCGGAATCTTGTCGAAGATAACCCGCACCGGCATGCCGTCGTCGCGCAGCACCTCGATCCGCGGTCCGATCTGCAGCACCACCCCGCCATTGACCGCGAGCACCTTGGCGCGCTCGCGCGTTTCGGCACCCGTCCCGACGTTGGTGCGCAGCAACGTTACCGTCTCTCCCACCGCCTTTTGCATCAGGGCATTGGGCGATAGCAGATCATAGTCGAAATTCTGTTCGACGATCGCGGTGCCGTCAGCGGCGAAGGACACCGTCTGCGGCCGGATCTGCGCCGACACGTCGGGGAATTCCTGGCGCGAGCGCCCCGCCGGAAAGGCGATCTGGCGGATATCCTGCACCAGCGCCTGCCCGCCATTATAGATGGTGACCGAAAGCTGGCCCTGCGCATTCGCCGCAGCAGGATCCTGTGCGGCCGCCGGGACCGCGCCGGCGATCAGAGCCAGACCGATCGCAGTCAAAGCACGCATGAAAACCTCCCCCGAACCGCTGTCCGGGGGAGGCTATGTCAGTCCAACCGTAAAAACCAGTGCGAAATCGCGGGCTTATTCGGCCGCTTCGACACCCGTATCGCGCGCCGCCAGCGTGCGGCGGGTGCGGCGCGGCTTGGGCGCGGGCGCCTCGGCGGCGTCTTCGCCGGCGTCGCGCTCGGGCCGGCCGATCGCGGGCGGCAGCACCGCCGAATCGATACCGGCGCCGGCGGCGCCGGCATCGTCGCCTTCGGCCGCGCGATTGCGGCGCGGGCCACGGCGATTGCCGCGCGGCGCGGGCGCCGCGTCCTCGGCGGTCTCGACGGCTGCGGGCTCGTCGCCGCCTTCGGCTTCGGGATCGGCACGGTTGCCGCGATCGTCGCCGCGGTCGCGGCGGTTGCCGCGGCCCTGCTGGCGATTGCCGCGGCCGTCCTCGTCGCGGCGATCGCTGCCCCCGCGCTCGCGTCCGCCCTCACGGGCGCCGCTGTCACGACCCTCATTGTCGCGGCCGGCGCCTTCACGGCCGCCAGTGTCGTCGCCTTCCGATTCGGGCTCGAAACTCGCGTCGTCATGGCCGTCGAAATCCTCGACCCCGCGAATGTCGCGGTGGCGGTCATAGCTGCGCTCCTGACCGCTTGCCGCCGCCTTTTCTTCCTGGCGGGCGCGGAAATCGCTCAGCACGCGGAAATAATGGTCGGCGAACTGGAGATAATATTCGGTCTGGACCCGGTCGCCCGAAAGCTGCGCATCGCGCGCGAGGTTGCGGTATTTCTCGATCATCTGGGCGGCGTTGCCGCGCGCCCGGCTGTCGATGCGGTTGGCCTGATCGACACCGCCGCGTCCGCCACCGGACTGCGAGCGATTGTTATTGTTGCCGTTATTGTTGCGGCCGCGACGGCGACCGCTCTGCCGGTTGTTCATGTTCAACTGAGACATCCTGATAAGCTAATAAGCTACGCCAACCCCTTATGGCCGAACGCGCTATTTGCGCGTCGTGCCCGCGCCCTCTGCGCGGTTCCCTCTACCGCTTGCGCCGGGCCCCGCGGCCCGCACCAGCATCGTAAATGGGAAGCAGACCGATCGGACCAGTCAAGGCCCCGTACCGGGTCTGTAAGCCGCCCCTACCGTGCTTTGCGGCGGAAACCAAGAAAATTCTTGTTCTGGCGTCAGGGGCGGGTCAGCAAAAGCGCCCTGTCGCGGCCGCCCAGATCCTGCTTGCAGGCGACGGCGAATCCCGCTGCTTCGGCGAGCTCGGATACCGATATGCGTTGCCGGTGCCCGATTTCAAGGATCGCGGCCCCGCCGGGGGCCAGAAGCCGCGGCAAATCGGGGATGATCCGGCGATAATCATCGAGCCCGTCGGCGCCCGCGAACAGCGCGCTCGCCGGCTCGAAACCGGCGACATCGGGCATCAATTCCTCGCTGTCGGCAATATAGGGCGGGTTGCACAGGATGAGGTCGAACGGGCCTTCGACGCCATCGGCCCAGTCGCCCGTTCGGAACGCGGCGCGATCGGCCAGATTGAGCGCATCGGCATTCGCGCGCGCAAAGGACAGCGCCGCCTCGCCCGCATCGACGCCGAGCCCCGTCGCCGCAGGCCATTCGGCGAGCGCGGCGAGCAATAATGTCCCCGGCCCCGTCCCGAGATCGAGGATCCGCTTCGGACCCGCGGCGCCGAAATATTGCACGGCTGCCTCGATCAGCGTCTCGCTGTCGGGACGCGGGATGAGGACACCGGGACCGACCGCCAGCCGGATCGTCCAGAAATCGCGATAGCCGACGATATAGGCGATGGGTTCGTGCGCGCATCGCCGATCGACCAGCGCGTCAAAGCTCGCTGGAACGGCAAAGCGCACCCGATCGAGCAACAGCGCCTGCCGATCGACCCCCAGCGCGTGCGCCATCAGCAGTTCGGCATCGAGCCGGGGCGTGTCGGACACGCCCTCCAGCCGCGCCGCTGCCTCGCGCAGCGCAGCGCTTATATCACTCACCCAGCCCCGCCAGTCGCTGCGCCTGATCCTCGGCGATCAGCGCGTCGATCAGCTCGTCCATCTGCCCTTCCAAGATTTCGGGCAGGCGGTGGAGCGTCAGGTTGATGCGGTGGTCGGTCACGCGCCCCTGCGGGAAATTATAGGTGCGGATGCGTTCGGAGCGGTCGCCCGATCCGACCATCGACTTGCGCGCCGAGGCTTCGGCGCTGTGGATCTTCTCGCGCTCGAGGTCATAGAGCCGCGCGCGCAGCACCTGCATCGCCTTGGCGCGGTTCTTGTGCTGGCTGCGCTGGTCCTGCTGGATCACGACGAGCCCCGAGGGGATATGCGTGATGCGGATCGCCGAATCGGTCGTGTTGACGTGCTGGCCGCCGGCGCCCGACGCGCGGTAGATGTCGATCTTCAGGTCGTTGTCGTTGATCGCGACGTCGACTTCCTCGGCCTCGGGCAGCACCGCGACGGTCGCGGCGCTGGTGTGGATGCGGCCGCCGCTTTCGGTGACGGGGACGCGCTGGACGCGGTGAACGCCGCTTTCGAACTTGAGCTTCGCGAACACGCCCTGCCCGGCGACCGACGCAACGACTTCCTTGTAGCCGCCGACTTCCGCCTCGTTCGCCGAGATGATTTCGACCTTCCACCCCTGCGTATCGGCATAGCGGCTGTACATGCGGAGCAGATCGCCCGCGAACAGCGCCGCCTCGTCGCCGCCGGTGCCGGCGCGGATTTCGAGCATCGCGGCGCGCGCGTCGGCGACGTCCTTGGGCAGCAGCCTGATCGCCAGATCATGCTCGGCGGCGGGCAACGCCGCCTCGACCGCCGCCATTTCCTCGGCGGCCATCGCCTTCATCTCGGGATCGGCGAGCATTTCCCCGAGCGCGACGAGCTCGCCGCGCAGCCTCACCACCTCGCGCGCGGCTTCGGCGACGGGTTCGAGTTCGGCAAACTCCTTCGACGCCGCGACGAAGTCGGCGGGCGCCATATCCCCCGTCGCCATCCGCGCCTGCAGCGCGGCATGACGTTCGATGATGGCGTCGATCTGCTTTTCGGAAACGGAGGTCATCTGGTCCAAAATGATAAAACTGCGTCATGCTGAACTTGTTTCAGCATCCATGGCGCCGCATAGAGGCCAACATGCCGTCGCGGCAACCCTGCACCTATATTCTCGCCAGCCAAAAGCAGGGTACGCTCTATATTGGCGTAACGTCCGACCTGGCGGCGCGGATGTGGCAGCACCGTTCGGGTACAGTGCCGGGCTTCACGACGCGATATCGAGTGTATCGGCTTGTCCACGCCGAGTTCTTCGACGACATGGCGACCGCAATTGCGCGCGAAAAGCAACTGAAACGCTGGCACCGGTCATGGAAGATCAACCTGATCGAGTCGGACAATCCCGACTGGAAGGATTTGGCGGTTGAGTGGGGAATTTCCGAACCTGTTCGGAAACCGTCATGCTGAACTTGTTTCAGCATCCACAGCGCTACGCCGAAAGGTCACCCCATGGACCCTGAAACAAGTTCAGGGTGACGATGGCTAAATTAGGAAGGAACGCTGCCGCTCACTCCGCCAATTCCTGGCCCGACAGCCTCAAGGACACCGGCCAAGAATTTACGGTCGGGATCAGCCTTTAGTTGAGTTAAGTGGTATCGCGATGAACCATCCTCGGGCGTCGGCCTCACATACAGCGCGGCGTCCGCTCCCAGCTTTCGAGCGATTTCGGCATGGCGTTTGGCATTGCCTCGAAAAGCAATTGTAGTTCGGAAACCTTGCTGCCGAAGCCTATAGGCGATGTTGATCGCCTCGCCTTCAAGCGATGGGTTGTCGGGTATCACTGCGATCATAGGCTCAGGAGGCAATTCCGCCAGCAACATCGCCAGCCGCTCGATCCCCGCCGCCCAGCCGACCGCCGCGGTCGGCGGGCCGCCGAGCGCTTCGATCAGTCCGTCGTAGCGGCCGCCGCCGAGCACCGTGCCCTGCGCGCCCAGCCGGTCGGTGACGAATTCGAACGCGGTGTGGCGATAATAGTCGAGCCCGCGCACCAGCCGCGCGTTGCGCTCCCACGCGACCCCCGCCGCGTCGAGCCCGGCCGTCACCGCGCCGAAGAAATCCTGCGCCTCGCCCGTCAGAAACGCGTCGATGTCGGGCGCGCTGTCGGCGATCGGGCGGTCCTTCGGATCCTTGCTGTCGAGGATGCGCAGCGGATTCTTGTCGAGCCGCGCCAGGCTGTCCTCCGACAGATCGCCGCGATGGCCCATGAAATGCTCGACCAGCGCCGCGCGCCATGCGTCGCGGCTTTCCGCGTCGCCCAGCGTGTTGAGCGTCAAGGTCACGCCCTCGGCGATCCCCAGCTCCTTCAGAAGCTGGTCGGCAAAGACCAGAAGTTCGGCGTCGGCGAGCGGGCTGTCGCTGCCGATCACCTCGGCGTCGAGCTGGTGGAACTGGCGATAGCGGCCCTTCTGCGGGCGCTCGTAGCGGAACAGCGGGCCGTGCGTCGCGACCTTCAGCGGCGCAAACTGCTGCCAACCGCCCGTGATATACGCCCGCGCGATCCCCGCGGTGAACTCGGGCCGCAAGGTGATCGATTCGCCGCCGCGATCCTCGAACGAATACATTTCCTTCGACACGACGTCGGTCGTCTCGCCCAATGACCGCGCGAACACCGCGGTCGGCTCGATCACCGGCACCTCGACGCGCTTGAAGCCATAGAGCCGCCGCACGCGGTCGAAGGTATCGACGACATGCTGGAAGCGGTCGGCGAAATCGCCGAGCATGTCCTGGGTGCCGCGCACCGGCTGCGGCGTCGCGATCTTTGCGGGCTTGTCCTTGCTCATGCGCCGCGCGTCTAATGCTTTTTCGTCGAAAGGCAAAGCGCGCTTGCAGAGCCGATGCTGGACGCGGCGCCGGTTTGGCGGCAGAGATTGGCCCATGAAAAAGACCCTGTTCGTCGCGTCCGCCCTGATCGCCTTCACCCCCGCCGCCCTTGCCTCTTCAGCGCTTGCGCAGGAGGGCAACAGCCGTCCGCAACCCGTCGTCCAGCCGCACAGCATCCCGCTGCCCGCCGACCGGCCCTATCCGGGGACGATGCTGCTCAAGGTCGACGCGAGCGATTTGATGCGCGGCATCTTCCGCGTCCGCCAGACGATCCCGGTCGCAAAGAGCGGCAAATTCACCCTGCTCTATCCGCAATGGCTTCCCGGCAAGCACGCGCCGCGCGGTGCGATTGCCGAGATCGCGGGCTTCAAGGCGACCGCCGCCGGCAAGCCGCTCGCCTGGACGCGCCAGCCGACCGACGTCTATGCCTTCGACATCGACGTGCCCGCGGGCGCGAAGAGCATCGACGTCGCCTTCGATTTCCTCTCGCCGACGCGCACCAGCGAAGGCCGCGTCGTCGTCACCCCGGCGATGATGAACCTGCAATGGGAACAGGTCAGCCTGTACCCCGCGGGCTATTTCACGCGCGGCATTCCGGTGCAGCTCGACGTCACGCTACCCGACGGCTGGACCGGCGCGGCGGCGCTCGACGGGCTGAAGGTCGCGGGCAATCGCTACAGCTATGCCCCGACCAGCTACGAGACGCTGGTCGACAGCCCGATGTTCGCCGGACGCTATTTCCGCAAATGGGATCTCGGCCAGAATGTCACGCTGAACGTCGTCGCCGACGAGCCGCAGTTCCTCGACGCGAAGCCCGACCATATCGCGCGCCACGCGGCGATGGTCGCCGAGGCGATTGCGCTGTTCGGGACGAAGCATTTCGACCGCTACGAATTCCTGCTCGCGCTCACCGACGAGCTCGGCGGCATCGGGCTCGAACATCACCGGTCGAGCGAGAACAGCCGCAACCCCGACTATTTCACCAACTGGGACAGCAATGATTCGGAGCGCGGGCTGCTGCCGCACGAATTCACCCACAGCTGGAACGGCAAATACCGCCGCCCCGACAAGCTCTGGACCCCCGACTATCGCACCCCGATGCAGGGCAATCTCCTCTGGGTCTATGAAGGGCAGACGAGCTTCTGGGATCTCGTGATCGCGGGCCGGTCGGGAATGCAGTCGAAGGAGATGATCCTCGCCGAATGGGCGACCAATGCTGCGAACTACAGTGTGCAGGCGGGGCGCGACTGGCGCTCGGTCGAGGATACGACGCTCGACCCCGTGATCGCGGCGCGCAAGGCGCGCGCCTTCCCCAGCGCGACGCGGACCGAGGATTATTACAACGAGGGCGCGCTGATGTGGCTCGAGGCGGACATGATCATCCGCCAGGGCACCAACGACGCGAAAAGCCTCGACGATTTCGCCAAGGCCTTTTTCGGCGGCAAAAGCGGCGACTGGGGCGAGGTCACCTATGATTTCGACGATGTCGCGCAAACGCTGAACGCCGTCTATCCCTATGACTGGCCGAAATTCCTGCGCGACCGGATGCAGCTTCCCGGCCAGCCCGCGCCGGTCGCGGGGATCGAGCGCGCCGGATACCGCCTCGTCTGGCGCGACGTCCCCAACGCCTTCGACCGCGACAAGATGAAGAACGCGAAGAATTTCGAGCTCACCCACTCGCTGGGTCTGACGATCGACAAGGACGGCATCGCGGGCAGCATATTGTGGAACGGCCCGGCGTTCCGCGCCGACATCGTCAACGGTACCAAGATCCTCGCCGTCGACGGCATGAGCTACAGCAGGGAGCGGCTGGAGGCCGCGATTCGCGCCGCGACCGACGGCAAGACCCCCGTCCGCCTGCTCGTCGAACGCGGCGGCCGCTACCGCAGCGTCGACATCGACTATCATGGCGGGCTGCGCTGGCCGCACCTTGAAAAGACCGGCGCCGGGCCCGACTGGTTCGACCGCCTGCTCGCCCCCAAACGCGCGCTTTGACGCCCCCTCCCGTAAACGGGAGGGGCAGTGAGACTTGCGAGCTTGCTCGCTAGTCGCAGCGGGGTGGGCATTCGCACCGCTGCTGGCCCACCCCTAGCCCCTCCCGCCTGCGGGAGGGGAACATAACGGCCTCGACTTTGCGCCGCGTCCGGCGCTAAAGGCGCGCCCGACTGCAAAACGACAAAAAAGGACTTCTCCCATGCGTATCGACCTCGTCCCGGCGGGTGACAGCCCGCCCGACAGCCTGAACGTGCTGATCGAAGTGCCGATCGGCGGCGAACCCGTGAAATATGAGTTCGACAAGGCATCGGGGGCGCTGTTCGTCGACCGCTTCCTCCACACCCCGATGCGCTATCCCGCCAATTACGGCTTCGTCCCGCACACGCTGGGCGAAGATGGCGACCCGCTCGACGCGCTCGTCGTCGCGCGCTCGCCGATCGTCGCGGGCGCGGTAGTCAAGTGCCGCCCGATCGGCGTGCTCAAGATGGAAGATGACGCCGGCGGCGACGAGAAATTGCTCTGCGTGCCGGTCAACAAGACCTTCCCCTATTATGCGGACGTCGCGACCTACACCGACATGCCGCCGATCGTGCTCCAGCAGATCGAGCATTTCTTCACCCACTACAAGGATCTCGAACCCGGCAAATGGGCGAAGCTCAACGGCTGGGGCGACGTCGACGAGGCCAAGCGGATCATCGTCGAGTGCATCGAGCGCGCGAAGAAGGTGGGGTTTTAAGGCTTCGTGCCCCTGCGAAGGCAGGGGCCCATCTCCGGTCGGCGCGGCTTTGAACCGGCAGGAGATGGGTCCCCGCCTTCGCGGGGACACATGGCCTTTCAAGCGTCTGCGTCCCTTTCGACCAACCGCACCTCGCTCCGCGGATAGGGAATCCGGATTCCCGCTTCCTTGAAGCGGTCCCAGATGCCGAGGAACACCTCGCCCTGGATATTGCCGAGCCCCGATTCGGGGTCCGAAATCCAGAAGCGCAATTCATGTTCGACCGCGCGTTCGCCGAAGGCGGTGATCCACACCGCGGGTTCGGGCTCGTTCAGGATGCGCGGGTTGGACCGCGCGACATCGATGATGATCGCCTGCGCCGCGCGCGGATCGCATTCATAGGCGACCGGAATGTGCAGCCGCACGCGCACGTCGCGGCTCGAATAGCTCCAGTTCTCGACCGGCTGCGTCATCAGCAGCTCGTTCGGGATCAGATGCTTCTTGCCGTCGCGCGTCACGACATTGACCGCGCGCACCCCGATCTTCGCGACGCGCCCGACATTGGGGATGGTCCCCGGCCCGGTCGTCCCGCCCATGCTGCTGCCGTCGCCGACGACGATCACGTCGCCGGGCTTGATCGAGCGGTCCATGAGCAGGATGATCCCCGCGATCAGGTTGCCGACGGTCTTTTGCAGCCCGAAACCGATCGCGAGCCCCGCCGCCCCCGAAAAGACCGCGAGCGCGGTGAGGTCGATGCCGAGCAGGTCGATGCCGAACAGCAGGGCAAGCGTGAACAGCGCGATCGCGATCAGCTTTTCGGCGAGCAGCCGCTGCGCCTCGTCGATCTGGCTGTTCCGGCGCAGCAGCCACTTGAGCGCGCGCATCGTGAGCTTGACCGCGATCCACAGCAGGATCGCGACGATGATCGCCGAGAACAGGCCATAGAGCGACAGCCGGTACGATCCGACGTCGAGCCCGATATCCTTCATCAGCGTGACGGTGCGGGCAAAGCCTTCGCGAAGGCTCGTCTCGACGCTCACAGCGCGGCGAGCCCGCGCGCAAGGTCGGCGATCAGGTCGGCCGGATCCTCGAGCCCGACCGACAGGCGGACCAGCGGGTCGGGATCACTCCACACCGTCGCGGTGCGGATGTCGGCGGGGTTGCTCGGCACGACAAGGCTTTCATAGCCGCCCCAGCTGAAGCCGATGCCGAAATGGTCGAGCGCATCGATGAACCGCGTCCGCCCGGCTTCATCCGCGCCCTTCAGCGTAAAACCGAACAGCCCGCTCGTCCCCTTGAAGTCGCGTGTCCACAGCTCGTGCCCCCGGTCGCCGGGCAGCGCGGGATGCAGCACCCGCCCGACCTCGGCGCGCCCTGCGAGCCAGTTCGCGACCGCCAATCCGTTCTCGCCATGCCGCGCCATGCGGACGTCGAGCGTGCGCAGCCCGCGCAGCACCATCGCGCAATCGTCGGGCGAAACCGCCTGACCCAGCTGGTACGCGGCGCTCCGCAGCTTGGGCCAGACGGCGCGCGTCGCGGTGAGCGAGCCCATCATCACGTCGCTGTGTCCGCCGGCATATTTGGTGAGGCTCATCATCGCGACATCGACCCCATGCGCCAGCGCGGGGAAGAGCAGGGGCGTCGCCCAGGTGTTGTCGAGCATCGTCAGCACGCCGCGCGCCCGCGCGACCGCGGTGATCGCGGGAATATCCTGCACCTCGAAGGTCAGGCTGCCCGGCGATTCGAGGAAGATCAGCCTCGTCTCGGGCTCGATCAATTCCGCGATGCCGGCCCCGACGAGCGGATCGTAGAAGCTCGTCCGCACCCCCATCCGCGCGAGCATCCCGTTGCAGAACGCCCGCGTCGGCTCATAGGCGCTGTCGACCATCAGCAGATGATCGCCCGGCGACAGCAGCGCCAGCAGCCCCGCCGAATTGGCCGCGACCCCCGACGGATAGAGCAAGGTGCCTTCCGCCCCCGGCTCCAGCGCGGTCAGCGCGTCGGCGAGCGCCCACACCGTCGGCGTCCCGCGCCGGCCGTAATAGAGCTTGTCGTGCGTCGCATGGCCGCGCGCCTTCAGGTCGGCGATGCTGTCGTAGAGAATCGTCGAGGCGCGCCACACCGGCGGGTTGACGATGCTGCCGCCAAGGCGCGGATCGCCGGTCCATTCGGGCCGCCGCCCGCCCTGCACCAATTTCGTCGCCGGGCGGAGGCTGTCGTCGTCGCGCTTGCTCATGCCATCCCTGTTAGCGGCGCGCCGGGCAAAATCCAGTGGCGGGCGCCCGACTGCCCGCGCGGCGGGCCATCCAATATCGCACACAAAGACACGAAGAGGGCCGTTCACTCGCGAATCGTGCGCGCGAAAACGGCCCTCTTCGTGTCTTTGTGTGAGTCAAAATAGCGCTACGCGCGGGGCTCCTAGACAAACGCCGGCAGCGGCCCGCCCGGCCCGATCAACAGCCCCACGACCGAACAGATCGCCAGCGTCGATATGATCCCGAGCCGGAAGCGGAACAGCAGCAGCGCCGCGAGCAGCGCCAGCAGCACCGCGGCCCGATCGACCGACGCCCACACCGGCAGGTCGAGCCCCCACGCCGTCGGCTCCAGTCGGCGGAACAGCACATGCAGCGCGAACCACAGCGACAGGTTGGCGATCACGCCGACCACCGCCGCGGTCACCGCCGCGAGCGCACCCTTCAGCCCCGCGGCGCGTTCGAGCCGGTCGATCCACGGCGCGAAGGCGAAGATCCAGAGGAAACAGGGCGCGAAGGTCACCCACAGGGTCAGCAGCGAGCCGAGCAGCGCGGCGACGAAGGGCGTGAAGGGCGCCGCGTCGCGCCACGCCGCGAGGAAACCGACGAACTGCGTCACCAGGATCAGCGGCCCCGGCGTCGTCTCGGCGAGCCCCAGCCCGTCGGCCATTTCGCCGGGGCGCAGCCAGCCGAACCCCGACACCGCCTCCTGCGCCATATAGGCGAGCACCGCATAGGCGCCGCCAAAGGTCACGACCGCGAGCTGCGAGAAAAAGGCGCCGATGTCCCACAGCACATGATCGCGGCCCAATGTGACGAGGATCAGCAGCATCGGCGCCGCCCAGATCGCACCCCACAGCAGCGCCGCCGTCAGCGATTCGCGCCACGCCGATCGGCGCGGCGGCGCCGCGCCCTCCTTCGCGGGCGCCAGCTTCATCCATCCGGGCCGCCAGCGCGCCGCCGCCCAGCCGACCACCAGCGCCGACAGCACGACGATCGGGAACGGCGCGGCAAGGACCGCGAGCGCTACGAAGGAGGCGACGGCAATGCCGCGGAGCAGCGGCGTCTTGAGCGCGCGCCCCGCGATCCGCAGCAGCGCCTGCACGACGATCGCCAGCACCGCCGCCTTGATCCCGACGAACAGCGCCGCGAACCAGTCGAGCCCCGCCGCGGTCACATAGAGCAGCGACAGACCGAACATCACCAGCGCGCCGGGGATGACGAACAGCAGCCCCGCCGCCAGCCCGCCGCGAAGGCCGTGCAGCCGCCAGCCGATCCATGTCGCAAGCTGCTGCGCCTCGGGACCGGGAAGCAGATGGCAGAAGTTGAGCGCGTGGAGGAAGGTCGATTCGTCGACCCAGCGCCGCTCGTCGACGAACTCACGGTGCATCAGCGCGATCTGCCCCGCGGGGCCGCCGAAACTCAACCAGCCGATGCGCGCATAGGCGCGCACGGCGTCACCGAAAGCGGGTATCTTGAGGGATGCGTCGGGGACGTCGGTCATAGGTCGTGCTTCTCCATCCGGCGGAGCCGGGCGAAAAAGCAACGCTTGGGCGAGCGCCTGACCGGGAGGTTGCCTTGCCCCGATGCCGCAACGCTAACGCTGCGGACCGGAGCAGGACAAGCAAGAAAAAGCCGCGCGGCCGCGAAGCCGTGCTTCACCCTCAGGCGGCGCCGGTCGCCTTGGGCGTCGCGGCATCCGAGCCCCATTCGAGCCAGCTGCCGTCATAGACCGCGACATCGTCCTTGCCGAGCAGGTGCGCGCCAAAGGCGACCACGGTCGCGGTCATCCCGCTGCCGCAGGTGGTGACGAGCGGCTTGTCGAGATCGACCCCCGCCGCGTCGAACGCCGCTTTCAGCGCGTCGCCGCGCTTCCACGTCCCGTCGGCGTTGAACAGCTCGCCAAAGGGCAGGTTCTTCGAACCGGGGATATGGCCGGGCGCCAGGCCGGGGCGCGCGTCGCGCTCCTCGCCGGTGAAACGCTTGGCGTCGCGTGCGTCGAGCACCTGCTCGGCGCCGCTTTCGACATTCGCCTGCATCTGCTCCTTGGTGCGCACCGCCTTCGCGTCGCGCCACACCGTGAAGTGGCGGTGGCGCAGCGTCTGCTTGCCCATTTCGAGTGGGCGTCCCTCGGCCTTCCACTTGGCGAGGCCGCCGTCGAGGAGCGCGACGTCGTGGGCGCCGAACAATTTGAGCAGCCACCAGGCACGCGCCGCGCTCTTCAGCGGGCTGTCGTCATAGATGACGATGCGGCTGCCGTCGCCAAGGCCCAGCGACTGCATCCGGCTCGCGAACTTTTCCGCCGGGGGGGCCATGTTGTCGATCGCGGACGCGGTATCGACCAGTTCGGCCAGGTCCATGAACACCGCGCCCGGAATATGCCCGGTCTCGTAATCGGCGCGCGCGTCGCGGCCGGCGTCGGCGCTGAATTTCGTCGCATCGACGACCCGCAGGTCCGATGCCCCCAGTTCGCGTTCCAGCCAGTCGGTTGAGACCAAGGCGTCCATGTCATGCTCCTGTTGCGGCCGGGCGGAACCCTTTTTCCTGTCCCTGTCCGGCCATCCTGCTGCGGCTCTTTTCTCTCCGGGGAGACCAAGCCTATGCCCCGGCGTGCCCTTTTTCAAGCACGCTGGCGGTCTGCCTCAGCTTATGGTGCGCCGCAACAAGAAAAGCGGCGTCATGGCGCTTTATTGGTCGCGGCGGACCGCGGTCGTGCGCGCGCCCGGCCGGTTGACGATCAGGTTCGGGCGGTCGAGCGGCAGCGGCGCCAGCCGCTCGCTCCCGCTCGTCCCCTGCTCGCGGCCGAGGACGAAGCTGCCCGCGCACTGGCCAAAGGCGTCGCCCTCGCCGTCCCAATGATAGGTGACGTCGAACGCCAGGACGGGAATCAGCATCGGCTTGCCGCCGATCATCAGCGGCTCGATCATCGCGCGCGGCAGCATGACCTCGGTGCCGATCTGCTCGCCCGCGCCCGCCGCAAGATGGATGTCGTCGCGCAGCACGCTGCCGCCCGCGCCGTCATAGAAGCGCGCGAGCACGGGTTCGGGCATCGCCGACCCCTGGTTGAGCGCGACGCGGACCATCAGCCCGGTCGCCGCGACCGCGCCTTCGTTGACGAGGTTCAGCGTCAGCGCGACGATCAGCTGGTCGCTCGTCATGCGGATCCCGCGCACCTCGAGCGCCATCGACACGCGCGCGCGGCGCTCGGCGACGGGGCGCGTCACCAGCGGCGAGGCGGCGGCGGGAGGGCGGGGAGCGGCAACCGCAGGCGCCGCCGCCGGCACCGGCCGCGCGGCGGGTTCGGCGGCGCGCGCCAGCGGTTGCGGCTTCGGCTCAGGCGGCGGCGGCGCGATCGGCTCGTCGAGATCGACCGGCAGCTCGCCCGCGACCAGCGGACGGCGCCGCCAGTACCACAGACCGGCGCCTGCGGCCGCGAGCCCGGCGAGCAGCCAGGCCCAGACCGGCGGACCGTCACTGCTCCCCGCTGGCGCGCCAACGGCTGCGGTTTCGGGCGCGGGCGCGACGGGCGCGGGAAGGGTCGGGTCGGCCGAAAAGCCCGGCGCCGGGGCGGTGTCGCCGGCACCCGCCGCCGCCGCGGGCGCAGCTGCCGCAGCAGCGGGCGCCGCGCTGGCCGTGTTCGGCGATGCCGCTGCTGCGGGCGCATCGCGCCGCGTCGTCGCGGCCGGTGCCGGCGTCGTGGTCGTCGAGGCGGGCCGCGTCGTCACCACCGACGGCGGCGCGGTCGGCGCGGGCGCCGGAGTCGGTGCAGGGGTGGGCGCCGGGGTGGGCGCCGGCGTCGGCGGGCCACCGCGCTCGCCGGGCGCGAGCGGGGGCAGCGCGCCGTCGGAGGGGCCCTGCACGCCCGGCGTGCGGCCGTCGCCCGCGGGCGGCAGGCGAAAGGTCGAAGGGGGCGCGGGCGCGGGGGTCGGCGCCGGGCTTTGCGTCTCCTGCGCGGCCGCGGGCATCGCGAGCGCCATCGCCACCGCGATCAGCGGCAACCGCGCCCTGTCGTTCCTCCGCCCGATCGTCCGCACCGTCATTGAAATCGTCCGCAATCCCGAAACATGTCCTCGGGCCGGGGCGCTGAATCGGCCCTGAACCCGGCCGCGACGTCACCCCGGCGGATGACATCGGCCGCGCGCGTCCCTAGATGGTTTCCATGTCCGATTCTACCCCTGCGCCACTCGCGCCCAAACATCTCGGCCAGTCCAGCGAACTGCCTGCCTCGCCAGAGGCCGCGGTGCTCGACTATGTCCCCAATCCGCGCCGCGGCGAACTCTATCTCGTCCGCTTCGCCGCGCCCGAGTTTACCTCGCTCTGCCCGGTGACCGGCCAGCCCGATTTCGCGCACCTCGTCATCGACTATGCGCCCGGCGAGACGATCGTCGAATCGAAGAGCCTCAAGCTCTTTCTCGGCGCTTTCCGCAACCATGCCGGTTTCCACGAGGATTGCACCGTCGGCATCGGCCGCCGCCTCTTCGACGAAATGCAGCCGCAATGGCTGCGCATCGGCGGTTACTGGTATCCGCGCGGCGGCATCCCGATCGACGTCTTCTGGCAGTCGGGCCCGCCGCCTGCGGGCCTGTGGCTCCCCGACCAGGGCGTCGCGCCATATCGCGGGCGGGGTTAGCATAACGTGTGACAGTTTCCGTCGGATTTCATCTTTCCGTCACAGATTGTTGACATTAGTGTCAGCGTTATGAGCAGCACCGCACTTCCGCACGACCACGCCATCGCCGTCGGCGCCGACCAGATCGACTTCATGGGGCACGTCAACAACGCCCATTATCTGAGCTGGGTGCAGGAGGCGGTGCTGTCGCACTGGCGCAAGATCGCCCCGCCCGACGCGGTCGCCGCGCACCTCTGGGTCGCGCTGAAGCACGAGATCACCTACCGTCGCCCCGCCTTCCTCGAAGATCAGGTCATCGCGACGGTGATCCTCGAAAAGGTGCAGGGCGCGCGCGCCTTTTACGAAACGGTGATCCGGCGCGGCGAGGAAGTGTTGGCCGAGGTGAAGTCGAGCTGGTGCTGCATCGACGCCGAAACCCTGCGACCCGCCCGCCTCGCGAGCGACGTGGTCGCGCGCTTCTTCCCGGGCGAGAAGCTATAGGGTCCGCACCCGCTTACCGGCCTGTATCAAAACAGGATATTTTTACATTTCCCGGCTATGAAGCCGCGATGCAGACTCCGATCCGCCTTCCCGGCCGCGTGCGGCTCGAACAGACGCTGGCGGTCGTGATCCCCAGCTACCGCGTGAAGGCGCATATCCTCGACGTGATCGCGCGCATCGGGCCCGAAGTCGCGATGATCTTCGTCGTCGACGACGCCTGCCCCGACGGATCGGGCGCCTACGTCGGCGAGCAGTGCCGCGACCCCCGTGTCCGCGTGCTGCGGCACGAGGTCAACCGCGGCGTCGGCGGCGCGATGATGACGGGCTATCGCGCCGCGCTCGACGCCGGCGCCGACATCATCGTCAAGGTCGACGGCGACGGCCAGATGGACCCCGCGCTGATCCCGCACATCGCGCGCCCCGTCCTCGCGCGGCAGGCCGACTATGCGAAGGGCAACCGCTTCCACAGCCTCTGGAACGTCCGCCGGATGCCGCGCGTCCGCCTCTACGGCAACGCCGCGCTGTCGTTCATGACCAAGCTGTCGAGCGGTTATTGGGGCATTTTCGATCCGACCAACGGCTATACCGCGATCCACGCCGCGGCGCTCGAACGGATCGAGTTCGCGAATGTCTCCGAACGCTATTTCTTCGAGACCGACATGCTGATCAACCTCGGCAACGCGCGCGCGGTCGTCGCCGACGTGCCGATGGAGGCGGTCTATGCCGACGAGGTCAGCAACCTTCGCATCCGAAACGAACTCTGGCCCTTTCTGCGCACCCATCTGCGCGAGGTGGTGAAGCGCATCTTCTACACCTATTTTCTCCGCGACTTCTCGCCCGCCACGCTGCAGCTGCTGATCGGCGCGATCTTCCTCCTCTTCGGCACCATCTACGGCGCCGCCGAATGGTATCGCTCGGTCAGCACCGGCGAGATCGCAAGCACGGGGACGGTGATGATCGCGGTGCTGCCGATCATCCTCGGCGTCCAGCTGCTCCTGAACTTCCTCGCCTTCGACATGGCGAACGAGCCCAAGGTGCCGATCCAGCCGACGCTGACCCTCGCCGACCTGTTTGCCGATGATCGCGCAGCCGATGACCGGTAACGGGCTGATCGCACAGGGCGCGCGTTACGGCCTCGTCGGCCTCGTCGTGCTCGCCGCCGACTTCGGCGTCTATTCGCTGCTGCTCGCGCTGTTCCCCGGCCAGTTCCTCGCCGCGAACCTCTGCGGCAAGCTCACCGGCGCCGCGCTCGGCTTCGTGCTGCACCGCCATGTCACCTTCCGCTGGGCGCAGCGCGACGGCGCCGCGCGCCAGGTCGCCGCCTATCTCGCGGTGCTCGGTTTCAACCTGCTGCTCTCCTCGGCGCTGCTCTGGTTCGCGATCCTCGTGCTCGGCGCGAACGCCTATCTCGCCAAGCTCGGCGTCGACATCGTCGTCGTGGGCACCGCCTTCCTCCTCTCGCGCCTCTGGGTCTATCGTCCCTTATGACCGACCGCCTTGCCTCGCTCGTCACCCCCGGCCGCCGCGGGCTCTGGATCGGCCTTGCGCTCTTCGCGCTGCTCGTGGCGCTGTCGTGGGTCGGCTTCATCGCGTCGGACGACACCACCTATGCGCGCGGCGCCTATGGCTGGATCGAGCATTTCCCCTATGTCGGCGGGCATGGCACGATCCGCTATCCGATCACCGTGCCGATGGCCGCCTCCTTCCTGATCCTCGGCGGGAACGAGGTCGCAATGGTGCTGCCCTCGCTGCTCTACCTGATCCTCTTCCTCATCCTCGCCTGGCGCGTGACGCGCGACGTCGCGGGGCCGCTTCCCGCCTTCGCCGCGCTCGTCGCGGTCGTCACCAATCCGCTGATCGCGGTGCAGGCGTCGATCGCCAGCGTCGATATCATCGAGATGGCGCTGCTCTTCGCCGCATGGCTGCTCTGCTTCCGCTGCCTCGAGACGGGTGTGGCGGACAAGCGCAAGCTGATCGGCGCCGGCATCCTCGCGGGCCTCGCCTTCCTGACGCGCGAGACCGCGGTGTTCGTCGCTGTCTATTTCGGCCTGCTCTTCCTCGCCGGCCACCGCATCGGCCGCTGGAATTATCTCTGGATCGCCGCGGGCTTCGTCGCGGTCTGGGCGCTCGAGCTTGTCTATCTCGGTATCATGACCGGCGACCCGCTCTACCGCTTCAACATCGCGCTCCACCATGATTCGACGATCGACCGGTCGATCGACCTTGCGGGCAACGTCATCGTCCACCCGCTCGTCGATCCGCTGCTCGTCCTGCTGCTCAACCAGGAATTCATGGCGCTGATGCTGTTCGCACTGCCGCTCGGCGCGTGGCTCTGCCTGTCGCGGTCGATCCCGCAAAGGCTGCGCCACTTCGCGCGCCAGATCGCGCTCTTCGGCGGCTGCTGGTTCGTCTGCGTCGGCGCCGCGCAGCATCTGCTGCCGCTCAACCCGCGCTATTTCATGATCACCTCGACGATGGCGTGCCTGCTCGCGGGCACCGCGCTCGGCTGGCTGTGGCAGCAGGGCAGCGCGCGCACGCGCTGGGCGGCGCTCGGCGGGCTCGCGCTGCTCGCGGGGACGAACCTTGTCGGCATCGCGGTCGAGAACCGCGACCCCGCCTTCGGCGACGAAACGCTCGTCGCCGCGCTCGCCGACCATCCGGGCGAGCGCATCGGCACCGACCCCGAAACCGCCTTCCGCGCGCAGATCCCGCTCCGCTGGGCGGACGCGGCCGCCCGCGTCGACACCGCCCCCCCGGCACCGGGCAGCCTCTATTATTACAACCCCCTGCGCGCCGCAAAACCTGCCGGCCATATCGCCGCCGATGTCGCGCCGCTCTACCGCCCGCAACCCGGCTGGCACCTGGTCAGCGAATATCAGGCCGCGCCAAGCCACCTCGCGCGGCTGTTCGAGGCAACGGGCACCGACCACCTGCTCCCCGCCGCCATCTGGCAGAAACTCCGCCACCCGACCGAGCCCGCTTATCTCTACCGCATCCCGAGCGAGGATGCGGGCTCGCCGGATTAGGGCAGCCGCACGAATTCCACGCGGACCTGAAGGGCGGCTTTGGGGTGGTTAGCGGACTTCACTACTTAGGCCGTAGCGCGCCTCGAACCGACGGAGTTCAATGTCGAAGTTCAAAAGCAACTTGTCAGCTGCCTGTTTCGTTGTGACTTCGCAAGGCAGCACAACGATGTCGTCGGGTGCCCATCCGAAGCCATCCTTTGCTATCTTAGCTGCGATCACCTTCTTGAGCCGGAGGCCGTATCTTTCCTCGAACCTGCGGGTTTGTCGGGCCTTTAGCCGCTTATCACAGAACATGATCCCGCTCGGTCGTTGCGCTAGATAGTATAGATCCTGCGGCACTTCGCGTTCCCGCATCAACAGGTCTATGACGCTTTGGTCAGTCGTTGACGTAAAAAAGCGAATGCAAGCAAATAACCCGGACTCATAGTGCCCTCCAAGTCGAGCGAAATTACATCTAGCCGAGGAGGTCCGCAATCGGTCGTTTACGGACATTGCCGCCCCCCCTAAAGCCCCTCGCCCCCCAGTGCGCTTTGACCAGTCGCCGCGCGAGCGCGCTCATCTGGATGCGGATGTCGGGCACCGCGACGACGTCCCACAAATCGCCGCGCGTCATCGGCCCGATCGCGAGTATGTCCGTCCGTCCCCCTCCCCTTGCGTGCATCCCCAATCAAACTTACGTCGAAGGCGACGCGTGGGGCGACAGACACTCATAGCGCATGGAGAGAGCGCCGCATGACGGATACTATAAGCGACCAGCCCCTCGTTGCGATCGATCCCGCCTGGCCCAGAGTCTCGCTCGCCGACGCGACCGCCGCGCTCACCGCGCCCGGCAGCAAGTTCGAAATGGATATGGCGACGATCCGCGGCATCCCGACACGCGTCTGGAAGCACGCGCCCGCCGACCTCGGCGTGCTGCTCGACCTCTCGCGCACTCACGGCGATCGCCTCGCGACGATCCTCGAGGGCGAGCGTGTGAGCTTCGAGGCGCAGTATCGTGCCACCGCCGCGCTCGCGCAGGCCTTCGTCGACCGCGGCGTCGGCAAGGGCGACCGCATCGCCTTCGCGACGCGCAACCTGCCCGAATGGCCGGTGATCTTCTTCGCGATCGTCTCGATCGGCGCGATCGCGGTGCCGCTCAACGCCTGGTGGACCGGCGACGAGCTGACCTACGGCATCAGGGATTCGGGCGCGCGCATCGTGATCGTCGATGCCGAACGCCATGATCGCCTCGCCGCGCACCGCGCCGACCTGCCCGATGTCGGCGAATGGATCGTCACCCGCGCGCAGGCAGCGATCGAGGGCGCGACCGCACTCGAAACCCTCATCGGCCGCCCCGCCGACTGGGCCGCGCTTGCCGCTGGCGAGCGCCCGCAAGCCCCCCTCGCCGCCGACGATCCCGCGACGATCTTCTACACCAGCGGCACCACCGGCCATCCGAAGGGTGCGCTCGGCACGCACCGCAACCTTACCACCAACATCCTGTCGGGCGCCTTCGCGGCGGCGCGCAATTTCGTCCGCCGCGGCGAGCCGGTCCCCGACCCCGCGCCGCGCACGATCCTGACCGTGATCCCGCTGTTCCACGTCACCGCCTGCTCGGCGACCCTGATGGGCAGCATGGCGGCGGGCCATACGATGATCTTCATGCGCAAGTGGGACGCGGTGCAGGCGATGCAGATCATCGAGCGCGAGCGCGTCAACGTCACGGGCGGCGTCCCGACGATCGCGTGGCAACTCATCGAGCATCCCGACCGCGCGCAGTACGACCTCTCTTCGCTGGAGGCGATTTCCTACGGCGGCGCCCCATCGGCGCCCGAGCTCGTCAAGCGCATCTACGAGGAGTTCGGCGCGCTCCCCGGCAACGGCTGGGGGATGACCGAGACGATGGCGACGGTCACCTCGCACTCGGCCGAGGATTATCTGGGTCGCCCGACCAGTGCCGGCCCGCCGGTCCCCGTCGCCGACCTCGAGATCCGCGCCGACGACGGCGTCACCCCGCTCCCCACCGGGACGGTCGGCGAGCTCTGGGCGCGCGGCCCGATGATCGTCACCGGCTATTGGAACAAGCCGCAGGCGAGCGCCGAAACCTTCGTCGACGGCTGGGTCCGCACCGGCGACCTCGCGCGCCTCGACGCCGAGGGCTTTGTCTACATCGTCGACCGCGCGAAGGACATGGTGCTGCGCGGCGGCGAGAATATCTATTCGTCGGAGGTCGAGAACCGCCTCTACGAGCATCCCGCGGTCATGGACGCCGCGGTGATCGGCCTGCCCCACCGCACGCTGGGCGAGGAGCCCGCCGCGGTCGTCCACCTCGCCCCCGGCACCAGCGCGAGCGAGGCCGAGCTCCAGGCGTGGGTGCGCGCGCGGCTCGCCGCGTTCAAGGTGCCCGTCGCGATCCGCTTCACCGAAGGCACGCTGCCGCGCAACGCGAACGGCAAGATATTGAAGAAGGACCTGAAGGCGCTCTTCGACGACCGCCCCGCCGCCGGCCAGGCCGCCGCTGGCTGACCGCGCGCCGGGCGCGGGCGGGGCGCATAACAAGCACTTAACATTCACCCCTTCGGTACGATAACCCGAAAGGGGTAACGCTCGCCCCGAAACCCCCGCGAGTCCTTGGCCTGCTCGCGCCCGCGAGTCTCGATCTGGAACAAATTTCCCTTTTCATCGAATCATTTAGTCAACAGTGGACCTAATTTTTGTTACGTTCCCCTGTCCGCACGAGTCGCACGCGGCATCAAAAGGGAGGAACACACATGCGTTTTATCTACGCACTTGCGGCCTCTGCCGCGATTACCATGGCTACTCCGGCTTCGGCCGCAACGGTTTTCACCGACGGTTTCGAGTCTGACGCGCCGGCGCTGACGGTCACGAACCTCACGAACTGGACGGTCACGAGCGGCGTCTCGGTCGACGTCGTCGGGACGCCTAACGCCTTTTCGATCGGTGTCACGCCGCCCGCATCGGGCAATGTGATCGACCTCGACGGCACCCCGGGTCCGGCGACGATCACCTCGAATGCCAGCCTGAACTTGGGGTTCAACGCGGGCGACCTCGTCACCTTCAGCTTCGACGTCGGCGGCGCGCAGCGCGGCTCGGTCGCCGATAATTTCCAGGCGATCCTGTTCCTCGATCCGTCGAAGGTCAGCGGCCTGACGGGCACCGGCCTGACGAGCACCGGGTTCGGCTCGACCGCCAACTCGATCTTCTCCTCGGTGTCGATCCCGGGCAGCACCGCCTTCACCACCTCGTCGATCAGCTTCATCGCGACCGGCGCGGGCACGATCAGGATGGCGTTCGGAACGACCAGCGCCGACAATATCGGTCCGCTGCTCGACAATGTCCGCCTCGACGTCTCGGCGGTTCCCGAACCGGCGACCTGGGCGATGATGCTCCTCGGCCTCGGCTTCGTCGGCGGCGCGATGCGCGCGCGGCGCCGCAAACAGAATGTCGCCGTCCGCTACGCCTGACGGTAGCAACCCTGTCCACTGAGACGCCGCCGGCCGCAAGGCTGGCGGCGTTTTCACATGCGCGGGGGCAGAAGCGGCCGCGGCGCCGCCGACTCACACAAAAAACCCCGCCCGCGCGGGCGAGCTACAGGCTGTCGGCCGCGGCCCGGCACGACGCCAGCCGCTCGCGCACCGCCTCGTCCGCCGCCTGCTGGCCGCAGCGGCTGCACGCGCCGCTCTCGGCTTCCTCGGCCGCCACCGACGCGCGCATCGCGGTCAGCTTGGTGAGCAGCTTGTCGATCGCGCTGCCGGGGTGGAAATATTTGATCCCGGCGCCGTCGAAGCGCCAGCCCTCCATATGCTCCTCGGCGCTGATCGTCGCGTCGCCGTCATAGCGTTTGTGGAGCGGCCGTACCGCGCCGCCACCCCCGCCTTCCCCGTCGCCCAGATCGCCGCGTTTCAGCAGCAGCCCCAGCATCGAATCCGACGGCATGATCCGCCGCTCGACCTCCTTGCCGTCCCGGATGATCACCATCTCGCGTCCCACGACGGCGCGTTCATAGGCGATCGCCTTCAGTCCCCGCCCCGCGCGCGCCAGTGCGGTCGAACAGGCGCGGTCGAATTCGTCAAAGCGCGCGCGGGCCTGATTGACCGACTTGCGGCTGATCCCCGCCACGCGCGCCGCATCGGTGACGCACCCCGTCTGCGACAACGCCGCCAGAAACGTCCGCGTTCGCGCCACCGTCCACCCATCCTCGCGAATGCGCAGCCCCGGCATCAGGGGATTGGCGCGCCTAAGCCCCTCCCCCTTGTGGGGAGGGGTTGGGGTGGGGGTAGCGCCCTGACGCAACGCCACCGCTTTTCCGCCCCTTGAAACCCCCGATTTCCCCCGCGAACCCCGCGCCACCTTACGCCCCATAGCTCCATCTCCCGAATCAGATTGGAATGAATCGGAATGGCTTTGAACCTATTTGGATAATGTAGGAAAGAGCTATTTTTGTGGCGGGAAGAGCGCGCTTCCGACGATCGTTGCACTGACCGCGCCAACGAGTTGCGCGGCAATGAACATCGGCACGTCGTGCGGCGCTATCCCCGCGAAGGTGTCAGAGAGACTGCGCGCCACGGTGATCGCCGGATTTGCAAAACTGGTCGATGACGTGAACCAATAGGCGGCGGTGATATACAGCCCGACCGACGCAGCCACGGCCTGCGGCTTGTATTTCACCGTCCCGAGGATCGTCATCACAAGGCCGAAAGTGGCGACGAACTCGCCCACCCACTGCCCCAATCCGGTTCTCGCTTTTACCGAAAGCTGGAGCGTCGGCAGGTCGAACATCAGATGCGCGACCCACGCGCCCAGGACGCCGAAGGCAAGCTGGGCTGCGACATACGCGCCGGCATCGAACCAACTCAGTTCGCGCCGCAGCATAAAGACGAGCGTCACCGCCGGGTTGAAATGCGCGCCCGAAATCGGACCGAGCATCGTAATCAGCACGAACAGCATCGCTCCGGTCGCAATCGTGTTGGCGAGCAAGGCGACGCCGTCATTCCCGCCCGACAGCGACTGCGCCATGATCCCCGACCCGATGACGCAGGCGAACAGGAAGAACGCGCCAACGCCCTCAGCCGCGATACGCTGCCCGAGCGGCGCGACCTCAGCCAAGCGCCGCCTCCTCGTCGGCAGTCTTGCCGATGGCTCGCAGCCGTTCCGCGAGGCTCAATTCGTCGAGGCTCGCGAGGGGCAGGGCGAGCAGCAAATCGATGCGCCGTTTAAGAGCGAGATAGGCCTGCCAGAAGGCTTCGCGCTGCCCGTCGCCTTCGACGGCAGCCGGGTCTTCGATGCCCCAATGCGCCGTGACCGGCTTGCCCGGCCATATCGGGCACATCTCACCGGCGGCATTGTCGCAGACGGTGAAGATGAAATCGAGCGGCGGCGCATCGGAAGCCGCGAACTCGTCCCAGCTCTTCGATCGATAACCCTCCGTCGAATATCCAAGTTCGCCAAGCAGCGCCAATGCGGCCGGATGCACCTCGCCCTTCGGAAAGCTGCCCGCCGAAAAGGCCCGGAAGCGCCCCTCGCCTTCGCGGTTCAATATGGCTTCGGACAGGATCGAACGCGCCGAATTGCCGGTGCAGAGGAAGAGGACGTTGGACGGCCGGGTCATGCCGCGCCGACCGACTGGGGAACGCAGCAGGTCGAACCTGCGTCATGGCGGGCCAGTTGGTCGAGGGCAGGGCTCTCGCCATAGGTCGTCGCATCGCCATCGGTGAAGAAGGCTTCCCAGACAATGCCGTCGGGATCGGCGATCCAGCTCTTCTCCGACTTGGCATAGCAGCATGTGGTCCGCCCCTCTTCGAGAACCGGCCCGTCGGCAGCCTTCAAGCGGCCATAAACCTCGCCAAGTTCTTCGATGCTTTCAGCCTGAATGCCGAGATGTTCGATCCCCTTCCGCGCATGATTGCCCGCCGAGATCGCGAAATTGACCCGCGGGTCGTCGAGCATCCATTTGGCATAATCCTCTTTAACGACGGACGGCTCGGCACCGAACATCGTCGAATAGAAGCCGATCGAGGCGTCGAGATTTTCGACGCCGACATGGACATGCAGGCGCTTCATGCGCTTTTCCTTTCCTGTGTGGGGGTTTCACACGCCGCGCCCGCGCCGCAATCGGCGGCACCGGCACAGCAATTTTCCATGAGGTACGCGACCAGCGCATTCATCGCCGGATAATTGGCGCGATAGATGATCGAACGATGCTGCCGCTCTTGCAGCACCAGCCCGGCTTCACGAAGCTGGGCAAGATGGAAGGATAGCGAACTGTTCGGAACGCCCAGTTTCTCCGCGATTATACCCGCGGCAAGCCCGCCCTCGCCCGCTTGCACCAGCAAACGGAACAGCGCGAGACGATGGTCCTGTGCAAGAGCGCCCAAGGCGGTGACGGCAGCATCGGCTTTCATCTGCGAATCCTCATTTCGAATAACATCGAAATGTCAGATCGCGATCAGGCCGTCAATGTCATTTTGATAAATATGGAAATGAAGATTCCGGCTTTCCCGGTCAAAGGCGTGACAGCCTGGAATTGAAGCGTTTTCATCCTCAAACCAAATCATCCACCCGAACCCCCAGCGCATCGGCCAGCTTGCGCACCGTCTCGACCGACCCCTTGCCGCGCCCGGCCTCGATGTCGGCGATCTGCACCCGGTTGACCCCCGACACCGCGCCCAGCTTCACCTGCGACAATCCGCGCAATTCGCGCCAGACGCGCAGCGGGCTTTCACCGGCGATCAGCCGCTTGGCATAGTCGGCTGGCACCAGCTCATCCTCGCCCGCCGCCAGCGCCGCCTTGGCGCCGTTATAGGCGCTGAGGTCGGCCAGATCGTCGGCCGCTTGGCGGAGGCGGTCATATTCTTCGCGAGGGATCGTCACCATCAACCGACGATCTCGACCGGCACCCCAATGCCTTTATTGGCCACCAAGCGCCGGTCGAAGGTCACGAATGCCTCGACACCCTTCGCCGCGACCAGATGGAGATGGTCGGCAAAATCGCCGCCCTTCGCAAAAGCCGCGACGGCGCTCCGCACCGCGCCGTCATCGTGCAGCACGACGCCCGGCACATTGAAAAGGTCCAGCAGCGAAGCGGCAAGATGCGCCCGTTCCAACCCGTAACGTGATTGCAGCAGCCACCCGAGTTCAAGCAGCACCGTCAATGGCACGAAAACCCCCGCCTTCACCAGATCGCGCGCGATAGGCGACTGCACCGGATCGTCGTCGAGCATGAAGCGGGCAAGGATATTGGTATCGGCCGCCTTCAAGTCGGCGGATCCCAGCTCTTGTCCTCGCGAAACATCCGGTCGATCGCCGAATGGGCGTCCTCGTCGCTGATCCGCGGCCCCTTGTAATTCACGGTCTTGCGCATTTTGGCCATCGCTTCGTCGAAACTCAGCATCTTGTTCGCCTTGGGTTTGGCGCGCAACATTACCCCCGCGGGGCCGTCGACGACTTCCAGCACAGTGCCGACGTCCCAATGCAGCCGATCGCGAACATCCTTCGGGATGACGACCTGCCCCTTGGCCGAGACTCTGGTTTCCTTGGTCATACCGGTAAGATAGCATCAGAGGCGGCCGCAAACAAGCCGACCTCTCTACTATCGTCATCCCGGACTTGATCCGGGATCCACTCTACCGCCGTCGCATGGACACCGGATCAAGTCCGGGGTGACGAAGCGTGGGAACACGGCGAATTTCCTTCGCGCCTTCGCGCCTTCGCGTGAGCCAATCTTCCCCCCACCCCCTTGCATTTCCTTGGGCCCGGCGTAAGGCGGCGCCAACATAAACCGCGCGTGCGACTCCCGTTGGCCCCGCTCTCCCGCTCCGCCACCGGACAGTCATTCCCCGCCGCGCCAACATGGGGACTGATATCCTATGACGACCACGGGCAACGACACGCTGGGCACCCGTTCGACGCTGAGCGTCGGCGGCAAGACTTACGCCTATTATTCGCTCGACAAGGCCGCGGCGAAGCTCGGCGACGTGTCGCGCCTGCCCTTCTCGATGAAGGTGCTGCTCGAAAACCTGCTGCGGTTCGAGGATGGCGGCTTCACCGTCTCGACCGACGATGTGCAGGCGCTCGTCGACTGGCAGAAGGATCCGCATTCGAACCGCGAAATCCAGTATCGCCCGGCGCGCGTGCTGCTGCAGGATTTCACCGGCGTGCCGTGCGTCGTCGACCTCGCCGCGATGCGCGATGCGATCGCGAAGCTCGGCGGCGACACGTCGAAGATCAACCCGCTCGTCCCCGTCCACCTCGTCATCGACCACTCGGTCATGGTCGACGAATTCGGCACGCCGAAGGCGTTCGAGCAGAATGTCGAGATCGAATATTATCGCAACGGCGAGCGCTACGACTTCCTGAAATGGGGGTCGAAGTCGCTGTCGAACTTCAAGGCGGTGCCCCCGGGCACCGGCATCTGCCACCAGGTCAACCTCGAACATATCGCGCAGGCGGTGTGGTCGAGCGAAGACGCCGACGGCACCGCCGTCGCCTATCCCGACACCTGCGTCGGCACCGACAGCCACACGACGATGATCAACGGCCTCGGCGTGCTCGGCTGGGGCGTCGGCGGGATCGAGGCGGAAGCGGCCATGCTCGGCCAGCCGGTGTCGATGCTGATCCCCGAAGTCGTCGGCTTCAAATTCACCGGCCAGCTCAAGGAAGGCGTCACCGCGACCGACCTCGTGCTCACCGCGACGCAGATGCTGCGCGCCAAGGGCGTCGTCGGCCGCTTCGTCGAATATTTCGGCCCCGGCCTCGCTTCGCTGAGCCTTGCCGACCGCGCGACGCTCGCCAACATGGCGCCCGAATATGGCGCGACCTGCGGCTTCTTCGGCATCGACGACAAGACGATCGATTACATGCGCCTTACCGGCCGCTCGGAAGAAAATATCGCGCTGGTCGAGGCTTATGCCAAGGCGCAGGGGCTGTGGATCGTCGATGGCGCCGCGGACCCCGTGTTCACCGACACGCTCGAACTCGACCTCGCCACCGTCGTGCCGTCGCTCGCGGGGCCGAAGCGTCCGCAGGACCGCGTCTCGCTTCCCGAGGTCGACGACGTGTTCAACGCCGACATGGTCAACACCTATAAAAAGGCGCAGACGCGCGTGCCGGTCGAGGGCAAGGATTTCGACATCGGCGACGGCGACGTCACCATCGCCGCGATCACCAGCTGCACCAACACCTCGAACCCCGGCGTGCTCGTCGCCGCGGGGCTCGTCGCGAAAAAGGCCGACGCGCTGGGCCTCAAGCCCAAGCCGTGGGTCAAGACCTCGCTCGCCCCGGGGTCGCAGGTCGTCACCGACTATCTGGAAAAGGCCGGGCTGCAGAAGCATCTCGACAATATCGGCTTCAACCTCGTCGGCTATGGCTGCACGACCTGCATCGGCAATTCGGGTCCGCTCGCCGAGCCGATTTCGAAGGCGATCAACGAAAATGGCCTCGTCGCCGCGGCGGTGATCTCGGGCAACCGCAACTTCGAAGGCCGCGTGTCGCCCGACGTGCGCGCGAACTTCCTCGCCTCGCCGCCGCTCGTCGTCGCTTACGCACTCAAGGGCACGGTGATCGAGGATTTCACCACCACCCCGATCGGGCAGGACCAGTCGGGGGGCGACGTGTTCCTCAAGGACATCTGGCCGACCAACCAGGAAGTCGCCGATGTGGTCGCGGGCGCGGTCAGCCGCGACATGTTCGAGGCGCGCTACGCGCATGTGTACCAGGGCGACGCGCACTGGCAGAAGATCGAGGTCGAGGGCAGCGACACCTATCAGTGGCGCGCCGGCTCGACCTATGTCGCCAACCCGCCCTACTTCGAGGGCATGACGATGACCCCGGCGCCGGTCAGCGACATCGTGAACGCGAAACCGCTCGCGATCCTCGGCGACAGCATCACCACCGACCACATCAGCCCCGCCGGTTCGATCAAGGCGGACTCGCCGGCCGGAAAATGGCTTATGGAACATCAGGTTAGCAAGGCCGACTTCAACAGCTACGGCGCCCGCCGCGGCCACCACGACGTCATGATGCGCGGCACCTTCGCCAACATCCGCATCAAAAACGAAATGGTCCCCGGCATTGAGGGCGGCATGTCGCGCTACGGCCAGGAGGTCATGCCGATCTACGACGCCGCGATGCGCCACAAGGCCGACGGCACGCCCTTGGTGGTCATCGCCGGCAAGGAATATGGCACCGGATCGTCGCGCGACTGGGCGGCGAAGGGCACGAACCTGCTCGGCGTCCGCGCGGTGATCGTCGAGAGCTTCGAGCGCATCCACCGCTCGAACCTCGTCGGGATGGGCGTGCTGCCGCTGCAGTTCCTCGACGGCCAGAGCCGCGAGACGCTGGGCCTGACCGGCGACGACCAGTTCACGATCACCGGCGTCGCGGAGCTGAAGCCGCGCCAGACGGTCACCGTCAACGTCACCCGCGCCGACGGCTCGACCTTCGCCTTCGACACGCTCTGCCGCATCGATACGGCGAACGAGGTCGAATATTATATGAACGGCGGCATCCTGCATTATGTGCTGCGCAAGCTCGCGGCCTGACGCGGCAAACCGCTGATGCTATGAGCGCCCGCCCCCCTTCACCGGGGCGGGCGTTTTCATTGGGAGAAGAAGCGTATGAGCGCCGAAGCCATCATCATCGAAGTCATCGGATGGTCCGCCGCGGTGCTGATCCTGACCGCTTATATACTCCTCTCGCTCGGCAAGCTCGAAGCCCGCGGCTATATCTATCAATGGATGAATGTCGTCGGCGCCGCGGGTTTCGTGATCAATTCAGGCTATAATGGCGCGATTCCGTCGGCGGTGCTCAACGTCGTCTGGGCCGGGATCGGCCTCTTCACGATTAGCATCGTCTGGCGCGCGCGCCGCGCGCCGCTCGCTCACTGAGCCTACGTAACCTCTGCATTCCAGGCCGCGACCCTCGCACGCGTATCGGCGAGCATCTTGTCGAGCGTCGCGCGGTCACAGACCTGTCCATGCGTTACGACGGTGTCGATCGCACGCATCGCGGAGATGTCCTTGAGCGGGTTCTTCGTCAGCAGCACAACTTCGGTCGCGATTCGCGGCTTGATCGCACCATAGCGACCGAGCCAGCCGAACCACGCAGGTCCCGCCCGCGTCGCAGTGGAGGGCGCCTGCGCAGCGGTCCGTCCCTTGCGCGTGAACTGCTCGATCTCGTCGTGCAGCCCGAAGCCCGGATAGGTAAAGCTTCTAGGGCAGCCCGCGTCGGTCCCGCGACCATCGGCACGACGGCCTTGGCGGCGCGGTCGGTTCGCCAGTCATAAGTCTTGCGCAGCCTGGGCGCGATATAGGCGCCGCCCGCGTCCCTCGAATGATCGTCGCGATCGGAGCCGATCCCCGCAGCGACCGCCTGATCGACCGTCAATTCCATCGGGATATGGCCCGAGGTTCTGATCCCCAGCGCTTTCGACCGCCGCTGCGCATAGAGAAACGGTGCGGGCTTCAGCATGTTGTCGGTGATCTTGACGAAATCGACCTTGCCGCGCTGCTTCGGCCGCGTCAGCACCGCATCGATATCGGCCTCGCTGCCGACCTCGACCGTGCCCCTCCACACCGGTGCGATCCCCTCGATCTTCGCACCCGAAGTGAGCAGGCGCGGACCGAAGAGGCTCCCGTGCACAACCTCGCTGCGCCACGCCAGCGCCCGATCCGCAAGGTCGCCCGAGCGATCGCGGATCGTCGCGATTCCTTCAGCGACAGCAATTCTCGTAACTAGCGAGGGATGGTGGGCGCTGACGGGCTCGAACCGCCGACCCTCTCGGTGTAAACGAGATGCTCTACCAACTGAGCTAAGCGCCCCCCGGCCGTCCTGCTGCGCGGGATGCGCGCCACTGCCACAAGCCGCCGCCGGTGGCAAGCCGCGACTACTCCTCCAGCGCCTCGAAATAGCGTTCGAGTGCTTCGAATGTCGCCTCGGCGAGCGCGATGAAGATGCGGCGGCCGTCGTGTGGATCGGCTTCGCGGATGAAGAGTCCGCCATCGGTCATCGTCTTGATCCAGCGCAGCGCGGTGGTTGCAGGGACCGCCGAAGCGATGCAAAGGCTCGATACCGATACCGGCCGCCGCTCGAGCCGCGCCGCATAGAGGTCGAGCAGCATGTCCCAAGCGGGGTCGGCGAACAGGTCCGCCGGGAAAAACTGCTCGCGGACTCGACGCTGCCGCAGCAGACGCCGCACCATTTTCGCGCGCTGGCGCTCGGCCGTGCGTTCCTCGGGTACAAAACTCCGCGGCGTTGTCGCGAAATCGCGCACCGGCGCGCGCACCTGATCCGGATAGTCGGTGAAATCCTGCCCGCGCGAGGCGAAGCCGGCCGGCGTACCGGTAAGGCCGCTCCGTTCGCCGGCGATGTGGCCGAGTAACCGCGAAATACGCGCGACCTCTTCCTGCAGCCGGTCGATCCTTTCCATCGCGGGGTCGCGCGCGACTTCATGCACGACCAGATGCCGTTCGGATCGCGCCGCCGCCAGGGCCACGCGACGATCGGTCGCATCTGCATCGACAAGCCATTCCACACGAATCGTGTCGGGGATCGCCGCCGCAACGCGGTCGAGCGCCGCGAGCGATGTTTCGCAAATCAAGGCGCACCCTTTGTCGGCAACCGCCCGGCAGAGCTCCGCGAATATCCCGTTATCGATGGCTTCAGGTGCCGCCACCCAGACCATGTCAAGGACAAGCATATCGCGGACATGCGCCGCCGCATCACATGCAGGGAGCGTCGCAACTATTCGAACGTCCTCGATCAGATCGAACCCCGACGAAGACGCCGAAAGCCCGACCGCGAGCAACGTCGACGGCGCGCTCGCTGGCAAAAGATCTTGCACCCTATTTGCCGCGTCTTCGCCCCATTGAAACCGGACCGCATGTTCCATGTTGATGCCCCTGCCCTTTGATCCGCCATGACGTCTTTATGCCGTCACTCCGACCATATTCACCTTTTGTTCGTTCCCATTCGCCGCCATTTCGGACCCAAAGCATGCCGTCGATTCGGACGGCAGAGATAAGACGGATGGAAGACACTCCACTTTGGACATGGTTTGTTCTTATCGTCAACGGCTAATTGATCCTTGCGTTCGCGCGGCGGAAGCATCCGTCAACGCCGCCGATGCACTCGTCGTTCGGCCCGATACGTTGAAGATGGCGCCTGCATGGACTTGCGGTACGTCTGGTCACAGCCCGCCGACCGACGCATCGCAAACGAACAGGCGAGGGGCTCGGCGACCACACCCGACGCACGGCAACACCCCCGCTTTCCGCGGCGCGCTTTTCCGGCTAGGGCGAAGCGCATGAACAGCCTGTTTTCTGTCATGATCGGTGGCGCAATCGGATCGGGCGCGCGTTACGTCGTCGGCCAGACGATGCTCGCTCGGCTCGGTCCCAATTTCCCGTGGTGGACGCTCAGCATCAACATTTTCGGGAGCTTTCTGATGGGCTTGCTGGTCGGCTGGCTGGCACGCGATGCCAGCGGCGGCGAAGCAACGCGGTTGTTTGTCGGCGTCGGCATCCTTGGCGGCTTCACGACCTTTTCCTCCTTCAGCATGGAATTTTGGCTGCTGTTCGAACGCGGCCAGGCCTGGCAGGCGGCCGCCTATGTGCTCGCCTCGGTCGTCGGCGGAATCCTCGCCTGCGGCCTCGGGCTGCTACTGCTCCGGGAGCTTCCGGCATGACGCAGGACCGCGGCATTCAGGACAGCGCCACCGTTGCCGAGGAGGATGGCGGCATCCGCCTCGACCGCTGGTTCAAGCGCCACCGGCCGGGAACTCCGCACGCGCTCATCGCGCGCTGGGCGCGGTCGGGAGAGCTCACGATCGATGGCCGCAAGGTCGACGTTTCCGATCGCATCGAAGCCGGCCAGCGAATCGCGATGCCCGTCCCGCCCGCAGCACCCTCCGGTCCGAAGCCGCGCAAGGAAAAGCCGCTTTCGCCCGCCGAGGTCGCGCTCGCCGAGGCGATGGTGATCCACCGCGACAAGAGCGCGCTGGTCCTCGACAAGCCGCCAGGTCTTGCGACGCAGGGCGGCACCAAGACCGACGCGCATGTCGATGGCCTGCTCGGCGCCCTGCAGGGCGAGGCACCGGTGCGGCCAAAGCTCGTCCACCGGCTCGACAAGGACACATCGGGCGTGCTGCTCGTCGCGCGCACGCCGCGCGCGGCCGCCTGGTTCGCCAAGGCCTTTTCGAACCGCAGCGCCCGCAAGACCTATTGGGCGATTGTTGTCGGCGTTCCCGACATCGCACAGGGCGAGATCGACCTGCCGCTTGCCAAACAGCCCGGATCGGGCGGCGAGAAGATGCACGTCGACGAAAAGGGGCTGGCATCGAAGACCCGCTACCGCGTCATCGAACGCGCCGGGAATAGCGCCGCCTGGGTCGAGCTGCAGCCGCTTACCGGCCGCACACACCAGCTTCGCGTCCATATGGCGGCGATCGGCCATCCGATCGTCGGCGACGGCAAATACGGCGGCAAGGGCGCGTTTCTTACCGGGACGATCAGCCGCAAACTGCACCTCCACAGCCGCCGCCTGCGCATCGACCATCCCGACGGGGGTAGTATCGACATCAGCGCCGACGTTCCCGAGCATTTCGCGGCCAGCCTCGATGCCCTTGGCTTCGACTTGCTGCTCGGCGAGGCGGGCATCGACGATGCCCCCAAGGGCCCGCCCCCCAAAGCTGCAGCCAAGGCGGCCGCCAAGGCGCATAGCAAACAGATCCGCAAGGCGCGCCGCGGCGAACGGCGCGGGCGTACAGCGACAAGCAAGCCGACCGACCAGGTTGGAAAACCGAAAACCAAAGCAAAAAACAAGCCCAGCAGCCCTTCCGGACGCGGCGGCACGCCCAGCCCTCGCAAATCTCCTTCCAAAAGGCCACGCTGATGCACCCCAATTCCGCTTTTCGTCCGGATCATGACGACCTTGCCGCGATGTTCGTGCGCGAGATCGGCTTCGCCGCAATCTTTGCCGGCACGCCCGACGGCCCGCGCGTCGCGCACGCCCCGGTCGTGCTGAGCGAGGATGACACGACGATCCGTTTCCACCTGTCACGCGGCAACGCGCTGACAAAGCATCTCGATGGCTCGCCAATGCTCGCCGTCATCCAGGGACCCGACGCCTATGTCAGCGCGAACTGGTACACCGACATCGAGAAGTCGGTTCCTACATGGAACTATGTGGCTATCGAGATGGAGGGCGTCGCTCAGAAGCTCGACGACGCGGGTCTGGTGGCCCAAATAGACGCATTATCCGCGATCCACGAGGCGCGCGTCGGCGAGAATCCGCCTTGGACCCGCGACAAGATGGATCAGAATTATTTCGGCAAGCTGACGGGTGCCATTATCGGATTCGAAATGCGCGTCGTGGCGTGGCGAACGACGCTGAAGCTGTCTCAAAACAAACCTGCTGACGAGCGTGAACGACTCGCCGCCGGAATCGAAGCCACAGGCAATCGAGCGGTAGCGCATCTGATGCGCGAGCTCGGCAGAAGCAGGGAGGGGGCATGAACCCTTCAGACGAATCCTTGGCCAAGAAGCGCTTCTTCGCCATCGCCTCGATGCGGCTGATGGGCGCGATCTTCATCATCGCAGGCTTTATCCTGATCCGCGGCGCCTTCGAGCTTGCGGGGCAGCCGACCGATCGCTGGATCGGCGTCGCGGTGGTGCTGGTCGGCGTATTCGATTTCGCGATCATGCCCAAGATCCTCGCGCGCCGCTGGCGGTCGCCCAAAGCCCCGTGAAGCGCTTCTGGAAGCAGGCCGAGGCCGTCCGCGAAGACGGCGGCTGGGGTATCGCGCTCGACGGGCGCCCCGTCCGTACGCCCAAGCGCGCGCCGCTGGTCGTCGAAAGCCCGGCGCTCGCCGAAGCGATTGCGGGCGAATGGAATGCGGTCGGAGAGAACATCGATCCCGCGCGCATGCCGCTGACGGGAATCGCCAATGCGGCGATCGACATTGCCGGGGCAGACCCGGCGGGGTTCGCCGAGCCCATCGCGGCCTATGCGACAAGCGAGCTTTTCTGCTACCGCGAGGATCGCGACCCGGCGCTACAATCCGAACAGATTGCCGCTTGGAACCCCCTGCTCGCCTGGGCCGAGCAGCGGTACGGCATCGAATTCTGCCTGGCTGAGGGCGTGCTGCCGGTTGACCAACCCGACGCGACCATCGCGGCGCTGCGCGACGCCGTGCTGTCACACGATCCGTTCCGGCTCGCGCCGCTCACGCTGCTGGTGACGATCGGCGGCTCGCTCGTCGCGGGCCTGGCGCTGATCGAAAATGCCTACACCGCCGCGGAGCTGTGGGACGCCGTCAGCCTCGACGAACTGTATCAGGAACGCCGCTGGGGCGCCGACAGCGAGGCGCAAAGGGCGCGCGGGCGGCGCGAGGCCGACTGGCACAATGCCGCGCGGTTTCTGAGCCTGCTCTAGTCCGCGAAATTCGGCTTCCGCTTCTGCATATGCGCCATCACTGCCTCCATCTGGTTGGGGGTGCGGATGACCTTTACCTGCTCGTCGCTCTCGGCCTGCAGGATCTCGGCGTCGCTCGCGTGGGCGAGCATGTTGCAGAGCCGCTTCGCGCCGCGGATCGCGTGGGGATTCTTGTTCGCGATCACCTGCGCCAGCTCCATCGCCTTGGCGAGCGGCTCGTCCGACACATGCGTCGCGAAGCCGAGGATCTTCGCTTCCGAGCCAGTGAATTCGCGGTTGGTATAGATCATCTCGCGCAGCACATCGTCGGCGACCTGCGTCCGCCACAGCGCCATGCCCGCAACGTCGGGAACAAGGCCCCAGCGCATTTCCATGATCGCGATGCGCGTGTCGGGGTGGACGATGCGGATATCCGCCGCCGCCATGATCTGGCTGCCCGCACCGAAGGCGACGCCATGCACTGCGGCGATCACCGGCACCGGGATTTCGCGCCAGCCCCACGCGGCATATTGGGCGTTGTTGGCAATGCCGCGCGTGCGGTCGGACAAGGTGCCGCCCGCGCTGCTCGCACCGGGGTCGCGATCGTTGCTGAGGCTGGAAAGGTCGAGCCCGGCGCAGAAGGCACGCCCCTCGCCCGACAGGACAACGACACGCAGCCCTTGCCGGGCCTTCAGGTCGTCGACCGCCTCGGCGAGCGCCGACCACATCGCGGGGTCGAGCGCGTTCATCTTGTCGGCGCGGATCAGCCGGACGTCGGCGATGCCGTCCTCCAGCATCGTGATCGAGATACGGTCCTTCATCGGGGAGTCCTCTGCGTCTGACGTTTCAGGGCCGCTTCGACGAGCGGCAGTTGGTCGTTGCCGAAATACATGTCGGTGCCGTCGACGAAGATCGTCGGCGATCCGTAGCCGCCACGCGCGACGACCTCTTCGGTGTTGGCGCGGAGCCGCGCCTTTACCTCGTCGGAGCTCGCGGCAGCACGGATCGCTGCGCCATCGAGTCCCTCGGCCGTCGCGACGGCTTCCAGAACGTCGGGATCGTCAAGATTCTCCTGACGGTCGAAATAGCTGGCGAAGGCGGCGCGCGCGAAACGCACGAGGGCGGCCTGGTCCGCTTCGAGCGCGGTCGCGAAGCGCATCGCCTGCACGCTCTTCGCCGGATGATATTGCGAGGGGAAGTTCATCGGCACGCCGGCGAGCTGCGCCCAATCCTTCAGTACCTTCCAGCTGTGCTGCAAACGCCGGTTATCGCTTTGCTCGCGCGCCGCATAGACGGCGGGATTCACGGCGTTGAACACGCCCCCGACCAGGATCGGGCGATGAACCGCCGCCGCGCCGACCCGCTCCAGCACGCCGGGCAGGTTGTGGAACGCAAGGCAGGTCCACGGGCTCGACAGATCGAAGAAGAATTCGACGCGCGCGCTCATCGTTCAGGCTCCTGCCTTCGCCTTCTCCCAATATTGGTCGCGTAGCAGCCGTTTGTAGAGCTTGCCCGTGTCGTGGCGAGGCAGGGCTTCGAGGAAGTCGATCCGCCGCGGCACCTTCACGCCCGACAATTTCTCGCGCGCATAGGCGGTGAGTTCGTCGCGGAAAGCGTCGGTCGCGTCGGCCATGTCGGCGGGCTGGATCACCGCGATCACCTCCTCGCCCATTTCCTCGTGCGGTCCGCCGACGACCGCGACGTCGGCGACCTTCGGGTGGGTGACGAGGTGGTTTTCGATTTCCTGCGGATAGATATTCACGCCGCCCGAGATGATCATGAAGCTCTTGCGGTCGGTGAGGTAGAGGAACCCATCTTCATCAACTTTGCCCACATCGCCCAGCGTCGACCAGCCTTTCGAATTGCGACTCGATGCAGTCTTCTCCGGATCATCATGATATTCAAAGATATTTTCGCTTTCGAAGAAGACCGCGCCTTCTTCGCCCACCGGCAGCTCGGTCTCGTTATCCTCGCCGACGATATGGAGCGTGCCCATGATCGGGCGGCCGACGGTGCCCTTGTGCGCGAGCCAGTCCTGGCTGGTAGCGAAGGTCATGCCATTGCCCTCCGAGCCCGCATAATATTCGAGAAGCACCGGCCCCCACCAGTCGATCATCGCCTGCTTGACCGGCACCGGGCACGGCGCCGCGGCGTGGATCGCGCCCTTCATCGAGGTCACGTCATATTGCGCGCGAACTGCTGCCGGCAGCTTCAGCATCCGCACGAAGTGGGTCGGCACGAACTGCGCGCAGTTGCAGCGGTAATGCTGGATCGCCGCGAGTGCGCCCTCGGGATCGAACTTCTTCATCAGGACGACGGTGCCGCCGAGGCGGTGGATCGTCATCGACCAGCGCAGCGGCGCGGCGTGATAGAGCGGCGCGGGCGAGAGATAGACGCTGTCGGCGTTGATCCCGAAAGCGGCGCTTGCGAGCATGACGAGGCTGTTCGCGGCGTCGATCGCCGGATCCTCCGGCAGCGGGACGCGCACGCCCTTCGGCCGCCCGGTGGTGCCCGACGAATAGAGCATATCGACCCCGGCGCGCTCGTCGGCGATGCGCTCCGCCGGCATTTTTTCCAGTTCGTCCTCGATCTTCGCCCAGCCCGCAATGTCGCCGCCCATCGAATAGCGGGTGATCTGCGTCGTCAACCGCTCCGCCGCCGCCGCGAGGCTCGCCGAAACGACGAGCATCTTCGCGCCCGAGTTTTCGAGGATATAATCGGTCTCGTCCTGCGTCAGCCGCGACGAGATGCAGACGTAGCGCAGCCCGGCGCGCTGCGCGCCCCAAGTCAGCCCGTAATAATGCGGGGTGTTCTCGAGCATGAGGGCGACGACGTCCTCGTGCCCCAGCCCATGCGCGCGAAACAGCTGCGCGGCGCGGTTCGAGGCGGCGTCGAGTTCGGCATAGCTTACCGTCTCCCCCGTTTCGGCGACGATGATCGCCGGCTTGTCGGGATGGGTCGCGGCATAGGTCGAGGGGTGCATCGGGCGCTCTCTCCAAAGGGCTTATTGCTTTGTTTATGTCGAAGACCCGTAGCAAACTGAAACTTTCGGTCAAGCAAGCTGGGACGGACGGGACCGTGGTCGTCAAAAAGCGTCAAATCCCCGCCGACGATCGGTCAAATCGCCCCGTCGGGGCGCGATTTCAGCGCGTAGCCGAGCCCCTTCACCGTCTGCAACATCGGCCAGTCGAACCCGCGATCGACCTTCGCCCTGAGTCGCGAAATATGGACCTCGACCCGGTTCGTTCCGGGGTCGAAATCGATCCGCCACACCGCTTTCAGAAGCGCCGCACGCGACAGCGGCCGGTCGGGGACCCGCGCCAGATTGGCAAGCAGGTCGAATTCGCGCAGCGGCATGCGAATCAGCCGTCCAGCGCGTTCGACGCGCCGGTCGATCAGGTCGATGCGGAGTTCGCCTTCGCCTAGCTGCCCCGCCGCGATGCGGCTGCGCCGGAGCAGGCTGGTCGCGCGCGCAAGCAGTTCGGGCAGATTGTCGGTCCATCCGATCGCATCGTCGGCGCCAGCGTGCAGCGCAGCCATCCGATCGGCGAGCGAATCGCGATCCGAAAAGACGAGCAGCGGGCGGCGTCCCGCGATCGTCCGCGCAAGCCGGACGAATTCGGCGGGCTCCTGCCAGCTCAAAAAGGGATTGATCGCGAGCAGGTCGAAACAAGTGTCAAGCCAGGGCCGTAGCCCGCCGGTCGGCGCGGGAAGCGAAGCGGCGCAACAACCGGCCGCCGTTACGGCATCGCAGAGCGCGGCGGCGCGCGACGGATGATAGACGGCGACCAGCGGCCGCCGCCCCTCTTCCCCCGACCCGCCGTCTCGCCCCATCCGCGCCCCCCGTGCCGCCCCGATTTCGCGCGCATGCCCGCCCCCGCCGACGTTGCGCGCCGCCCCCGCTGTGCTAACTCCGTCGCCATGACCAGTCACGAGATGCTCGATAGCGACTTCGCCACCCTGCCCGACCTCGTCCGCGCACATGCGACCGAGCGCCCGAATGCCATAGCCGCAGCCGATCCAGTGCGGCGGCTGAGCTGGTCCGAACTGGACGCAATGATGGACCGCATCGCGGCGCGGCTGCAGGCCGACGGCTTCGCCAAGGGCGATCGCACCGCGATCGCGGGCCTCAACAGCGTCGAGCAGATGGCGGTCATCCTCGCGACGCTGCGCGCCGGCGGCGTCGCGGGGCTGATCACCAACAGCGCGACGGGCGAGCAGATGGCGGCAATGATCGCCGACACCGGGGCGCGCCACCTGTTCCTCGATGCCGCCGCGTCGGCGAGCCTCGAAGGCCAGCATGTCACGGCGACAGACCGGATCGCGATGGACGGCAGCACCGTCGGCGCGCCGCTGGAGGCCTGGATGGCGCCCGACGGCGCGAAGCCCGAACCGGTCGCGATCGATCCGCTCGACGGCTTCAACATCATCTATTCGTCGGGGACGACCGGTACGCCCAAGGGCATCGTCCACAGCCATGCGATGCGCTGGCAGCATATCCAGCGCGGCAAGCCCGCCTATGGCGCGCAAGCGGTGACGATCCTGTCGACGCCGCTCTATTCGAACACGACAATGGCGAGTTTCCTGCCGACCGTCGGGTCGGGCGGGCAGGTCGTGCTGATGAAGAAATTCGACGCGCGCGGCTTTCTGGAGCTTGCCGAGCGCGAGCGCGCGACGAACACCATGCTGGTGCCGGTGCAATATCGCCGCATCATGGCGCTGGAGGATTTCGACCGCTTCGATCTGTCGAGCTTCGTCGTGAAATATTGCACGTCGGCGCCTTTCCCCGCGGCGCTCAAGGCAGAGGTGCTCAAACGCTGGCCGGGCGGGCTCGTCGAAATCTATGGCATGACCGAGGGCGGCGCGGCCTTCATCCTCGAAGCGCATCAATTCCCCGACAAGCTCCACACCGTCGGCAAGCCCGCGCCGGGGCATGTCGCCAAGGTGATCGACGAGGACGGCAACGAGCTGCCGCAGGGGTCGGTCGGCGAGGTCGTCGGCCGCTCGCCGGCGATGATGACGGGCTACAACAACCGCCCCGACGCGACCAGGGCGATGCACTGGTACGACGCCGACGGGAATCTCTTCTATCGCCACGGCGACATCGGGCGGATCGACGAGGACGGCTTCCTGACCCTGATGGACCGCGCCAAGGACATGATCATCTCGGGCGGGTTCAACATCTTTCCGAGCGATCTCGAAGCGATCCTGCTCGCCGACGAGCGCGTCGTCGAGGCGGCGGTCGTCGGGATGCCGAGCGAGGAATGGGGTGAGACCCCGGTCGCCTTCGTCGTGCTGACGCCCGGTGCGGATGCGGAAAGCGTGCGGGCCGACTGCAATGCGAAGGTCGGCAAGACGCAGCGGCTGAGCGGGATCACCGTCGTCGACGAATTGCCGCGCAGCGCGATCGGCAAAGTGTTGAAGCGCGAGCTCCGCGATGCCTATGCGGGGTGAGGCGCAGGGTTCGGGTGAAACCAGCCGTCGCCCCCGCCAAGGCGGGGCCGCCCTCGATTTACGCGGCGCGGCCGAGCAAGGCGGCTAGGGGCTCCCGCCTTCGCGGGGGCGCGGGTTAACGCACCATCCGCTCCCCACCCAAATCAGCCATCGACGCAGCCGTCACCCCATGACGAAGGCGTTGAGCTTGTTCCCGTCGGGGTCGCGGAAATAGCCCGCGTAAAAGCCCTCTCCGCGCGGTCCGGGAGGGCCTTCGCAGGTGCCGCCGTTGGCGAGCGCGATGTCGTAGAGCCGCTGCACCTGCGCCTCATCCTTCGCCTCGAGCGCCACCATCACGCCATTGCCGACGCTTGCGGCATTGCCGTCGAAGGGCTTCGTCAGGCCGATTCCGGCCCCGCCGCCCTCCTTGCCCCACGCGATGAAGCCGTCATATTCCATCATCCGCGGCACACCCAGTTCGCCCGCGATCGCGTCGTAAAATACCGCCGCGCGGGCAAGGTCGTTCGTTCCCAGCGTCACATATCCGATCATCGTTCCATCTCCCGACTCGTATCGATGGAACATAATAGGAACATATGCCGTCGCAGGCAACAAAAAGGGCGCCGGACCCGAAGGTCGCGGCGCCCCTGTTCCCGTGTTGGAAGAGGCCTCAGGGCTTGAGGCGGATCGCGATGAACTGCGACGGCCCGCCGCGGCGCAGAATTTCGAGCAGAACCGCGTCGCGGCCCGCCTTCTTCGCGTCCGCGACCACCTTGGCGAGCGCTTCGCTCGTCGTCACAGGCACGCGGTTGGCGGTGACGATCACGTCGCCGCGGCGCAGCCCCTTGCGACCGGCATCGCTGTTCGCCGACGCGGCACCGATCACCAGACCCTTGGTGCCGACATCGACCCCGACCGCGCGCGCGATGTCGGCGGTGAGCGTCTGAACCGACAGGCCAAGCTCGTTCTGGACCGCAGTGTCGGCGGTTCCCTTCGGATCCTCGGGCACTGCCTGATCGTCCTCGGGGTCGAAATTCGCGCCCGCGAGCTGGTCCTCGGGCGGGCGCGTCGCGACGACGGCGTAGAGCGTCACCGTCTTGCCGTCGCGCACGACCTCGAGCGGGATGCGCGAGCCGGGCTTGGTGTTGGCGACGATGTACGACAGCGTCTGCGAGGGTGTGACCTCCTTGCCGTCGACCTTGGTCACGACGTCGCCGCGCTTGAGCCCGGCCTTCGCCGCCGCGCCATCGTCCTCGACGCGCTGGACGAATTCGCCGCGATCCTTGGGCAGGCCGAGCGCCGCCGCCAGATCCTCGTCGACCGGCGCGATGCTGATGCCGAGATAGCCGCGCTGGATCTTCTCGCCCGCCTTAAGCGCGTTGATCACCGGGATCGCCGCTTCGGCCGGGATCGCGAAATTGACGCCGATGTTCGCGCCGACGGGCGAGATCAGCATGTTGTTGATACCGACGACATTGCCATGCAGGTCGAACAGCGGGCCGCCCGAGTTGCCGCGGTTGATCGCGGTATCGGTCTGGATGAAGCGGTCATAGGCGCCGCCCTGGCCAAGGTTGCGCTGCACCGCCGAGATGATCCCCGCGGTCACCGTCGAGCCGAGCCCAAGCGGGTTACCGATCGCGACGACCCAGTCGCCGACACGCGCGCGGCTCGAATCGGCGAATTTCACGAAGGGCAAGCCCGTCGCGCTGATCTTGAGCAGCGCAAGGTCCGACTGCACATCGCGCCCGACGATCGTCGCCTTATATTCCTTGCCGTTGGTCAGCGTGACCGTGACCTGATTCACCGCCTCGCCGCGCGGGCCGCCGGTGACGACATGGTTGTTGGTGACGATATAGCCGTCGTCGGAGATCAGGAAGCCCGAGCCGCCGCCCTGCTGCTCCTGCGTCACCGGCTCGCGCGTCCCGGCGAAGGGATCGAGCCGGACGCCGAGCGTGACCTCCTGCTTGGTCGAGATATTGACCACCGCAGGCTGGAGCTGTTCGACGAGGTCGGCGAAGCTTTCGGGAGCGCCGGCGCGCGGAACAGCCTTGGCAATCTCGCTGCGCTCGTTCTGCGCAACCTGCGCGATCACGGGCGACTGGGTGACCAGCGCCAGCGCGGTACCGCCCACCAGCAGGGCCGAAGTGATGCCATAAACATAACGCACGATCGCAATTCCTTTTCTCTTGCGAATAATTCCAACCCCGGCACGGCGCTATCTGCGCACCGCAGGCTGAACGGTGTTTGAACATGAACGGAGCCTGCAGGTTCCGTTCATGCCCCAATTTTCAGGATCAGCCGCCGCGGAAGTGGCGCAGATACTCGTTATCGGGCGACAGGATCACCGACGTCCCGCCCTGGTTGGTTTCACCGAGGAAGGTCTGGCGGTAGCTCTGCATCGCGCGATAGAAATCATAGAATTCCGGATCCTTGCCGAAGCTCGCCGCATAGATGCGCGCGGCCTCGCCGTCGGCGGTACCGCGAATGATCTGCGCTTCCTTCTGCCCCTCGGCGCGGATCGTGATCGCTTCCTGCTCGCGCGCGGTCCGCATCCGGTTGTACGCCGCCTCAAGCGTTGCGCCCTCGGGCAGGTCGGCACGCTTGATGCGGACGTCGATGATTTCGGCGCCATATTTGTTCGCCTCGCGGTTTAGCGCGACCTGGATATTGTCCATCACCGCCCCGCGTTCGGGCGACAGCAAGGTCGCAAAGGTCCGCTTGCCGAGCTCGTTGCGCAGCGACGACCCGAGGATGGTCGCGAGCTGCTGCTGCAGCCGCTCCTCGGTGCGGATCGCGGTGTACATCCGCACCGGATTGGTGATGCGGAAGCGCGCGAAGGCATCGACCTGCAAGCGCTGCTGGTCGGTCGAGAGCACCTGCTGGCGCTCCATGTTGATGCCGAGGATGCGCTTGTCGATATACTGGATGCTCTCGAAGAAGGGGATGCGCAGCGCGAGGCCGGCGCCCGAGCGACCGAATTCTTCCTTCGGCCTGTAGCGGTTCACGGTGCGCTCGATTTCGCCGAAACGCAGGATCAGCGCCTGCTGGTCCTCGCGCACGATCGAGACGGTCTGCGACAGGATCACGAGCAGCGCGAGCGCGCCGACGAGCCAGCGCATGGGATGACGGGTGAGACCTTCGAACATCACTGGCCTCCCTTGGTCGTCGCTTCGGGAGCCGGGGCGACGCGCCGCTGGACTTCATTCAGCGGCAGATAGGGGGTCACCCCTCGCGCCTCGACGATCGTCTTGTCGGTATTCGACAGCACGCCCTCCATCGTTTCATAGTAAAGCCGCTTGCGGGTCACGTCCGGCGCAAGCTTGTACTGTTCATAAATCTTGTCGAACGCCGCAGTGTCGCCGCGCGCGCGTTCGAGCACCTGCTGTTGATAGGCGCGCGCGAGGTTGATGTCCGATTCGCGCTTCTGGCGCGCCGCGGTCACTTCCTTGAACGCCTCATCGACCTGGCTCGGCGGGTCGGCCTGACGGATCGCGATGCCCTGGATCGTCACGCCGGCGCGATACTGATCGAGCAGGTCCTGCATCCGCAGCTGCACCTGCCGTTCGATCTCGACGCGTCCGGGGCCGATCGCCTGGACGAGGTCGAAATTGGCGACGGTCGCGCGCATCGCGCTTTCGGCGACCTCGCGGATCGTCCCGTCGGGGTCGGCGAGCTGGAAGATGTAAAGCTCCGGATCGCGTATCGACCAGCGGACCTCATAGGCGAGATCGACGATGCTCTGGTCGCGGGTGAGCACGAAATTCTCGTCGGTCGCGTTCGGCGATCCGATCTGCATCGTGCGAATCGCGCGGACGTCTTCCAGGCGGATACGCTCGATCGGCGCCGGCCAGGTGAGTTTCACGCCGGGACCGACGGTCCGCGAATAGCTGCCAAGGCGCGTGACGACGCCTTCCTTCTCGGGCGGGACGATGTGGAAGGAGGAAAAGAGGAGCCAGGCGACAACCAGCGCGCCGACGCCCCATTTCCACAGGCCCGCCGAATCGCCGAAGTTGAAGCCGCCGCCGGAACCGCCCGAACCGCCGCCGCCAAAACTGCCGCGCCCCTTGCGCAGCAACTCGTCGAGCGCCGAGGGACCGCGCGGCTTGCGCCCACGCGCGGGATCGGCGGGATCGGGGGTCACCCACGGATTGCGCGGCCCCGTGCGGTCGCCTTCACCGTCTTTTCCACCCTTGTCGCCCTTGTCGCCCTTGGGGCCGCTACCCCAGGGGCTGTTCGCCATCAGGCTGATCTGGTGGAAAAATTGCCGCACACCCCTCGGGCTGCGGCCTCCCATGCTGCCTTCATTTTCGTTCGTCATGCCTGCTTTTATAGGGAGGACCAGCGCGAATAACAGGGGGGCAAGTGAAAATGGCTGGCAATCCCCCGCGCCATGCCTATCTCGCGCGGACATGACCGACACTGCTCCCCTCGCCAGCATCGCGACCGACCTCAGCGGCGGCCGCACTTCGGGCCTCCGCTTCCTCGACGAAAACGGCACGCTCGCGATCGTCCTCGACGTGACCGGACTTGGCGAGGACGAGCGCAAGCCGCTCGAGGACAAGCTGCGCGCCGGCCTGATGACGAAGCCGGGCGTCACGTCGGTGCGCGTCGCGATGACTGCCGAGCGCAAGGGGCTGACGATCGTCGCGGTCGGCAGCGGCAAGGGCGGTGTCGGCAAATCGACGCTCGCCGCCAATCTCGCGGTCGCGCTGCAGCGGCGCGGCGTGAAAGTCGGGCTGGTCGATGCCGACATTTATGGCCCCTCGCAGCCGCGCCTGATGGACAGCGAAGGCGTGAAGCCCGAGGCGCGCGGATCGAAGCTCGCACCCGTCCCCAACGCTTATGGCGTGCCGATGCTCTCGACCGGCCAGATCGCCGCGCCGGGGCAGGCGATCGCGTGGCGCGGCCCGATGGCGGGGCGCGCGCTCGAACAGCTGATCGACGCGAGCTGGGGCGATATCGACACGCTGATCGTCGACCTGCCTCCCGGCACCGGCGACGTGCAGCTCACGATGATCCAGAAGCACAAGCCCGCGGGCGCGGTGATCGTCTCGACCCCGCAGGATCTGGCGCTGATGGACGCGACGCGCGCAATCGGATTCTTCGAGCAGGCCGATGTGCCGCTGATCGGGCTCGTCGAGAATATGGCGGGCTATGCCTGTCCGCATTGCGGCGAGGTCAGCGACCCGTTCGGCAGCGGCGGCGCCGAGGCGGCGGCGAAGGTGATGGGGCTTGATTTCCTCGGCCGTATCCCGCTGTCGATGGGCATCCGCCTCGCCAGCGACGGCGGCGTGCCGCCGGCGGCCGGAACCGACCCGCAGGGCGAACCGTTCCACGCGATAGCGGCGAAGGTCGCCGACTGGCTCGCGGCACGAAAGGGCAAATGATGGCGATCAACGACGAAAACGAGATCCGCGCGCTGCTGGGCGAGCCGCGCCGCATTGCGGTCGTCGGCGCCTCACCCAACCCCGCGCGCGCGTCGAACGAAGTGCTCGCCTTCCTCGTCCGCCAGGGCCATGATGTGATCGCGGTCAACCCCGGCCACGCCGGCAAAACGATCCACGGCGCGCCGGTCGTTGCAACGCTCGCCGATGTCGAACCGCCCGCCGAGATCGTCGACATCTTCCGTAACAGCGCGGACGCCGGCGCCGCCGTCGACGAAGCGATCGTCCACGGCGCGAAGGCGGTGTGGTTGCAGATCGGGGTGATCGATCAGAAAGCGGCGCGGCGTGCGAACGACGCGGGGCTCGCCGTCGTGATGGACCGCTGCCCCAAGATCGAAATTCCCCGCCTCGGGCTCTTGCGCTGATTTTCTTTGCGCCGATTCCCGGGGCTGACTATCAGCAGCGGGCATGACCGGCATCAGGGACAAAGTGGGGCAAAACAGGTCGCGCCTGCCGCACGTCAGCCGCCGTTCCTTTCTGGTCGGCGCGACCGCCGCGGGCGGGCTTGCGCTTGCGTGGTCGGTCTGGCCGCGTAGCTACGATACCAACCTCACCGCTGCCGAGGGCGAACATGTCTTCAACGCCTTCCTGAAGATCGGCGACGACGGCCATATCGGCGCGATCGTCCCGCAATGCGAGATGGGCCAAGGGGTTACGACGCTGCTGCCGCAGATCATGGCCGATGAACTCGGTGCCGACTGGCGCACGATCGCGGTCGAGAGCGCGCCGATCAGCCCGCTCTTCGCCAACACGCTGCTCGTCGACGAGGACAGCGGTACCTTCATGCCGCGCAGCCTCGTTCCCGATTTCGTCGCCGATGTACGAAGCTGGGCACGCCGCGAATGGGCGGTGCGCCATGCGGTGATGCTGACCGCCAACTCGTCGTCGGTTCGCATGTTCGAAGGGCCGTGCCGCGCCGCCGCGGCGCAGGCGCGCGCGCTGCTGATGATGGAGGCGGCGCGGCGCTGGGACGCCGACTGGCAGGAATGCGACACGCAGGACGGCTTCGTCATCCACGGCAAGAAGAAACTCCGCTTCGCCGAGGTCGCGGCCGGCGCCGCCGCGCTCGAGCCGCCCCCCGAACCCGTCTATCGCGCGCCCGTCGCCGATCCGCTCTATGGCAAGGAACTGACGCGGCTCGACCTGCCGGCAAAGGTCGACGGTTCGGCGAACTATGCCGGCGACATCCGCCTGCCCGACATGGTGTTCGCGGCGATCCGGCAGGGCCCGCTCGGCGCGACTCGCCTCAAGAGCATCGACCGCAAGGCCGGGATGAAATCGCCCGGCCTGCTGCATATCGTCGAGCATGAGCGGTGGCTCGCAACCGTCGCGCGCAACTGGTGGGCGGCAAACCGCGCGCTCGACCGCTTTGCCCCGGTGTTCGAAACGAATGGCCCGCCGGTTTCGACGACGCGCGTCGACAAGGCGCTGAAGGCCGCACTAAAGGAGGACGGCTACCGCATCCGTCAGAAGGGCGACGTCAGCGCGGCGATGGAGGCGCGCACGAAAATTTCGGCGCATTATGCTGTCGCGCCCGCGCTCCATGCTCCGATCGAGACGCGCACCGCGACCGCCGCGCCCGATCGCGGGCATGTGCGCGTCTGGGTCGCGACGCAGGCGCCAGCGCAGTGCCGCGACGCAATCGCCCGCGCGACCGGGCTTGCCCCATCCGAGGTCACGCTGTTCCCGATGATGGCGGGCGGATCGTTTGACGCCTGCCTGGATCATAGCGTCGCGGTGCAGGCGGCGATCATCGCGCTCCAGATCGAACGACCGGTGCAGCTCGCGTGGTCGCGCGCCGAGGAGATTATGCGAGATATCCCGCGCGCGCCCGCTCGCGCAAAGATGACTGCGACGCTTGACGCGGCGGGCGGGATCGACGCACTCGTCGCGCGCATCGCGGTGCCAGCGACGAACCACGAGTTTCGCGCGCGGCTGTTCGACGGCACGCCTGCCGACGTTGCGCAGCGCGAAGCGGCCGGTACGCCCGACGCGGTCGCGGTCGAGGGCGCACTCAGCACCTATGACATCCGCCATTTCGCGGTCGATCATTGCCCCGCCGACATCGGCCTGCCGACCGGCCGCTGGCGCGGCAACGCCGACAGCTACACGGCCTTCTTCACCGAGTGTTTCATCGACGAGATGGCGGCGCGCTCCGGGTCCGATGCGCTCTCCTATCGCGTCGCGATGCTCGGAGGGTCGCCGCTGCTCGCGCGCTGCCTGCTCACCGCGACCAGCCTCGGCGGCTGGGAAGGCGGCGTCGCGGGCACCGCGCAGGGCCTGGCCTGCCATTCGATGCGCGGTAGTCACATCGCGCTGATGGCAACCGCGCGGCCGAGCGAAAACGGATTGCAGGTGCAGCAGCTTGTCGCCGTGGTCGACGCCGGCCGCCTCGTGAACCCCGCGGTCGCGCGGCAACAGGTCGAGGGCGGGCTGATCTTCGGTCTTGCCGCCGCGACCGGCGCGACGACCGACTATGAAGACGGGATCGCCACCGCGCGCAAGCTCGGCCAACTCGGCTTGCCGCGCCTGTCGCAATCGCCCGAGATCATCATCGAATTCGTCGACAGCGACCGCGACCCCGGCGGGCTTGGCGAGATTGGCGTTCCCGTCGTCGCACCCGCCGTCGCCAACGCCATCGCCGCCGCAACGGGGCGTCGCATCCGCCGTCTGCCGCTGTCGACAAGGCCGATCTGACCATGCGCACCGGCGACCACCCTGTAATCCCCGAGGCGCGGATCGGCGTGCTTCTGGTCAATCTTGGCACACCCGACGCACCCACTGCTGCATCGGTGCGTCGGTACCTCGCTCAATTCCTGTCGGACCGCCGCGTGGTCGAGATACCCGCACTGCTTTGGCAACCGATCCTTCGCGGCGTCATTCTGGCCGTGCGTCCCCGGAAGTCGGCCCATGCCTATGCGCAGGTCTGGACCGAACAGGGATCGCCGCTTGCCGCGATCACGAAACGACAGACCGAAGCGCTGCAGCGCCTCTTGGGAGACGATATCAGCGTCGCCCACGCGATGCGATACGGCCAGCCCGCGATCGCCCCCGCGATCGACGCGCTGATGGCCGAAGGGTGCCGCCGTATCCTCGTGGCGCCGCTCTATCCTCAATATTGCGCTGCAACCACCGCGACGGTGGTCGACGCCGCCAATGCTCATCTTGCAACGCTTCGCTGGCAGCCGACCCTCCGCTTCCTGCCGCCTTATCCCGACGCGGCGGCCTATATCGAGGCCCTCCAAACGTCGCTGGAGCAGGGGCTGGAGGCGCTCGACTTCGTGCCGGACACAATCATCGCGAGTTTCCATGGGATGCCCGAGCGCACGCTCCGGCTTGGCGACCCCTATCATTGCCAATGCCGAAAAACCGCACGCTTGCTGTCGGAAGCGATCGGCCGCCCGGTCGAAGTCGCGTTCCAGTCGCGCTTCGGCCGCGCCAAATGGCTGGAGCCGGCAACAGACGTGACGCTCGAACGGCTGGGCCGCGAAGGACGTAGCGTCGCGATATTCGCGCCCGGCTTTGCCGCCGACTGCCTCGAAACGCTGGAGGAAATCGCGATCCGCGGCCGCGAGCAGTTCGTCGCGGCCGGCGGCCAGAATTTCGCCTATCTGCCCTGCCTCAACGACAGTGCACCTGGCATGGCAATGCTCGACACGCTGGTTCGCCGCGAGCTCGCCGGCTGGCGCTGATTTTTCCGACGCTTACCTCCTGTTTAGGTCCGCTCGCTAGGGTCGATCCGCGCGGGGCCGGGATCGCGCGTTGGAAGGAACATCATGAGCGATCTGACTCAGGCGGCACTGATCCTCGCGGGCTTTACGCTCGCCTTTCTGTTCGTAGTCTATGCGGTCTACCGGAAGCGCAATCCGCGCCCCGTGACCGCCGCAGCACGCATGCCCAAATTGCCGAGCCTGGCGTTCGAGGCGCGCCTGCCGCGCCTGTCGCGCAAACCCGAGATTGAATTCGAACCGGTCGAAATCGCGCCCTCGCGGCTCGCACGCATCAGCAAGCGGCCGGTCTACGAGCCACTCGAAGAGCCGGTCGAAGCGGTCGAAGCGGAGCCTGTCCCCGCCCAGGTGCGCGAAGGAGCTTCGCCTTTCGAGGCCGCTAAGGAGCCCGCGGCCGCCATCGAACCCGCAGCCGCGCTCGAACCGGTGACCAAACCCGTAACCGAAGCCGCGGCCCCTGTCATCGACGAGCGGATTCTTCAGGCTCTCGCAACCGAAGTTGAGGCGCAGGCACACGGGACCGAATTCGCTGAACCAACGCATGAGCCACCCGCACCTCTTGCCGCCGTTCCAACCGGCCCGACCGTGCGGCTGGTTCCGCAGTTTCCGCCGCGCGACGCCATCTTGCGCAAGCATTGGCTCGGCGGGCGGCCGTATCTGCCTGCCGGTGCCGGCTGGCCAAAGGTCGACGGACGCGACGGCGATTTCCTGGCGCAGATCGCCTGCGCCGAGCTTCCGGCCGGCTTGTGGGACGGGCTCGGCCCGCGTTCGGGGTCGCTCGCCTTTTTCGCCAATCCGGATACGGGTGCGGTCATGGCACTGCACCTCGTCGAAGACGGCGCGCCGCATGATCCGCCGCACCCGCCCGGCCCGGCCTATTTCCGCCCATGGGGCCTCGCATCGGCAACGCTTGCGCCACTCGCCGTACGCGCCTTTCCCGAATGGCCCGTCGACGCGGTCACCGCCGAGGCGTCCGTGGCGACGGCTGGCACCGACCGAGCCGCGATTGAGGCGCTGTTCGCCGCCGACTATGATATCGGCGATCCGGCTTTCCATCCTTTCGACTGGCCGACCATGCTGGCAATGGCCGACATTCTCGAAAGCCATGTCATGGCAGCACCGACCGATGGCGCAGCTCCCCCGGATGCGAACGACGAGCTGGTGGAAGCGATCGCCGACGCCGCGGCGAGCAATCGCGAGGCGCAGGCCAAGCTGGCCGAGATCATTGCGATCATCCACGAAAGCGCCACCCCCGGCGCGAGCTTCGCGCCGTCCGACGCGACCGCAGTCATGGCGGCGCTGCATGCGATCCGCTGGACCGGCGTCACCGCAACCTCGAACCCCGAAAGCGGCGAGGACCAGGTCGAGACGCTGACGCTTCCGCTCACCCGTCGCCGCCCCGACAGCGACCTGTGGGTCGACGACTTCCGGCTGGTGCTGTTCGATCACGCCAAGCACGCCTGGTCGGCGAATCCCGACCGGCTGTCGGCTCCTGCGCGTGCCTTTTTCGAACCGGTTTGGCAGGCCATGGCGGCGGACGAAACCGCATTGATCGGCGGCTTTCCGTCGCGTCATGCCCCCGGCTTCAACGACGAATTCGACGTCGTGATACTCGAACTCCCGGCGAGCGCGCTGCTCGGACTCGCGCACCGCGATGGCGGCCATCTCGTCCTCGCGATGCGCAAGGCCGACCTCGCGAGCGGCGATTTTACAAAGCTCCGCGCGATCGCCTGCAACTGATTGGACCGTCTGCCCGAATTGTCGCCTGATTGACGTTACGGTCATCTTGCGGCGCGCGCGCGCGCACCTTAAGCATGGGACCGAGAACATTTGGGAGACCGGAAACATGGCACGCATCGCAGTCGTCACAGGCGGGAGCCGCGGCATCGGGGAGGCGATCAGCCTCGCGCTGAAGGATATGGGCGCCACCGTCGTCGCCAATTACTGCGGCAACGACGAAAAGGCGCGCGAGTTCACCGCGCGCACCGGCATCCCCGCCTATAAATGGGACGTCGGCGACCATCAGGCGTGCCTCGACAGCTGCGCGCAGATCGCAGAGGAAGTCGGCCCGATCGACATCGTCGTCAACAACGCCGGCATCACCCGCGACGGCACCCTCGCGCGGATGCAATATTGCGACTGGGACGATGTGATGCGCGTCAACCTCGGCGGCTGCTTCAACATGGCGAAGGCGACCTTCCCCGGCATGGTCGAGCGCGGCTGGGGCCGCATCGTCAACATCGGATCGATCAACGGGCAGGCGGGCCAATATGGTCAGGTCAACTATGCCGCGGCGAAATCGGGCATCCACGGCTTCACCAAGGCGCTCGCGCAGGAAGGCGCGAAGAAGGGTGTAACGGTGAACGCGATCGCCCCCGGCTATATCGACACCGACATGGTCGCCGCAGTGCCCGCCCCCGTGCTCGAAAAGATCGTCGCGAAGATCCCCGTCGGCCGCCTCGGCCACGCCGAGGAAATCGCCCGCGGCGTCGCCTTCCTGTGCAGCGAGGATGCGGGCTTCGTCACCGGATCGACGATGTCGATCAACGGCGGCCAGCATATGTATTGAGCGGGCGGGATTGCATCCGCCCGTCAAACGCTCGATCACCATCGCCGGTCACCCGACGTCGATCAGCCTCGAGCCGATATTCTGGGAGGCTTTGGAGGAAGCGGCTACGCGCCGGTCGTTGCCGGTGAACGCGTTGGTCGCGCGGATTGATGTCGAACGAATGGAGGCGGAGGATCCGCCGAACCTGACGTCGGCGATCCGGCAATGGCTGTGGCGGAACCGGCGGACTGACTAGATCGCGGCGTAGATCGCCCTGCCGAACGCCGCCCCGCTGTCGGGCGCGTGGTGGAGGAACAGTGACGGCTCGATCAGCTCCAACTCCATGATGTGGAGCTTGCCCGTCGCATCGCCGACCATGTCGACGCGCGCATAGACGGGGGGCGCGGGTGCGGCGGCGAGCGCAGCGGCGGCAAGCGCCTGCGCCTCCGCGCTCGCATCCCAGTCGCTCTCGCACCCGCCGAACTGTTCCTGCACGCGAAAGTCGCCCGAGGCGGGGCGCTTGACGATCGCGTGGCTGAACTGGCCGTCGAAGAAGAAGAGCGAATATTCGCCCTCGGTCAGGATGCCGGGCATCAGGGGCTGGACGAGCCGGCGCTGTCCGAGCGCGTCGGCGGGAACAGCCGCGCCCGCCGCGATGCGGTGCGTGCCGTCGGCGCCGCCCGAGATCGCGGGCTTGATCACGACCTCTTCGGCATCGAGTTCGGCGCGCGCGGCAGCGAGAACTGCGTCGTCGAGCGCGGCGACCTCGATCGTCGGCACCACCGCGACGCCCTTCGCGCCCAGTTCGGCGAGATAGGCCTTGTCGCTGTTCCAGCGCAGCACCGGTACCGGATTGACCACCGGCAGGGCTTCGGATTCCAACCGGTCGAGCAGCCCGTACCAGACCGCGACATCGCGCTGATAGCCCCACGCGAAGAGCGGCAGGATCAGGTCGTATCCCGACAGGTCGCCCGGATCGGTCCACACGCGCTGTTCGACGATCAGGCCGACAGCGGTGAGAGCAGCCGCCTTGCGTGCAAAGGCGGGCTGCCACTTCTCGTAATAGTCAGGCGTCGGGACGAGGATTGCGACGCGCGGCTGGAACGGCATTACCGCCCCAGCAGCCCGCGCGCCTGTCCCGCGATGTGCGACAGCATCGCGCCGTTCGGATTCGGGATCATCCGCGCGCGATCGACGGTGGCCCGGAATTGCGCGACCCGCTGGCTGTTGTCGGCGAGCCATTTGATCACCGCCGCGTCGAGGTCGCCCTTCGGCAACCCGGCAAGGAAGGTCAGGCGCATCTGCTGGAAATCGCGCGCGAGGCTGTTGACGAGCAGGCGTTCCCACGGATCGGCGGGGCTCATATGCGCCGCGAGCGTCTGCGCCCAGTCGAGACCCAGCGCTTCGCCGAGGTGGGTGAAGGCGTGCGTCACCGCCACCTCATCATCCCCGCGCCGTGCCGCAAGGTCGACGATGCCGATGGCGCCGTCGGTCTTGAACAGCCGCACCACCGCCGAGGTCAATGTCTCCGGCGCGCCCGCGTCGAGCAATTGCTGCGCCAGCATGTCCCACTGGCGCCGCACCGATGGACTGAGCAGGCTGTCGACGCCGCTCATCAGGCGCTCGACGCCGGGTTCGAGCCGCGCAACGACCGGTCCCGGCTGTGCGAGCGTCGATGTCACGCGCAGCAGGTCGGCCATCTGCGAGGTCATCGCGGACGCCGCCTGGCTGAAGAGCGAGAGGCGGATGCTCTCGTCGATCTTCGCACTGTCGAGCGCCGACCAGATTTCGTCCATCCCGAGCAGCCGTTCGACCGCGACGAACGCCGCCGCGACGTCGCCGAGCGAACAGCCTTCCTCTTCGACGAGCTCGAAGGGATGAGCGACCCCCATGCGGTTGATCATCCGGTTCGCGAGCTTGGTCGCGATGATCTCGCGGCGCAGCTGGTGATCGGCGATCGCCTGCGGAAAATCCCGCTGCATTTCGGCCGGGAAGGCCGCCGCCAGATCGCTTCCGAGTGCGGGATCGTTCGGCAATTCGCTGTCCTCGATCGCATCCTGCAGCGCGAGCTTCGCGGTCGAGAGCAGCACCGCAAGTTCGGGGCGCGTGAAGCCGCGTCCTTCGGCCGAGCGGCGGAGCAGTTCGTCGTTCGCGGCGAGCCCTTCGACCTTGCGGTCGAGCCGGCCCGTCGCCTCGAAATTCTCCATGATCCGCACGAGCGAGGGCACCGCCGCCGCGCCGCCCTTTTCGGCGATCGACAGCGCGAGCGCCTGCAAGCGGTTGTCCTCGAGCACCAGCGCCGACACATCGTCTGTCATCCGCACGAGCAGCGCGTCGCGCGCCTCCTGCGGCAGGCGCCCTTCGGCCATCTCGCGGTTGAGCGCGATCTTGATGTTGACCTCGTTATCCGAGCAGTCGACGCCAGCGCTGTTGTCGATGAAGTCGGTGTTGATCCGCCCGCCCCTCGCCGAGAAGGCGATGCGTGCGGCCTGCGTGACACCGAGGTTCGCGCCCTCGCCCACCGCGCGGACGCGCAGATCCTCGGCATCGACGCGCAGCGCGTCGTTCGCGGGGTCGCCGACCTCGGCATTATTTTGACTTGCGGCCTTCACATAGGTGCCGATGCCGCCGAACCAGAGGAGGTCGGCGGGCGCCTTCAGGATCGCCGAGATCAAGGAGCCGGGGTCGATTTCGCTCACCGACAGGCCGAGCGCGGCCTGCACCTCGGGGGTCAGCGGGATGCTCTTCTGGCTGCGCGGGAAGACACCGCCGCCCTTCGAGATCAGCTTCTTGTCATAATCTTCCCAGCTCGACCGCGGGAGATTGAACATGCGTTCGCGTTCCTTCCAGCTTTTCGCCGGGTCGGGATTAGGGTCGAGGAAGATATGGCGGTGGTCGAACGCCGCGACGAGCTGGATCGCCTTCGACAGCAGCATGCCGTTGCCGAACACGTCACCCGACATGTCGCCGCAGCCGACGACGCGGATGCTGTCGGTCTGCACGTCGACGCCCAATTCGGCAAAGTGGCGCTGCACCGAAACCCACGCACCCTTCGCGGTGATCCCCATCGCCTTGTGGTCATAGCCCTTCGAGCCGCCGCTCGCGAAAGCGTCGCCGAGCCAGAAGTCGCGCTCCATCGCGAGCGCATTGGCAACGTCGGAGAAGGTCGCGGTGCCCTTGTCGGCGGCCACGACGAAATAGGGATCCTCGCCGTCGCGGACGACGACGCCCTTCGGATGCACGACCTTGCCGCCGACGAGGTTGTCGGTAATCGACAGGAGCGAGCGGATGAAGATGCGATAACATTCGGTGCCTTCGGCGAACCACGCATCGCGGTCCTCGGCCGCGCTCGGCAAGGCCTTCGGATAGAAGCCGCCCTTCGCGCCGGTCGGTACGATCACGGCGTTCTTCACGCGCTGCGCTTTCATCAGCCCGAGGATTTCGGTGCGGAAGTCGTCGCGGCGATCGGACCAGCGCAGCCCGCCGCGCGCGACCGGGCCGGCGCGCAGATGGATGCCCTCGACGCGCGGGCTGTACACCCAGATTTCGCGCCACGGCAGCGGCTTGGGCAGGCCGGGAACAAGGGCGCTGTCGATCTTGAATGCCAGCGCCTCGGCCGCAGCGGGCGCGAAAGCGTTGGTACGCAGCGTCGCGCTGATCACGGCATGGAACAGGCGCAGGATGCGGTCGTCGTCGATAGACTGGATGTCGGCGAAACCCGCAACGATATCGGCTTCGAGCGCCCCGGCGCGCGCGCCGTCCTTCGCCTTCGGATCGTGGAGCGCCCGGAAGCGGTCGATCAGCGCAGACGTGAGCGCCGGCGCATGACGGAGCGCCGCAACGACGGTGTCCATGCCATAGCTCGCGCCGCCCTGACGCAGGTAGCGGAACCAGGCGCGAAGCCACACGATCGCCTGCGGATCGGTCTGGCTGACGAGGACGAGCTGGTTGAACGCGTCATTCTCCGCCTTGCCGTCGAGCACCGCGGCAATCGCAGTTTCGATGACCTCGGCAAAGGGAAGCAGCCCGAGTTCGTCGACCGACGGAGGCAGGCGCAGCGAGAAATCGTGGATGAAGGCCGACCGGCCATCATCGCCTTCGCCATGCGCGCGCGCGACCTCGGTCGGGATTTCCTCGAGCACTTCGAAGCCGAAATGTTCGAGCGCGGGCACAACATCCGAAAGCGCGAGCGGTCCAGCGGCGCTGTACACCTTCAGCCGCAGCTCGTCGTCGCCGTCGAGAGTCTGACGGACGATCTGGACCCCGCGCGGACGGTCCGCGTCGAGATCGCGAAGCTGGAGGATATCGAGCGCCGCCTCCTCGGGGCTGTAGCTGTTGCGATAGTTCGCGGGGAACAGCGGCGCGAAGCGCGCGGCAAGCGCCGCCGCGCGGCCGGCGTCGCCATGGCGCGCGAGCGCAGCTTCGACCTCGGGCAGCCAGCCGCGCACCATCTGTTCGAGCTGGGCATTCAGCGCGTCGGTATCGGGAACGACGCCCTCGCCGCGCAGGTCGAGCGTGAAGCGCATCAGCGCCGCGCCCCCGTCTTCCAGCACCATCGTCCAGTTGATCACGCCGGCCTTCGCCGCGCGCACCAGCATCGCCTCGACATCCTTGCGGCGGCCGGTCGATACCTCGTCGCGCGGCAACCAGACGAAAACGAACAGGTGACGGCCGAGCGCACTGCGCACCGCGACAATCTTTGGCCGCGGGCGGTCGGTGATCGACATCGAGGTGAGCACCAGATCCTCGAGTGCGGCGCTATCGAAGGCGATCAGCAGGTCGTGCGGCAACGCGGTCAGCGCGTGCGCGAGCGCCTTGCCCGCGTGCCCGGCCGGGTCGAAGCCGAATTTCGCCATCAGCGCGTCGAGCTGCGCGCGCAGCATCGGCACCTTCGCGGGCGGCGTCGACAGCGCGGCGCTGGTCCACAGGCCCGCATGGATCGACAGGCGCTCGACCTTCTTGCCCTTGAATTCCGGGACGATGACGAGGTCGAGCAACACGCGGCGATGTACCGACGACAAGCGGTTCGACTTGATCAGCAGCGGCGAGGAATGACCCTTGTCGAAATAGTCGAAAGCGGCGTCGAGCGCGGTCTGCGACAACAGCTGCTCGGTACGCGACGTCGAAATGCCGAGCGCGTCCTGAACCGCACCATCGCGGGTACGCCATTCGTGGCCGAGTTGCGTCATCGCGCCGCCCTCGAACCAGCGCAGCAGTTCGGCGGCTTCCCCGTCGGCACGCATCGCCGCGTCGGCGAGCATCGCGGCGCGCATCGCTTTCCAGTCGGTCACCGCGGCACGCACGTCGGCGAGCGCGGCTTCGAGCGCATCGAGCAAGCGGCGGCGCGCGCGCGCATCCCCGCGTTCGAGTTCCATATAGATGACCGATTCCCGATCGTCGCCCGTCCCCACGCCGGTCAGCCTGCCCTTCGCATCGCGGTCGACCGACACGACGGGGTGAAGAATGCGGTGAATCGCGAGGCCTTGCGCGCCGACGATCTGCGAGGTCGAATCGACGAGGAAAGGCATGTCGTCATTGACGACGACAAGGCGCATCCGCCGGTCGGTGCCGTCGGCGACCACCGGTTCGAGAAGCAGCGAGGGCTTGCCTTCGGTCCGTTCGAGCGCGGCTCGCCCCGCAAATTCGCCCGCCGCCGCCAGCGCCTTGGTATCGAGGTCTTCGCCCTCGCCAGGAAGCGCACTACCGTGCAGCGCGGCGGCGAAAGCCTTGGAAAATTTTGCCGGCACTTGCAGGGCCGGCGAGGCTTCGGCTTCGGCGGCGTCGGACAAGGTGGAAGTCATAGGGGGCAGCATCCCGAACCAAGAAAGGCGGGCCTCTGCGGGGGATTCGGCCAGCCCGTTTGCAGTGCCCTCCTATGCGCCTGTGGCGCGCGCGGCTCAAGACCCTGTCGAGCGCCCGCGTAAAATAATTTCAATTTTCGGATTATCTATTACGCGGACTTGCAAAGACGGCCCGGCGGCGATCCTCCCGGCGATGAAGGTTGCGCATTCCGCATCTCCACCCCGGTCCCATCCCGCAATTTTACGACGTGATCGCGATCGCCTTTTTGGCGAGCCTGGCGATCAGCGCCGGATCGTCGGCCGCCTTGGCGACGATACCGATATGTCCGCCCGGCATCGCGCGCGCGATCAGCACGACGAACTCGGCCTCGCCCGCATCATGTTCGAGGATCAGCGCGGGATGCGCGCGGCGGAGCGCCTCGACCGCATCCTCGCCCTTGTCGGAGGCGTCACCTTCGGGTTTGCGACGCGCGCGCGCGTCCTTGACCAGTCCCTTGAGGCCGCCCGGATAGCGGTCGAGATAGGCAGCGAGTTCGCCGCGTGCGACGCCCTCTTCCTTCGCGTGCCCAAGCACACAGGCATATTCGGCAAGCCGCGTCTTGTCGTAATTCGCCCCGAACACGAGCTTGACGACAGGGGTCATCGGCGCGCGGTCCTGCGCCTGCAGCCCGGCGTCCTCCAGCATCTCTGCAAAGGCTTCGGGCTGGGCCTCGGCCGCTAGCGCGAAGTCCCACGCCTTGCCCACCGCCTGATAGAGCGCGGAGCGGCTGCGGCTGTCGGCGGCGATCGCGCGCTCGGCGGTCTCGCGCGCGAGCGCCAGCCAGTCGGCGAGTTCGGCGTCGGTGCCGGGATCGGCGGAGACGGGGACGTCTTCGTCGGCGGTCTCGGTCAGCAACATCTCGTCCTCGTCGCCAAGCGCCGCGAAGCCGGGCGCCGCGCCTTCGTCGATATGCTCGGAATCGGGACCATCGGCCCACACCGGAACCGGCGCGGTCAGCGGCGCGGCGGTGCGCAGCGCCTGCTCGACCGAAAGCTGCAGTTCGGCTTCCTGCTCGGCGGGAACGCCCTCCTTCCAGTTGATCACGCCCATGATGAAGTCGATCGTGTCGTCGTCGGACGAGAAGGGCAGCAGGATGCCGCGATACATGATGGTCACGCCGCGGTCGTTGACGAACTCGGCCTCGAAGCCGATCGGCGCGCGGTTGGCGATGATCTGGAGATAATGGTCGGTCAGCCGCGACAGCAGCGAGCGGCCGGGGATCTGGTTGATATAGTGAACGTCCTCGCCGATCTCCGATTCCTCGCGCAGCTTTTCGCCAAGGAAGGAAATGCCCGGATTCTCGATGCCGGTGGTGAAGTCGAGCAGCACCGCGTGCGGCCCGAAATCGGCGCCCTCGAGGTCGACATCCTCGACCGACGGATAGGCGCGGTCGGCCAGCAGCGAAGCCCAGTAATTATAGGCCCTGACCTGCATCCGCCGTTCGTCGACCCCGACCACCGGCGGCGCGTCGATCGCGCCATCGTCCTGGTCGTGGCTGCCCGAAAGCAGTCCGCGCAAGCTGTCCATCACATGTCCCCAGTCGCAAACATCGCCGGATGTCATGCAACAAGAGTGGTAAAGGCCGCGTAAACGATGCCTTGCGGGCGGCCCTGCGCGCTATCGTCTGTCAGGCGAGACGAGTATCGATCGGCAGGCCGTTCTTGAGCGTCAGCGTCACCGGCGTGCGCTCGGCAATATCGGCCATCCGCGCCCGCTGCTCGTCGTCGAGACCGGCGATCGTCAGTGTGCGGTCGATCCTTTTTTCCTCGACCCCGTGCAGCCGCAGCGCGACTTCGAGCGACTCCATCGGCCAGCCCTTGCGGTCGGCATACATGCGCAGCGTTATCGCGGTGCAGGCGCCAAGGCTGGCGAGCAGCAGGTCATAGGGCGCGAACCCCGCGCCCTGCCCGCCGAGCGCGGGCGGCTCGTCGGCGACGATGTCGCGGCCGCCGACGCTGATCTGGGTGCGGTATTTGTCCTTGCCGATGCGGGCGGTGCCTTGGGCCATGGCGTGTCTCCTTCGTGCGCGCCGGCCCTGATAGCAAAGCGCGGCGCGGAAAGGCGATGAATCCTGCGCCCCGCTGCGGCCTGGTCGAACACACGGAAACGGATCGCCGCGAACCCGAAACCCGCCCCCCCCTTTCGGGTGGGCGGGTCCCCCTTTTCGGGTCAGGCGGTGCGATCCGCGAGGTCCGGCGCCGGCCGCCGGGCATACACGCCGAAGGCAGCGATGATCGCGTAGCAGGCGGCGGGCAGCAACAGCGCGAAGCCGAGGTGCCCCGTGAGGTCGGCAAGCGCACCGGTCGCAAGCGGAACGACCGCGCCGCCGAAGATCGCGACATTGATGATCCCCGATCCGTCGGCCGCGCGCGGCCCGAGCTTTTCGGACGCGAGGCTGAAGATCGTCGGGAACATGATCGAGTTCATCAGGCCGATGGCGAGTAGGCTGTAACCCGACACGCTGCCCGTTGTGCCGATCGAGATCAGGATCAGGGCGATCGCACCGACCGCGACGCACGCAAGCAGCTTGCCGGGGCTGATGACGCGCATCACCGCCGAGCCGATGAAGCGGCCGATCATCGCGCCGCCCCAATAAAGGCCGATAAGCTTGCCAGCGGCCTGTTCCTGCAGCCCCATCACGCCCGGTTGCATGAGGTAGCTGACGATCAGCGAGCCGATCGACACTTCCGCGCCGACATAAAGGAAGATGCAGAGCGCCCCGAAACCGAAGCGCGGACGTTTGAGGAGGTCGAATCCCGTCAGCCCTGCGCTCGCCTCATGCTTCTCGCCCTGCAGACGGTTGCGGAACAGCCACACCGCTCCCGCCACCACCGCCAGCGCGACCGCGATACCGAGATAACCGTGGACGATCGCCTGGCTCTCGGCCGTCCGATAGGCATCGAGTTCGGCGCCCGACAGCTGGTCGGCGCTCACTTTTGCTAGGCTGCCGAGGATCAGCGCCGACCCCGCGATCGGGAAGATCGTCGTGCCAAGCGAATTGAACGCCTGCGCGAAGGTCAGGCGGCTGTGCGCGGTCTCGGGCTTGCCGAGCAGCGAGATCAGCGGATTGGCGACGACCTGAACGATGACCACGCCGCTCGCGAGGACGAAGAGCGCGAGCAGGAAGAGGCCGTAGGTCGCGGTCTGCGACGCCGGGATGAAGAGCAGGCAGCCGACCATCATCGTCAAAAGCCCTGCGACCGCGCCGCGCATATAGCCGATCTTCTTGACCAGCTTCGCGCCGGGAATCCCGATCAGAAGATAGGCGGTGAAGAAGCAGAACTGCACGAGCATCGCCTGCGTATAGTTCAGCGTGAACAGTTCCTTCAGCTTCGGAATGATCACGTCGTTGAGCGATGTGATGCCGCCGAAGATGAAGAACAGCCCCATGACGAACAGGCGCAGCTCGGGGGCATCGACATGCTCCCCGGCGCCCTCACGGGCAATGGAATCACTATTGGTCAGATCTGGCGTGACGGCCACGATGTCTCTCCCCGGAGAATCTACTCCGCCAACCCGTGTGCGGGTTTGGCTATTTCACGGTCGGCGGGCAAGCGAGATTCTCGCCGACCGCCTCGATCCGCGCCGACAGCAAGGTCAGCACGAGTCCCTTGTCGCCGTGCACCGTCGTCGCGTAGCCGACCTTGGTGAGGTCGGCACCCGCGTCGGCGAAGCAGCGCAGCGGAATCTTGATCGTCGAAACCTGCCCGGTCGGCGCGGCCTTGACCCAGCCGCTGACGTCGAATGCCTTGCCGCCGAGTTCGACCTGCGTCAGCCCGCTGCCGACCGCATCGATCCGCCAGTCGATGCGCAGCGCGAAGCTGTTGTTCAGCTGGCGCGACATATCGGCACCGGGGCCGGTCAGATGGAAGGACGCCGGCCCGCTCCACGCGAAGCTCTTGCCATCCTCCTGCGCCGCGACGTCGACCGAGCGCGTCTTGAGGAGGCCATAGCTGCTGTCGACCGGGCCCGATTCGACCTGCCGCGATCCACCCGCATCGGTGACCGACAGCAACCACGGCGCGCGGGCGCGGCCGCCCGAGAAGAAATTCTCGACGTTCAATATGCCAGCGAGGTCGAGGCCGAGCTTTTCGGAAAGCTGCGGAACCTTCGTCTTGTCACCATAGGCGAGGCCGTAGCCGACCGGAAACTGCGCCTTCTCGACCGGCGAGCGCGCGTCCGAGGGCCAGGCGAAGGGCAGCTTTCCGGTGAAGCCGCGCGCGGTCTTGCCGTCCTTGCCCGCGACCAGCACGTCGGCGACGCCGGCGCCCTGCGATCCCGGTAGCCACGCGGCGACGAAGGCATCGGCGGCGTTGATCTCGGGGTTGGTGAACATCGGGCGGCCCGACAGGAAGACCGCGACGACCGGGATGCCCGCCGCTTTCAATTTCTTGAGCGTCGCCAGATCTTTCGCCTCGGCGGGCTGGTAGTCGAGCGTCGGGACGTCGCCCTGAAACTCGGCATAGGGATGCTCGCCGAACACCACGACCGCGACATCGGGCTTTTCCTTGTAGAAGCCGTCTTCGGACAACGTCGCGATGCCGCCCGCCTCGCGGACCGCCTTGTCCATGCCCTCCCAGATCGTCTGGCCGTTCGGGAAATCGGCATGAGTCACGTCGGTGCCCTGCCAGCTGATCGTCCAGCCGCCCGACTGGATCGCCATGCTGTTCGCGCCAGGTCCGGTGACGAGTACGCGCGCACCGGCCTTGATCGGCAGGACGCTTCCGTTGTTCTTGAGCAGCACGAGCGATTTCGCGACCGCTTCACGCGCGATCGCAAGATGCTCGGGCGCGCCGACGGCGGCGAAATTGCCGCGATCGACATGTTCGACGTCGAACAGGCCGAGCTTGTATTTGACGCGCAGGATACGGCGCACCGCGTCGTCGAGGCGCGCGGCGGGAATCGTCCCGTCCTTTGCCTGGCGGACCGTCGTTTCGTATAGGCCCTTCCAGCTGTCGGGCGCCATGAACATGTCGAGCCCGGCGTTGATCGACTGCGGACAGTCGGTGACGGTGCAGCCCGCGACTTGGCCGTGGCCGTTCCAGTCGCCGACGACGAAGCCCTCGAAGCCCATCTTGCCCTTGAGCGCGTCGGTGAGCAGCCCCTTGTTGCCGTGATTCTTGACCCCGTTCCAACTCGAGAAACTGGCCATCACGGTCAGCGCGCCGGCGTCGATCGCGGCGGGATAGCCCTGTGCGTGCTTGGCGACCAGCTCGGCCTCGCCGATCTTGGCATCGCCCTGGTCCCTGCCCTCGAAAGTGCCGCCGTCGGCGAGGAAGTGCTTCGCGGTCGCGGCGACATGGCTCGCGTCAACCGAGCGGCCCGGGACGAGCGGCCCCTGCAGCCCGGTCACCATCGCCTTCGCATAGGCGGCGACGAGCGCCGGGTCGGACGAATAGCCTTCATAGCTGCGGCCCCAGCGTAGATCCTGCGGGACTGCGAGCGTCGGGGCAAAGGTCCATTCGATCCCGCTGCCCGAAATCTCGGCCGCGGTGACCGCGCCGATACGTTGGATAAGCTCGGGATCGTGCGCGGCGCCGAGCCCGATATTGTGCGGGAACAGCGTCGCGCCCGGAATATTGTTATGGCCGTGGACCGCGTCGACGCCGAAGATGATCGGAATCGCAACGCCGTTCGCCTGCGGGCGCTGCGACACGGCGCGAAATTCGCCGACCAGCCTTGCCCAATCGGCGGCGCTCGACCGTTCGTTGCCGTTCGGGCCGCTGTTGCCGCCCGCAAGGATCGATCCGAGCGGATAGGTTTCAAGGTCCTTTGGCGTGATCGTGCTAATGTCGGCCTGGACGATCTGCCCGACCTTCTGCTCGATCGTCATTTTCGCCAGCGTCGCATCGATCCGCGCCTCGGTCGCCGGGTCGGTGATCGCAGCGGGGCTCTTGGCGGCGGGCCAGAGATCGGGGTGGACCGCAGCCGACGCCGCCTCGCCCGGGGCTTCTGCCATCGCCATACCGGCGGTTCCCGTCAGCAGCAGCGCGGTCGCCATCGCTATCGCCTGTCGACGCATCTTCACTCCCATCCCATTTTTATGTGAACGTTATCAATCGATCTGTCGCACAGCCCCCTCGCGAAATCAAGGGGCCACGGCGGAATTGCGATCAGGCGCGTCGCGGCAACGTTGCGAGCAGCAGCACTGCGCACCCTGCGAGCCCCGCAAGCAACAGGAAAAGCGTACTGAAACCGAAGCTGGGGACGAGCGAGATCGTCAGCCAGGGCATGATCAGCGACGGGATGGTATTGGTGAGGTTGAAGAGGCCAAGATCGCGTCCGCGCCGTTCGGGACGCGGCAGGACGCGAAGCATCTGCCCCGAATGAAGCGAAAGGAAGACTGTGGTCGCGATTCCGAAGCCCAGATAGGCGGCCTTTGCCGATGCCGCATCGCCCGCCAGCGCCATGCCGACGAGGCCGACCGATGACAGGGCGGCGGCAAGGATGAGCGGGGTAAACGGGCGGTCGTTGCGGTCGGCCCAGCGACCGGCGAGGAGGGCAACGGGCACCGCGATCGTCAGCGCGATGCTGAAGATCCCTGCCTTCTCATGGTCGCCCATTGCGGGATCGATCGAGCGGAACCAGAAATAGAGATAGGCGAAGAGCGCCGCCTCGGCGATCTGGACGAGCAGGCGGGCGAGCCACATGCGCACGGCAGGCTGCGCCGGCTGCTTCGCCGCTTCGCCCTCCGCTTGGCGCTGAATCAGTTGGGGAAAGGGCTGCGGACGCCCGGCGAGCAGCGCGGGCAGGATCGCGAGCGCCATCAGCGCGGCGATGACCACGAGCCGCTGTTCGAGCGACACGACCCCCGGTAGCGTCACCAGCGCTCCCGACCAGGCGCCGAGTGCGGGCGAGAGGGCGAGCAGCCCGCCGAGCAGGCCCTTCTGCTCGTCGGGCACGAGGTCGCCGCCCCACGCCGCAAGCGGTCCGAGCATCATGTTGAGCGCCAATTGCCACGCGACGATGATCGCGACCAGCGCCGTGACATCTTTCGCCAGCGGCACCGCGAGCAGCAGCAGGATGGCGAGCAGCAATCCCCCCGCGATCCAGCCGCGCCGGTCGCCCGTGCGGTCGCTGAGCCAGCCGAAGACGATGCCGCCGATGCTCGCCGCGACCGCGCCGAGGAAGGTCGAATAGCCGAGCCATTCGACATCGGCGGCGCCCGCGAGCTCGGCCATGCGCGCGGGCAGCAGCAGGGTCAGGAAGGGAACATAGGCGATCGCGCCGCCCGCCGACGCGAGTGCGTAAAGCAGCAGAAAGCGCGTCGACTGACGCCGCGGCGCCGCGGCTTCAGCCGCCATGCGGAGCGGTCGATCCGCGCTCGACGAGGCTGCCGCTGACCACGGTCGGGCCATCGGGCAGCTTCTCGCCGCGCTGCGCCGCGATGATCAGTTCGACCGCACGCGCGACCGTCTCCGCCACCGGCTGGTCGACTGCGGTCAGCGGCGGCTGGCTGAAATGGACGATCGGCGTGTTGTCGAAGCTGACGATCGACAAGTCGCGCGGGACGTCGAGCCCGAGTTCGCGCGCGACCTCCAGCGTCGCGAGCGACATCTGATCGTTGCTCGCGATGATCGCGCTCGGCGGGTTCGGTCCGGCGAGCAGCGCGCGTGCGCCCGCCTCGCCCGAGGCATAGCTGAAGTCGCCCTCGGCGAGCAGGCCGTCGACGGTCAGCCCCGCCGCCGCCATCTCGGCCCTCCAGCCGTCGATGCGCCAGTGGCTGAGGTCATATTCGACCGAGCCCGAGATGAAGCCGATGCGCCGGTGCCCGAGATCGATCAGGTGCCGCGTCGCACGCGCCGCCGACCCCTCGTCGTCCATCGTCAGCGCGATCCCCGCCGCGCCGCCGTGCGAGCCGATCCGCGCAAAGGGTATCCGCTGGTGATGAAGCAGGTTCACGATCAGCGGATTGTCCGAGTGTGGCGGGGTCAGGATCACGCCATCGGGCTGCAGCGCGGCGATCGTCGCGCGGAGCTCGCGTTCGACATGATCGCTATGCGTATCGACCAGCTCGAAGATCATGCGATAGCCATATTCGGCGCATTTCAGCATCCCGCCGAACAGCATCTGGTCGACCCAGTCGGTACCCTGCCGCGCCTTCCAGTCGGCGATCGTGCGCTCGCGGTCGTTGATCGCGAGGATCAGGTACGAACGCGATCCGCTCATCCGCTGCGCGGCGATCGAAGGAACATAGCCCAGCTTGTCGATCGATGCCTGCACCCGCTCCTTCATCTCGGCGCGAACATTGGGTTCATTGTTGATGACGCGGCTCACCGTCTGCAGCGACACGCCCGCGTCGGCCGCCACATGCTTGATCGTCACCGATTGCCGCCGCCGCCCCATCAGCCCCGCTGGTCCTTCGCTTCGCTACCTTGCGAACTGCTAGCGTTCCCATCACTGCATTGCCAGACGCGAACCCGCTCGATTTCCATCTTTTTCATGGCGCGGAGCCCGATCACGCCGCCTGCGGCTCCGCGGCGCCGCAATAGCGTGCGACATAGGCGTGATGATCGGGCAGCGTCGCGGCGGTGCGCGCGACAGTTTCGCGGAGGCCCGCCATGAATTTCTCGAGCTCGTCGTCGCCGAACTTCTCGGCGATCGGGTGCCAGCTCTGCGGCTCGACCCCCTGCCCCATCATCACCTGCACCCAGCTGTTCTCGGCGAACAATTCCTCATTCTTGCGGAAGGTGCGGCCGGTTTCGCGGAACAGCTCGATCTTCTGTTGCAGGCTGTCGGGGACCGGCATGTTCGCAACATGGCGCCAGAACGGGCTGTCGCGGCGCTCGGTCGCCTTGTAATGCAGGATCACGAAGTCGCGGATCTGCTCGATATCCTGCCGCTGCTGCTCGTTGAACTCGATCGCGTCGCGCTCGCTCACGCGGCCGTTCGGCATCAGGCGGATGAAGCGCAGCACCGCGCGCTGGATCAGGTGGACCGTCGTCGCCTCGAGAGGCTCGACGAAGCCGCCCGCAAGGCCGACCGCGACGCAGTTGCGATACCATTGCTTGCGGCGGACCCCGCCCTTGAACTTGATGTCGAACGGTTCGATCCGCGGCGTCCCGACCCTCGACATCAGCCTGTTCAGCGCCTCGTCGCGCGACAGATAGCCGCTCGAATAGACGATCCCCGCGCCCATCCGGTGCTGCAGCGGAATGCGCCATTGCCAACCGGCGTCGTGCGCGATGGCCTGCGTATAGGGCATCGGTGGGCCGAGATGATCCGACTGGACCGCGATCGCGCTGTCGTTCGGCAACCAGTGCGACCAGTCCTCGAACCCCGCGTGGAGAGCGCCGTCAATCAGCAGGCCGCGAAAGCCCGTGCAGTCGACGAACATGTCGCCCTCGATCCGGCGGTCGCCGTCGAGCAGCAGCGCGGCGATGTTGCCGGTCTCGCCGTCGAGTTCGACCTTCTCGATCCTGCCCTCGACGCGCTTCGCGCCGTCGGCCTCGGCGAGTTTGCGCAGGTAGCGGCCGTAGAGCGTCGCATCGACATGATAGGCGTAGTTCATCCGGTCTTCGGGCAGATGCGCGAACTTGCCCTGCAGCCCGGCGACGAGCTCAAGACAATAATCGTCATAGCTGTGCGGATAGCCCTTCGCGCGCGCGGCGAGCCAGAAATGCTGGAAACCCGCCGACCAATGGTCCTTTCCGCTGAGCCCGAAGCTGTGGAAATAGCTGTGCCCGTCATATTTCCAGTTGTCGAACAGGATGCCCAGCTTGAAGGTCGCCTGCGCCGCGCGCATGAATTCGGGCTCGGCTATGCCGAGGATACGGTTGAAATTGACGAGCGGCGGGATGGTGGATTCGCCGACGCCGATCGTCCCGATCTGTTCGGACTCGACCAGCGTCAGGTCGACCGTATGCCCCAGCGTCCGTGCGATGGCCGCCGCCATCATCCAGCCCGATGTTCCCCCGCCGGCGATCACGACGCGGCGGAGTGGCTTGGTATCGTTCATCGGCTGAGTGTCCTTAACAAGAAAGCGCGCAGCCGCCCCGCCGTCTCGGGGGTGAGCGGGGCGAGGATGCTACGCGCGGATTCGGGAATATGGTCGGTCACGCCGCCATCATTTTCGAAGACATAATGGTCGAACAGGTCGCGCCAGATCGCCTTGTCCTCGGGCGGCAGATCGCGGATGGCGAGGATCGCGTGATTGAGCGCTTCCTGCGGCTGGCCGAGCCACGCCGGGGTGCGCCGCCACCAGTAATTGACGAGGATGTTGAAGTCGGCGAGCCCCTCGACATGGTGCCACCACATCGAGGGGATGAAGATCGCGTCGCCCGGTTCGAGCTCGACGGTCAGCGCATGCGCCATCGCCTCGACAAAGCGCGGATACGCGGCGAGATCGGGGGCATCGAAATCGACCATGCTGACGACGCGACCCGCAGGAGTGTGGTCGATCGGCCCGAGATAGAGGTTGCGGAACTGGTCGGGCGGAAACAGCGTGAAGCGCCGCCGTCCTGCCGCGCAGCAGGCAAGATTGTCGGGGAAATCATTATGCGCGGCGATCCGCGTGCGCGTCCCGATCCAGATGCTCTTGAGCGGATCGCGCGCGCCGAGATCGACCGGATTGGCCTCGTCGAGCCCGTCGAAATGCGTCGGGATGTCGATCGACGCGAGATAGACGGTCCGAATGTCGCCAAGCTGTTCGCCCTTGTCGATTCCGGCGAAGATGTCGGCGAGTTTGCCCGTCCCGGACCGGAAATTCATCGCCATGTCGTGATCATAGAACAGCCGCCCGTCGTGCCCCGGCGGACCGATCGACACCATGAACGGACGGTCGCGCGCATGATCGACCAGATAGCGGCGCACATCGCGCGCCGAGCGTTTCGCCGCGGCGACGAGCGGCCAGCCGGCTACGAGCCCGCGCAGCACGAAGGGCTCGCGCGCATCGTCGAGCAGCGAATCGAGCCCGGCGCCGCTCCACTCGCGCTCGGGTACGCGGTCCAGGCGGTCGTAGATCGGGCCGTCGCGGTCAGCCATGGCGCCGCCTGCGGTTCTTGCGGTCGACGAGCGGACGAAGCTGCGAGAGCGAGGCGAGCGCCATGAAGATCGGCATCAGGTGGCCGTCACCGTGCAGCTTGCCGAGCGCCGCCGCGTCGAGCGCGCGGAGCTTCGCCTCGTCGATGATGTGAAAACCGACGAGCGAATTGACCGACCCGTCGTCGAGCGTCACCTCGAGCGTGAAGGGTTCGAGCAGGTCATGCTCGGTCAGCGCATCGAAGAAGGCAGCGCTCTGACGGTAGCCGAGGTCGAGGTCGCCGAGCTTGCCCGCTATCTCTTCGAGATACGGGGTCGCGAGTCCCGCCGCGTCGAACAGCCGCACCCCCTCGTCGCCCGACGCGATACGCGGGTGGGCCAGATCGACATGCACCTGCGCGGGGCCGTCGCCGCTTGCGGGACGGCCAACGAGGAAGGGCTGGATCGCGAGCGACAGCGGCCGATACCCGGCGTCCCAGCGCGCGCCGTCGAGGAAGAGATTCTCGCCCGATTCGAAGCCGAGCAGCGCGACGGCGAAAAACTCGTCCTGTCCGGCCTCGCGGCGGAACAGGATCGGGAAATGGCCCTGGATGTTTCGGAACTCGGACGGCACGGTCAGCGTCGCCATCACCCCGTCGCCAAGGTCGGCCCCCGCATCGACACGCACGCGCAGATCGTGGTGGACAGTCTGGTCGAGAATGGCGTGGTTGGTCATGCGGGTCTTTCTATTCGGCGGCAGCTTCTGCTGCGGCAGGGCGCTCGGCGGCGAGTGCGTCGAGATAGGCGCGGTTGGTCGGCAGGCCGGCCGCGAGCGTGCGAGCGCGCTGGCGCATCTCGGCGAGCGCCGCCACCGCACCGTCGCTGGCGGGCCAGCCCGCGGGCGGCGGAAAGCCCATACCGTAGAGGATATATTGATGGCTCTGCGCCGAGAAAATCTCGTCGATGTAGGGGAAATCCGACGACGACGGCGGCTGGTCGCGCCACAGCGTCAAGAGATCGGCGAGGTGCGGCGGGATATGGTCGGGGTCGCGGTGTGCGCGCCAATAGGGCTCCTCGCGGCGGCTCAGCACATAGTGGAGCTTCAGAAACTCGATGATGCGATCCCAGCGATAGCGGAACAGCTTGTTGAAGCGCCCGGCGTGGATATCCATCGCCGCGCGGTCGGCCGGGAAATTGTCGATGAGCGCGCGCAGCGACAGCTCGATCAATACAATCGCCGAGGCCTCGAGCGGTTCGACGAAGCCCGCAGCGAGCCCGACCGACAGGCAGTTGCGTTCCCAGAAGCGCTCGCGGTGACCGGTCTTGAAACCGATATGCCGGAACGGCACCCCGAACACATTGCTGTCGGGCACGGCGCCCGGCAATTCGCGGGCTATATAGTTGCGAAGGATCGCCTCGGCCCGCTCGGCGTCCATGAAGCGGCTCGAATAGACGCAGCCGATGCCGCGACGCGACGGCAGGCCGATGTCCCAGATCCATCCCGCTTCGTGCGCGGTCGCGATCGTCTGCGAGGCGATCGGGCTGCCCGGCGGCACCGGCACCTGCGAGGCGATCGCGCGGTCGTTGAACGCATGGTCGCTGCGGTCGACCCACTCGACGCCCAGCGCGCCGTCGATCAGCAGCCCCTTGAAGCCGCTGCAATCGATGAAGAGGTCGCCTTCGACCTCGCGGCCGCTGCGTGTCGTCAGCGCAGCGATATCGCCATTTTCGGCGTGCCGGACGCCGGTCACATGGTCGAGGATATGGGTGATCAGCGGGTTCCGCTTCGCGTGAGCGCCGAGCAGCGCGCCGAATTTCTCGGTCGCGAAATGATAGGCATAGTTGGTCGCCCCCTGATAGCCGGGCATCGCGCGCTGGCGCGGCGCGAGGTGGAGGTCGCAGACCGCGGCCTGCGCGCTCATCGCCGCCGCGAAGGGCTGGTCGGGCGCGGTCGCCTGCCAAGCCGCGAGCAGCTCGCCCATCGGCAGCGGCGGCGGTGTGGTGAAAGGATGGAGATAGCTGTCGCCCGCCGACCCGTCGACCCAGCCGTCGAAGCGCGACGCCTGTTTGAACGCACCGTCGCACGCGGCCAGAAATTCGGCCTCGTCGAGCCCGATCGTCTGGAGCGTCGTGCGCATCGTCGGCCAGGTGCCCTCGCCGACCCCGACGATCGGCACATCGGGCGCCTCGACCACCGTCACCGACAGCGGCGCCGCCTTCGCGCGGCGTGATGTCGCGATCAGCGACGCCGCCAGCCACCCGGCGGTGCCGCCGCCCACGATCACAACCCTCTCGACCTTTTGCGTCATTGAGAACGTTCCTAAGCCACTCGCAACGATCCGTCACGCAAAAGAGCCGCACCCCATGGGAGGCGCGGCTCTCTCGCCAACGGGCGGACGGGGGACGCCGCGCCTAGAAGGTGAACCGGACCCCGGCGGCGTAGCGGGCGTAGCCCGGCGACACGAAGCTCACGTTGTTCTTGCTGCGGAGATGCCCGCGGCGCCCTTCGCCCGTCAGGTTGATCGCCTCGACGAAACCCGTAAGGCCCGGGATGAACTCATAGCTCGCGCTGGCGTCGATCTGCCAATAATCCTCGACATAGAAAGGGTTGGGACCGGTGCCCGAAAGATATTCGTCGCGCCAGTTCCACGCCACACGGCCCTGGAGCGGCCCCTTGTCGTAGAAGAGCACAGCGTTCGCGCTGTCGCTGAGCCCGGTCAGCGCGAACTGCGGGACCGACGACGGCTGCGTATTGTCGTAGGTCGCATCGCCATTGACGATCGTGTAGTTCAGGATGACGCCGAAGCCGGTGTCCCAGAAGCTGTGCTGGAGCGCGAACTCCCAGCCGTTCAGCGAGGCGGTCTGGTCGCTGTTGATCGGCGTCGTGATCTCGAAATTCAGCAACGGATCGCCGGGCGCGCTGTTGATGATGTTTCCGGTCACCGTGCTCGGGAAGTTGGTGATGATATATTGGCGGATCTGCGCCACCGTCGCACTGGCGCCGAGCGCGGCGATCGCCGCGTTCCAGCGCGGGCCGCCGACCGGGGTCGTCAGTCCGAACGCATTGGTGTCGATCCGCGTCGACGAGATGAAGTTGCTGACATCCTTGTGGAAATAGCCGACCGACAGATAGCTTGCCGGCGCGTAATACCATTCCGCCGACAGGTCGATATTCTTCGACTTATAGGGGATCAGGCCCGGATTGCCCTGTGCGCCGGTGCCGCCGCCGACGCGGAACAGCGTATCGATGGTGCGGCCGCCCTGCATACTGGCATAGTCGGGACGCGTGATCGTGTGGCTGTACGAGGCGCGCAGCTTCACATTTTCCATCGGCGAGACGTCGAGGTCGAACGCCGGCAGCCAATTGTCATACGAGCCCTTGAAGCGCGTGAACTGACTGTCGCCCGAATAGACGACGTTGAACTCATTGTCGCCGACCCAGCGGGTATCGACCGGGACCGGAACAAGCGCCGCCGACGAAATGTCGGTGGTCTCGTACCGGATGCCGGCAACGAAATGACCCGGATTGCCGAACAGGTCGAACACCGCCGAGGCCTGCAGATAGGGTGCGAGCGTCTTTTCGGTGATGCGGCGATCGGTGTTGAACTTCGCAAGGCAGGTGCCGGGCACGCCCTGCGCCCCCGTCTGCGGGCTGCTGCACGTGCCGTACAACCCTTCGATCAGGTCGACCATCCGGCCGAAATCGAACTTGTAGAAGCTCTGGATCATCCCCGGCTGCGCCAGACCCGGGAATTTGTCGGGAATGGTTTCGAGCTCGAAGATGTCGTCGGGAATATCCGACGCCGGACCCGCACCGCCCCAGGTGTCGTTCTGGATCGTACCGAAGGCCGAACGCACCTTGTTCTCGACATAGGACACGCCGAAGTCGATGGCATCGAGCAGACCGCTGTCATGATCGTACCGGCCGCGCAGCTGAACCTGGTTGATCTCGTCCCTGAAATAGGCGTTGCGGAAGGCGTTGCCCGTCGGGGTGATCAGCGCGGCATTCAGCGGGTCGATGCCCGGATGCATGTTGTACGAGATGACCGGCAAGTCATTCTCGAAATTGATCGTCTGGTTGGCGACGCCAAACACCGCGTTGCCGACCGAGATGCTCGACCCATAGTCGTTGACGGGCTTTACCGTCGCGGTCGAATGATGCGCGTCGAGCTCGAAGCTCACGCCATCGGAGCCCTCCCACTCGACGTTGAAGCCGAGCGACTTGTTCTCGGCGCGCGTTTCGGTGAGCGCGCCGCTGTACGACAGATCCTTGCCGATCGCGCACTGGTTCGGCGGCGGCGGCGACGGCGCGGCGCAGCCCGGTCCCGGGGGACCGAAGCGTTCGGTATAGAAGATCGGGCCCGCGACCGGACCGTCGGTCCACGCGCTCGACGTATCTTCATGGTTGAACCAGACGCCGACATTGCTGTTGCGGGTCTGAACGGTGTTGCGCGAATAGGTATAGTCGATCGTCGCGGTCAGCCCGTCGGTCGGGCGGAATTGCAGCACGGCCTGGCCGTTGATGCGCTCGCGGTCGATATCGTTGAGGTCATAGGACGCGTTCTGCGGCACCTGATAGACATCGGTCGCGTCGGGACGATTGGTGATGTTCGGGAAGCGCGGGTCGCCCGGCTGCGCGAGCGAACCCCAATTATTCTCGCTGCCCAGATAGCCGTCGCGCCAGCCGACGTTCGCGGTGTTCGTGCTTGACTTGCGCTTCTGGTAGGAACCGCTGATCGCGAAGCCGATCGTATCGTCGGCAAAGGTCGTGCTGAAGATACCCGACACTTCGGGCGTCACCGAATCGCCGCTGTTGCGCGAGGAGTCGACCACCGCCTTCGCCGACAGGCTGCCGTGCATACCCGGCTTGTCGAGCGGGCGCGGGGTGCGGATATTGATCGACGAGCCGATGCCGCCCGACTCGATCGTCGCGCGGCCGCTCTTGTAAACCTCGACGCCCGAAATCGATTCCGACGCGAGGTTGGCGAAGTCGAACGAACGCGAGGAGGGCGCGCTGCCGCCGTCGCCGATGAAGGCGGTCGGCATCTGGCGCCCGTTGAGCGTCACGAGGTTGAATTCGGGTCCGAAGCCGCGAACGGTGACGAGCGAACCTTCGCCGTTCGACCGGTCGATCGAGACGCCCGTAATGCGCTGAAGCGATTCCGCGAGGTTGGTGTCAGGGAATTTGCCGATGTCTTCTGCCGAGATCGCGTCGACGACGCCCTGCGCATTGCGCTTGATATCGGCCGACGCCTCGAGGCTGGCGCGAATACCGGTAACGACGATCTCGTCGCCCACGCTATCGCTGCTGTCCGCCGGAGCTTCCTGCGCCATAGCCGCCTGGGCCGCGCCGATCAGCGACAGCGCCGACGTGCCGACCAAAAATTTGGCGAGCCAATGCTTGTGCGAAGCCTGCATCCCGTAACCCTCCCAAATGCGCCGTTCTGGTGACGGCATTCGAATAATGTGAACGTTCACCTAGATGATAACGTTCTCTTTGTCAATGCATATGCGGGCAGTTCCTCTTCTCGGCGCCCATCCTCACAGGCGGGTTCCGCGGCGTTTCGTACCCTGGTTTTCAGCCAAAAGGAGGGGAAAGGCGAGAGATCGGGGCAGCGGAAGATCCCCGGCGCCTGCAGGCATGAAGCGGCGTTGACTACGAATTCCATCGCGCCGGTGGGCGGCTGCCGCGCTGCCTTCGCGAGACGTGATCGCAGGGGTCATTAAGCTTATTCTTACCTTGTTCAGGCATCTGCCGAAGCATGATGAGCCGGCTTCTCTCATCCTGCTCGCCCATGGCCCGCACCGCAATCGCGGCGGCGGCAATGCTCGTGGCGACCGCGGCGCAAGCCGCGATCGACGCCGACGTCGCGAAGACCGGCAACGGAAAACCGGGCTGGTTCAATAGCGACACGTGCCACTCCGTCGCCAATACCGCCATCCCGGCATCGATCGCCTCGCCGACCGGTACGCCCTACCGGCAATTGAGCGCGCTCGACCGGATGCGCCTGCGCCAGGAGGGCGGCGTGCTGGAGCCCGCCGCCACGGGGCGCCCCCCTTCCGCCGACGCCACGCAGGCGATGGCACCGGCAAGTCCAGCCACCTGCTCCCGCCGCCCGGCCGTACCCGGCCGCCTCTCGCGCCCCGATTTCTTCGAACCCGTTGCGAGCGATCCGGAGTCCGAACTCGGCACGGTGGCGCTCCCGGTCGCTCATACGCGCTTCGACGCCCGCTGGGACCGCGTCCGGCGGGCGGCGCCGGGGCCGCTGATGCGCGCCGAACTGCGCAAGGCCGGCGTGACCGCCGGGATCGACGAGCGGGATTTGCTCCAGCGCGTCAACCGGGGTGTCAATCGGACGCTCGCCTATGTCGAGGACGAGCGCAATTACGGCCAGCGTGACTTCTGGGCGACCGCCGGGGAAACGCTCGCGCGCGGCCGCGGGGATTGCGAGGATTTCGCGATCCTTAAAATGCAGATGCTGCGCGCCGCCGGGATCGACGACGACCATATGAAGCTCGTTCTGCTGCGCGATCTCGCGCTGGGCGCCGACCATGCGGTGCTGCTCGTCCGGGCGAAGGACGGCTGGCTGGCGCTCGATAATATGACCGACCGTCTCTATGGCGGCCCGCAAGCCGGCGAGATGCGGCCTATGCTGTCGTTCAGCGGCGCGCGGCGCTGGATTCACGGCTATGCCGACAGCCAGCCCGCGCCAGCACAGCTCGCCGTTCCGGGAAATGCGGATGCCGTCCCGGCGCGGATAGGGAATTGGACGATGACAAGCCTTGGCCGACGGCCCGAAAAGACCGCCGCAACGCGCGGCACCGCGACCGGCTTCGTCCTAGCCAGCCTGACGGCCGCGCGGACCGTGCGCGACATGGTCGGCCGGCGGCGGCTGTTCGAAACGCGATAACAAGGCACGCGACCACCTTAACATTACCATCGATACGGGCAGCGATATCGTGCCAGTTCGGTAGCGTCGCGCGCAACGCGACTCGCCCCGCGCCGAGTCTGCTTGCGACTCGGGCCATGGCCTAAATGATTAAGGATTGCGACCGAACCGATCATATTTTGGGACACTTAGCTCGCACGCGGGCGACGGCTGTGCTATCCATAGGGGTAGCACCGCATTGCTCGCTCCCGCACTCAGGCATCGTTTAACATTCTGCATTTCATGTGTTAAACAACACCCACTCTTCGGAAGGGCCGACAGGGGACAAGGGGGGCGGGAACCAACGCTACCTCTTTGGGGGTAGAGAGCTGAATCCCGATGGAATCCCTAAGCAAATTGTATAACCATATTTGCAGTAAATCGATCACGAATCGAAAAAGTTAACGCGATTTAACAAAACAAGCGATCCGGGTTTGATGATCGGCGGGGACATGCGGTTCGAGTGACGTTGAAAAACAAAATGGGTTGCCTTGACTGAACTTTCAGGGAGGCGGGTGATGTTGGAGGTGGTTCAAATTTCGCTGGTGGCGAAAAACGAAATCGCAAGGGAGGGTTTGCGAAACATACTTTCGAGTGACAATTTTCGGATCGAGGCTTCGGTGTCGGATATCTCGGCGCTTCTCGACCCACAGGGAAATATCGAACGCGACGACGATCATCATGTGATCGTGATCGACAGCGGAAACGCCGGTTTCGGGCTCGACGCGTGCCGCAAGCTCGCCGCGAAGCGAAGCAGGACACGGTTGGCGCTGCTCATGGACCACTATTCCTTCGAGGACGTGGTCGAAGCGTTCCAGATCGGCGCCGATGGCGTCATCATCAAGGAAATTTCCTGCGCACCGCTCACCGAATCGATCCGGTTGGTGGCGCTTGGCGAAAAGGTTTTCCCGTCGCAGCTGGTCAACAATCTGACGAGCTGGATTCCGACCGCGATTGCGGGCGACTGGAAGGTCAGCGCGGCGTCGGTCGGCCTGTCCGACCGCGAGATCGAGATTCTCGAAAGCATCATGGCGGGCATGGCGAACAAGGTCATCGCGCGGCAATTCGGGATCTGCGAAGCCACGGTGAAGGTGCATGTGAAGGCGATCCTCCGCAAGCTGGGGGTCGAGAACCGCACCCAGGCCGCGACGTGGGGAGTCAAAAACGGTTTAGGTGAACCGGTGCAGCTCAATTTGCGGGAGGTACGGCCGGCGCGGGCTCTCCCCAGGCTGTCACCGGTCACGGGACGGGCGGCCTGATCGCCCCGACGATCTGAACGGGAAGACGCGCAGCCTCTCGTTCTTTGCGACAAGTATCAAAAAAGCGGGCTCCGGATCAAATCCGGGGCCCGCTTTTTTGGTCCGGACGGGCGCGATCAGCGTTCGGTAAAGGCTTCCGAGCGAGCGCGCAGGAAGGGCTTGAACAAGTAACTGAGCACGCTCTTCTTGCCCGTGATCACCTCGACGTCGCAGATCATCCCGGGGCTGATCGGCAGCTTGCGCTGCCCGCTCTTGAGGTAAGCGACGTCGGTCTCGACAACGACGGTGAAATAGGCCTCCTTTGCGACCTCGTCATAAATGCTGTCGGCCGACACCTGCACGACGCGCCCGGACAGCGCGCCATAGATCGCGAAATCATAGGCCGTGACCTTCACATTCGCGCGGTCGCCGACCTTGATGAACGCGATGTCGCGCGGAGCGACACGCGCCTCGACAAGCAATTTGTCGCCGATGGGCACGACCTGCATGATCTTCTGCCCGGCCTGAACGAAGCCGCCGACCGTCGTAACCTGCACGTCGTTGACGATCCCGTTCACGGGCGAGCGGATTTCGCTCCGGTCGCGGCGCCCCGCGGCGCCGCGCAGCGATTCCGAATTCACCGCCATCTTCGCCACCAGCTGGTTGCGTTCGTTGAGCGCCTCCTGCCGGAACTGCAGCCCCGCCTCCGACATCTGCGCGCGCGCTTCGCTGATCGCGGCGGAGGCGCGCGAGGCCGCCTGTTCGGCGGCGGCGAGCTTGCCGCGGATTTCGGTCGCCTCGCGCCGCGCGTTGAGCAATTCGGTTTGCGGTACGATCGATTTCGCCGCAAGCGGCTCGAGCAGCTCGACCTGATTCTGCGCGAGGCCGAGGCTCGATTTCAGCGACGCGATCGTCGCCTGTGCCTCGTCATAATCGCGGCGGCGCTGCTCGACCGCGGCGGCGAGCGCGGCTTGCCGGCTCTTGAGCGCGGCGGCGCGCACCGATTGCAGGTCCGCCTCCTGGCTGCATTCGACCTGGCTCTGTCCGGGGCCGCAAGCGGCGCCCGCTCCGCTGCCGCTCCCCTCGCGTCCCAGGCGCGCCGCGCGCGCGGCAAGCGAGCGGTTCTCGGCCTCGATCTGGCCGAGTTGCGACGAGGATTCGGTGTCGTCGAGCCGCACGAGCAACTGCCCCCGGCGCACCGGCTGCCCCGGCCGGACGACGATGTCGAGGATCGTCGCCGGTTCCGACGACTGGACGACCTGTGCCTTGCTGGAAGGGATGACGCGGCCCTGTCCGCGCGTCACCTCCTCGACCTTGGCGAAGCTCGCCCAACTCACGAAAACGAACAGCCCTACGGCCGACGCCAGGATCACCCGGCGGGTGCCCACATAGGGGCGCGCCCTGATCACGAACCGCTCTCCTTCAATCCGATATCAAAGTCGCCGCCCTGCTGCGCGGCGATCATCCGCGACGCGCGGCTCGCTTCCTCGGGCGCCGGGATCGCGAGCTCCCAGCCCTTCGCAGTGTCGAGACGGCCGCCATTGTCGTTTTCGGCGCGCCGGTCCTGCAGCGCGGCGGTCGGATCGCCCGCCGCCGCAAGCGTCCGCCCGTCGCCACCTGCGCCTCCGCCGCCCTTCGCGAGCGAAGCACGCGGCAGGATCGCCGGTATGGCTTCCATTCCGCTATAGCGGCCCGAAAAGGCTCCCGGCGTGCCCCAGCGGCCCGGCCAGCGGTAAAAGATATGCGCGCCGATCTGCGCGAGCTTGACCAGCTTGGGCGCCCAATAGGGCGACACATAATTGGCGTGATAATGGGTCGCATAGCCGACCGACGGTTCGACATAGCCATTGAGGGCGGCGAGCGCGACTTCCTCGGCTTCCTTCCACGCCTCGGCATTGGGACGCCGCTTCAACGATCCGTCGCAGGTGAAGCTGAACTGGCACACCGGCCGGTTCACCCCCTGATAGACGACACCGCATACCGATTTCGGAAAGGCAGGGTGCATCATGCGGTTGAGCACGACCTGCGCCACCGCGCGCCGCCCCTTGACCGGTTCGAAACCGGCCTCGAAATAGACCGCCTGCGTCAGGCATTTGAGCGCGGTCAGCCGCGCAATCTGGTCGGCGGCCATCGGCTCGAAGGGCCGCGCCTTCACGACCGGGCCGTGGGCGAAGGGGATCGCCTCGTTGCGCGTGATCGCGGTCTCGGGCGCCTCGACGATCATCTGCGCGGGGTCTTCGGTCAGCTTGATCAGTTCGACCATCTCGCGATCGAGCTTCGGCGGCGGCGCCGTATCGCGCTCGTGATAGTCCGTATCGCTGGCGCCAATGATTTCGCCGAGTTTCGCCCACAGCATGTTCGAGGTCAGCAGCGACACGATGACGACGATGCCAAGCACCCACAACGCGGTGCGACGATTGTCGTCGGGCGCGACAGTGCCGTAGCGGCGAGGGGCGACCGCGGCGCTCATGACAGCGTCCGCTGCGCGAGGATTTCATCGCGCGGGCCGTCAGCGACGATCCGGCCATTGTCCATCACGATCAGCCGGTCGACGAGGTTCAGCACCGCCATCCGGTGCGTCGCGAGGATCAGTGTCTGGTCGGCGGGGATCGCGGTCCGCAACCGGTCGACGAACAATTGCTCGGTCTGGCTGTCCATCGCGCCCGTCGGCTCGTCGAGGAAGAGCAGATGCGCCGGGGTCACAAGCGCACGCGCCAGCACCAGGAAGCTGCGCTGCCCGCCCGACAGGCGCGATCCGCGTTCGCCGATGTGGAAATCGAACCCCGTCGCGTCGCGGCCGATGAAGGCGTCGGCGCCCGACCGCTTCACCGCTTCGATGATCGCGGCGTCGTTCGCTTCGTTCGCGCCGACGAGCAGATTCTCGCGCACCGTGCCACTGAACAGCTCGGCGTCCTGCCCGACGAAGCGAAGCGTTTCGCGGAGGTCGTGCGGATCATATTGCCGGCTTTCGAGGCCGTCGATGCGATAGCTGCCCGCGGTCGGGTCATAGAGGCCGCAAAGCAGGCGGCCGAGCGTCGATTTGCCCGATGCGACGCGGCCGATCAGCCCGATGCGCTCGCCGGGCTCGATCGTCAGGCTGATATCGGCCAGCGCCTCGCGCTCGGTATCGGGATAACGGAACCCCGCATGGTCGAGCTGCAAGCGCCCACTGCGGATCTCCGGCGTGATCGAGCGGCTGCCCTTCTCGCGCTCGTCCTCCTGGTCCATCAGCAATTGCAGGCTGTTCAGCGTGACGAACGCCTGCCGCCCGCGCGTCATCAGGAAGGCGAGCTGCCCGACGGGGGCGAGCGAGCGGCTGGCGAGCATGACGATCGCGATGATCGCGCCCATCGAAATGATGCCGGCATTGAAGAGGTAGAAGCCGCCGATGATCAGCGCGATGCTCGTTCCCTGCTGGCAGAGCGTGGCAAGATTGACCGCGGTCGCGGTAAGCTTGCGCATCTCTTCCTGCGTGTAGGCGTTCGAGGCCGAGAGCCGCCGCCACTTGCCGAGCATCCGCCCTTCGGCGCGGCACGCCTTCACGGTTTCGAGGCTGCCGATCGATTCGATCAGCGTCGTCTGGAGCAGGCTGGTGTCGACCTGCGCATCGGCGACCGCGAGGCTCATCCGCCGCTGGAGCAGCCAGCCCATGACGAGCATGATCGCCATCGAAACGATCGGAATCACCGCCAGCCAGCCGCCGAGCACCGCGATCAGACCGACGAAGACGAAGAGGAAAAAGATGTCGGTGACCAGCACGACGGTGGTCGAGGCGAAGAAGTCGCGCACCTGTTCATATTCGGTCACCCGCCGCGCGAGTGCGCCGGTGCTGCCGCGCTGCGTCGCGAGCGGCAGGTTCAATACCTTGTCGAGGAGGCGCTGCGACAGCCGCGCATCGATTCCGCGTCCGACCTCGTCGATCAGGCCGGTGCGCGCGAGCCGCAGGCCATATTCGACCGCGATCGCGAACATCGCGCCGAGCGCGAGCACCCACAGGCTCGACGCCGCCTTGTTCGGGATGATGCGGTCATAGACGTTCATCGTGAACAGCGGCATCGCAAAGGCGAGCAGGCTGATCAGGAACGACGCGAGCATCACATAGGCATATTGCCCGCGCTCTTTCCACACCTCACTCCAGAACCAGTGATGCTTCGCCGCCTCGTCCCACGGCCGCTCGCGCGCCGCCTCGCTCGACGGATCGTGGCGCACGATCACGCCCTGCCCCGAATAGGCGGCCTCGAGCAGCGCGCGGTCGACGCGGACGTCGGCGCTCGCACCCGGCAGGCGCACCGAACAGGCATCGCCATCGAGGTCGGTGAGGATCAGCGGCCGTTCGCCATCGACGAGCAGGATCGCGGGCACGTCCTGCGTGTTCCAGCCCGCCAGCGGCCGGCGCACGAGATGGCAGCGCAGCCCGACGGCATCCAGCGCATGGTCGATCTGGTCGAGCGGGACGAACCCGTCCTCGTCTAGCGCCAGCCCCTTCTTGACGCGCCCCTCGGCGAAGGGGCGCTCGAACATCGCGGCGATGCCCGCGACCGTATCGAGCAGTTCGTCGCCATCGGCAGGCGCGGCCCGCCAGCTATCGAACCCCGTCATCAGCGAAACGTCGCGAAGTCGGCGGGCACCACGCATATGACCCGGAAAATTCACCGCGGTTCCCGCATCGAGGCCGGATCGGTCTGCGGTGCGGGCTTGACCTTGAAACGCTCGCGCGCATCGGCGATCGCGGCCTTCGGCGGCGCGACCTCCATCGCCGCGAGCAGGTCGTTGAGCGCCGCCAGCAATTTGAACTCGGCGTAAAATTGCGCGAATTTGGCCGTCTCGGCGCGAACCTGGACATTGTAGCGGGTGTTCTGCGCGTCGAGCACGTCGAGCAACGAGCGGCGGCCCACGTTGAACTGGGCGCGGTACGAGCGCAGCAGTTCGTCCGACACGCGGCTCTGCTCTTCGAGTTCCTTGACCAGCCGGCCTTGCGCGTCCCACGTATTCCAGGCGATGCGCACATCCTCTTCGGCTTCGCGCACCATCTGGTCGACACGGAAGCGCGCCTCGCGCTCGCGGCGGTACATTTCCTGCACCTTCGACTTTTTGATGCCGCCGTTGAAGACGTCCCAGCGCATGACGACGCCCGCTTGCAGATCGTTGGTCTCGCCGCGGAAGCCGTCGATATCGTCGCCGATGCGCGCATTGCCCTCGAGCGCGAGCGTCGGCATCTGCTCGGCCTTCGCCTTGCCGACCATCGCGTGCGCCGCGTCGAGATCGGCCTGCGCCTCGCGCACGCGGGGATTGCGCTCGCGCGCGCGGCCGAGCGCCTCCTCGAGCGAGGCGGGGATATTGCCCGCAAGCGACGGCGGCAGCGAAGCGCCGTCGACAAGTTCGAGACCGGTCAGCGTCCGAAACGACGCCCCGGTGTTGACGAGGTCGAGATTGGATTCGGTCAGCCGTGCCTGTGCCGCCTGCTGCCGCTCTTCGGCCTGCTGCTGGTCAGCGATGCTGAGCGAACCCTTCGCAACGCCTTCGCGCAGGTCGGCCACCAGCTTGCTGTGGAAATCGATATTGTCCTGCGACGCCGCGACAATGCGCTGCTGGAGCAGATAGTCGAGATATTGGCGCGTCACCTGCAGCGCGATGAACTGCGAGCGTTCCTCGACGCGAAAGGCGGCGCCGTCGGTCCGCGACGCCTGGCGCTTCACTTCCTTGCTCCGCACGCCTCCGTCGAACAGCATCTGTTCGATGCGCAGGCTGCCTTCGACCGGATAGAGCTTGTCATCGGCGATCCCGAGATTGCGCCGCGTGCTGTTTTCGAGCCGGCGGATTCCCGCCGATCCCTCGACCGAAACCCGCGGCAGGAACAGGCCCTGCGCCTGTTCGCGCTCGAATTCGATTGCGGTACGGTTTTCCACCGCCTGGTTGATTTCGGGGTTCGTCTGCATCGCCGTTTCGACCGCAGTCTTGAGCTCGACACGCTGCGCGCGCGCGGTTCCCGATATCGCGACGACGGCGACGGCGGTGAGCAACAAGGCTGCTGTACGGATCTTCGGCATCTCATTTCCCCTGCTTTTCCCTCGGTCGTCGTCGGCGGATAGCGGTCCCGGCCAGTCGGCCTGCGTTGCTTCCCCCGTTGCGCCCCTTGTTTTTTGTTCCGTCTTTCGTGCGGTCACGCGTGAACCGCCGCCGCCTGTTCGAGTTGCGCGGCGATATGCTGTTCGGCGAGACCCGCCATGAATCCGTGCCCGGTACCCATCGACCCACCATCGCCGAGCAACCCGTCGGTTGCACTCGCGAGCACGGGCACCTGTGGCAGCGCCTCGTTCGACGCCGGCGCCGCGCCGAGCAGCGCATCGAGATCGACCTGCGGTCCTTCGAGCGCTCCGGCGACGATCGCCTTGACGTCGTGCGCGGCCCCGTCGGCGGGAACGATCTGCGTGGGCGTCAGCACCAGGACCTGATCGACCGACGGCGCCGCATCGGGCTTGGGCGCAGCAGCCTCGGCGCGATCGACGTGCGTCTCGTCGAGCAGGCTCGCATAGCTGCGCTCGGGCGCCGGATCGGCGGCATTGCTGGTCGCGTCATTGTCTTCGCCGCCACGATCGATCGCCTGCCGCGTCGGGGCGTCGCTATGGTGGCGGTCGCTGCCCGATTCATCCGATGCGAGATGCGAGGAGAGGTCGGCCTTGGTCGCCGGTTCGACGTCCTGCTGTTGCGAAGCGGCGCTCGTCGTCGCCTCGACCGCGAGGGTCGCCGCGACCGATTGTTCCGCCGGAGCAGATGCAGGCTCTTCGGCGGCGAGCGGGGTCGCCGCGGCAAGTCCAGCGACGAGCATTGCGGTCGACAGGCCCGCCGCGCTCCGCTGCTGGTCGGCGACGAAATTCGTCGCGAAGGCGGCGTCGGCGAGCTTGCCGGAGCTGCCGTCGGCGCGGGTATAGGTCGCCTCCCCGCGCACGACGACCTGGCCGTCCGCAGCCGTGTAGCCACGATTGTCGGAGACCAGCGCTATGCTGATGATCCCGGCATCGATCAGCGAGCGATACTCGCCGGGATCGGTCACACCATTGCCATTGGCGTCCTGCCAGACGCCGAACTTCGCGAAATGCTTGTCTGCCGCGTCGAGCTTGCCATCGCCGTTGCTGTCATAGGCGGCAGCGAGTCCCTGCAGGTCGGACAATCCCTTGCCGCCGAAAACAAGTTCCGACCCGTTGTTGACCTTGCCGTCCCCATTCTTGTCGATCGCGAGCAGCGCATCGTCGCGGCCGACCCATGCGGTCGTCTCCGCCACCCCGTCGCCGTCATAGTCGAAGCGGACCGCCGCGTCGGACGACACGAACTCGATCCCGTCGCCATCGAGGTCGAGCGCGATCGGCGGCGCCAGCGCGTTGATCGTGATCGACAGGTTCGCCGTCGCGGTGTCGCCATCGCGGTCGGTCAGCACATAGGAAAAGACCTCGGTCGCGGTGACGGTGATCGGCGTCGGCGGCTGGTAGGTATATTGGCCGGTCGCAAAGTTGAGCGTCAGCGTGCCGCCCATCGGGGTTGCCACGGCATTGAGGCTGGTGCCGGCGATCGACCCGCCGGTCGACACCGATATGCTCGATGCGCCGTCCCAGCTGTAGGTGGTCGTCCCGACCGTGATCGACAGCAGGCGGCCGCCGTCGGCGCCAAACGCATCGTTGGTGTCGAGATCGCCCACCACCGCCGACGGCACGATGACCGACAGCAAGGTGCTGACCAGGTCCTGGAAATCGTCGACGAGGATCGGCTGGTTGTTCGGCGCGTCGTTGAGGTCGACGTCGCGCAGCCGCTGGATGTTGAGCGGCTGAAGCGGGTTGTTGTCGATCCCGATCGCGGTGACATTGATGTGATTATTGTCGACGAAGCTGTTCCACGCCGACGCGGTCGATGCGGCGAGCGAATTGATGACCTGCGGCGGGATGCCGCCGAACTGCACCCCCTGGTTCGGGTTGCCGTCGCTCAGGAAGAAGACCTGGTTGCTGGCGCCCGAGATCGCCGTGAAATTGGCGAGCGCGGTCTGGATCGCGCCGGTATAGTTGGTGTTGAGCCCGATTTCCTCGTTCGACGGCCGTTCGCCGCCCGCCGCCGGGTTGAGCGAGTCGAGATAGGCGTTCGCATCGGCAGCGCTCGCGAAGGACGGCGAGGCGAAGGAGCCCGACGAGAAGATCACGAAGCGGATCGTCATCACGCCCGATGCCGCGTTGTCGAGCTGGCTGAGCGCGCCCTGCACCGCGCTGATCATCGTGTTCAGCTCGCCATTGTCGATGCTGTCGCTGAAATCGAGGATGAAGAGCGTGTTCACATCCTGCGTCGGCTGCGAAGTCGATCCAGCCTCGCCGACGGCGTTCGGCGCATCATCCTCGATCACGACCTGGATCGCCGCGGCGTTGGTCGTCGTCGTGGTGCCGTCGGACACCGACACCGGAACCGAGAAATTCTTGAGATCCTCCAGCGCAACGGTCGGATGGTCGACCGCGTGCGACAATTTGACCGTATAGGCTCCGTTCGGCGCCAGCGTGACGCGGATGACTTCCGCCCCGCCGGCCGAACCGATCAGCGTGCCGGTGCCGACGCCCGTCCAGGTCACCGGCACCCCGCCCGCGGTCAGCACCGGGCCGGGATCGCCCAGCGTCGCGGTCAGCGTCTCGCCCGCGTCGGCGTCGCCGATTGCCAGCGAGCCGCTGGCGGTCGTGCTGTTCGTGGTATCGAGCGTCGCGTCCGGCAGCGCATCGGGCACCCCGCCAGCCAACCCTTCTTCCGACACGCGCGCGATCGCAGTGCCGATCGTCGGCGCATCGTTGGTCCCGAACACGGTGACCGACAGCGTCGAGGCGACCGAAAGCGCGCCGTCGCTGATCATATAGGTGAAGGTGTCGACCAGCGTCTGGCCCGCGTCGAGCGCGTTGACCGCCGCCTTGTCCTCGTCGAGCGTGTAGGTGTAGCTGCCATCGGCGGCGATCACCAGCGTGCCATAAAGGCCGACATAGGTGCCTGCCGAGGTGACGGTGATCGGCTCGAGGTCGGGATCATTGTCGGCGACGTCGGCGAAGAGGCCGAAGGGCGCGCCGGGATGCGCGATATCCTGCAGCACATTGCCGGTGGCGCTCGGGTCCGACCCGCTCGGTCCGTCGAGCACCCAGTTGGTGTCGGCGCGCGCGACGGGGAAGTCGTTGGCGCCGGTGATCGTGATCGTGATCGTCGCGGTCGCGCTGTCGCCGTCGGCGTCCTGCACGGTGTAGTGGAAGGTTTCGGTCAGCGTCTGGTTCGCGCCGAGCGCGATGACCGCCGGGTCGGCGGGGTCGAGATCATAATGATAGCTGCCGTCGGCAGCGATGGTGATCGCACCATAGTCGCCCGCCAGCGCCGCGCCGATCGATCCCGTCGTCGCGCCGAAGGCGACCCCCGTGACGTGCAGCCCGCCGTCGGCGCCCGCAGTGTCGGCCGACCCGTCCATGCCATTCTCGTCGATGCCACCGATCCCGGTCAATACATTGCCGTCGGCGAAATTCTGGCCGTCGCGCGCGACATTGTCCTCGTCATGGACGGCAAGCGGGGCGTCGTCGCGGATCGCGAACTGGCCGGTGATGTCCGCGGTCGTCCGCGCCGTGTCGCCATCGCCATCGGTGACGATCGCGGTCAGCGTGATCAGGTTGCTGCCGGCTAAGAACAGCGCTTGGTCGGGGCCACTGTCGGGCGTATGAAGTACCGCGCGCGACTGGTCGAAGGTGACGAGGCCGCCGGGGCCGACCGAAATGCGGAACACCTCGTGCGACGCGGTGCGGCCATAGACCACGCCGCCGACGATCGAGAGGATCACCGGCTCGCCGGTCAGCGAATCGATCAGCCCGCTCGGTCCGGCGGTCACCCCCAGCTCATAGGCGGTGGTGCCGGGGCCGTCGGCGCCGAAATCGGTCGTCGGCGCGAACAGGCCCGACAAGTCGGCCGTCGTATCCACGGCGAGATTGCTCTCGTCGAGCTCCAGCACCGGCGCGCTGCCGCCTGCAGAGACGGTCGGACCATCGTCTGCAAAGCGGATGTTGCCGCCAAGGTCGACGGCGACCGTGTCCGATACGCTGTCGCCATCGCGGTCGGTGATCGTCGCAGTGCCGCGCAGCTCGATCAGATTTGCGCCCAGCTCGACGAGCTGCGCCGCATAGTCGGCCGGAGACCCCGGCAACGGATGGTCGATTTCGGCGAATTGGGTGAGTGTGACGATGCCCGTCGCCGCATTCACCGACACCGAAAAGACCGGCGTGCCGCCCGCGCTGCCCACAATCTGTCCGGATACAAGGGCAAGCGTGACCGGCACGCCATTGCTGGTCAGGGCGGTGGTCGCAGCCGCCGTGCCCAGCGCAAGCGCATAACTCCATGTGACCTGACCCGCCCCGGCGGGGCCGTCGGCGCCGAATTGCACCGACGCTGCCGAGAAGGCCGATGACAGGTCTGCGGTCGCGGTGTCGAAGGCCGCGCCGCGCGTGTCGGCATCCTGCGTGGTGAGCAGGATGCTGTTCGTGTCGACATTCGTCGCGTCGATCGACGGGCCATCATCCCGGAACGCCAGCGTGTTGCCGACGAATGCGATCGCCGACGCCTGGTCGCCATCGCCGTCGGTGACGGTCGCGACGAGGCGGATCAGCGTCGACGACAGCGTTGCAATATCGTCGGGATTGGTCGCATCGCCATGTTTGATCGCGCGCATCTGGTCGAGCGTCGCCTGCCCGTTGGCGTCGATCGTCAGCCGGAAGGCGACGGTCGAGAGCGAGTCCTGCAAGCGCCCTTCGACGACATTGCCGTTCGCCTGAAGGATGATCTTCGACCCCGTCGCGACATCGACCAGCCCCGAAGCGGTCGTGACCTCGAAGGCGTAGCTGACCTTGCTGCCCGCGGCGTCGGCGCCGGTAACGACGTGGAAGAAAATCGCAAAATTGGCGGTCGCGTCGGCCGCAAGATTGGTCTCGTCGACCATCAGCGCGCCGGTGGAAGAGGTCACGGCCATGATCGAGGGAACATCGTCGGACACCGAAAGATCGACCGTGCCCGCCACCTTGTCGCCGTCGGCGTCGGTCGCAATCACCTCGACCGAGCCCAGTTCGGCAAGGTCGTCGGCGAGCGTGTCGGGGTGCATGCCGTAGTTGGACTCGAGCGTCATCGTAACGGTCGCGACGTTCCCCGCGACGCTGAGGTCGAGGATGACGACGACATTGTCGTCCGCATCGCGGCCGATGATCTGCGTATCCGACTCGAGCGTCCAGATCAGCCCGCCGTCGAGGCCCGAGGGATCGCCGAAGCCGATCGACGCGATCGCATCGGAGCCCGGCGTGAACGCGATCTGACCGCTTGCGGTGACCGGCTGGAAGATCGACGGTGTCGATCCGGTCGTCAGATGCTGGTCGTCGACGGTCAGGCTGATCGGGGCGCCGGCTGTCGGCTCTGCCCCGTCCGCAAGGCGGATCTGCTGCAGCGCCGAGGACTGGTCGCCATCGCCATCGGTGATCGTATAGGTGAAATCGGCCGCGATGGGGAACTGGCTCGTCTGGGTAACGGGATCGAAAGTCCACGCGCCATCGGCACTGAACGTATAGGTGCCGTTCGCGTTGGTATAGCTCGTCGTTCCGCTCGCCGCGACTGTCACCGCCACGCCGCCGATCGTCACTCCGGTCACCACCGCGCCGTCAGCGCCCCGCGTGTCGTTCGCCAGCAGATTGCCCGAAATCGGCGGCGCATCCTCGGCGACCGTGATCGACGGCGCCGACCGCGCGACCGGATTGTCGTCGAGCACGCGAACGTCGAGGCTCGCCGTCGACGTCGTTCCGTCGCTGTCGGTGATCGCCACCGCGAAGCTATCGGTCAGCGATACCCCGTTGGCGCCGCTGTGCAGCAGGCTGTTGTCGACCAGTTCGTAACTGTAGCCGATCGTCCCGCCGATGATGTCGCCGGCATTGTCATAGACGGGTTCGAAATCGGTGATCGTCAGGATACCGAGCGCAGTGCCGATCGACGTGCCGACGATGATGTCGCCGTCGAAGAGCGGCTCGCCGCCGACGGTCAGCCCCGCGATGCCGTCGGGCGCGTCGAAGCTGAAGCTGCCGGTGCGGACCAGGGCATCGCCGTTCGGGTCCGACCCGTCCGCGAGATTGGCCTCCGACACGGTGACTTCGCCGCCATCGGCATTCAGGCCGGTGAAGCTGATCCCGTCGTCGCGGCCGCGGATCGTGATCGTCAGCGTCGCGGTCGCTTCGTCGCCATCGCTGTCGGTGATGACATAGTCGAAGGTTTCGGTAAGTTCTTCGTTTCCGCCCAGCCCCGCGACATCGGCGTTTTCGGGATCGACGACATAAAGGTAGCTGCCGTCGGACGCGATCTCGAGGGTGCCATAGGCGCCAAGGGTCTGGCCGTCGACCGCGCCGGTCTCGCCGCCGAACGATACCGCCGTGACGGTCGCACCATCGGCGCCCTGCACGTCGGCGGCGCCATCGGTGGCATTCGCATCGTCGCCGCCGATGCCCGTGAGCACATTGCCGTCGGCACCCTGTTCGCTGCCCGCATCGACCGCATCGACATCGTCGATCGCGGTCGGGACATCGTCGATGATCGCGATTTCGAGCGACGCATTCGCGCTGTCGCCGTCGCTGTCGCTGACGGTGATGCCGAAGCTGTCGGTCGCATCGTCGCCATAGCTCGCCGTGGTCAGCGCATAGGTATAGCCGATCGCCGTCGGGCTCAGGCTCGTGATGGTGAGCGTCCCGAAACTGCCCTCGATCGCCTGCCCGACTGTCGTGACCTCGATCCCGTTGATCCGGATCGTCCCGAACCCGTCGGGGGCCGAGATCGCGATCGAACCGCTGGTCGCGGCACCGCCACTTTCGGGGGCCGATCCGCCGGGCAGCCCCGCCTCGGCAACCGTCAGGCCGTCGTCCGAGCCGCTCGGTACGCGAATCCGGACCCCGCTGTCGGCGATGTTGATCGTCAGCGTCGCGGTCGTGCTGTCGCCATCGCCATCGGTCAGACGATAGGTGAAGACATCGGCGACGCCGCCCGGCGCTTCCGGATCGCGGGCATAGCTGTAGCTGCCATCGGCATTGAGAGTCAGGATGCCATAGAGGCCCGCCACGGGCGTTCCCGCGGGCACCGGATCGCCGCTGCCGGTCACGAACGACACCAGCGCGCCGTCGGCGCCGACGGTATCCCGGCCGCCGTCATTTTCGACGTCGGTGATCACATTGCCCGTCGCCGTGTCGTTGCCGCTGACGATCGTGTCGAAATCGGCGATCGCGATCGGCGCATCGTCGATGATGTCGATTTCGAAACTGGCCGAGACCGCATCGCCATCGATGTCGGTGATTCCGACCGTAATCGTCTGCGACGCCGGATCGCCGATCACATTATCCTCAAGCGCGAAGGCATATTCGATCGAATCGGGGTTGATCGCGACAATGTAGAAGGTGCCCGTAGGCAGCGCGATCGCCTGTCCCTCTTCGGTCACTGCAATCCCGTTGATCGTGATCGCCGCCGGGCCGTCGGCCGCCCCGAACTGGATCGTGCCGAAGCTGAAATAGGAATCGTCGCCGGTGCTCGATCCGGCCGGCTCGCCGGGCCGCTCGGGTAGCCCCGCCTCGTTGACGAAGGTGCCTTCACCCCCCGCGACCGGAACCGCCAGCGTCGGCGTGCTGTCGGCGATGTTGATCGTCAACGTCGCGGTCGATGTGTCGCCGTCGCCGTCGGTCAGGCGATAGACGAATGTGTCGGAGACGCCACCCGGCGTCCCCGGATTTCGGACATAGACATAGCGGCCATCGGTGGTGATCAACAGTCGGCCATATTGGCCCTCGATCGGCGCCCCCGGCGCCAGGAAGTCCGTCGCCGCCTCGGTCCGGATGCCGGTGACGAGCCCCCCATCGGCGCCCAGCGTGTCGGCGCCGGCCGCGCCGCTGGTCGTGCCCTCGCCGGTGATGACATTACCGGCGGCCGGATTGCGGGTGCCTGCTTCGGTGTCGTCGACGTCGGGACGCGCGATCGCGGCATCGTCGGCGATCGTCAGCGTCAGCGTTGCCGTGTCGACGTCGCCGTCGGCATCGGTCACCGTCACCGTCACGACATCACGCGCGTCGGGAACGGTCGCATTGTCGGTCAGCACATAGCTGTAGCCGATCGCATCGGGCGTGATGCTGGTGATGGCGATCTGGCCGTAGGTCGTGGCGACGGTCTGGCCTACCGCGGTGATCACCGTACCGTTGACCGATACACTGCTCGGCTGGTCGAGCGCGGTGATCTGGATCGTGCCGGTGATCGCTTCCTGCCCCGACGCCTCGTCCGATCCCGGCGGTTCGGTGCCGCGCGCAGGCAGCGCAGCCTCCGACACCGTCGCGGTCGCGTCGGCGGCACCGGCCGGCTGATCGGGGGTAATGATGACGATATCGGGCTTGTTGTCGATCGCGTCGGGAATGATTTCGCGCGCCTGTCGATCGGGCAGGCCGAAGTCGGTGGGCGGCAGCAGGTTGCCGATCGCGAAGGGGTCGCCGATGTCACCCGGCGTCTGGGCGAAATTTCCGCCCGAGCTTTGCAGCGTTCCCGCCGCGGGTTCGGGCTCCTGCGTCGCGATCAGCGCCGCGATCGTCGGCGCGGGAATATTGATCGGCCCGATCCGGAACTGCGGAATATGGAGCGCGCCGTCGACGATCAGCAGAACCTGCCCGTCGGGCAGGGTGATCACAAGGTCGTTGCCCGAAAGCCTGATGGCGTCGAGCCGCGTTCCGGGTGGGAGCTGGACAACGTCATTGGCGGGCACAATACGCATCGCGCCCGCCGGAACGGCCCTTGCGGTACCAGCCACCTCCTCGGGTCGCTGAATTGCCTGTCGCTCCATCGCCTTTCGGCCCCCCTGCACTTCATCCCCCGCCCCGACGTCCGGCGAAGACCTGTACGGAGGTCACACCGGACTAAGGCGAGCGGCATCGCGTTCGCGCCAGATGGCCGTCCGAATGCGCAATGTTCGCTTTTGTGATCTGCTAGGTTCTCTTTGGCGACCGATGCCCGTGCGTCATCACTGACCCGGGAAATACAGACCCAGGTCACTGATTCTGCAATGGCAATTTTCGGTATGCGGCCCTATACTTTCGGGTAGATCGAATAACTTAAGGGTTAAAACTTCCTTAAACTTCACAGATATGGACATCTGGAAAAGTAAAAATCGGGACATTTCGTCTTAAGACCGAATCTTCTCGGACAATTTAGATAAAATTGGCGAAATAGTTATGGTTTATTCTCCAATTTAATGAAGACTATACTTGAATTTTCAAGTATGCCTCCACTTTATTCGATCACGCCTTCAACGTCGAACTCCGCGACGATATCCGGCCCGCGCCGCAGGATATAGCGCCCGGTATAATGTCCTGCCGGCCAGCCGCCGGGCGGTGCGCGCTTGCCGCTATAGGCGAACCAGCTGAGGCCGCCCCCGGCCACGACGCTCTCCTGGCTATGCACGATCCCGCGGTCGGGGCCCGCGATGGCGAACGACTGGCGGTCGCCCGACATCGCACCCATCGCGTCGACCCACAGGATCAGCGGCGCATCGCGGCCCGCGAGCCGCGGGGACGGATCCCGGCCGGTGACGGCCTTTGCGGGCACGGCGGAGGCAAGGCCTGCGGCGATCACGGCCGTCGGCCGGTAACCGAGCTGCAGCGCGGCGGGGGGGGTCCAGAGGCCCGATGACGCGCCCGCCGCGGCGCAGGATGCGTCCGCGGCCCCGCCGGTGAAGGGGTCGATCGGCTGCCCGCGATGCCGGATCGCGAAATGCAGGTGCGGAAACTCGCTGTTCCCCGACAGCCCGATCAGGCCGATGCGTTCGCCCGCCGCGACGCGCAGCCCCGGGCGGACGGCGACGCTGCCGCGCTGCAAATGGCTGTACTGCGTTTCCCATCCGTTGCCATGGTCGATCACCACGCCATTGCCCGCCTGTTTGTCGGCTGGCGCGGTCCGTTCGGTCACGCTGATGTCGGGCTCCCCGTCGCGGGTGCGGAGCACCAGCCCGTCGCGCGCCGCAAGCACCGCATAGCCTGCCCGCATGTCGGCCATCGTCCGAAGCCGGATATCGATCCCGTCGTGCCCGTCGGTCGTCAGCGTTCCGCAGTGATAGTCGCTCCGCCCCGGCCCCGGATCATGATCGACCAGCTTCTGGATCAGGCAGGATTCGCCGACGCGGCAGTCTACGGGAAAGGCGAAGGCTGGCTGGTCGCCGGACGCCGACACCGCGAACAGCGCCATGGCGAAAGGAAAGGAGAGAATGGTCGCGATCATCGGGATGACATCTGCCTTGCGGCAGGGTGCCCAGCCCCGCCTGCGGACGGCCCGGAGGCCCGACGCCGGCCGCCGCCCGGGGGGTCTGGGCGGCGGACACGGCTAGCCGGCCGAGGGACCGACTGAACTCGGGAACCTGCCAGAAGCCAGAGAATAGTACGGAATTCCCTCGATTTGCCGGCAGAAATGCCGTTGACGTTTACTCTGCAAGCCCGCTTGGCCAAAGCGAGCATCTTGAGGATGATTCTGACCGCCACCCTGCAACCGGAATGGCGGAAACCCACGTTTCCCGCCATTCCCAGATGGGGACATTGGGAAATTCGATGAAAAAAAGATGGCGCCGACGCCTCGCGAGAGGGGCCGGCGCCGCGCATAAAAAGGAGGGCAGGCCGCGGCCTGCCCTCCAGTCTGCAGAGGTCCGTCGAGGAAACGGGCTCCCCGTACGAAGCCTTGTCCTCAGACGAACGTGATCATGTCGTAGGACGCATTGCCCTGGCTGTACGCATTGATCGCGGCAACCGAGTCATAGGCGCCCAGTGCAGCGAGCGCCTGGATCGGAGCCGAAGCGCCTTCCCAGAAGTCTTCGATCAGCACCGCACCGGCCGAGGTGAAGACATAGACGTCGAGCCCGTCGCCCTGGCCGTCGAAGTCACCGGTGACGACGCCCATGTCGTTCGCCGGGTCGAAGCCCGCGTCGACATCGAACACCAGCGTGTCACGGTTCGCGAGGTTGAAGTCGCGGCCGTCACCCAGGTTGAACGGAGCACCGATCACGTCGTTGCCAAATCCCGGCGAGTTGTCGGTCGAGTCGAACTTGAACAGATCCTTGCCTGCGCCGCCCGACATGTGATCGTCGCCTTCGCCACCGGTGATGGTGTCGTTGCCCGATTCACCTTCGAGGTTGTCATCGCCCACGCCACCATTGATGGTGTCGTTGCCGGTGTCGCCGCGAATGGTGTCGTCGCCTTCATCGCCGTTCATGTTGTCGTTGCCGAAGCCACCCGACATATAGTCGTTGCCATCGCCACCGAACATGGTGTCGTTGCCGCCACCCGGGTTGCCCAGGTTTTCGTACAGCGTGTCACCATACATGATGTCGTCACCGTCACCACCGTACATGGTGTCGTTGCCGGCATCGCCAGCGAGCTGGTCATCCCCGTCGTTGCCGCTGACGACATCGTTTCCGGCACCACCATAGATCAGGTCGTTGCCGTCATCGCCCGACAGATTGTCCGCACCGTTGTTGCCCTGGATCAGGTCGTCGTCGTCGCCACCCGAAACAACGTCGTTGCCGTTGCCGCCGGTGATGTTGTCGAAGCCCGAGCCACCCGAGATGACGTCGTTGCCGTCGTCGCCCGACAGGGTATCGTTGTCGTCATTACCTTCGATGACGTCGTCGCCTTCGTCACCGTTGATGATGTCGTCGCCGTTGCCGCCCGAGATGAAGTCGGCATCGGTGTTCGACGGATCGAGCGGATCGAAGAAGGGATCCCCGTTGCCGCGGATCACGTCGTCGCCGTCGTCGCCATACAGGTCGTCGTCGCCACCTTCGCCCCAGATCACGTCGTTGCCGCCGTCACCATGGACCAGGTCGTTGCCGTCGTTGCCGTTGAGCGTATCATCGTCGGCACCGCCGCCGATGTCGTCGTCGTCGGCGCCGCCCTGGACGAAGTCGAGACCCGCCCCGCCGCGGATGACGTCGTTGCCGGCATCGCCGTCGATTTCGTCGTCGCCGTCTTCACCGAGCAGGAGGTCGTCGCCTTCACCGCCGTCGAGCTGGTCGAAGCCGGTGCCGCCAAGAACGACGTCGTTGCCGTCATCGCCCCAGAGAAGGTCGTCGCCCGTGCCGCCGAGGATGGTGTCGCCGCCGCCCTGGCCAAAGACCTGGTCGTCGCCTGCGCCGCCCTCGATGTAATCGGCATGGCCGTTACCCGGGTTGTAGCCGCTCTGGTTGTAGGCATAGTCGGGGTCGGCCTTGCGGTTGACACCATTGTCGCCGAAAATGACGTCGTTGCCGTCGCCACCGTACAGCTGGTCGACACCGTTGCTGTTGGTGCCGCCTTCAATATAGTCGTCGCCCGTCCCACCGAGGACCACGTCGGTTTCGGTGCCGCCATAGAGGTTGTCCTGGCCGCTGCCGCCGTCGATATAGTCGTTGCCGGCATTGCCTTCGACGCGGTCATCGCCCGACTGGCCGTAAAGCGTGTCGTTGCCGGCATCGCCACGAATATAGTCGTTGCCGCCACCGCCGTAGCCGGTGTCGTCACCCGCGCCGCCGAGCAGCGTGTCGTTGCCGTCGGCCACACCATTGTCGATGCCGACATATTGGACGTTTCCGGGGCCGATGACGACGAAATCGGCCTGGTCGCCGATCAGCGTGTCGTTGCCGGTACCGCCGTCGATACGGTCGTTGCCATAACGTCCGATAACAGCGTCATTGCCGGCGTCGCCATAAAGGTCGTTGTCGAGGTTGTTGCCGTAGACGGTGTCGTTGCCGCCGTTGCCACGTGCGTTGTAAGGCAGCGTGGCGGTCGAGACGATCGCGTTCAGATCGATGAAGTCGACCGCATTGGTGCCCAGAACCTGACCGCGGGCGGTCGGATTCTTGGCCGCAGTCGGTGCGTTCGAAGGAGTCACAGTTGGCATTTCGCTATCCTCTTCATTGTTGGGTCGCAAAGATGCGGTCTCACCGACTCGGGCGAAATCACACCCCCATGGCCCGATCGGTTGTCGAGCCATGAAGCTTGGATATGGCGGGGGCCGGGGGGGGCATATTCCTGCTTGGGGACATGGCCGAAGATTTTCCGAACTGCTTCATTTTGGGGCAGTTCTTGTCGCTGAACTGTCACGGGCACAGCACGCTCCGCGCCGTCCCGAAGGGCGGCCCGTCGCGCTGTTTCGACGCGATCCGATACTATTTGACGCGGCGTCCGAGTGCCGAGGCCGACGGTCTGCCGCCAAGCGACGCGGCCGGCGTCGCCGCCTCGCCGCCAGAAGATGGAACAGCGGGCGCCGACGCGACGGGCGCACTGCCAAGCATCGACTGTCCGGGCCGCACAGGAGTGGCGGAGGCCTTGGCGGACGCGTCCCCGCTGGCGATGCTTTCGCCCGCAGCCGGACGCCCCAGCGCCGATGCGCCCGGCCGCGACACGGTGCCCGCCGCGCCAGCCGTGCAGCACCGCCCCTCGAGGATCGCATCGCCGTCGAGCCGGCCGATGGCCGCCAGCAACCCTGCGCGCGCGACGAATTCGTTCCGGTTGGCGCGTTCGAGCGTCACCCGCGCGGTCAGCAACTCGTTCTGCGCATCGAGCACGTCGGTGAGCGTCCGGTTGCCGCCGAGCGCCTCCTTCTTGAGGCCCTCGGCCGCTTGTTCGATCGCGGCGACCGCGGCGGTTGCGGTGACGATCGTGCTCTTCGCCGACTGCCACCGCGTCCAATAGCTCGCCACTTCCTCCGCGGCCGCACGGGTCGCGATGTCGGTCTGCGACAGGCGCTGGTCGCGGACAGCGCGTGCGCGGCCGATTTCGGCATGGTCGCGCGGCACGAAGATCGGCACCCGAACCTCGAGTCCGCCATAGAGCGAGGAGCGATCGTCGGGCAGCTTGCCGGTGAACAGGTTCGCGACCCCGCCGGCCAGATACTCATAGCCGCCGACCGCGTCGACCTGCGGAAACAGCGCTCCCGCTGCGAACTGGACGCCGGCCTTTCCGGCCTCCGCATTAAGTCGCGCGGCGCGCAGTCGCGGCGCGTTCTCGAGCGCGATCTTCTGGGCCGAGGCAAGCGAGTCGGGCACGGGCGCGAGCGCCGGAAGCGCCGGAAGCGTCGTCGCCGACTGCCCGCTCACGGTCCGGAACTCGTAGCCGTTGACGTTGAGCTCCTCGGTCGCGGCGAGGACGCCGGCCTGCGCCGTTGCGAGCCGGGCCTTCGCCAGCTCTTCATCGGTACGCGTCGCCTCTCCGAATTCCAGCTTGCGCGACGTCGCGCGCAGCTGCTCGCCGATCGCGTCACTTTGTTGCTGCGAATATTCGAGCACCTTGCGCTGGAGATGGACGTCGGCGGCGGAGGTGAGCAGGTCGAGCAGCGTGTCTGAAATGGTCGCATCGAGCCCCGCTTCGGCCGCCGCCATCTCGGCGGTCGCGATCTGCACCGAATTATAGGTGCGATTGCCGTCGTAGAAGCGCAGGCGCGCCTCGATCGCTCCGTTGGCCGACGTATATTTCGAATCGCCGCGGCCGCCATTCTTGACGTCGATCTCGCGCCGCTGGACGGTTCCGTTCGCCTCGACCGTCGGGAAGTAGCCCGCCTCGGCGGTGGCGAGTCGCGCCTTGGTGATTCGCACCTGCTGACGCTGCGCTTCGATGTCGGGATTGGTTTCGATGACAGTCTTGGCGAGCGAGGCCATCGTGCTCGACGGCGCGCGTCCCGGTGCCGGGGCCTGGGCCAGCAAAAGCGCGGGAATCGCTGCAATCGCGAGTGCGCCGGACGCGCATAGCAGGCGCGCGCTTTTGGTCGATGGTCCCTGCATTTGCCCCCTCCTGAGACATCGTCGATGCGAGCGGCGACCCCGGCTATCTCGATGGCGTGAGGATAGGCCGCGGCGGAAGGGCGGGAAACTACCCATACGGATATGTCCGAGTGGGTAATAGACTCGATCCGCCGAATCGAAATAGACAAACCCCGCTTCCTGCAGCCGTCACGGCAGGAGCGCTGTCGGCGGGTGTCCGTCCACCGACAGCCGCTGAGTAAGATGCCCAAGGCATACCGGCAAGGCGCGCGGTCCCATCCGTACGGGGCCGGCGTGCCGGACAATATGGTCGCGCGTGCATGTCCTGTTGCGGGATTTTCAACCCCCGCTCCGGGTCCAATGTCTCATGGGGGGCCATAATGTCTTCGGATGCCGAACTTTCGACTCTCTATGCCGATGCAGGCGGCGACGCTTTCCATTCCTGCGATCTCCCGTTCGAACCCGACCATGGAGAGACGATCTCGGGGCTCCGGCATGGCGTCGACGCGATGGCGAACACGCGCAAGGTCTGGCACGACTTCCTCGGCCAGTTCGACATCAGCTCGGCGATCCTGACGGTCACGCTTTCGGGCAGCGGCGCACAGCGGCACGCCTATCTGCTCGGCTTCGACCATGTCCGCGACGACGCCGATGCGACGCAGCGGCTCCTCGCTATGATGGACGACCTCTGGTCGCGCATCGGCGAGCAGTCCGTCCACCATTTCCAGATCGCGGGAACCGGCTTCGGCGCCGAACTCGGTACGCACGGCGACCCGGCGACGGGGCTCTACGACTGCGGCGTCGCGCTCCAGATGAAGCGCGGCGGCGCCTGTATCCACGCGCTGTTTTTCCGGCAGGGCGGATCGGCCCGCTTCAGCGACCGCGACATCGCCTCGCTGCAGATGGTCGCGCCATTGCTCGCCGATTCGGCGACGCATGCTGCGCAGCTCGCACGCCAGTCGCAGCGGTCGGCGATGCTCGAAGGGATGTTCGACCGCGTCTCGCTGGCGATGGCGCTGCTCTCGGCCGACGGACGCCCGCTGTTCATCAACAGCGCCGCGACCGCGCTTCTCGGTCAGCGCAAATGGCTGATCCGGGCCGCCGACGGCGCGATCGTCGCCGCGAATCCGCAGCAGGCGAAGGAATTGCGCGAAAGCATCCGCCGCGCCGCGACCGCGTCGCAGCCGGTCGAGGATGTGTTCCGGCTCGATTGCAGCAACGGCGACTGGCGCCTCGCCTATGTCGTTTCGGCGAAATCGCGGTCGGGCGACGTCACCGCGCGCTGCGCGATGCTGATCCTCATGGGCCCGGGCAAGGTCGACGCACCGACGTCGCTGCTCGAGGCGCTGGGGCTGCTCCCGTCCGAACAGCGTTTCCTCGGCCAGTTCCTGAAATCGAGCAGCCTCGGCAACGCCGCCGAAGGCTGCGGGCTGTCGGAAGAGACCGCGCGCACCTACTTGAAGCGCGTCCGCGCCAAGCTGGGCGTGCATCGCCAGATGGAGCTTGCGGGTCTGATCTCGGGGCTCGTCCTGCCTCTTCACGCGGGCGACGGCCCGGCGCTCCGGGACTTCTGACATGGCCTTCAATGCCCTGACCGCCGCGTTCGGCCGCGAACGCTCCGGCAACCTGTTGACCGACAGCCTGCTGCCGCAGCGCGCGATCGCCGGCAAGCTCATCTTCTTCTCGATGATCACCAACCTGGCGGCGCTCGCCATGTCGTTGTTCATGATGCAGATTTTCGATCGCGTGCTGTCGAGCCAGAGCAAGGATACCCTGTTCTTCCTCGTCCTCGCGGTGACGATGGTGATCGGGCTCGGTTCGATGCTCGACGGCATCCGCCAGCAGGTCGCGAACAGGGTCGGAACCTGGCTGGCGCAGCGGCTCGGCCCCTCGCTCCTCGTCCGATCGCTCGAACAGCGGCTGATCGCGCCGAACACGCGGCTCGAGGCGCTCCGCGAACTGGCGCAGGTCAAGAATTTCATCTCGACCCCGACGGTCTTCAGCGTCGTCGATATGTTGTGGGTACCGCTTTACCTGTTCATCGTCTTCCTGCTGCACCCGCTTTTCGGCCTGATCTCGGCGGTGGGCGCGATCACGCTGTTCGGGCTCACCTGGTATAACGAGCGCATGACCCGAAACGCGATCAGCGAGGCGCAGGCGCTTGGCGCGCGCAACATGCAATATGCCGAATCGCTCGTCCGCAACAGCGAAGCGATCGACGCCATGGGGATGGCCGACGACACCGTCGCCCACTGGGCGCACCGTTATCATGAAGAGACCAATTCGGTCGATCGCACCCAATTCCAGTCGAGCAAGATCCTCGCCTGGATGAAGTTCATCCGCAATTTCGTTCAGATCGCGTTGCTGGGCACCGGCGCGCTGCTCGTTCTCGACCAGCAGATCACCGGCGGCGCGATGATCGCCGGCTCGATCCTCATCGCGCGGCTGCTCGCGCCGATCGAAGCCGCGATGAGCTATTGGAAGCAGTTCGTGCTCGCGCGCGAAAGCCTGCGCCGCCTGTCGCGCTTCTGCGACCTGCCGCGCCCGCGCCCGTCGCAAATGTCGCTTCCCAAGCCGACCGGGGCGATGGCGGTCGAACGGCTGAGCTATGCCGCGCCGGGAATGAAAGGCGCGATCCTGAAGAATGTCAGCTTCGCGATCGATGCGGGCACCGCGCTGGCGATCGTCGGTCCGTCGGCGTCGGGCAAGACGACGCTGTCGCGGCTGCTCGTCGGGGTGCTGAAGCCAAGCGCGGGGCATGTCCGCCTCGACGGGGCCGACACGTTCGACTGGATGCGCAGCGACTTCGGCCCGAACGTCGGCTACCTGCCGCAGGACGTCGAGCTGCTGCCCGGCAGCATCCGCCAGAACATCGGCCGCTTCCGTCCCGGCGCGAGTGATGCCGACGTGATCGCAGCAGCGAAACTTGCCGATTGCCACGACATGATCCTGCAGCTCGACGGCGGCTATGACTGCGTGCTGACCGACGGCGGCTACCAGCTTTCGGGCGGCCAGCGCCAGCGCGTCGGCCTTGCCCGCGCGCTGTTCGGCATGCCGCCGCTCGTCGTGCTCGACGAACCCAACGCCAGCCTCGACGCGCGCGGCGACGCGGCGCTGCTCGGCACGATCAAGAAGCTGAAGGCGATGAACGTGACGACGATCATCGTCTCGCACCGATCGAACCTGCTCGAGCTTGCCGACAAGATCCTGCTGATGATCGACGGGCAGGCCGCGAAATTCGGCGACGCGCGCACCGTCGTCGAGGAAATGGCCGGGAAGCGGCGGGTGATCCAGCCGGGCGGCGCACCGGGCGGTCCGAAGGCGCCGCCGGCGATGGCGAACGAAAAGGGGATGGGGGCGTGAACATTCCGGTACGTCTCGAGGCCGGCAGCGAGGCCGGACCGCTCGCCCTCCCTGCACCGGCGGCGGATTTCGCCGCGCCGAAGGTCGGGCGGTCGATGCGCCTTGCGATGATCGCGATCGGGCTGTTCGTCGCCGCCTTCGGCATCTGGAGCTGGGCGGCACCGCTCAACAGCGCCGCCATCGCCTCGGGCTTCCTCGAAGCGGCGGGCGGCGGGCGCCGCACCGTGCAGCATCTGGAAGGCGGCATCGTCAGCAAATTCCTGGTCGTCGAGGGGCAGCAGGTCCGCGCCGGCCAGCCGCTGGTGTTGCTCGACGCGACTCAGAACGACGCGTCCGACGCCGCGCTGCGCTCGAGCTATTATGGCCTCCTCGCGCAGGACGCGCGGCTTACCGCCGAACGGCTGCGGCTCGACCGGATCAGTTACCCGGCCGAACTGCTCGCGGCCGCAAGCGATCCCGAGGTCAAGGAAATCATTGCGGCGTCGAACGCCGAATTCATTTCGCGCCGCCGCGGGCTGGCCGAGCAGTCGGCCATCCTGTCGCAGCGGATCAGCCAGGCGAACGCCGACATTCGCAGTTCGGGCGCGCAGATCGTGGCGCTTGGCGACCAGGCCAAATTGCTCGAAGAAGAGGAAATGGGCGTGAACATGCTCGTCGACGAAGGGCTGGAGCGCAAATCGCGCCTGCTCGCGCTGCAACGCCAGAAATCGGCGGTTGCCGGCGAACGCGGCAAACTGACCAACAATATGGACCGGCTGCGCGATGCTATCGGCGAAACGCAGGCGCAGATGACGTCGCTGCGCGGGCAGATGGTACTCGACGCGGCGCAGCAGCAGCGCGAGGTTCAGCTCAAGATCGCCGAGGCGCGAGAGCAGCTCAAGGTCAGCACCGACGTCCGCAGCCGCAAGCAGATCCTCGCCCCGATCGACGGACGGGTGGCGAACCTGCGGCTGATCACGCCAGGCGGCGTGCTGGGATCGGGGCAACCGATCCTCGACATCGTTCCATCGTCGGAAAAAATCGTCGTCTCGGCGCGGCTGCGCCCGACCGACATCGACATGGTTCATTCGGGGCTGAAGGCCGAGGTCCGGCTGACCCCCTATAAGGCGCGGGTTATCCCGAACCTGATCGGCACGGTGCGCGAGGTGAGCCCCGATGCGATCTACGACCAGGACGCGCACCAGCTATATTACAAGGTGATCGTCGAAATCTCTCCCGAGCAGCTTAAACGCTATCCCGACGTGCGGCTCATGTCGGGGATGCCTGCCGAAGTCTTCATCGATCTCGGGTCCAGTTCGCTGCTGCAATATCTCTTCCAGCCGATGATCGACAGCTTCAACCGATCGTTCCGGGAATCATGACCGGGACGGCGGCAGCGGCCGATGGCTAGCCGGCCGCGAGAGGGGGGAAAAACAGTTGTGCGGTTACGGAATACTGTTCCGGGGCGTCGGCCACGCCGTGCAGGGGACTGCACTGGGCGTCGCGGCCGCGATCGGGATCGGCGATTCCGCACCGCTGGACCCGCCGCCGCGGTTCACGCCCGACCTTCCGCGTCCGTCGCCGGCGATCGATCGGCCTTCTGTCGATCCGTCCGATATCGGTGGGCTGGACGCGATTGCGCTATCGGCGACACCGACGCGCGTCGGCGCCTTCCTTTTCGAACCGGTCGGCGACCTGCGGCCGCCGCATCGCTGGCCTACTTCGGCCCCGGCCAGCCCGTCGGCGGATGCCCCGGCCGCGATAGCGCCGGCGCCCGAATCCTTGGTCGACGCCTCGCGTCCCGCCGCCCCGGCCTTGGTAGCACGCGATCTGCCGCTGCCTCCGGCCCCGGCCGCCACATCCCCCGAGCTCCCTGCCACGGCTCTTCTCCCCGCTGCTCTCCCTCTTCCCGCCGACATCGTCCTTGCCGCTCGGGCGGCGGCGGACAGCGTGCCTCCGGGCGCGGTGCCACCGGCCGATGCCCCCTTTGCAGCCGAACAGGAAGCGCACGCCATGGACGCGGGATTTCCGGCTTTTGACGCCGATATATCCGCCGTGTCCTGGCTCGGAGATCAGGGGGCACAGCGACAGGCGCTCGCCGCGCCGCCCGACCTGGAGCGGCCCGGCGGCGAAGCCTGCCCCGAAACAGCCTGCGGGCCCGACGGCGGCAATGGCCCAAGCTCGCTGACCCCCGACAGCGCGGGCGGCATCTCCCCGATGCATGCGCCGCTTCTCGATCTGCCGGCGGGGCATGGCGAGGGGGGCGTGACGCTCGCCGCCGCAGCGCCGCGGCCCGAGGCGTCCGAACTCGGTCAAAGCGCCCCTGCCGCCGAGGCGCCGCCGCCGGAAATCGGCCCCGAGGGCAGCACGGTAGAAGGCGAGGCACAGGCCAAGGAAGTCGACCTGTTGAGCCCCGAACCGCTACCGCGTGGCGGGCTGGCGCTGTCGGGCGGCTATTCGTCGATCGAGGGGCCGGTCGGATCGATCAAGCTGTCGCGCACCAATATCAGCGGCCCCGGCCGCGACATCACCGCGCTGTTCCGCTATTCGGACATCCAGACACAGGCCGAGGTCGGTTATTCCGATGCCAATTTCATGGGCAGCCGCTTCGCCTTCGCGCCGACCCTGTTCTGGTCGCGCTCGTCGGCGATCGGTTTCGGCAGCGACAAGCAATCCTCCGAATTCCGGCAGGATGCGCGCGGCGCCAATATATTGATCGGCAAGGCGATCAAGGGCGGCTTTCGCGCGACCGCCAACTATCGATTCGCGAAAGAGAATTTCCGCATCAAGGACCAGGATACCGTCTGCGATCCGGCGCTGCTCGGCGGCGCTTTCTGCAACGCGCTCGGCCGCTCGCGCAGCTCGATCCTCAGCCTCGCGCTCAGCCTCGACCGGCGCAACAGCGCGGTCGACCCGACGCGCGGTTTCCAGGTCCGCATCGTGCAGGATTTCGCCGGTCCGGGCGGCACATCGCGCTATGCCAAATGGCGCATTGGCGGCACCGCCTACGCGGGTTTGGGCAGCGACCTCGTCCTCTCGCTCGGGGTCGAGGGCGGGTTCCTGACCTCGCTGGGCGGGCGCGAGGTGCCGCTGTTCGACCGCTTCTACATCGGCGGCAACGCGATGCGCGGATTCGATCTGCGCGGCCTCGGGCCCAAGGTCGTGCCGACCGCCGCGGCGCCGGGCGAAACCACCGCGATCGGCGGCCGCGCCTATTATGTCGCGCGTTTCGAGGTGTCGGTCCGGCCGGGCGCGGGGACGAACCGCTTCGGAATCACCCCCAGCCTGTTCGTCGACGCGGGATCGGTGTTCGGCGCGCGCAAGTCCGACCTCGCGCCCGGCGAGGTGCTGATCGGCAATTCGGCGAAGCCGCGCGTCGCGGTCGGCATCGGCGTGTCGCTCAACACGCCGGGCGGCAAGTTCCGCATCAATTTCGCCGAACCGGTCGTGCGGCAGGACGGCGACCGCTCGAAGCGCTTCTCGATTTCCTTCGGTACGGCTTTTTAGCGTCGCGACGACCAAAGGGGCGGCTACTAGCCCAGAGCGAGGGCGTTGCGCCAGGCCACCGGTATCATTAGCAAGGCGACCGCAACGGACAGGAGACGGAGATGCCCACCGCCAAACTTGCCGCGATGTTGCTGCTGACGCTGCAGGCCGGATCGACGCCCGCCCCGCCCGCGGCGGTACCCGACCCCCGCCGCCCGGCGCCGACCTTCGACACCGTCGCGCCGACCCTGCCCGAACTGAAACACCCCGCGGTGCTGATCGTCAGCAAGACCAACGGCTATCGCCACGACAGCATTGCCCAGGCGGTGCCCGCGATCGAAAAACTGGTGAAGGCGCGCGGCTGGAGCAGCTTCGCGACCGAGAACGCCGCGGTGTTCAATCCCGAGAGCCTTGCGAAGTTCGACGTTATCGTCTTCGCCAACGCCAGCGGCGACATCTATACCCCCGAGCAGCGCGCCGCCTTTCGGGCATTCATCGCGCGCGGTGGCGGTTTCGTCGGCCTCCACAGCGCAGGCGACGGCAGCCACCCCGACTGGTTCGTCCGGATGCGCGGCAACGGCAATTTCATCGGCCACCCGGGCGGCGCCGACCAGTTCCAGACGGCGTGGCTGAGCGTCAAGGGGCGCGGCCATCCCGCGACCTGGCACCTGCCCGAACGCTGGCGCTGGACCGACGAATATTACAGCTGGGACGCCCCGCCCGCCGCCGACGCGCATATCGTCGCATGGCTCGACGAGGGCACGCTGCGGCTCGAGCAGAAGCTGCGGATGGATGATGGTCATGCGCTGATTTGGTGGCGCTGCGAGGGCCGTGCGCGCATCTTCTACTCGGCGCTCGGCCACCGCGCCGAGGCATGGCGCGACCCGACGCACCTGCAGATGGTGAACGGCGCGATCGGCTGGGCTGCGCGCAAGGAAGGAACGGGCTGTAGCTAGCCGACGACCTCCGCCGTCGCCGCGCGCTCGATAACCCGGCGCCAGCCGGGTTCGGGGGTCAGCAGAAAGATCTCGCGCAGCGCCGCCTCGATCGCATCGGCCGACAGGTAGCGTTGATCGATGCCACCGTCCGCGCGGCGGATCGTCAGCCGGTTGTCGCGCAGGCCGTACCGGGCCTCGTCCGTCGTCCGAGCCGCGATAAGCTGGTGGCGGAAGTGCGAGGCGGGATGCTGCGATGTGTACCAGTTGCCGACCTCGTAATCGATCGCGGGTGCCGGCGCATCTTCGAGGTCGTACAGCACGCGCCACTCGCCCGCGACTGCAGCCTCGACGCGGTGGCCGCCGCCGTGCGGCGTGAGGCGATAGGTTTCGTGCCGTGTCGGCTGCGCCGCGCCGGGCTGGTCCATTGCGAGCGGCTGCGGCGGTACCGTCGCGCCGAAACCGACGTCCACCAGCCAGGGCCGTCCGCCGAGCCGGACGCGGATGGTCATGTGGGTGCGCGGCGTCGCCGGAGCGTCGTCGGGCAGCATCCAGCGCACGCGCCCGATCAGCCCCTCGGCGTCGAAACCCAGTTCGGAGAGGACGCGAAGGAACAGCGCATTCTGCTCGAAGCAATAGCCGCCGCGCCCACGGTCGACCAGCTTCGCCTCGATCGCTTCCGGGGCAATATCGACCCCCGCGCCGGTGAGCGCGTCGAAGGATTCGAACGGAATCGCGGCCTGGTGCGCCGCCTGCAGCAGTACGAGCCCCTCCAGCATAGGCGCAGGCCGGCTGGCGAGCCCGATGCGTGCCAGATAGCGCGACAGGAAGGATGGCCGTCCCGCACCGTCTTCGGGGCGATCGTCGGCCGAAAGCGGCGGCTGGCTGTGGTGCAACATCGGCAAAGGCTCCTCGAAACGAATCATCTGCCGACGCTTATGAAAGCTCAACCAAAGGTGAGATCAAGACAAAGAGGACGAGTCCTAAAATCACCTAATCCGTCATTATATGAGGGGCTTACTCATTGCCATCGCGCATCGGCTGGGGCACAATATGCCCTACAACATAGTCGTCAGGAGACCCCATGACCGCTCTACGCTTTGCCGCTGCGTTCGCCCCCGTTGCCCTGCTGTTCACCGCCACGCCCGCGAAGGCCGCGACCTGCGAGGAAGCCTTTGTGAAAAAGGGCAATGCAATCACCGGGCTCCGATTCACAGCCGCGGTAACCGTCGCCGACCTGCCGCCCGCAGTCGCGATCGGCCAGATGCGCGGGATCGCTGCGGGCAAGGGCTATGACATCATGGCCGATGAGGCCGAGTTCGGGTCGATGCTTATCGAACAGCCGATGACCGGCGGCGCGCGCGCCTTTCCGATCCAGATCACCGCCACGCAGACCGGCGGTGTCGGCACGGTCGTGATGGAGGCCAAGCTGCGCGCCGGCCAGTCGACGAAGACCGAGCTTGCGATGGCCGAAATGTGCGGCATGCTGAACGCGATCAAGGGCGGCAAGGCGGGTGCAGCCGCCGCGAAGAAGGGCGCGACCGCGACGACCGTCGCCGCCGCCCCGGTCAAGATCAGCGCGCTCGGCCTGTCGCAGCAAGTGTCGAAGGACACCGAGCGCAACGCCGCGGGCGTGCTGACGCGGTACAAGGGCAAGCAATTCACCGTCGACGGCACCGTCGCCTATGTCACCAAGGACGGCAATGCCTTTCGCATCGGCTACAAAGTTCCAGACCCCTGGGATCAGGCGATCCGCCTGCCCAACCAGGCGCCGTTCAAGACCGACATCGTCTGCTATATGGCACCGGGTCAGGCCGCCTATTCGCTCCAGCTCAAGCCCGACAAGGCGATCAAGCTGACGGGTACAGTCGAAGATTTCGACGAGTATAAGCATGTCCTCTGGCTCAAGGATTGCCGACCGGCGCAATAGCCGGCCGAAGGGGCGTTCGATGCCGATCTCCCCGCGGTGGCGCAGGGCGATGCTTCGCGCTGATCCCTACTTACGCCTTGGTGCGTGCAGGCTTCGCAAGATTCGCTTCAACCGCTCCGCGAACAAGCGCCCTGAACGCCGCGGCATCGACCCCGTCGCCTTCGAACAGATCGATCGCGCGGCGGACATTGCCGTCGAGGCTCGAATTGAACAGGCGCGCCGGATCGTCGATCGCCGCCCCCTTGGCGAAGGTCAGCTTGACCTTGTCCTTGTAGGTTTCGCCGGTGCACAGCACCCCCGCATGCTCCCATGTCGGCACCCCGCCGGGATTGGTCGGCTTGCGCCACTTGACCGTTTCGACGACGTCGGGATCGACCTCGCGGATCAGCGCGCGGAGCTTCGCCAGCGTCGCACTGCGCCAGTCGCCGAGCGACGCGATCTTGGCATCGATCAGCGCCGAGGGATCTTCGTCAGACACCCAAATCTCTCCTCACATCTGCTCGCCCGACAGCAATGCCACCTTTTCCGTCATCGCCTCGGCCCGATAGCGTCCGAGCCGACGATGACATGGCGGGCGCAACGATGCTAGGCTGCGATTAGCGTACCGCCGTGTCCGCTCTCGGAAATTCGTGTTTCAGGGAGAAAGCCATGACCATCCGCCGTTCGACGATATGCCTGCCCGCCGTGGCGCTGATGCTGGGCGCCTGCGGCGAAAAGGCCGGGGAGACCCCCGCCGGCGCCGCCACGACGACAGCTCCGGCCGCGGAGGGAGCAACCCCCGCACCCGCCGCCGCTGCAAAGCCGGCCGAAGCGCCCTCGCCGCTGCCACCGACGGCCGGGTCGAAGCTCGCCTCTTATGTGGGCAAATATCCCTTCGACAAGGTCGACGGCGTCGCATGGAACGACCATGCGCTCGTCAAGGCGGGCATCGCCGCGAGCGTCAGGGACAAGGCCGCGCTGAAAGCAATCACGACGCTCGAAGGGCCCGCGGGCCCGATCGAGATGCGCGGCGACAAGGTCATGTCGTGGGCGTGCGAGGCGCATAATTGCGGCGCCCACCAATGGGCGGTGCTGGTCGACCCGCGCACCGGCGCGACCGACGTCTGCTATTATGACGAGGAAGCCGACGCCGCGAAATCGCGCTGGTTCCTGTCGACCGGCAAGGAAGAAAAACGCGACGGCAACTGCCAGTAGCGCGCGGTTCCTCGCGATGATTCGACTCGCGCGCCGATTGAGAACATAATAGGAACATTATCCGATTCGGAGGAAGACCGATGACGCCGATGTTCCGCTATTTTCTGGGCTTTCAGGTTCCGGCCGACCGCGCCGGCTGGCTGGCACGCCAATTGCCGCCCGTTTCGGGCGATCTGTTCGCGGGGCTGAAGCCGCAGAATTACCACGTGACGCTTTGCACGATCGACGAGGCGTCCGCCCCGCACCCGTTTCTGCGGCAACGGGTCGCGAAGGCGTTCGCAGCGGGATTGCCCGGCGCAGCCTGCATCCCGTTCGGCCGGATCGTCAGCAAGGGCGCGGGCGCCGAACTCGTCACCGCCGGGAGCGTCGCCGCCATTCGCCAACTCTATGAGGCGATCGTTGCGCTTCTCGCGCCGCATGGGATCGAACCCCTGTATCGCCATTCGGGCCTCCGCCCGCATGTGACGCTGGGGCATGGCAGGCATCCCTTCGATCCGGTGCCGGTCATGTGGAACTGGATCCCGCGCGATCTTGCCCTGATCGAAAGTCACGTCGGACACGGCCGCTACCGCGTCCTCCAAAGCTGGCGGCTGCTTGCTCCGGCGCAGGGCGCGTTCGACTTCATGGCCGACGAACTGCCGTCGCCGCTTCGCCGCGCGGCTTAGCCTTCCAGACTATGTTCGAGCGTGATCTCGCAGTTGAGCAGCTTCGACACCGGGCAATTCTTCTCGGCCTCCGCGGCGATCGCGGCGAACTCCTCGGCCGAAATCCCCGGCACCTTGCCCGTCAGCGTCAGCGCCGACTTGGTAATGGTGAAACCCCCATCCTGCTGCTCGAGCGTCACCGCCGCGCCGGTTTCGAGCGTGTCGCCCGAATAGCCCGCCCGCGCCAGCCCGAAGGACAGCGCCATGGTAAAGCAGGCGGCATGCGCCGCTGCGATCAGTTCCTCGGGATTCGTCCCGGGCTGACCTTCGAAGCGCGTCCCGAAGCCATAGGGCTGTGCATTCAGCACCCCCGATTTGGTCGTGATCGATCCCTTGCCTTCCTTGCCGAAGCCTTCGTAGCGGGCGGATGCGCGGTTGACGGTCATGTTGGTCTCCTTCGGTTGGGTCGGTAGGACTCGATGATGATCGGGGAGCGATCAGGCCGAAAGCAGCTTACGCCCTGACCCCAGTCGCTTCCACGCCTTTTCATGGAAGAAGAATGCGACGGCATTGATACAGGGCTCGATGATAGCGATCCCGCCGGCGAGCGTCGCCGAGCCCGTCATCACATAGGCGACGCTGAACCCGATGGTCAGATGGATCGACAAATAGGTGAAGGTCTTGATCAGGTCGGTCGGCATCGTCCGTCTCCAGTAACTGCGAACATCAAGAATTTAAGAATGATTCGCAATAACGGCCAGCGATGGCTTTCGGTCAGTCTGATCGAGTTTTGCGTTCTACCCCCGCGCGATCGAGCTCGGGGCCGAGCCGGCCGGTCAACCAGAGCCCCCACATCCGGAAATCGGCGGCGAGGCTCCACAGCGGATAGGTGAAGGTCGCCGGCCGGTTCTTCTCGACCCCGAAATGCGCGACCCACGCGAAGAAATAGCCCGCGACCGGCAAAGCGACGAGCCAGCCCCAGCGCGCCGTCAGCAGCGCCGCCGCCGCGATCAGCACGACAAGGCTGGTCCCGACATAGTGGAGCGCCCGCGTCCGCGGCTTGCTATGCTCGCGCAGGTAAAAGGGCCAGAATTCGGCGAAGTTCGTGTAGAGCCGTGACATGGCGCCGAGGATGCGCTGCGGATGGCGGCTGGTCAAACGAAAGACACCCTGCCGTCGCAGCGCCAAATATTTCGGCATTCTGTGACAATGTGATAGGATCGCGCGCGGGTCGGACAGGGGAGGCGGTCATGAAGAAATCGGTTCGCGCGCTCATGGGGCTGGTCCTGCTCGACGCGATCATCATCGGCGGCGCCTGGTGGATGATCGGGCAGACGCAAAGCGGTGCCTGGAATTCGAACGACCCGGCCGAATCGATCCGGCTGGTCACGACCTCCGCAGGCGCGATGGTCGGCATCGTCACCGTCGTGTTGCTGCTGGCCTTCTTCCGTCATCGCAGCGCCGGCAACTGAACGAAGCCGCCCGACCGTCACCTTTCGGGAGGTCGGGCGGCGCCGGCGGTTCCGCCCGGTCCCCCTTCGGATAAACCGCCGCAACCCCGTGCGGGGAAATTGTGCCCTCCCGCCGGGGTCCTGCGTGGCGGGAGGGCTGGCCCCGTGCCGGCGTACGGGCCAGCACGGAACGGGAGGCTTATTAGCGCGCCGCCTCGCGGACCTTCTGCACCGCGGGAAGAAGAAGGCCGATCAGGATCTGGATCGGGCCGCTGCTGATCGTCATGCTCCCCTGCGCGGGCTGCGCCGACTGCGCCATCGCGGGGGTCGCCGACAGCGCGATCGTCAGGGCCATCACGGGGGCGATCATCTTGCTGGTCATCGTCTCTTCCTCTCGGTCTGTCCGCCGGGGGGCGGTTGATGTTTCGATGAAGAGCTTTTGCCGCATGACGTCACATCTCGCGGTGATCGCGGTCACTCGCGCGAAGAAAAATGACAAGAGACTGAAAAGAAAGCGAAGAAACTTATCCTGCTCGCTTCAGCCGCACCAAAGCCGTGTCGAGCGCCTGCAGGAATTGCGACCGGTCGGCCTTGGAGAAGGGCGGCGGCCCGCCGAGTCCTTCGCCCATGCCGGCGCGCAGGTCGGCCATGATCGCGCGCGTCGCGATCGCCGGACCGATCGATGCGGCCGTAAATGGCTTGCCGGTCGGCGCGAGCACCGTCGCCCCGGCCTTCAGCGCGCGATCGGCCAGCAATATGTCCGCAGTGATTACGACGCTCGTCGCACTGGCAGCCTCGGCAATCCAGTCGTCGGCGGCGTCGAACCCGTCCGAGACGACCACGCGCTCGATCAATGGATGGTCTGGCACGCGCAACCGGCTGTTGCTGACGATCTTCACCGCCACTTCGTGCCGCCACGCGACCTTGTAGATCTCGTCCTTTACCGGACAGGCATCGGCATCGACGAGGATCTGGACGGTCTCGGGCATCTATGGACGAAGTCAGCCGACCTCGACGCCCTTCCAGAAGGCGATGCGGCCCGCGATCGCCGCCGCCGCTTCCTTGGGTTCCGGATAATACCAGGCCGCGTCTTCGTTCACCCGCCCGTCGACCGTGACATGATGATAATGCGCGACGCCCTTCCACGGGCAAAAGCTTGTCGTCGCGCTGTCCGACAACAGCGCCGCATCGACCGCGGCGCGCGGAAAATAGGAATTGCCCTCGACGACGACAATGTCGTCGCTGTCGGCGATCACCGCACCGTTCCACACGGCCTTCACCATGACGGCCTCATGTTTTCCACCGCGGCATGCGCGGTCATTTCTTCATATTGTCGAGCCCGGCGACAACGCCCGGCTTGGTCGACGGATTGCTCGCATTCGGCTTCTTGGGCTTTTCGGCCTTTGGTTTGCGGGCTTCGCGGCTCGATTTCTTCTGGCCTTTGGCCATGGTCAATACCTTTGCGGCGGCGGGCATGAACACCCGTCGCCGGACAGCCTAGGCGCTTTGCACGCCCGCGTCGCCCTATTCCGGCAATCATCCGTGCAGCCCGTCCCAGAGCAGCTTCGCGCCGAGGAAGACCATCAAGAGATAGATGAGGACATAGAAACGTTCGGGATTCATCCGCTTCATCCAGCGCACCGTCAGCAGCGTCGAGACGATCGCGAGCGGCATCAGCAGCAGCGCCGCGACGACGACCTCGTGCGGAAAGGCGCCGAGCGCGAGATAGGCGGGCACTTTCATCCAGTTGACGATTGCGAACAGGATCGCGCTCGTCCCGATGAAGGTCAGGTGCGGCAGCTTGCGCGGCGTCACCCACATCTGGAACGGCGGTCCGCCGGCGTGCGCGATCTGGCTCGTCAGCCCCATAATCCCGCCGAAGATCGTCCCGACCCAGCCGGGCGAGGTCGACGCCGCGACGACGCGTCCGCCGCGCTCGACCCACAGGCGATAGACGCCGAACGCCAGCGTGATCGCGCCCAGCGCCATCATCAACTGCGCCTCGTTGACCCGCTCGGCATAGAACCAGCCCGCCGCGACACCGACGGCGGCGCCGGGCAGCATCCAGCCGATGATCCAGCCGTCCCATGTGTGACGAAAAGCCCAGACGCTGATCGCGTCCTGCACGATCAGGATCGGCAGCAGCACCGCCGCAGCGGTCGCGGGCGGCAGGACGAGCGCCGCGAGCGGGGTTGCAAGCGCGCCGACTCCGGCCAGCCCGCCCTTCGCCATGCCGACGAGGATCACCGCCGCGACGAGCACCGCGAGCGTTGCCGGGTCGGCCAACAGGCTCATGCGGCGGGCGCCTCCGGATTGTCGGGCAGCCGCCAGTCGATCGCCCCGCGCCCGTGCGTCTCCAAGAAAGCGTTCGCCTGGCTGAAGGGCTTCGACCCGAAAAAGCCGTTGTGCGCCGACAGCGGCGAAGGGTGCGGCGCGCGCAGGATCAGGTGCGGGCTGTCCGCTCCAAGTCCCGGGACATTGGCAGCCTTGCGCTGCGCGTGGCTGCCCCACAGAATGAAGACCTTCGGCGCGGGGTCGGCCGCGACGGCGGCAACCGCGGCGTCGGTGAACTTCTCCCACCCTTTGCCTTGGTGCGACGCCGCCATTCCGGCTTCGACCGTCAGGCAATTGTTGAGAAGGAGCACGCCCTGCTCGGCCCAATGCTTGAGGTATCCGTGCGGCGCGGGCGCGATGCCGAGATCGGCCTTCATTTCCTTGTAGATGTTGACGAGGCTTGGCGGCGTTCGCACCCCCGGCTGGACCGAGAAACACAGCCCATGCGCCTGCCCCGGCCCGTGATAGGGGTCCTGCCCCAGGATCACGACGCGCACATCCTGCGGCGGCGTCGCGTCGAGCGCGGCGAACCAGTCGCGCGGACGCGGATAGATCGCCTTTCCCTTGTCGCGCTCGCCCGCGAGAAACGCCTTCAGCGCCGCCATATAGGGCTGCTCGAACTCGCCGCCGATCGCGGCGAGCCAGTCGGGATGCAATTTGACCTCGGCCATGTCCGCGCTTCACCAGAGGCATCGCAGCTTGTCCAGCGCCTTTCCCGCCGCTAGGCACGGCGACGAACGAAAGGGCGGCTCCTATGGCGATCGGCGAGACATTGACCCAGCTCGAAGCGGTGGTGAACGACCGGCTCGCCGCCGGCGACGCGGGCGCATCCTATGTCGCGAGCCTCGCCGCGAAGGGCCGCGGCAAGATCGCGCAGAAGCTCGGCGAGGAAGCGACCGAAACCATCATCGCCGCGCTGACCGAGGACGATGCGGCGCTGACCGGGGAAGCGGCCGACCTCATCTTCCACCTCACCATCCTGCTCGCCGACCGCGGCCTCGGCTGGGACGCCGTCGCTGCCGAACTCGGTCGACGCCACGGCACCTCGGGCCACGCCGAAAAAGCCAGCCGCCCCCAATAGGAGCCTTCCATGCCGATCGACGCGACGCTTCCCTATGACGACAGCAATATCTTCGCGCGCATCCTGCGTGGCGAGCTGCCGTCGAAGACCGTCTATGAGGACGAATATGCCCTTGCCTTCCACGATATCAATCCGCAGGCGCCGCTGCATATCCTCGTGATCCCCAAGGGCCCTTACGTCAGCTGGGACGATTTTTCGGAGCGCGGCAGCGACGCCGAAATCGCCGGCTTCGTCCGTGCCGTCGGCAAGGTCGCGCGCGATCAGGGCATCGTCGCCCCGGGTTATCGGCTGCTCGCCAACGTCGGCTTCGACAGTCATCAGGAGGTGCCGCACCTCCACGTCCATATCTTCGCGGGGCAGAAGCTGGGTCCGATGCTCGCAAGGTAAGTGGGCAACCGTCCAACCTCGTCATCCCGGATCAAGTCCGGGATGACGAATGAAGTTGAATCCGTTTTCCGACTCTCCCCATTTTCGAGTCTGTCTATGCTGGCCGTCACAGCGCTTTCCCGCTTTGCGATTAACCGTGCGCGCTGCGCGGCGACGGGTGGACTCATGCACCCGTTTCCAGCAGGATAGCATTTCGGGTCAGACCGGGGAGACAAGGCATGCGGCACGGGTGGCGGGCGCTGGCGAAGCGCTATGCCGGCAGGATCAAGCTGGCGCTGATCGTTCCCCTCGGCCTCGCGCTCGTCGCCGCGGGCGGCGACACCGTCCCGCAGGTCACGCTCGCGACCCCCGGCTCGTCGGGCACCGGCGACGGCACGATCAGCCGCTTCACGCTGCGCTTCTCCGAGGACATGGTCCCGCTCGGCGATCCGCGTGCCAGGGCGCCCGCGACCCATGACTGCAAGGTCGATGCAACGAGCCGCTGGGTCGACACGCGCACCTGGGTGCTCGAATTCGAAAAATCGCTCCCCGGCGGCGTCAGCTGTCACGTCGAGCTCCGCAGCGACCTGACGACCGCACGCGGTGTCGGTGTCGTCGGAAACAGCCGGTTCGAGATCGACACCGGCGGCCCCTCGGCGCGCGCGGTGCTGGCGGGCGGCACCTATGACGGGATCGAGGAGGACCAGATTTTCCTCGTCGCGACCAACGTCGCCGCCGACCGCGCCTCGGTCGGCCGCTTCGCCTATTGCGCGGTCGACGGCATCGGCGAGAAGATTCCCGTCGACGTGCTCCCGCGCGACACCGCGGTGAAGATCCTCGAAGGCCTCGGCAGCGACTGGTCGGCGCAATCCTTCGCCTATGACGCGGGCCTGCCGCTGCGCCTGCCCGCCGCGGGCAGCGACCGCGATGCGCTGCTCGAGCGTGTCGTTCCGGTCAAATGCCGCCGTCCGCTGCCACCGGGCCGCGAGATGGCGCTTGTGTGGGACGCGCGTATTTCGCAGGCCGGCGTGCCCGGCCGCACCGCGGGCCGCGACCAGCGGTTCGACCATGATGTGCGCCCCGCCTTCACCGCCAAAATGTCGTGCAGCCGCGTCAATCCACAGGCAGGCTGCAACCCGCTGAAGGACGTCAATGTCATCTTTGCCGCGCCGGTGCCGCGCGAAACCGCGCTCGCCGCGACGCTCAAGACCACCGACGGCAAGAGCTATACCGCCAAATTCGACGACGACGACAAGAACGACAAATATCTCGAGCGCGTTCACTTCTCGGGCCCGCTATCGCAGAATGTCGACGCGACGCTCGTCCTGCCGGCAGACGTCACCGACCAGAGCGGCCGCAAGCTGCAGAACCAGTCGAACTTCCCATTGAAATTCCACATCGACCGCGCGCCGCCGCTGGTCAAATTCGCGGCCGAATTCGGCATTCTCGAAGCGTCGGAGGGCGGCATCCTGCCCGTCACCGTGCGCGGGGTCGAGGCGTCGATGGTCAGCAAGAACCTCAAGATGCCCGCAACGACGCTGAAGGTCGGCGACGACGATGCTGCGATCGCGCGCTGGCTGAAGCGCGTCGCCGATGCCGACGACACCGATTATCGCGAAGAAAAGAATGCGAAAGGCGAGGACGTCACGGTAAACTACACCGGCACCAAATCGGTGTTCGAGGACGCGCCCGCAGGCGGCGAACGCCGCGACATGCAGCTTTCGCCCGCCGCCGGCGGCAAGGAGTTCGAGGTCGTCGGCATTCCGCTGGCCGAAAAGGGCTTCCACGTCGTCGAGATCGCCAGCCCCGAACTCGGCGCGGTGCTGCTCGGCCGCAAGGCGACGCGTTATGTCGCGACCGCCGCACTCGTCACCAACATGGCGGTGCATTTCAAATGGGGCCGCGAAAGCTCGCTTGCGTGGGTCACCGCGCTCGACACCGGCCTGCCCGTCGCGGGCGCCGAAATCCGCGTGACCGACAGCTGTACCGGCCGCCTGCTCGCGCGCGGCACCGCCGACAAGTCGGGCCGCCTTGCCTTCGCGTCGACCCTGCCGCAGCCCGAAACCTATGCGAGCTGCGAGGACGACCCCGATCCCGCGAACAGCGAGGGCCACGCCCTGATGGTCAGCGCCCGCAGCGGCGACGATTTCAGCTTCACCCTCACCGACTGGGGCAACGGCATCCGTCCCTATGATTTCGACCTGCCTTACGGCTGGTCCGAACGCGGCGATATCCTCCACACGCTCTTCGACCGCGCGCTCGTCAAGGCGGGCGAGACGGTCCATATGAAGCATATTCTGCGCCGTCCCGTCGGGACCGGGTTCTCGACGCCGGGGCCGCTCGCGGGCAAGCTCCGCCTCGTCCATCGTGGTTCGGATACCGAATTCGAAATGCCGTTCGCCATCGACGCGAACGGCAGCGGCGAAACGGTCTGGAACGTCCCTGCGTCCGCCCCGATGGGCGACTATGAACTCGTTTTCGTGACCAAGGACAAGAAGGGCGAGGACAAGACAATCTGGTCGGGCCAGACGGTCAAGGTCGACGAATATCGCCTGCCGACGATGAAGGCGACCGTGACCGGGCCAAAGACGCCTCCGGTGCGGCCGACGACGGTGCCGCTATCCTTCTTCGTCGGCTATCTCTCGGGCGGCCCTGCGCCGAATATTCCGGTCGAGATCCGCACCAACTTCCGCGCCAGCTGGAACGCGCCCGAGGATTATCAGGACTGGGATTTCGACGGCCAGCCGGTCAAGGAAGGCGTGATTCAGCTCGACGACAGCGGCGAAGAACCCGAGGCCGAGCTTCCGCTCGCGCGCTCGGTTCCGCTGCGGCTCGACGCGAACGGCAGCGCCGCGACCAATATCACCGTCGATCAGCCGGTCACCCAGCCGACGCAGATGGCGGTCGAAATGGACTATGAGGACGCGAATGGCGAAACGCTGACGTCGAGCCGCCGCATCATGCTCTTCCCGTCGGCGGTGCGCCTCGGCGTCAAGACCGACGGCTGGCTGATGCGCGACAAGGATCTCCGCCTCAATTTCGTCGCGCTCGATTTGGATGGCCGCCCGATCGCGGGGCAGCGCGTCCAGGTCGCGCTCTACAATCGCGAGATCATCACCGCGCGGCGCCGCCTGATCGGCGGCTTCTACGCCTATGACAACCAGATGCGCACGACGAAGCTCGATGCGACCTGCGCAGCGACGACCGACAAGCTCGGCCGCGCGCGCTGCGCGATGGCGCCCGGCGTCTCGGGCGAAGTCACCGTCGTCGCAACCACGGTCGATGCCGACGGCAACGAGGCCCGCGCGGTGCGCTCGGTCTGGCTCGCGGGCGACAACGACTGGTGGTTCGGCGGCGACAATGGCGACCGTATGGACGTGATCGCCGAAAAGCCGCGCTACCCCTCGGGCGACACCGCCAGCTTCCAGGTCCGCATGCCCTTCCGCGAAGCGACCGCGCTCGTCACCGTCGAGCGCGAAGGCGTGCTCTCCAGCTTCGTCGTGCCGCTGAAAGGCACCAATCCGGTCGTGAAGGTCAAGCTGCCCGCCACTTACGCACCCGACGTCTATGTCTCGGTGATGGCGGTTCGTGGCCGCGTCACCGGCAACGAAAGCTGGTTCCGCAAGATGAAGCGCGCGGTGGGCTTCAAGATCGAGAATAGCGAGGGCGCGCCGCCCACCGCTCTCGTCGATCTCGCCAAGCCGAGCTACCGCCTCGGCATCGCGAAGATCAAGGTCGGCTGGGAGGGCCATCAGCTCGGTGTCAAGGTCAAGGCCGACAAGGTAAAATATGCGATCCGCGAGACCGCGAAGGTCGCGATCGAGGTGAAGAACCCGTCGGGCAAGCCCGCCAGCGGCGCCGACGTCGCCTTCGTCGCGGTCGACGAGGCGCTGCTCCAGCTCGCGCCGAACGAAAGCTGGAAGCTGATCGACGCGATGATGGGCGAGCGCACGCTCGACGTCCTGACCTCGACCGCGCAGATGCAGGTCGTCGGCAAGCGCCACTATGGCCGCAAGGCGCTCGAACCCGGCGGCGGTGGCGGCGGCGACCTTTCGGGGCTGACCCGCGAGGACTTCCGCCCCGTGCTGCTGTGGCAGGGGCATGTCCCGCTCGACGGCAAGGGCCGCGCGAACGTCGACGTCCCGCTCAGCGACAATCTTTCGGGCTTCCGCCTCGTCGCGATCGCCACCGACGGCTCGCAATATTTCGGGACCGGCGAGGCCAGTATCCGGACCGTGCAGGATCTCGGCGTCTATGCGGGCCTGCCCGAACTGGTCCGCACCGGCGACGTCTTCGACGCGCGCTTCACGCTCCGCAACGGCACCGACAAGGCGATGACGGTCACCGCCACCCCGACGCTGTCGCCTGCGACCCTCACCGCGCCGCCGCTCACCGTGACGATCCCCGCGGGCGCCGCGGTGCCGGTCAACTGGCAGGTGACCGCACCCGAACAGACCGGGCCGATCCAGTGGACTGTCGATGCGGTGTCGAAGGACGGCAAGGCGCGCGACCGCCTCGTCTTTGATCAGGTCGTCGAGCCGGCGATCCCGGTCGAGACCTGGGCCGCCAGCCTGTTCCGCGTCGGCCCGAACACGACGCTGCCGATCGCGATCCCCGCGGGCGCGCTGCCCGGCGGCTATGTCGACGTCGCGCTCGCCGGCACGCTCGCGCCGCCGCTTTCGGGCGTCCGCGACTATATGGCGATCTACCCGTACAACTGCTTCGAACAGTCGACCTCGCGCGCGATCGCGCTCGGCGATGTCGGCCGATGGCAGGCGCTGGCGGGGGCGATGCCGACCTATCTCGATAAGGACGGGCTGCTTCGCTACTGGCCGAACGAGCGGATGGACGGCTCGATCGAGCTTACCGCCTATGTGATGGCGGTGACCGCCGCGAACGGCTTCGCGATCCCCGACGCCTCGAAGGCGAAGATGGTGAAGGCGCTGCAGGCGGTCGTCGAAGGGCGGCTGACCCGCAAGGGCTATGGTCCCTACGACCTCCGCCCGATCCGCATCGCCGCGCTCGCGGCGCTCGCGCGCAACAATGCGTCGAGCCCCGCGCTCGTCGCGTCGATCGACACCAAGCCGATCGACATGGCGACCGGCACCCTCGCCGACTGGCTCGTCGCGATCGAGCGCACCCCGGGCGTCCGCAACGCCGCGGCGCTTCGTACCGCAGCCGAAGCCGAGCTGCGCAAGCGGCTCGTCTATGAAGGCACGCGCCTCGACCTCGTCGACGACGCCCGCGCACCTTGGTGGATGATGACGAGCGGCGACGAGATGGCGATCAAGGCGCTCGAAGCCGTGCTCGGGCGCAAGGGCTGGGAGGACGACGCGGGCAAACTGATGGTCGGCGTCGCGCAGCGCCAGCGCAAGGGCCATTGGGACACCACCCCGGCGAACGCCTGGGGCGCGGTCACCGTCCGCCGCTTCGCGGAACTCTACCCCGCAAGCGCGATCACCGGCGTCACCAACATCAGCCTTGCGGGCGGCACCGCCTCGCAAAGCTGGCCGCTGCCCGCCGAAACACCTTCGCCGCTTCACGTTGCGCTCGCCGCAGCGACGATGAGCCTGAAGCATGAAGGCACCGGCGCGCCGTGGGCGACCGTCAGCGTCAAGGCCGCGGTGCCATTGAAGGAACCGCTCAACGCGGGCTATCGGATCAAGCGCTCGGTCAGCGTCGTCAAGGCGGCGAACAAGGACCGTCTGACCCGCGGCGACGTGATCAAGGTGCGGATCGAGGTCATCGCCGCCGCGGGCCGGACCTGGGTCGTGATCAACGATCCGGTTCCGCCGGGCGCGACGATCGTCGGCAACCTCGGCGGCCAGTCGGAGATGCTCGGCGCGCAGGCGAGCGGGTCGAGCTGGCAGCCAAGCTACGTCGAACGCGGCAAGGACAGCTGGCGCGGCTATTACGGCTGGATGCCCGCGGGCACCCACGCGGTCGAATATGTCGTGCGCTTGGGCGGCTCGGGTAGATTCACCCTGCCCCCGACCCGCGTCGAGGCGATGTACTCCCCCGCAATCCGCGGCCAATGGCCGAACGCGCCGGTGACGGTCGCGGCGTCGGCGGAGTGATGGAAAACGCGCTTGAACTTGCGCCCCTGCGAAGGCAGGGGCCCATCTCCGGACGGCTCGATTTTGAACCGACCGGAGATGGGCTCCCGCCTTCGCGGGAGCGCGTGCTGAATTAGATGATGAAGCAGGCCCGCAAGTGGCGCTGGCAGGATGCGCTGGGCTGGCTCGCGCTCGCCACCCTCATCCTCGCCACCGCCGCGCATCTCCTCACCCGCCCCCCGGCGATGCCCGCCTACGAAACGGTCCGCGCCGACTGGAAGCCCAGCGAAGCCTGGCTCTACGACCGCGACGGCAGGCTCCTCGACAGCGAGCGCGTCGATTTCGAGCGCCGCCGCCTCGCGTGGGTGCCGCTGAAGGACATCAGCCCCGACGTCCGTAACACCGTCATCGCAGCCGAAGATCACCGCTTCTGGTCGCACGGCGGGGTCGACTGGCTCGCGATCGCGAGCGCGATCAAGACTCGCTGGACGGGCGGCAGGTCGCGCGGCGCCTCGACCTTGCCGATGCAGCTCGCCGCTTTCCTCGCCCCCGAACTCGCGCAACCCGGCCAGCGCGGCTGGCTCGCCAAGGTCCGCCAGATGCGCGCCGCGCAGGCGCTCGCGAGCGACTGGACGCACGAACAGATGCTCGAGGCCTATTTAAATCTGCTTCCCCTGCGCGGCGAGGTACAGGGGATTGGCGCGGGCGCGCAGAGCCTGTTCGGCAAGACCCCTACCCAGATGGACCGCACCGACGCCGCGCTTTTTGCGGGCCTGTTCCCCAACCCCGCCGCGAAAGCCGAAATACTCGGCAAGCGCGCCTGCCGTATCGCCAAGGCAGCCGATTGCAGCACGATCGACGCCGCCGCCGCGACGCTCGTCTCAGGCGAGCGTGCCACCCGCTTCGACCCCGGGCTCGCCCCGCACCTCGCGACGCGCCTGCTCGACAAGCCCGGCAAGCGCGTCACCACCACCATCGACCGCCGCATCCAGACCGCGGCGATCGTCGCGCTGCGCCGCCAGCTCGCGGGCCTCGGCTCCGACCGCGTGCGCGACGGCGCGGTCGTCGTGCTCGACAATGCGACGGGCGACGTCCTCGCTTATGTCGGCGGCGTCGGCCTCAAATCGACCGCGGCCGCGGTCGACGGCGCCAACGCGCCGCGGCAGGCGGGCTCGACCTTGAAGCCGCATCTCTATGCGCAGGTGATCGAGCATGGCTGGCTCACCGCCGCCTCGATCCTCGACGACAGCCCGGTCCAGCTCGACACCGCCTCCGGCCTCTACGTCCCAAAAAACTACGACCACAGTTTCAAGGGGCCGGTCAGCGTCCGCCACGCGCTCGCCAGCTCGCTCAACGTCCCCGCGGTGCGCGCGCTCGTCATCGACGACGTCCAGGAATTCCGCGACCGCCTCTGGGCGCTGGGCTACCACAGCCTCGTCGAGGACGGCGAATATTACGGCTTCAGCCTCGCGCTCGGTTCGGCCGAGGCCAGCCTCGTCGAGCAGGCCAACGCGTTCCGTACCCTCGCCAATCAAGGCCTCTGGTCGCCGGTCCATTTCCGGCCCGGCGAGGAAGACCCCGAATCCCGCCGGATCGTCAGCGCCCCCGCCGCCTTCATCGTCGGTGATATCCTCGCCGATGCGTCGGCGCGCGCCGACGCCTTCGGCGCCGATAGCGCGCTCCGCCTGCCTTTCTGGGCCGCTGCCAAGACCGGCACCTCGAAGGGCATGCGCGACAATTGGTGCATCGGCTTCACCGACCGCTACACCGTCGCGGTCTGGGTCGGCAATCTGGAGGGGGATTCGATGCGGGCGGTGTCGGGCACCTCGGGCGCAGCCCCCGTCTGGCGCGACGTGATGATGGCGCTCCACGCGAGCAGCCCCGGCAAGGCCCCCGCAATGCCTGCGGGTGTCGAGGTGCGCCAGATCAGCCTCCCCGGCACCCGCGAGCCGCCGCGCCGCGAGTATTTCCTGACCGGCACCGCGCAGAGCGAACTGGCGGCCGCACCGCAGGCCGCGCGCCGTCCGCGCATCACCAGCCCGGTCAGCGGCAGCGTCTATGCGCTCGATCCCGACATCCCGCTGGATCGCCAGCGCCTCGCGGTGATCGTCAGCGGCGACGTCCCCGGCTATCGGCTGATCCTCGACAAGCGCGTGCTGGGCGACGCCGACGGCGGGCAGCAGATATTGCCGCGCCCCGGCATCCATATGCTGACCCTCGTCGATCCCGGCGGCAAGCCGATCGACCGTGTCCGCTTCACGGTGCGCTGAACTGCGACAAAGCCCCTGTCACACGTCTGAAATTAAGTTGCGCTGACGCGCAGAGCCTTTAGTCTGCCCCGCCAGGAGAAGGCCCGCACCCGGGCCCCAAAGGGGAATTTTGGATGATATTTGGTCGCGTCAAATCGCTCGACGCCATCTTGGCCACCGCCGAGAAAAAGTCGCTGCACCGATCGCTCGGTGCCTTCCAGCTCACCATGCTCGGCATTGGCGCCGTCATCGGCACCGGCATCTTCGTGCTGACCGCCGAGGCCGCCCAGAAAGCGGGCCCGGGCATGATGGTCAGCTTCATCATCGCCGGCCTCGTCTGCGCCTTTGCGGCGCTCTGTTACGCCGAGATGGCGGCCATGGTGCCCGTCTCGGGCTCGGCTTATACCTATAGCTACGCCGTGATGGGCGAACTGATCGCGTGGATGGTCGGCTGGGCCTTGATCCTCGAATATGCGGTCGCCGCGGGCGCGGTCTCGGTTGGCTGGTCCGGATATGTCGTCGGCCTGCTCGAGAATCTTCTCAGCATAGACATACCCGACACCCTCGTTGCCGGCCCCTTCGACGGGGGCGCGATTAACCTGCCCGCGATGTTCATCGCCGGGCTCGTGACGTGGCTGCTCGTTATCGGCACCAAGGAAAGCGCGACCGTCAACGCGATCCTCGTCGCGATCAAGGTCACCGCGCTCACCGTCTTCATCATCCTTGCCGTGCCGGTCATGAACAGCGAGCAATTCTCGCCGTTTGCACCGACCGGCTTCATCGGCATCTCGATGGCGGCAGCGTCGATCTTCTTCGCCTATGTCGGCTTCGACGCGGTCTCGACCGCGGCCGAGGAAACCAAGAATCCGCAGCGCAACATGCCGATCGGCCTGATCGGTTCGCTCGCCATCTGCACCATCTTCTACCTGCTCGTCGCCGCTGGCGTGATCGGCGCTCCGGGTCTCAGCTCGCAGCCGGTGACCGGCGCAGCGGGCGCAGTCCTCGATCCCGGCAGCCGCGAACTCGCCGCGCAATGCGCAACGCGCGCCGCCGAGGGTTTCAAGGATGTCGTCTGCTCGAAGGAAGCGCTGGCGTTCACGCTCCGCGAAATCGGCTGGCCGCAGATCGGCAATTTGCTCGGTCTCGCCGCCGGCCTCGCGCTGCCGTCGGTCATCCTGATGATGATGTTCGGCCAGACCCGCATCTTCTTCGTGATGAGCCGCGACGGCCTGCTCCCCGCCGCCTTCTCGAAGATCCACCCGAAGTTCAATACGCCGCACGTGATCACGATCATCACCGGCATCGCGGTCGCGCTCTTCGCCGCCTTCTTCCCGGTCGGCCAGCTCGCGAACATCTCGAACTCGGGGACGCTCTTCGCCTTCGCGGCGGTGTCGATCGCGGTGATGGTGATCCGCAAGACCGAACCCAACCGCCACCGGCCGTTCCGCACCCCCTTGGTGTGGATCACCGCGCCGATCGCGATCGGCGGCTGCATCTATCTGTTCGCCAGCCTCGATCACAAGAGCATCATCCTCTTCCTGATCTGGGCTGCCATCGGTCTGCTGGTCTATTTCGGCTACAGCCGCTCGCGCAGCCACGTCGGGCTCGGCCATGTCGAGGTGCATGAAGAGGATCCCGACGCGCCGCCGCCGCCGGTGCCGCCGGCTCCCTCGTTCAACGGTTAAGGGAAAGGGGGCTTCGGCCCCCTTTCTTTTTACCCGGTCAGTAAGGCGTCTTGGGCGCGGTTCCCGGCCGCGTGAACAGCTTGCCGCGCTCGGCCCAGAACACCAATATCAGACCCACGACGCCCGAGATCAGGAAGGCATAGGCAAGTGGCAGCGTCGTGCCGTCATATTGCTGCCCGATCAGCGCCCCGACGGTCGCCGCGAGCAAGGTCTTGGCGAAGCTCTGATACGACGACGCGACGCCGGCCATATGGCCGAAGTCCTCCATCGCGATCGATCCGAAATTGCTGCCGATGAAGCCGATCAGCCCGACGTTGACCATCATCAGCACCGTGAACATCCACAGCGTCTCGGCGCCGCTCAGCGCGACGAGGATCTGCACGATCGAGGTCGCCATGAAGGCAAAGGTCGCGCTCTGCGACACGCGCCGCGCCCCAAAGCGCTCGACGATAGCGGCGTTCGAGAAATTGGCGGTCGCAATGCCGAGCGCGACGCACGCAAACACCAGCGGGAACCAGCTGCGCGCATCGAAGATATCGGCGATGATCTGCTCGCTGCTGTTGAGATAGCCGTAGAGCGCGCCCTGCATCATCCCCGAGGCGATCATATAGCCCGCGGCGCGGCGGTGCCGCGTAACGGTCGCCCAGCCCGCAATCATCGTCTTGAGATCGAGCGGGCGCACGTCGTCGGGATGCAGCGTCTCGGGCAGGCGGCGCAGCCACAGGATCATCACCACACCCATCACCGCGAGGACGATGAAGATCGATCGCCACCCGGCGACGGCGGCAACCCCTGCGCCCATCGTCGGGGCGATCGCGGGGACGATCATGAAGACGAGGAAGATCATCGACAGCCGCTTCGCCATTGCATCGCCCGAGAAGAGGTCGCGGATGACCGCGACGACGATGACGCCGAGCGCGGCGCTGATGAGGCCATGGCCGAAGCGCAGCGCAAGCAGCATCGGGAAGCTCGTCGCGAGCCCGCAGCCGATCGAGAAGGCGACATAGGCGAACAGCGCCGGGACGAGCACGCCCTTGCGCCCGAAGCGGTCCGACAGCGGGCCATAGAGCAGCGAGCCCGCGCCGATTCCGAAAAGATAGGTGGAGATGACATATTGGCGGTCGTTGGCCAACGCGACGCCCAGCCCCTCGCCGATCGCGGGCAGCGCGGGCAGCATCGAATCGATGGCGAGCGCATTCAGCGCCATGACCATCGCCATCATGAACACCATTTCGCGGTCACCGGGCATGCGGGACCGCTGGGGGGATTCGGTCATTTTGTGCATTGCGGGAGGCCTATGCGCCCAAGCCGCCGCTTTGGATAGCCCCCGGCCTCAGAAAAGCTATGCAAAGCAAAAGGGCCGCCCCATCCGGGACGGCCCTTTCCGTTTCCGTGCGACCCGAAAATCAGGCCTGGCGCGTGCCGGTCATCGCCATCGAACCGAAGGCGCCGGCCTTGATCGTGCCGGTCAGCGCGTCGCCGTCGATCGTCGCTTCGCATTCGAGCGTCATCGGCATCGGCACCTTCATGTTCATGGTCCAGGTCAGCTTGTTGCCGTCGACCTTGCCATTCTCGACATCGAGCGAACCCATCGCGCCGGCGTTCTGGCCGGTGAAGCTGTCGCCGTCGCTCTTGACGGTGAAAACCGACTTCTGGTCGCCCATCGGCGACTTGGTTACGCACTCATAGCTGCCATCGACACCGGACATAGACTCTCTCCTACTGAAACTGATGTTAGTTAGCGGGTGTCGCTATTTCCACCGGCAGGCCCAGCCCGTCAAGCTGCGGTTTGACCACCGCCGCGTCGCCGACGACGACATAGACGAGATCGCCGGTGCTGAGCGCCTTGCGCGCCGCGGCGTCGATTTCCGCGGTCGTCATTGCCTCATAGGTCGCGGGCAGTTTCTCGTAATAATCGTCGGGCCGCTGGAACTTCACGATCTGGCGAATCCCGCCGAGCACGTCGCCCGAAGTCTCGAAGCTGCCGGGCAGCTCGCGGACGCTGCCGTTGACGGTGCGCTCCAGCTCTTCCTTGGTCGTGCCCTTGTCGCCGAGATAGGCTTGGATGTCGCTCTGGAACTCCCTGATCGAATCGCCGGTGCGGTCGGCCTGCACCGGCGCGATCGCGACCCAGGTCAACCGGTCGCTGTCGTTCGAGATCCGCGAGCGCACGCCATAGGACCAGCCCTTGGTCTCGCGCAGGTTCATGTTGAAGCGCGACAGAAAATTGCCGCCGAAGATATCGTTCGCGGCGCGCAGCGGCTCGATCTCGTCGCTGCCCTTCACGGTCAGTACCTTGCCCGCCATGATCACCGACTGCGGCGACTTCGGCCGGTCGAAGAGCAGGATGCGCGGCTTCGGTGTCGGCACCGGGGTTTCGAAATGCTTGGCACCCTTGGCCGATGCGGGCGCCTTCCAGTTGCCGAAAGCGGCATCGAGCTGCTTCGTCACCTCTTTCAGCGTGGTGTCGCCGACGACGAAAATGCGCGCATTGTCGGGCCGGATCCACGCCGAATGGAAGGCCGCGAGCTGGTCGCGCGTCGCCGCGGTCACCGCCGCCGTCGTCCCGAGGCCCGACGGCGGAATGCCATAGGGATGGTCGGCGCCATAGAGCACCGGCATCAGCACGCGGCTCGCAATCGCGTTCGGATTGTTGAGTTCGGCCTTGAGGCGATTGAGCTGCTGCGCACGAACGCGGTCGAGTTCCCGCGCGTCGAACGCCGGATTGCGGATATAGTCGGCAAGCAGGCCGAGCGAGGCGCTGAGATTGGGCCTCAGCGCGAACAGGCTGAACACCGTCTCGTCGGCGGTCGCCGATCCGTCGATCTGCGCACCGAGGCGCTCCTTCGCTTCGGCGAAGGCGATCGAATCGCGGCTCGTCGTGCCCTCGTCCATCAGGCTGAGCATCAGCGACTGGGTGCCGAGCGCGCCCCGCGGATCGGCGGCATAACCCGCGTCGAAACTGACCGCGACATTGACCGTCGGCACCGTCGCGCGGCGCGCGAAGACGACTTCGATCCCGTTCTTGAGCTTCGCGCGCTCGATTGCCGGGAAGTCGAGCGCTTTGAGGTCGGCGACGGCCGGAAGCTGCGAGCGGTCGGCGAACGACGTATCCATCCCGGTGTCGGGACCGACATCGCCGAGTTCGGGGTTCCAGTAGCGGTCGGGCGCAACCGCGCTGACCTTGCCTGCCGTGACCGCGCCGCCGCGGTTTTCACCGCCCTCGGTGCGTTCACCGGGCGTATAGGTAAGCGAGAAGGCCGGGCGCGACATCCATTTGCGCGCGATCGCGGCGGTCTGCTCGGGGGTCGCCTTCGCCAGCCGGTCGAGCTCGACCTTGTAATAGGCAGGATCGTTCGAATAGAGCGCGCCTTCGGCCAGCGTCACCGCCTTGCCGCCGAAACCGCCGACCGATTCGAGCCCCGAGATCGTCCCGCCGAGATAGCTCGCCGCGGCGCGCTGCAATTCGTCGGCGGTCGGCCCGGTTTCGAGGAATTTCGCGATCTCGGCGTCGAGCTTGTCGCCGACGACCTTCGGATCGACGCCGGGCTTCACATCGGCCTGGACGATCAAGATGCCCGCATCCTCGAAGGTTTGCGCGCCCGCGCCGACGCTGACCGCGACCGGATCCTTGCGTACCATCGCATTGTCGAGCCGCGACGAGGAAAGCCCGCCGAGTACCGCCGCCGCCATCTGTAGCGGCACCGCCTCGGCATCGTTCAGCCCCGGGATCGCCCACATGCGATAGATGCGCGTGGTGGGCACCAGATCCTTGACCTCCTTCGCGAGCGGCGCTGGCAGGGTCGGCACCGACGCCGGCGGCGCCTTCACCTCGGGTCCGCGCGCGATGTCACCGAACCATTCCTGCACTTTGGCCTTTGCAGTGGCGACATCGACGTCGCCCGCGAGGACGAGTACCGCATTGTTCGGGCCGTAATTGTCGGTGAACCACTTCTTCACATCGGCAAGGCTTGCCGAATTGAGGTCGGCCATCGAGCCGATCGTGCTGTGGTGATAGGGATGCCCCTTGGGGAAGAGATTCTCGAAAATCTCGTAGCGCAGCAGGCCATAGGGATTGTTGTCGCCCTGGCGCTTCTCGTTCTGGACGACACCGCGCTGGTTATCGAGCTTCTCCTGCGTCACTGCGCCGAGCAGATGCCCCATGCGGTCGCTTTCGAGGAACAGCGCGCGGTCGAGCGCGCCGGTCGGCACCGTCTCGAAATAATTGGTGCGGTCGAAGCTGGTCGTGCCGTTGCTGTCGGTCGCGCCGACCTGCTGCAGCGGTTCGAAGAAATCGCCCGGCGCATTTTCCGAACCGTTGAACATCAGATGCTCGAACAGATGCGCGAAGCCCGTCTTGCCCGCGGGTTCATGCTTCGACCCGACGCGATACCAGACCGACACCGCGACGACGGGCGCCTTGCGATCCTCGTGGACGATGACGCGCAGGCCATTGTCGAGCGTGAAGCTCTGATACGGAATGTCGACCGCCTTCACGAGGTCGGCGACGGGCGCGGGTTTCGCCTCCTTTGCCTTGGCGAGCGCGGGGCCCGCGGCGACGAGCGAGGTCGATAGGGCGAGGACGAGGGCGGCACGGGGAAAACGGGGCATGAACTTCCTCTTGAAGCAAGGCCGCGCGAACGCGCGATCGGGGTGCCGGACGGCACTGTATCAGCGGTTTAGGACGGCGCTTCGCGGCTTTCAAGGCCGATAGAAGCGCGCTCCGCTGGCTTTCAGCGCCGCCGGATCGAACAATACGGGCTTGAGCTTGTGCTGGACGAACAGCTTTGCCTGGTCGTTATAGTGCGGGCTATCGGGCCGCGTCGTCGCCGCGCCGAAGGGCTGGACCGATTCCGACCGCACCTTGCCCGCCGCATCCCACATCACGAACATGATGAAGCTGTCGCCGTGGCGCACCTTCAGCCGCCCGTCGGGTTCGACGTCCCACAAGGTCGAGGCGCGCACCGTATCGTTGCCGCCATCGAGCGGCAGGTCGATGCGATGCGCGCCCTCGCCATGCCGTAGCCGCAGCACGGTACCGAGCTTGGGATCGAGCCCGGCAAAATGCTCCTGCAGGTGATTCACCGCATCGCTCAGCACCTGCCGCGGATCGGGATCGGGCTTGCGCTGATAATGGCTGCCGTTGGCGGGGCGAAGCACCATCAGCGCGAGCGCGTCGCCCTTGCCCTTGCCGTCGAGGTTCCAGTCCCAATGGCGGAGCAGGCCCTGCGCCTCGGCCAGCGCCCGATCACCCTTGGTATCGAGCGCGAGCAACCGGTCCATCCACGCCTTCGCGTAGCCGGTCTTCGCATAGGCGGTGTCGTACTTGATCGCCTTCAGCCGCGCCTCGTCGATCTGGCCCGATTGCTCGAACAGGGTGATCAGACGCGTCGCGCGGTTGGTCATGTCGTCTTCGACCCCGAGCAGCGGCGAAAAGGCGGCGGCATCGAGCTCGTCGCCCGGCCCCGCCGCGACCCACGGCGTGTTGTTCGCGTTCATCACATAGCCCGAGCGCGGATTGACCAGCGCGGGGACGCGGTCGAACGGCAACGTCTTGGTCCAGACGTCGGCCGAAGTGTCGCCCGGCAGGATGCCGCGCCAATTGTAACCTGCGGGCCGATCGGGGAACATCGCGTTGTAGAAAAGCCCGATATTGCCCTTCGCATCGGCGTAGATGAAATTGGTCGCGGGTACGCCCTGCCCCGCCATGGCTGCGCGCCATTCGGCGAAATTCTTCGCCTTGTTCAACCGGTAATATTGGGTGACCATCGCCGACTGATCCATGCCGGCATAGCGGATCGCGAAGGCACCCTTGTCGTTCTTGATCACCGGCCCCTGCACCGAGCGATAGATCGTCCGCGGCACCGGGATCACCAGCGGTCCAAATTTGACGCGCAGCCATATGCGCTTTTCCTCAAGCGGCAGCCATTTGCCGTCGAAGCGATATTTCTCGCCGCTTTCGTCGAGCACCAGCTTGTAGATATCGATCAGGTCGGGCCGGTTCACCGTGTTGGTCCAGCCGAGATATTTATTGTGCCCGAGAAAGGGATAGGGCGAGCCGGGGAAGTTCGCGCCCGCGAAATCCCAGCCCTCGCCGCTATGGACGACCAGTTCGTACCAGGCGACCCCGCCCGTCCAAGGCTGGTGCGAGTTCGAGACGAGCCGCGTTGCGCCGTCGGTCGCGCGCGACGGCGCCACCGCGATGCCGTTCGAGCCATTGGCCTCGGGATCGCGGCCGACCGGAGTCAGTTCGCGCGGCACCAGCTTGCCCTTCGCATCGAGCGACGGCCCGCCCTCGCGGCCCATGGGCTTGTCGCCGGTCAGCCCGCCGAGCACCGAATCGAGCCCGAAAAAGAAGGGCGAGCGTAGCACGAAGCCCGCGACGACATCTTCGCCGGTCACCGGGAACAGCCCCGACAGCCGCACCTCATCGTGATGCTTGTCCGCATAATGGTTGAGCCCCGCCGCATAGGCGGTGAACAGCGCCCGCACATCCTTCGGAAGCCGCGGCCAGTCGCGCGCGGTCGTCGCCCGCACATCGAGCAGCGCCGCGGCATAATCGACCTTCGCGCCATCCTCGCCAAGCATCGCGCCAGCGCGCCCGCGCGTCATCGCCAGCACTTCCTGCAAGGTCGCAAAATCATCCTCGGCGTGGGCGTAAGCGACGCCATAGGCGACGTCGGCGTCGGTCTTTCCGAAGATGTGCGGTACGCCATATTTGTCGCGCGCAATCTGTACGTCGGCCGGTCTGAACTCGGTCGCCGTCGGCGCCTGCGCCGTCAGCGGCTCCCAAAGCGCCAGGCCGGCGAGGATCGCCACGAACAGGATCAGGACGCCGACGAAAAATTTGCGCATCCGCTTTTCTTCTCCATTCGGTATCAATGATGCCGACCTCATGGCCTAAATTTCACGGCGCGAAAAGCCATGGCCTTGTGTTGCAAATTGGCAACACTATCTTGGTGGCGAGAAAGGGGCTTACTCGACATGAACCTCGAAAAATTCACCGATCGCGCCAAGGGCTTTTTGCAGGCGGCGCAGACGATCGCGATCCGCATGAACCACCAGCGGATCAGTCCCGAGCATATCGCCAAGGCGCTGCTCGAAGATAAAGAAGGCATGGCTGCCGGCCTGATCCAGCGCGCCGGCGGCGATGTGCCGCGTGCGGTGCAGGGTATCGACGCGCTGCTTGCCAAGGTGCCCGCCGTTTCGGGCTCGGGCGCGCAAGCGACGCCGGGGCTCGACAATGATGCGGTGCGCCTGCTCGACCAGGCCGAACAGCTCGCGGCCAAGGCCGGCGACGGCTATGTCACCGTCGAGCGGTTGCTTCTGGCGATGGTGCTCGCTCCGTCCAGCCTGGTCGGCAAGGCGCTCGCCGATGCCGGCGTGACGGCCGACGCGCTCAACAACGTCATCAACGAATTGCGCCGCGGCCGCACCGCCGACAGCGCGGGCGCCGAGGACAGTTTCGAGGCGCTCAAGAAATATGCGCGCGACCTCACCGAAGTCGCGCGCGACGGCAAGCTCGACCCCGTGATCGGCCGCGACGAGGAGATTCGCCGCACCGTCCAGATTCTTGCACGCCGGACCAAGAACAATCCCGTCCTCATCGGTGAACCCGGCGTCGGCAAGACCGCGATCGCCGAAGGCCTTGCGCTGCGGATCGCCAACGGCGACGTCCCCGACAGCCTCAAGGACCGCCGTCTGCTCGCGCTCGACATGGGCGCGCTGATCGCGGGCGCCAAATATCGCGGCGAGTTCGAGGAGCGCCTCAAGGGCGTGCTTGACGAAGTGAAGTCGGCCGAGGGCGAGATTATCCTGTTCATCGACGAGATGCACACGCTGGTCGGCGCGGGCAAGTCGGACGGCGCGATGGACGCGTCGAACCTGCTCAAGCCCGCGCTCGCGCGCGGCGAGCTCCACTGCATCGGCGCGACGACGCTCGACGAATATCGCAAATATGTCGAAAAGGATCCCGCGTTGCAGCGGCGTTTCCAGCCGGTGTTCGTCGGCGAGCCGACGGTCGAGGATTCGATCTCGATCCTGCGCGGACTCAAGGAAAAATACGAGCTGCACCACGGCGTACGGATCACCGACGGCGCGATCGTCGCCGCCGCGACGCTGTCGAACCGCTATATCTCCGACCGCTTCCTGCCCGATAAGGCGATCGACCTGATGGACGAGGCCGCGAGCCGCATCCGCATGGAGGTCGAATCGAAGCCCGAGGAGATCGAGAATCTCGATCGCCGCATCATCCAGATGAAGATCGAGGAAGCGGCGCTGTCGAAGGAAAGCGATGCGGCGTCGAAGGACCGACTCGACAAGCTGCGCGCCGAACTCGCGAACCTCGAAGAACAGTCGGCGGCGCTCACGCAGAAATGGCAGGCCGAAAAGGACAAGATCCACGCCGAGGCGAAGATCAAGGAGCAGCTCGACGCCGCCCGCTCTGCGCTCGATCAGGCGCAGCGCGCCGGCGACCTCGCGAAGGCAGGCGAGCTGTCATACGGCACCATCCCGAGCCTCGAAAAACAGCTCGAGGAGGCACAGGCCGTCGCGGGCAACGCGATGCTGCGCGAGGAAGTCACCGCCGACGACATTGCCGCCGTCGTCAGCCGCTGGACCGGTATCCCGGTCGACCGGATGATGGAAGGCGAGCGCGAGAAATTGCTGGGCATGGAGGACACGCTCGGCAAGCGCGTCATCGGCCAGGACGAGGCGGTGCGCGCCGTCTCGACTGCGGTTCGCCGCGCGCGCGCCGGGCTGCAGGATCCGAACCGGCCGCTGGGCTCGTTCCTCTTTCTCGGCCCGACGGGCGTTGGCAAGACCGAGCTCACCAAGGCGCTCGCGCGGTTCCTGTTCGACGACGACAATGCGATGGTCCGCATCGACATGTCCGAATTCATGGAAAAGCACGCCGTGTCGCGGCTGATCGGCGCCCCTCCCGGCTATGTCGGCTATGAGGAAGGCGGGGTGCTCACCGAAGCCGTCCGCCGCCGCCCCTATCAGGTCGTGCTCTTCGACGAGGTCGAAAAGGCGCATGGCGACGTGTTCAACATCCTGCTCCAGGTGCTCGACGACGGGCGCCTGACCGACGGGCAGGGCCGCACGGTCGATTTCACCAACACGCTGATCATCCTGACGTCGAACCTCGGCAGCCAGGCGATCGCGGCGCTGCCCGACGATGCGCCGGTCGAGCAGGCCGAGCCCGCGGTGATGGAGGTGGTGCGCGCGCATTTCCGGCCCGAGTTCCTGAACCGACTCGACGAGATCGTGCTGTTCCACCGTCTCGCGCAGCAGCATATGGGCGGGATCGTCGATATCCAGGTCGCGCGCGTGCAGAAGCTGCTCGACGACCGCAAAGTCACGCTCGATCTCACTGATGCCGCGCGCGCGTGGCTCGGCCGGGTGGGTTATGATCCCGTCTATGGCGCACGGCCGCTGAAGCGCGCGGTGCAGAAATATCTGCAAGACCCGCTCGCCGACCTGATCCTGAAAGGTGACGTCCGTGACGGCTCGACGATCAGGGTCGACGAAGGCGACGGCGCGCTGAAACTGACACCGGCATAAGGTAGAGGGCGTCCCTCCGGGAGGAGGGGCGCCCTTTTTTTTACTGGCCGATGGCGCCGCGCTGAACCTGCACGCGCTCGATTTCGCCGCGCGTCTCGTTGCGGGCATCGGCCCATTCCGCGCGCGTCCGACAGACGCGAACCGACTTCAGGCGGCTGCCCAGCACCTCTTGCTTGCGACAAACGACCTCATTGGGGTCGAGCGCCTTCTTGCCGTTGCTGGCGGTCGTCGACGATTCGGCGGCACCGGCCGCGGCGGGAATCGCGAGCGCAGCACCGAGCAGCGCGGCACCGAGCGACAATGATCGAACGTGGGACATGGGCTGAACCTTCTTCATCGTTCCGCCGCGCAGCTTATGCGCGGATTGCCGTCCGGCCAAGCCATTTGCGACGGGTGCCTGTGCCCTTCTTCGTACCGTTTCAGCGCGGTGGCGCCACGTCGAAGGCGACGGTAAGCCGTTCCCCTTCGACGAACGGCCTGGTCCCGTGCCACATCCACGACGGAAACAGCACCAGCCGCCCCGCTACCGGCTCGACCATCCGGGTCGGCGGCAGGTCGAGCCCCAGCGCCGCCTGCGGCTCGCCCAGCGTCAGCCAGCCCGCCTCGGGCGCATCGCCGGGGCGTTTTTCGGGCAAGGCGACATAGAGCGCCGAACTGATCCACCCCTGCGGATGGACATGGTTTTCGTGATATCCCGCGCCGCGCAGCCGCACCGACCAGCTTCCCGCAAAACGCCGCCGCCGTTCGCGCCGGACCCCAAGCAGCGGATGCGCCGCGTCGGGCGGCGGAAGCGCGGCAACATAGGCGTCGACCGCCTCGACCACCGCGGCGCGGAGCGCCTGCGTCACCGGATCGATCCGGCTGAACAGCGGACCGTCGGTCTGCGTCCCACCGCGCACCGACTGGTCAAGATATTCGCTCCGCGCGACGTGCAGCGTCCGCAGGTGCGCCGCCAGCTCGCCCAGCGGCGGCAGCCGGTCTCGGAGGTCGAAGGTCTGCACGAAGCGGGGATCGCCCCCAAGCCATGCGTATCTCGGATCGTCGGTCAGCCGCCAGAGCAGCAGTGCATAGGGCCAGACTGCCGCGCGCCGCGCACCGCCTGCCTCGATCTCGGCGTCGACCATCGGCCCGGCTTGCGTGAACCGCCCGCTGCGCAAGAGGTAGCGGACCCGCCATATCCGCGTCCCGATCCGCATCGCTTCGCCCGGTAGCGCCTCGAACAGCCGGTCGGCGCGATCGGCCTGCCCCAGCTCGGCGGCGGCGATCGCGGCGTGGTCGGCAACATCGGCTTCGGCGACGCCCGCCGCCACGGCGCGCGCGACGACCTCGACTTGCGCCGTATGATCCTCGCGCTGGAGGTGTAGGTCGAGCAGGCCGCGCCAGAGCGGCAGCGACGCCGGCTCCTGCGCCAGCGCGCGTTCGAACGACGCGGTCGCCGCCTCGCGCCGTCCCATCAGCGCACGCAGCTGCGCGAGCTGCATATGGCCTTGCAGCCACAGCGGCACCTGCGCCACGATCGCGTCGAGCGCGGCCTCGGCCGCCTCGCCCTGACCCGCCGCCCAGCGCGCCGCGGCAAGGCCGATCAGCACATCGCCGTTCGGTGGCCCCAGCCGCTCGGCCGCCTCGAATAACGACACCGCGTCGAGCCCCGCCTCGAAGGCAACCCACGCGCGGCCGTGCGCAATGCTCGCATCGTCCGGCGCCAGTCGCGCCGCCTTCGCGAAACTGTCGATCGCATCGGCGTGCGCGTCGAGCCCGCGCTGCAACAGCCCCGCCCATTGCCACAGCCGCGCGGTATCGGCCCGCGACGCGGCAGCGAGGACGAGCGGCAACGCCTGTTCCTCCTCGCCCTCGTCGAGCGCCAGCCGTGCAAGATCGGCGATGTCATCGACGTCGGCCTGCCCGCGCCGCGCCGCGGCAAGTCGCGCGGCAAAGCTCACAGGCTCTCCGGCACGGCGTCGGGCGCACTGCCGATCATCGCCGCGACCGCCGCGCGCTCCGCAGGGCGGAGATCGGGGTGCCAGAGGTCGAAGATGAAAACGACGCGCAACTGCTCGCTCGGGTTCATCGCCTCATGCTCGATCGTGTCGTCGAAGACGAACGCCTGCCCGCGCTCCCAGTCGCGCGTCTCGGCGCCGACGCGGAACCAGCAGCCATCCGGTACGACGAGCGGCAGGTGGCAGACAAGGCGCGTGTTGTTGTAGCCGACGTGCGGCGGGATCGCGGTGCCCGGCGCGAGCAGCGAAAACAGCGCGTTGGGCGACGCCCCCGCGATCTCGGGCTGGTCGACCAGCCCCAGCAGTTCCATCGTCCGCGGGCAGTGGCGCGCGTTCGCCTCGATCCGGCGGCCGTTCCGCCACAGGTGGATCGCCGTCCAGTCGGGATTGTGGTTGAGCGCCCGCCACTGCGCGAGCGGCTGGTGCGCCGCATATTGGACATAGGGGACGAGCTCGGCGCGCTCGGCCGCCATCACCGCGGCCAGTTCCGCCGCGATCGTGTCGGTCGCGGCCTCGATCTCGGCGAGCCAGGGGAAAAGGCTGCGCGGATGAAATTCGCGCTCGGCAAGCCCCGGAAAATGGAAATGCGTCGGTTCGCTGTGATAGACGCGCGTCCGGCGCAGCGCATTGCTGCGAAAGCGCGCGATCCGCGCACGCTCTTCGGCATCGGCACGGCTTTCGGCCTCCGTCGTCCGCGCCGCCCAATGCGCCTCCTTGGTGTCGAGCCACGCCGCATGTTTGCGCTCGCCCTCGGCCAGCACGGCAGCGAGCTGCGGCGGCAAGGCATCCGCGGGCTTCTGCGCGATCGCATGCCCCCACGCCTCGCCCGCGCCGGGATCGCCGATCCGGTCGAGCAGGCTCGCACGCATCATCAGCGCGGTGAAGTCGAGCGGCGCGAGCGTCAGCGCGCGATGCACCGCATCGAGCGCGACGCGCGGACGTCCGGCCGCGCGGTGCGTCCCTGCGAGCCGGAGCAACACCGGAAAATCCTCGCCCATCGCGAGCGATTGTTCGAGCAGCGCGGCGGCGCGCGCGAAATCCTGTGCCGCGAGCGCGCGATCGGCTTCGGCGACCAGCGCGGCGCGGTCGGCGCTCACAGGCTGTATCCGAATTTTCGGACCCACGGCTCGAGGATCGGGAAGATCGGCTCCAGATGCTTGCGATAGCCCTCCCATCGCCCGGCGGCGCGCTTGTAGATCGGCTCGACGACCTGCGCATAGCTTGCGGTGGTGATCAGCCCGCGCTTCTTCGCGGTCGCCTGGTGGTCGAGCACCTCGTCGCGCCATTCGAGCCCGAGGAAGTCGAACAGCGGCCGCACTTCGGCGCCGACATCCTCGACCAGCCGCTCATAGACGATCGTGTGGACCTTGAGCGGGAACAGCGCGTTCGCGCGCTCCCAGTGCGAAAAGGTGAGGTCGTAGAATTCGGCCGCATCCTCCAGCCGCAGAAAGTTCGACATCGCGTTGTTGAGCCGGAAATTGCTCATGAAGCAGCTCAGCAGCACGTCACACGGATGCCTGAGCGCGAGGATGAAGCGCGCGTTCGGGAACAGGCGCTGGATCAGCACCGCCTTGGTCAGGAACAGCGGCGACTTGTCGATCAGCATCTTGCCCGGCGCGATCGGCTCGGGTGCGACTTTGGCGATCTCGTCCCAATAGAAACGCCGTGCGTCGGCCACAGCAGCCGCGTCGAGCCCCGGGATCGCGGCCGTCCCGCCGACATGTTTTTCGGTGAGGTTCAGCGGCGGCTGTTCCTCGAGCACCACGGTGTCCGGATGTCCCATCAGGATGGTGTCGAGCAGGGTGGTCCCCGAGCGCGGGAAGCCGAGCAGGAAGACCGGATCGGGCCGTTCGTCCCCGCCCTCGACAGCGGGCCAGCTTGCCGCCCATTCGTGGGTCATGAAAGCCAGGTCGTCGCGCACCTGCGCGCGAAGCTCGGCCGAGCGCTCGAGCGGATTGGTCTGCGATTCCTGATGCAGGCGGTTCGTCTCGCTGAACGCCTCAAAGGCTTCGTCGACGCGGCCCAGCCGGTCGAGAAGCTGTCCGCGCAAATGCGTCGTGCGCTCGCGCTGAAGGTCGGGCGGCACCAGCGCGAGACTGGCCAGCGCCTCGTCGAAACGCTTCGCACGGCGAAATTCAAACGCGCGCATGAAGGCGAGCGTGCCTTCGTCGATGCCATGCGCCTCGGCGCGCGCAATCAGCGGCGCGAACTCCTCCTCGCGGTTGCTGTGCTCGAACTGGACGGTCAGCCCGACATAGGCATCGACCACCGTCGGGTCGAGATCGAGCACCTTGCGAAACGCCTGTTCGGCCTCGTCGACGCGATTGATCAATCCGCATTCGACGCCAAACTTGAGCTGGAGATTGGCATTCTCGGGATCGCGGACAATTGCGGCTTCGAGCGCCGCCATCGCCTCGTCCTGCTTCCCCTCCTTCTTGTACTGCACATACAGCTCGTGCAGCGCGCGCGCGTCGTCGGGAAATTCCTCCGACGTCCGGCGCAGCAGCGCTTCGGCCTCTTCTACGCGGCCGACCGAGCGCAGCGCGACGGCGAGATTCAGGCGCGTCGGCGGGGCGTGCGGGTTGAGCGCCATCGCCTTTTCGAGCGCGGTCACGCTGCCCTCAAGGTCGCCGATCGCCGACCGCGCATTGCCGAGATTGTTCCAGCTTTCGAAATCGCCGGGCTCGCCCGCGACGACATGCTCATAGGCCTCGACCGCGGTCGGAAAATCCTCGAGCGATTGCGCGACGAAGCCGCGATAGCGCGCGATGCGCAAGGTCGGATCGGTCTTGGCGAGGTCGGCCGTCGCGACCGCCAGCGCCGCGGCAAGGTCGCCCTTCTCGATCAGCACCGCGATCAGGTTGCATGCGATCGTCGTGTCGGTCGGGCGGGCTTCGTGCGCCGCCTGCAAATGGCGCGCCGCCGCGGCGAGGTCGCCCGAGCGCGCTTGCAACATGCCGAGAAAGGCGTTGAGCGCGGCCTTGTCGCCGCCTTCGGACAAGGCGTCCTCGGCAAGCAGTTTCGCGCGCGCGACGTCGCCGGAACGGGCGGCGCCCACGGCTTGTCGCAGCGCGTCGGCAGTTCTGGAATCGAGCATCTCGTCTTGGTCCACCGGTTCGAATCAAAAAAAGGGGCGGCCGGTCCTGCGACCCGCCGCCCCCTATCTTAGGACGAATTCCGGACCTTAAAAGTCCAGCGTCACGCCCGCGTAGAGATACCGACCGAGGGCATCGTAGGTGCCCGGGTAGGTGTTGCCGTTACAAGGCCCGGTCGGGCAAAGGTTCGAACCGTCACGGATAGCGCTACCCGAGGTGACGAACGGCGGCTGCTTGTCGAAGATGTTGTTCACACCAAGACGGAACGTATAGCTGTCGCCGATCGCGAAGGTGCCCGCGAGGTCGAAGTAGCTGTACGACTTGATGTGCAGACCCGGATCGAAGTTGAAATCGCCGGCCAGCGACTGGCTGTCGTCCAACGTTTCGGCCTTGACCTTGCCGATGAAGCGCCACTGGAGCGAAACGCCGATGCCGCCTGCGGTCTGCAGCGTCGTGCGCAGCTTGTGGCGCCACTTCGGCAGCATCGAACCGCCGGCGGTCGTGCCGCCGCCCGAGCACACCGGACCATAGAGGCCGGCGCAGTCATAGGCTTCGGTGATGCCGTTATCGACGCGATACTTGTCGAGATAGGTACCGATGAAGCTCATCGACAGCGTGCCGAAATCGCCAATTTCATGGCTGTACGCGCTGTTGATTTCGATGCCCTTGGTGCGGACCTTACCGAGGTTCGACGGCGTGTTGTCGACATAGCCGCCCGGGGTCAGCCACAGCGAACCCGCCGCGTCGCGGTTGATCAGGCTGCACGAGAAGGGCGTGAACGTCGCGGTGGCGTTCAGCGTACAATCCTTCAGGATCGCATCCTGTGCCGGCGGCTGGATCGCATCCTTCAGCTTGATGTCGAAATAGTCGACGGTCAGCGAGAAGCGCGGCAGGAAGCTCGGCTGCAGGACGACGCCGAAGGTCTTCGTCGTCGCCTTTTCCGGCGTCAGGTCGGGGTTGCCGCCAAGCAGGCCGTTATACTGGCCGGCCGGGTTCGGCGTGGTGCCCTGACCCACCGCGAGACCCTGCGCGATACAGCCATAGTCGGTCGCGGTGACCGGCGTACCGGCGCACGGATCGCTCGAACCGGCAAGGCCGACGGTCGGGGTGGCGAACAGCTCCTGGATGTTCGGCGCACGCACCGCACGGTTGTACTGGCCGCGGAGACGAATGTCGCGGATCGGCGCGAATTCGAGCTGCAGCTTGTACGTGTCGGTGTCATACTTGCGGTCGGCGCTCGTCTTGTACCACGACTTGCGATAACCGCCGCTGAAGGTCAGCTCATAGATGAAGCTGTCCTGGATGATCGGCATCTGGGTCTCGGCAAAGAATTCATAGACCCGGAAGCTGCCCGACAGCGGCAGCGTCGCGCCGCCCTGGCCGGTGAGATCGCCGGTCTGGAAAGCATTGTCGGTCTGCAGGTCGAGCGATTCCTTGCGCCACTCGAAGCCCAGGTTGACGCCGACGCCATCGGTCGCCCACGGCGAGGTGATGCCATATTCGCCAAGCTGGCCGGTCAGCGACGCGTTGGCGACTTGTTCGGACGTATAGCCCTTCTGGAAGCCGGTCGCCGACAGATAGTTGACCGAAGCCGCGCTTGCCCCGCCTGCACCGTTGAAGATGTTGTAGGGGACGCAGTTCGGATCGCTGCCGTCGATGACCGAGCGGCAGACGGGGTCGAACGCCGCGGTGCGCGGATCGTCGATCACGTTCAGCGCGCGGCCGAGACGGGCAACCGAGAATTCGTTCGAATAGACCTGCGTGTAGTTCGAACGGCCATATTGGTAATAGGTGTCGTACGACCAGGCCTTGCCGAGGTCGCCCTTCGTCCCGATCACCGCACGATAGTTGGTGTGCTGCAGGTCGTTCTGGCGCGGACCGCCTTCGACGTTGCGGCGAAGCACCTGCAGGAACGCCTGGTTGTAGGTGTTGCCGAGCGTGTCGGTGAACACCAGCGGAGCCGCACCCGGGGTCGGGTTGTACGGCGCCGCAACCGCGGTCGGGAAGTTGCCGATATAACCGTTGATCAGGTTGGGATTGGCGCAGATGATGGCGCGCTGGGCGGCCGACATCAGCGCGTTGTCGCAGTTGATCGTCAGCGTGTTGCCGAAGTTGCCCGACGGGGCGATCTGGGCGACCGTGCGGTCGTCCATGAACATGAACTCGAGATACGGCTTGATCGACTCGTTGATCTCATAGTTCGCGAACAGGCCCGCGGTATAGCGTTCGTCGGGGCGCTGATAGTGGTTCGTCGGCGCGAAGTTGTACCGCGACGTGGTGTTTTCGAACCCGCCGCCCGGCAGGAAGCTGTACACCGTCGACGACGCCGTGTTGAGCGTCGGGTCGAACAGGATCGCCGTACCCGCCGAGTTGGTCAGCGAGCCGCCGCACTGCGGGGCACCGCCGCCGCTGTTCTGCAGCACGCACGAGCTGTAGTCGCGCTTGGCCTGCGTGATTTCGTTCGCCTTGCGATAGCCGGCATAGGCGACGATGTGGCCGCGGCCGTCGTCGAACGCCGCACCGAAGGTCGCGGTGACGTCGATCGTGCCGCCATCGGCGGTGCTGCCGCGCGGATAGCCGAAGCCGCGGCGATCGAGCAGCGGGGGCAGGAACTTGTTGCGGTTGTTGTGCTGGAACAGGCTGTACTGCGCGTCGACGCGGAAGCCCGTGAAGTCGGTGTCCATCACGAAGTTGACGACGCCGGCAACAGCGTCCGCACCGTAGGTCGCCGAGGCGCCGCCGGTCAGGACCTGGACGTTCTTCAGCAGCGCGGCCGGGATGATGTTGATGTCGGCGGCCGAACCGCTCGACGGGCTCGGGTCGCCCGGAAGCAGGCGGCGGCCGTTGACGAGGCTGAGGGTACGGGTGGTGCCGAGGCCGCGAAGGTCGACCGACGCGGTGCCGTCCGAACCGTTGGCGGTCGTCGAGTTCTGGCTCGCGAACACCGACGGCAGCGAGTTCAGCAGGTCTTCGACGCGGGTCGTGCCCTGCAACTTGATGTCTTCGCTGCTGACGACGGTGATGGGAGCGGCCGATTCGAGATTGGCCTGGGGAATACGCGTACCGGTGACGATGATTTCGTCACCCGAGGTTGCGCTGTCTTCGCTTCCCTGCGCGTCCTGCGCCATCGCCGGCGCAGCGGCCAGCAGGCCGACGCCGAGAACGAGCGGGGCAGCGCCCAGCCGCAGTGCGGAAAAATGGGTTTTCTTCACAGTTGCAGTCCCTTGCTACTGAGTTGGTTACGATACCCGAATGCGAAAAATCGGCGTCAAAAACGCATGACGAACGCACCCTGATCGGAGCGGGATGATCTTTCGTTCATCTGGAGTAAAGGGAATTCCCGGCGCGCGTGGCCGTTTCGCCGGTCATTGTGACGAATTTGCAACATGGCGCCCGGCAGTGCGGAAAAATCGAATAAAGCTGCGCCAAGACGCGCAATAAAATTACAACGAACCCCCGCGAACGGCGGTCAGGGCCGCATCGGGCCAGCCAGCTTGCCAGGGTCGAGCCGCGCATCGCGCCATTTCAGGCCCCAGTGCATATGCGGGCCCGTCGCGCGTCCGGTCTGCCCGACCGTGCCGAGCTGTTGCCCCTGCACCACATGGTCGCCGACCTTCACGTCGAGCCGCTGGCAGTGAAGAAAGGCGCTCGACAGCCCCATGCCATGATCGACGATCAGCAGATTGCCCTCGAGCGTGAAGGGCGAGGACGCGGCGAGCGTCACCACGCCGTCGGCGGGCGCGACGAAGGGCGTCCCCGCGGGCACCGCGACGTCGGTGCCGCTGTGATAGGCGCCGGGCTTGCCCTGATAGACGCGCTGCGACCCGAAAAGGCCCGACAGGCGCCCGGTCACCGGCCAGCGGAACGCCTGCCGCCAGCCATCGGAACGCACCGGCGTCGCGCGCGCCGCGGCGATCTGCGCCAGTTCGGCGGGGCGGCGGCGTTCGAATTCGGCATCGCTCGACGCGCTGCCGCGATAGGGCGCGTTGATCGTCTCGATCCGCCAGCTCCCTTGCGCGATGCTCAGCGTGCGTTCAACCGTGCGGCCTCTCGCCAGCGTCGCGACGAGGCGCGCCGAGGGTCCGGCATCGCGATCGAAGGCGATCAGGAAGCCGCCATCGGCCGCCAGCGGCACCGGCGCGCCGTCCAGCGTCAACGCCTGCGTGGCGCTCGGCGCCCGCCCGACGATGACCGCGCCCTGTTCGGGAACGCCCCGCAGCGTGAAATCGGCGCGAACCGGTTCGGCGGGCGGCGGCGGCGCGACTGCGACCGGAGCGCTCGTGACGGGCGACGGCGTGGGCCTTGCGGGCGCCTCGGATGAAGGAACACAGCCTGCGGCAATGACAAGCAGCGGCACCGCGACCATCGGCCACGGTCCAAATCTCGACGGCCTCATACCTTATGTTCGAGCGCGGCCTGCACCGAAAGGGCGGCGGTCGCATAGGGCTCCTGCCGCGCGACCGACCAGTAACGCAATTCGTCGAGCGCGATCGGCACGCCGCTCACCGCGCAGAGCACATGGTCGCCGGGCGACAGGACGCGAAACCCGTTCGGTCCATAGTGCAGGCGGGCGAGGCGGTTGCTGCTGGCGATCAACATGGGTCCATTCCGTAAATCTTCTCGTATCACCGTCGATATAGCATCGATGCGGCGTTCGGCCACCCCCGCGCCCGATCAGAACAGCTCGCCCTGCCCCCGCCCCGGCGACGCTCCGTGCGGAGGCGCGGGTTTTCGCGCAGGCTTCGGCGGTGGCGGCGCATCGCCATCGATTGCCGCGACCGGCACTTCGCCATCGGCGAAGATCAGGCGCAGATGGCCCGCATCGCGCGCCTTGGTCGCGGTGGTCACGATCGCACCCCCGGTATCGCGCACCATGGCATAGCCGCGCGACAGGAGCGCGCGCGGATCGAGCGAGGTCAGCAGCCGTCCGAGCCCTTCGAGCTTCGCGCGCTCGCGGTCCCATGTCCGCGTCAGCAGTGCGGGCCGCAGCGCCCCCGCGCGCGTCGCGAGCCGCTCGCCGGTCACCGCGAGCCGGTGCCGCTGCGCGCGGTCGAGCCGGTCGCCATTGTCGTCGAGCCGCTGACGCTGCGGCGCATAAAGCGCCTCGCGCTTCGGCAAATGCCGCGCCAGCGCCGCGAGCCGTTCGCCGCGCAGCGCGTGCTGGCGGTTCGCCGCGCCGATGATCCGCCCGTTCCAAGTCGCAAGCTGCGCCTGCAGTTCGGCGCGGACAGGCACCGCCATTTCGGCGGCCGCGGTCGGCGTCGGCGCGCGGACGTCGGCGACATAGTCGGCGAGCGTCACGTCGGTCTCGTGCCCCACGGCACTGATCGTCGCGATGCGGCAATCGGCGATCGCGCGCACGACGACCTCTTCGTTGAACGCCCACAGATCCTCGATCGACCCGCCGCCGCGCGCGACGATCACGAGGTCGGGGCGCGGCACCGGCCCGCCGGGGGCAAGTGCGTCGAACCCGCGCACCGCATTCGCGACCTGCGCGGCCGCGCCCTCGCCCTGCACCAGTACCGGCCACACGATCACGCGCGTCGGGCAGCGATCGGCGAGGCGGTGGAGAATGTCGCGGATCACCGCGCCGGTCGGCGAGGTCACGACCCCGATCACCTCTGGCAGATAGGGGAGCAGCTGCTTGCGCTCGCGGTCGAACAGCCCCTCACCGCCGAGCCGCGCCTTCAATTTCTCGAAGAGCAGCATCAGCGCGCCCTCGCCCGCAATTTCCAGCGTGTCGACGACGAGCTGATATTTCGAGCGCCCCGGGTAAGTGGTGAGCTTGCCGGTCGCGATCACCTCGATCCCGTCTTCGGGGCGAAAAGCAAGGCGCGCCGCCTGCCCCTTCCACATCACCATGTCGATCAGCGCATTTTCGTCCTTCAGCGCCGCGTAGAAGTGCCCCGATGCGGCGCGTTTCGCGCCCGACAGTTCGCCGCGGACGCGGACACGGGAAAAACCATCCTCGACTGTCCGCTTGATCGCTGCCGACAATTGGCTGACGGTCATATCGGGCGCATTGTCCCCCGGCGAAGCCTCGGCTAACAGCCGCGCTTCGGTGCCATCGTCGGACGCCGGATCGGGAAAAGGGACTGACATGAATATCCTGCTGGTGGGCTCTGGGGGCCGCGAACATGCGTTAGCGTGGCAACTGGCACAATCGCCGAGTTGCGCCAAGCTCTATGCCGCGCCCGGCAACCCCGGAATCGAACTCCACGCCGAATGCGTGCCGATTGCCGCCGATGACCTCGATGGGCTGATCGCCTTCGTGAAGGCGCATGCGATCGACTTCGTCGTCGTCGGGCCCGAAGCGCCGCTCGTCGCGGGGCTTGCCGATCGCCTCCGCGAGATCGGCATTCCCGCTTTCGGCCCCGGTGCCGCCGCCGCGCGCCTCGAAGGATCGAAGGGCTTTACCAAGGATCTGTGCGCGCGCGCCGGCATCCCGACCGCGGGCTATGTCCGCTGCACATCGGCCGAGGAAGCGCTCGCGGCGCTCGAAGGCTTCGCGATCCCCGTCGTGATCAAGGCCGACGGCCTCGCCGCGGGCAAGGGCGTGATCATCGCCGAAACGCGCGAAGATGCCGAAGCCGCGATCGAGGAGATGTTCGACGGCGCCTTCGGCAGCGCCGGCGCCGAGGTGGTGATCGAGGAGTATATGATCGGCGAGGAAGCGAGCTTCTTCGCGCTCTCCGACGGCAAGGACGTGATCGCCTTCGGCAGCGCGCAGGACCACAAGCGCGTCGGCGACGGCGATGTTGGCCCGAACACCGGCGGCATGGGCGCGTACAGCCCCGCGCCGGTGCTCACCGCCGAGCTCGAATCGCAGGTCATGGACCGCATCGTCCGCCCGACGGTGGCGAGGCTCGCTGCCGAGGGTACGCCGTACGTCGGCGTGCTCTTCGCGGGGCTGATGCTGACCGGCGAAGGTCCGAAGCTCATCGAATATAATTGCCGCTTCGGCGACCCCGAATGCCAGGTGCTGATGATGCGCTTCAAGGGCGACTTCGCCGCCTTGCTTCACGCCGCCGCGACCGGGACACTCGCGACCGCCCACACCCCGACCTTCTCGCACGACTATGCCCTCGCCGTCGTCATGGCGGCGAACGGCTATCCGGGCACCCCCGACAAGGGCGGCGCGATCCGCCGCATCGCCGACGCCGAAGCGGGCGGCGTGCGCGTCTTCCACGCCGGCACCGCGCGCGAGGACCGGACGCTCGTCGCCGCCGGCGGCCGCGTCCTCAACGTCACCGCGACTGGCAAGAGCGTCACCGAGGCGCAGGCGCGCGCCTATGCCGCGGTCGACAAACTCGATTTCCCGGGCGGCTTCTGCCGCCGCGATATCGGCTGGCGCGAAGTCGCGCGCGAGTCGGAATAGGCCGCGCTGGACGGCGCTGACGCGTCCGCATAGGCTGACCACATTACAGGGAGATCGTCATGGCGTGGCTTCAGGAAAATTGGATCATCGCAGTCGTCGGACTGGTCGTCGCGGTCGTGCTGCTGTGGTGGCTCTTTGGGCGCAACAAGGCCGAAGAGATCGAGACCCCGATCGCGCCGTCCGACGAACCGAAGAAACCGCTCGAAGCGGTGAAGCCCGAGATTATCGCCGCCGAGCCGGCGCGCTTCAAACCGAAGGAACCGGCGCCCGCGCCCGTCGCCGCCCCTCCTCCGCCTCCTCCACCGGTACCCGAGCCCGTCGCCGAGACGCCGCTCGCTCCCGAACCCGAGCCCGCTCCCGAACCCACGCGCGAGCCGCAGCCTGCGCCGGAACCGGCCCCCGCACCGGCGGCCAAGGCCGACAATCTGCAACTGCTGAAGGGCGTCGGCCCCAAGATGGTCGCGCTGCTGAACGGCCTCGGCGTAACCCGCTTTCAGCAGATCGCCGACTGGACCGACGCCGACGTCGCGGTCATCGACCCACAGCTCGGCGCCTTCCAGGGGCGCATCGCGCGCGATGCGATCGTCGACCAGGCCGGCTATCTCGCCCGCGGCGACAAGGCCGGGTTCGAGGCGAAATATGGTGCGCTGGGTGGGGAATTACAGGGCAGCTGACGACCGACACCAGCCGCCGCCCCACCAGCGCCATCACCCGTTGCCGCTTGCCAGCCGCGCCGATCGCCGCCACATCTGGTTTCGAAACGAAACCAAAGGAGCGATGCATGATCGGTGATTTCGAGCAGCAGCGGGTGAGGCTTTCGACGGGCGTCGAACTCGACGTCGTCGATGTCGGGCCACGCGATGCGCCGGCGCTGGTCTTTCTCCATGGCTTCCCCGAATCGCACCGCACGTGGCGCTTTCAGCTGCCGCATTTCGCGAACCGCTTTCGCTGCATCGCGCCCGACCAGCGCGGCTATCGCGGGTCGTCGAAGCCGCAGGACGCCGAATCCTACACGCCCGACAAGCTGATCGCCGACGTCTTCGCGCTGGCGGACGCGCTGGGCGTCGGGACTTTCACGATCGTCGGGCACGACTGGGGCGGGGCGATCGCCTGGGGGGTCGCGCTCGGCGGACAGCCGGGCGGGCTGCATCCGGGATGGGCTGGACGCGTGACGCGCGCGGTGATCGCCAACGCGCCGCATCCCGCGATCTTCCAGCGCCTGCTGCTCGCCAACCCCGAACAGCGCGCGGCCAGCCAGTATATCCGAACCTTCCGCGACCCTGCGAGCGACGCGATCATCGAGGAGCATGGCATCGCCGGTATCCTGGCGCACGCCTTCGCAGACCGGGTGCCGAGCGGCGGCATCCAGCCGCCCGACGAGATCGCGCGGCTGCTCAAGGATTGGGAGGACCGCGACGCCTGCCGCGCGATGATCAACTGGTATCGCGGTTCGCCGATGGCCGTGCCCGCGATGGACGAGCCCTATGCCGAACCGCCCGCGGCGCCCTTCCCGAAACTTACGATCCCGACCCTGGTGGTCTGGGCGCTCGACGACGTTGCGCTGCCCGCGTGCAACCTCGACGGGATGGAGGAACTGGTCCCGGATGTGTCGATCGTGAAGGTTCCGGGCTGCGGCCATTTCGTGCCGTGGGAAGCCCCCGATGCGGTCAACGCGGCGATGGACGATTTTCTGGTCAACGGGTGACCCGCCACCGGCACCAAACCCTTGAATACCTGGAAAAAAGTTGGCAGGCGGCAGGGGTGCCGCCGCCTGCCGGGAGGGGTCGGTTCTGCGGGTGGTCCGCAATTCGTCAAATCAGGCGACCGAAAAAGCCGGGCGCGAGTTAACCATAAGTTTCGCCTCTATTGCAGGCTTTCAGATTCTCCCACCTTTGCCATATTCGCGCCATGGATGTGGGAGGACTCAAGGTCGCCTCGATCACCGACACGATCGATGGCCCGGCCAGCTGGACGGTCGAGCGCGACGTCCATATGCTGATCCTTCACGACGCTGGCAGCTATCACTGGCTCGAAACCTGGCTCGACGGTCATCGCACCGCGCTGGGGGATCCGTTGCCCGACGAGATATGGTTCGTGCCGGCCGGCCGACGGTTCAAGGCCACGGCCAAGGGTGGAACGGCGCGGTCGATCCACATCGAGATTCCGGCCGCGCGGCTTGCGGTCCCCGGCGGGGCGCGGGCGATCGCCGCGCATCGGGATCCGCAAATGACGGTCCTCGTCCGCAAACTGCTGGCCGGTGACACCAAAGCCGCCGACACGCTGGTCGCGGTACTGGCGGAGGCACTGGCGCGAAACATCGCACTGCCCTTGCCGCAGGCGCTTCTGCGCCGCATCGACGGGCTGATGGCGTCGATCCAGACGCAGCTCGAAATCCAGATCACGGTCGAGGATATGGCGGCAGAGACCGGCATGTCGGTCAACAGCCTGATCAGCAATTTTGCGCGCGCCACCGGCCGGACCCCCGCGCAATATGTGCTGCATCAGCGATTGCGGCGTGCCTGCTGGTTTCTCGCCAACCGGCCGCTCTCGATCGCCGAGATCGCCTTCGCCACCGGCTTTTCGAGCCATGCCCATCTCTGTGCTGTCTTTCGCCGCAAGCTTGCTATGTCACCGGGGGAGTGGCGCGCGTTTGCGAGCGGGAGGGTAAGTTGTGACGATTAGGGCAAATCTGTTCCGCATCCGCGACGCCCATGGTCATGCGCCGGTGACCAATATCGAACTTTTCTTCGATCTGGTGTTCGTCTTCGCGATCACCCAATTGTCGCACGGCCTGCTCGAACATCTAGGCTGGCTCGGCGCCTTGCAAACGCTGATGCTGCTGTTCGCGGTGTGGTGGGTGTGGATCTTCACCACATGGGTCGCGAACTGGCTCGACCCGGAGCGCGCCAATGTACGGCTGATGCTCTTCGCGCTGATGCTGGCGGGCCTTGCGCTGTCGAGTTCGATTCCCCAGGCTTTCGGCAAGTCCGGCTGGCTGTTCGCCGCAGCCTATTGTTCGATGCAGATCGGCCGTTCGCTCTACATGATCTGGGCGAGTCACGGGGTTTACCCCGCGCGGGCGCGCAACTTCACCCGCATCATCATCTGGTCGTTCTTCTCATTGCCCTTCTGGATCGGCGGCGCGCTCGCCGACCCCGGGCAGCGGATGCTGCTGTGGGCGGCGGCGCTCGCGATCGACTATGCCGGCCCGGCGACCTTCTTCCGCGTTCCCGGGCTCGGCCGGTCGGACGCCGGAAGCTGGGACATCTCGGGCGCGCATATGGCGGAGCGCTGCGCACTGTTCATCATTATCGCGCTCGGCGAAGGGGTGCTGATCACCGGCGCGACCTTTGCCACGACACCGCAAAGCCCGCTGCACTGGCTTGCCTTCGCGACCTGTTTCCTCGGGTCCGCGGCGCTGTGGTGGCTCTATTTCGACACCGGCGCGCGGCGCGGCAGTCAGGCCATGGAAACGGCCGAAGCGGCCGGGCTGCTGGCGCGGTACGCTTATACCTATTGGCATATTCCGATCGTCGCGGGGCTGGTCGTGTCGGCGGTCGCCGATGAAATGCTGCTCGCGCACCCGAACGGACATATCGAATTTCCGATGCTCGCCGTGTCGATCGGCGGGCCGCTGCTGTTCCTTATCGGCAATATGGGGTTCAAGCATGCCACATCGGGCCGACCGCTGCCGCCCTTCTCGCACATGATCGGCGCCGCGGCGCTCTTCGGCGTCGGCGCCGCGGCGTGGTTCGGTCATTGGCAGCCGGTCACGCTGGGGATCGCGACCTTCGCGGTGCTCGTCTTCACCGCGATCTGGGAATGGGGCAGCTATCATGGCGGCTGGCGGCGCTGGGCGCCGTGGCTCGGCCGGTTCGAGCGCGCCAGGCGAAGAGATCATGGGCAGGGAGAATAGACGATGTCGCATACCGCCATCATGCTGATCGCGGCGCTCGGGCTGCTGATCGGGCTGCGCCTGCTCGTCCGCGACAAGTCCCGGGCGACGCGTGCTTTCCTCGCGCTGTGGCTGCTCGTGTCGATCGCCAACCTTCTCTATGGCGTGCTCGGCGCGGGCTATGGCTGGGGCGAGGAAGCCGTCGTCTGGCTGTTCGTCTTCGGACTGCCTGCAGCGGTCGCCCTGATCGCCGCGCGCGTCGGGCGCTAGTCCGACGGATTGATCAGGCAGCCGCTTGCACCCGCGAAGCGGGCACTCCGCGAGGCGAGCATGGGCACGCTGCCGGTCACGGTCTTCGTCGCCGGGTCGTCGCTCAGCGAGACCATTTCCATGCCGGGTTCGAAATCGGTCTGGCAGCTTTCGAGATTGCGCCCCTGCACATAGCGGCACGAACAGCCGACGCGCGCGGCATAGGCCGATCCCAGCTCGGCCTGCGCCTTGAACGCGGGGAATTTCCAGACGAGGAAAATCGCCAGCAGGACGCCAAAGCCGATTGCCCATGGCAGGCTCCCGCCGCTCTTGCCGTCGCGACGCTTGCGGCCGCGCAGGTGCGGGGGAACTTCGGGGGGCGGCGCCGACGGCTGGCGGTCGGGCGTTGCCGTCTCGGGCGGGTTGGTGTTAGTCACCGGCGCCATGATCACGAAAAAAGCCATGCTGGCAAGTGCGGCGCTGCTCCTTCTCGGCGGCTGGTCGCTGGGACAGGCCGCCGGGCAGGGAGGTATCGCACCCGGCGCACCCGCCCCCCGGCTTGGCGTGTCGCTCGACGAGATCACGCCGGTCGATGCGTCGCCCGCGCTCCCGGCGCTCGACCCCGCGATCAAGGCAAAGGCCGACGCGCTGTTCGACGACGCCGACGACGTGGGCGAGACGCGCGCGCTCTATGTGCTGCGCGACGGCCAGCCGGTCTACGAACGATATGGCGAGGGCTTCGGCCCCGATTCAAAGCTGATCAGCTGGTCGATGGCAAAGAGCATCACCGCCGTCCTTACCGGATTTCTTGTCGCCGACGGGCAATTGTCGCTCGACGCGCCCGCGCCGGTCAGCGGGTGGGAACGCAGCGGCGACCCGCGCGGGACGATCAGCCTGCGCCACCTGCTCCACATGGCCTCGGGGCTCGAGCATGTCGAAAATGGCGATCCGGTGTGGAAGGGCGACACGGTCGAAATGCTCTTCGGCGCCGGCGCCGGAGACATGGCCGCCTTTGCCGAGGCCAAGCCCGCGGCGGCGCGGCCGGGCGAGCTTTTCAATTATAGTTCGGCGACCAGCGTCATCCTGTCCGACATATTGACCGACACGCTGACCCCGTCGCAAAATCCCGAGGCGCGACGCGAGGCGATGCGCGAGTTCATCGCGGGACGGCTCGCCGAACCGCTCGGCATGACCAGCCTGACGCCCGAGTTCGACGCCAAGGGCACGATGATCGGCGGTTCGATCATGCACGCGACCGCGCGCGACTATGCGAAGTTCGGCGAGTTTTTACGCAACCATGGCGTCGCGGGCGGCCAGCGGCTGCTGCCCGAAACCTGGATGCGTTTCATGCTGTCGCCCTCGCCCGGGGACGCGGGCTATGGCGGGCACATCTGGCTGAACCGGCGCCGGCCCACGGGCGCCGACGAGGCGCTATGGCCCGACCGCGGCCCCAACGACCTGTTCGCCTGCATCGGCCATCAGGGGCAATATATCATCGTCTCGCCCTCGCAGCGCGTGACGATCGTGCGGCTGGGGATCACAAAGGACGACCAGTTCCCGGCGCTGCGGCGGCATCTGGCCGATTTGACCGCCGCGCTTTGAATTGCTCACCGCGCCTGGGACCGGCTCCGGTCGGTTGCGGGCGCCATCGCCTTAGCCCCCGCACGCCTTGAACAGCATCAGCGTCCGCTCGCGTGCCAGATCGGCGCTCGGTTCGTGATAATCCTTGCGCCGGTCGCTGTTGAAACCATGCCCGGCCTCGTAGACGAAGATTTGCGCGGTCGGGTGGTCTTTCGCGATCAGCGCCTCGACACCCTCCATCGGAATGCCGGCATCGAAGCGGCCGAAATGGGCGATGGTGGCGCAGGCCGGGGCCTCGTCCTTGAACATCGTCGGGACGAGGCTGCCGTAATAGGAGGATGAGGCCGAGAGGTCGGGGCTGATCTGCGCCATCCGCCACGCGACCGACCCGCCGTAACAATAGCCGGTGATGAATACCGGTCCCCTTCCCTTCAGTGCATCGATGCACGTCTGCGCATCCTTGAGGCTCTGCTCGAACGGATGGAGCTTGCGAGCGAGCTCGACCGCGCGCTCGAACTGCGGCCCCGAATAGTCGCTCTCGAACCCCGGATGCTCGCGGTCGAACAGCGCGGGTGACAGCACCTCATAGCCATCGGCGGCATATTCGTCGCAGAGCTCGCGGATATGGTCGGTAACCCCGAAAATTTCCTGGATCAGCACCAGCCCGCCCCGGCGGTCGCCCTCCGGCTGCACATGATAGACGGCGATCTCGGCGCCATCATCCATTGTCATGCGAATCATTTCACCCATGGGCTGCACCTCTCTTCCGTTCGTGCCGGGCTTGTCGGGCCGCCAGGCGACCGTAGGTCAACCACCGTTCTTCTTTCTTTCAACCTTTGAAGGAAGGACGGCCCTTCGACAAGCGCGAGGCAAACGGACGAGAGATAGCGGGCAGTCTCCCCACCCCCCGCCTTGCATTGCAGCAAAATCGTTGCTACGCGCGCCGCGACTGTGCAGCGGGGGTGTCTTCGGACGCCGGGAAAATCCGCGCAGCCATCCCCCAAGGGATCGTAGAAAAGGACTTTCGCGCGTGGAGAATTCCGGCGGCATTCAGGGCAACATCACGGCGGGCCTCGCGGGCCGCTATGCCAGCGCGCTGTTCGATCTGGCGCGCGAATCGAACGCGATCGACAGCGTCCAGAAGAGCCTCTCGGTTCTCGGCAACGCGCTGGCCGAATCGGCCGACCTCAAGGCGCTCGTTTCGAGCCCGGTGATCAGCCGCGCCGACGCCGCGAAGGCGATCGCCGCGGTCGCCAGGTCGCTCGGCCTCGATTCGCTGACGGGCAATTTCCTCGGCGTCCTCGCCGAAAACCGCCGGCTTGCAGACCTCGGCGGGATGATCGGCGCCTTCAACGCGATCGTCGCCGCGCACCGCGGCGAAGTGACCGCCAAGGTCACCAGCGCGCATCCGCTCAGCGCCGAGCAGCTGAAGGCGCTCGCCGCGAACCTCAAGACCCGTGTCGGCCGCGACGTCCAGATCGCGACCACCGTCGACCCCGCCATCCTCGGCGGCCTCGTCGTCCAGCTGGGCAGCCAGCTGATCGACGGCAGCATCCGTACCCGTCTCAACAGTTTCGCCCAGGCGATGAAGGGCTGAGAAGCCCGCACGCCAAATTTGCCCGATGAAAGGCTAAACAATGGAAATCCGCGCCGCTGAAATCAGCAAGGTCATCAAGGACCAGATCGCCAATTTCGGCACCGACGCCACGGTCAGCGAGATCGGCTCGGTGCTGTCGGTCGGCGACGGCATCGCCCGCGTCCACGGCCTCGACAATGTGCAGGCCGGCGAGATGGTCGAATTCGCCAACGGCGTGAAGGGCATGGCGCTCAACCTCGAAGCCGACAATGTCGGCATCGTGATCTTCGGCTCGGACAGCGAGATCAAAGAAGGCGACGTCGTCAAGCGCACCGGCACGATCGTCGACGTCCCCGTCGGCAAGGGCCTGCTCGGCCGCGTCGTCGACGGTCTGGGCAACCCGATCGACGGCAAGGGGCCGATCAAGGCCGACAAGCGCATGCGCGTCGAGGTGAAGGCGCCGGGCATCATCCCGCGCACCTCGGTCCACGAACCCGTCCAGACCGGCCTCAAGGCGCTCGACGCGCTCGTCCCCGTCGGCCGCGGCCAGCGCGAACTGATCATCGGCGACCGTCAGACCGGCAAGACCGCGGTCGCCATCGACACCTTCATCAACCAGAAGGAAGCGAACAAGGGCACCGACGAATCGAAGAAGCTCTATTGCATCTACGTCGCCGTCGGCCAGAAGCGCTCGACCGTCGCGCAGATCGTCCGCCAGCTCGAAGAAAATGGCGCGATGGAATATTCGATCGTCGTCGCCGCGACCGCGTCGGAGCCCGCCCCGCTGCAGTTCCTCGCTCCTTATACGGGCTGCACCATGGGCGAGTTCTTCCGCGACAACGGCATGCACGCCGTGATCGTCTATGACGATCTGTCGAAGCAGGCCGTCGCCTATCGCCAGATGTCGCTGCTGCTGCGCCGTCCGCCGGGCCGCGAAGCCTATCCGGGTGACGTTTTCTATCTCCACAGCCGCCTGCTCGAGCGCGCCGCGAAGATGAACAGCGACAATGGTTCGGGCTCGCTCACCGCGCTGCCGATCATCGAAACGCAGGCGGGCGACGTGTCGGCCTATATCCCGACCAACGTGATTTCGATCACCGACGGCCAGATCTTCCTCGAAACCAACCTGTTCAACGCCGGTATCCGCCCCGCGATCAACGTCGGTCTGTCGGTGAGCCGCGTCGGCTCGGCCGCGCAGACCAAGGCGATGAAGAAGGTGTCGGGCTCGATCAAGCTCGAGCTTGCGCAGTACCGCGAAATGGAAGCGTTCGCGCAGTTCGGTTCGGACCTCGACGCCTCGACGCAGAAGCTGCTCAACCGCGGCGCGCGCCTGACGCAGCTTTTGAAGCAGCCGCAGTTCCAGCCGATGCCGTTCGAGGAACAGACCGCGTCGATCTTCGCCGGCACCAACGGCTATCTCGACAATGTCGCGACGACCGACGTGTCGCGCTACGAAGCGGCGATGCTCGCCTATCTGCGCAGCGATCACGCCGATGTGCTGAAAGCGATCCGCGACACCAAGGATCTGGGCGACGACACCAAGAAGAGCCTGGTCGCGGCGCTCGACGCCTTCGCCAAGATTTTCGCGTAACCCATAACGTGTACCCCCGCGAAGGCGGGGGTCCATGGGTCCCCGCCTTCGCGGGGACACACAGAGAGAGGCTTGATGGCCAGTCTGAAGGAACTCAAAGGGCGGATCGTCTCGGTCAAGTCGACCCAGAAGATCACCAAGGCCAAGAAGATGGTCGCCGCCGCCAAGCTGCGCAAGGCGCAGGCCGCGGCCGAAGCCGCGCGTCCCTATGCCGAGCGGCTCGAAGGCGTCGTCGCCAGCCTCGCGTCGAAGGTTGGCGCGTCGGATTCGGCGCCGAAGCTTCTGTCGGGCACCGGCAAGAGCGACACGCACCTGCTCGTCGTGCTCAACAGCGACCGCGGCCTTGCCGGCGCGTTCAACTCGAACATCGTCAAGGCCGCGCGCGACAAGGCGCTCGAGCTGCAGGCACAGGGCAAGAAGGTCCAGTTCTTCCTGGTCGGTCGCAAGGGCCGCCCGGTGATCAACCGCCTCTTCCCCGGCCAGATCATCGAGAATTACGAAACCACCGGCATCCGCGACATCGGCTTCGAGCAGGCGCACGAAATCTCGGCGAAGGTCATGGAGCTGTTCGAGGCCGGCGCCTTCGACGTCGCGCACCTCTTCTATTCGAAGTTCCGCTCGGCGCTGCTCCAGATCGCGACCGGCCAGCAGCTGATCCCCGTTCCGGCCCCGGCCGAAGCCTCGATGTCGAGCGGCGCGGCGGTCGAGTACGAACCCGACGAAGAGGCGATTCTCGCCGACCTCTTGCCGCGCAACGTCACGATCCAGATCTTCAAGGGCCTCCTTGAAAACGCCGCTTCCGAACAGGGCGCGTCGATGACCGCGATGGACAATGCGACGCGCAACGCGGGCGACCTGATCAACAAGCTGACCATCGTTTACAACCGCACGCGTCAGGCGGCGATCACCACCGAACTCATCGAAATCATCGCTGGCGCGGAAGCGCTGTAAGCTATCCAAGCAAGGAAGAAGACCATGGCCACCGCACCCGCCGAGAAGAAGGCTCCCGCCAAGAAGGCCGCCGCGCCGAAGAAGCCGGCCGCCACCAAGACCGCTGCCCCCAAGGCGAAGTCGAACGCGACCGCCACCGGCCGCGTCGCGCAGGTCATCGGCGCCGTTGTCGACGTCCAGTTCACGGGTGAGCTGCCCGCCATTCTGAACGCGCTCGAGACCGAGAACAACGGCAACCGCCTCGTCCTCGAAGTCGCGCAGCACCTCGGCGAGAACACCGTCCGCACCATCGCGATGGACGCGACCGACGGCCTGACCCGCGGCCAGCCCGTCACCGATACCGGCGCGCAGATCTCGGTCCCCGTCGGCCCGCAGACGCTCGGCCGTATCCTCAACGTCATCGGCGACCCGATCGACGAACGCGGCCCGGTGAACAGCGACATGTCGGCGCCGATCCACGCCAAGGCTCCCGAATTCGTCGACCAGTCGACCGAAGCCGCGATCCTCGTCACCGGCATCAAGGTCATCGACCTGATCGCGCCCTATGCCAAGGGCGGCAAGATCGGCCTGTTCGGCGGCGCCGGCGTCGGCAAGACCGTTCTGATTCAGGAACTGATCAACAACATCGCCAAGGGCCATGGCGGCGTGTCGGTGTTCGCGGGCGTCGGTGAACGCACCCGCGAAGGCAACGATCTCTATCACGAATTCCTCGATGCCGGCGTTATCGCCAAGGACGCCGACGGCAACCCGACCCCCGAAGGGTCGAAGGTGGCGCTGGTGTTCGGCCAGATGAACGAACCCCCGGGCGCCCGCGCCCGCGTCGCGCTGTCGGGCCTCACCATGGCCGAATATTTCCGCGACCAGGAAGGCCAGGACGTTCTGTTCTTCGTCGACAACATCTTCCGCTTCACGCAGGCGGGTTCGGAAGTGTCGGCGCTGCTCGGCCGTATTCCCTCGGCCGTGGGCTACCAGCCGACCCTGTCGACCGACATGGGGGCGCTGCAGGAACGCATCACCTCGACCACCAAGGGGTCGATCACCTCGGTACAGGCCATTTACGTTCCCGCGGACGACTTGACCGACCCTGCTCCCGCAACCTCGTTCGCCCACCTCGATGCGACGACGACGCTGAGCCGCGCGATTTCGGAACTCGGCATCTATCCCGCGGTCGACCCGCTCGACTCGACCTCGCGCGTGCTGACCGCCGCGACGGTCGGCCAGGAGCATTACGAAACCGCCCGCCGCGTTCAGGAAACGCTGCAGAAGTACAAGTCGCTGCAGGACATCATCGCGATCCTCGGCATGGACGAGCTTTCGGAAGAAGATAAGCTCGTCGTCGCCCGCGCGCGCAAGATCCAGCGCTTCCTGTCGCAGCCGTTCCACGTCGCCGAAGTCTTCACCGGCATCCCCGGCAAGTTCGTCGCGATCGAAGACACGGTGAAGTCGTTCAAGGCCGTCGTCGACGGTGAGTACGACCACCTCCCCGAAGCGGCCTTCTACATGGTCGGCGGCATCGAGGAAGCGGTCGCCAAGGCCGCCAAGCTGGCCGCCGACGCTGCGTAATCAAATTCCCCTCCCGCTTGCGGGAGGGGTTAGGGGAGGGCCTGTCAGGGGACTGCCCTCCGCTATAAACGAAACGGTCCCTCCCCCGACCCCTCCCGCAAGCGGGAGGGGGGAGATTTGAGAATGGCTCTGAAGTTCGAACTCGTCACCCCCGCCCGCCTCGAGCGGTCGAGCGACGTCTATATGGTCACCGTACCCGGCAGCGAGGGCGACTTCTCGGTGCTCGAAGGCCACGCGCCGTTCATGGCGACGCTGCGCAACGGCCCGCTGACCGTCTATGCGACCAATGGCGCCGCCCCCGAGACGATCGAGGTCGAAGGCGGCTTCGCCGAAGTCAACGAGGCCGGCCTCACCGTCCTCGCCGAGCATATCGCCGGCTGATTTTCGCCGTCCACGGCGCATCAAAAGGGCTCGCATCCACCGGATGCGGGCCCTTTTTACATGCGCGATGCCACAACCTCCTTCGTATTAGGAGAATGTCAAAGTTTCCGATTTATTCACCGTATCGAATGGGAACTTGGCCATGAAAATCGGCAAATTTCCCAGCTTGTTGGTTTAAAACAGGATGATGTGATGAGCGCATTCGGACGCCGACCCGGTACCGCTGGCCGCCCCGCCTTCGGCGTGGCCAAGCCGATGCAGACTGGCCCCGGCTTCGGCGGGGGGTCGCAATTCCCTGCCCTCGACACGCCGTCCGCCGAAGCGCCACCGCTCTCGTTGAACCTGTCGCCCGAAGAAGAGGCGATGGAGCGGCTGAACCAGCGCTCGACCGCCGAAATGGCCGAGCCCGAAAAGGCACAGGGCTTCGAGGCCAGCGTCCACAAGATCAAGGAACAGGTGCTGCCGCGTCTGCTCGAACGCGTCGACCCGGAAGCCGCCGCGACGCTGAGCAAGGACGAGCTGACCGAGGAATTCCGCCCGATCATCCTCGAAGTGCTCACCGAACTGCGCATCACGCTGAACCGCCGCGAGCAGTTCGCGCTCGAAAAGGTGCTCGTCGACGAGCTGCTCGGCTTCGGCCCGCTCGAGGAATTGCTCGCCGATCCCGAAATCAGCGACATCATGGTCAACGGTCCGTACCAGACCTATGTCGAGCGCAAGGGGCAGCTGGTCATTGCGCCGATCCAGTTCCGCGACGAACAGCATCTCTTCCAGATCGCCCAGCGCATCTGCAACATGGTCGGCCGCCGTGTCGACCAGACCACGCCGCTCGCCGACGCCCGCCTCAAGGACGGCAGCCGCGTCAACGTGATCGTCCCGCCGCTCTCGCTTCGCGGCACCGCGATCTCGATTCGTAAATTCTCGGCCAAGCCGATCACCCTCGACATGCTCTGCCAATGGGGCGCGATGAGCCAGAAGATGTGCACCGCGCTCAAGATCGCCGGCGCCAGCCGCTTCAACATCGTCATCTCGGGCGGCACGGGCTCGGGCAAGACGACGATGCTCAACGCGCTGTCGAAGATGATCGACCCCGGCGAGCGCGTGCTGACGATCGAGGACGCCGCCGAACTTCGCCTGCAGCAGCCGCACTGGCTGCCGCTCGAAACGCGTCCCGCGAACCTCGAGGGCAACGGCGCGATTCATATGGGCGATCTCGTCAAGAACGCGCTGCGTATGCGTCCCGACCGCATCATCATGGGTGAGGTCCGCGGCGCCGAATGTTTCGACCTTCTCGCCGCAATGAACACCGGCCACGACGGCTCGATGTGTACGCTTCACTCCAACAGCCCGCGCGAATGCCTCGGCCGTATGGAGAACATGGTTCTGATGGGCGACATCAAGATCCCGAAGGAAGCAATCTCGAAACAGATCGCCGACTCGGTCGACATGATCATCCAGATCAAGCGCCTGCGCGACGGTTCGCGCCGCGTCACCAACGTGACCGAGGTGATCGGCATGGAGGGCGACGTCATCGTCACCCAGGAACTGTTCAAGTTCGAGTATCTCGACGAGGACAAGGACGGCAAGATCGTCGGCGAATATCGCGCGATGGGCCTGCGCCCCTATACGCTGGAAAAGGCGCGCCAGTACGGCTTCGACCAGCCCTATCTCGAGGCGTGTCTGTAAAACATCGTCGCCCCCGCGAAGGCGGGGGCGACGGCTAAATCAAGGCTTCAACGCCAACGCCGCCGCCAATATGGCGACCACTACTCCCACCAGCGCGATCCCCCGCCACGGCATGAAACCGACCGCATCGACGTCGCGGCGGTGACGGCGGCGATAGTCGGCGATCTCGGCGACCACCGCGACCACAGCGCCCATCGCGCTCACCGTCAGCATCGACCCTTGCATTGACGCGCATCCCTTCGCAAACAGGGGCTCCTTCCCCCCAAGAACGAGGTGCCGATATGCGTCATTTCCGTCCCGTTGCAATAGCCGCGCTGCTGACCGCCGTAGCCGCCGCCTGCAGCGCCCCTTCGCACGATGCGGTCGCGAAGGATTCCGCCGCGAAGCCGGGCGATGCCCTCGCCGCCGCGGTCGCCGCGCCGACCCGCACCCCCGCCAACGTCGCCCGCGACAAATATCGCCACCCCGCCGAAACCCTCGCTTTCTTCGGGGTGAAGCCCGGCGACACCGTCGTCGAGCTGTGGCCGGGCGCCGGCTGGTACACCGAAATCCTCGCTCCGCTGGCGAAAACAGGCGGCGGCACGCTCTATGCCGCCGCGCCGTGGGACCGCGGGTTGACCCGCGTCAAGGCGAAGCAGGCCGCCGACGCCGCCACATATGGCGCAGTGAAGCTCGCCGAATTTCCCGCGACCGGGGCCGGGCCGAAGGTGCCCGACGGCAGCGCCGATGTCGTGCTGACCTTCCGCAACGTCCACAATTGGCGCTTCGACGGCACGGACAACACCGCCGAAGCCTTCAAGCAGATTTTCGCGATGCTCAAACCCGGCGGCACGCTCGGCATCGTCGACCACCGCCTGAACGAAAGCGACGACAGCGCGAAGGAGGAGAAATCGGGCTATATGAAGGAAAGCTCGATCATCGGCTTCGCCGAAGCGGCGGGCTTCAAGCTTGCCGGCAAGAGCGAGATCAACGCCAACCCGAAGGACACGAAGGATTATCCGAAGGGCGTGTGGACGCTGCCGCCGACGCTGACCGAGGGCGACGCGAACCGCGACACATATCTCGCGATCGGCGAATCGGACCGCATGACGCTGAAATTCGTGAAGCCCGCCTCCTGACGCGGCATCAGGAAACGATCGACCCCGCGCTGCTGCTCAGCGCCTATGCGCAGGGGCTGTTCCCGATGGCCGACGGGGCGGATGACCCGTCGGTCCATTGGGTCGAGCCGCGGCTGCGCGCGATCCTGCCCCTGGACGGCTTCCATCTGTCGCGCAGCCTCAAGAAGGTCATCGTCTCCGACCGCTTTCGCGTCACCACCGACACGGCGTTCGCCGACATGATGGCGCTCTGCGCCGAGCCCGCCGCCGACCGGCCGACGACGTGGATCAACCCGGTGATCAAGGCGAGCTACGAACGGCTGTTCCGCCTCGGCCACGCGCACAGCGTCGAAGTCTGGCTGGACGGCGCGCTGGCCGGCGGTCTTTACGGCGTCTCGCTCGGCCGCGCCTTTTTCGGCGAATCGATGGTCAGCCGAACCCGCGACGCGTCGAAGGTCGCGCTCGCCCATCTCGTCGCGCGGCTGATCGCGGGCGGGTGGCGGCTGCTCGATTGCCAGTTCATCACCCCGCATCTCGCCAGCCTCGGCGCGATCGAGATCAGCCAGGCCGATTATCTGGGACGGCTCTATTCGGTCTTGTCGGACGGCGCGGGAGACGGCGCAGCCTTGGGCGCCGCGGCAGCGGGGGCGGGCGCAGGCGCCGCGGGCGTGCCCTCGCCGCCGTTCGTCGCGGGCGACTGGGGCGCGCTCGACGCCTTGGGCGCCGCCGAGGCCGATTTGGGCGCGGGACGAGCCACCGGTTCGCCGCCCGGATATGTCATCGCGCAGCTCTTGACGAAGACGTCATAAATCGGGTGCTGGATGACATTGCGTTCGGGCCGTTCGCGAAACAGCCAGCCCGAAAAGACGCGATACCATTTGTCGTCGCGCTGATCCTGAACGGTCAGCTGAACGAACGCGCCGGTCTCGGGCGGATCTTCCCACGGCGCGGTCGTCTCGCACGCGCGCAGGCGGACGATCGCACGGCCGATGCGCGCGCTTTCGCCCGGCTTCATCTCGATCTCGCGGACCAGCCCGTTGCGCTTGTTGAGCAGGCCGAGCACCGCGACGCGCTGCTCCATCGGGGTCGCTCCCGCGATGCCGCCGACTTCCTTCGGCACATGGTCCGACTTGGCGAGCTGCGCGCTCGTCTCGCCCGGCCGCTTGCCGTCCCCGCCGCGATCGCAGGCGGTGAGCGCGGTCGCTGCGACAAGCGCCAGCAGCGTGATCCGGGTTGCGGTGGGCGTCACGCGAACTCAGTCGGCGCCGGGACGCCACGCCTCGTAATCGCCGGTCGCCGCGGCGCGGTGGCCGCCGCGTTCGAGCGCGCCCGCGGGGCGATAGGCGCCAAGGCTGCCGGTCAGGTTGGCGCTCGGCTCCTTCTCCCAGGCGCGCGGCGCGGGCAGCGCATCGCCGGGCAATTCGTCGAGCGTGCCGTGCAGCCAGCCGTGCCATTCGGGCGGCACGCGGCTCGCGTCGTTCGATCCCTTGTAGATCACCCAGCGACGGTTGCCCTTGCGAGCGCGATAATAGGTGTTGCCGAGGCTGTCCTCGCCCACCTTCTCGCCATTTTTCCAGCTATCCAGCAGCGTGCCGAAGGTCGCGCCGTCCCACCAGGTGAAAATCTTGCCAAGGATGCTCATGGCGTGGCGTTTACAGGCAAGCCCCCGCGCTAAGCAAGCCGCAAACCGCGCGCCGCAACCCTATTTCTCGTCTTTCCACGTCACCTTCGCCGTCTCGTCGAGCCCGAGCTTCGCCGACGTCCCTCCCGCGAGTTCGAGCACCGCCGCGACCTCGCCGCCGCTGACCACGGGCTCGAGCGATTCGGGGATGGTATTCTCCGCGATCCGGTCGATGCTGCCGTCGGCGCGGACGAAGATCATGTCGAGCGGGATCACGGTGTTCTGCATCCAGAAGCTCGCGATCTTCGGCTTCGGAAAGGGAAACAGCATCCCGCCGTCGGCGGGCAGACCGGTCCGGAACATCAGCCCCTTTTCCTGCTCTTCCGGCGTGCGCGCGACCTCGACGCGGAACGTGTGCTTCTGTCCGGGCATCGCGATGGTCAACGGGATCGTCGCCTCGTCCGCCTTTTCGGAGCCGAACGCATTGTAGGCGCTATAAGCGCCATAGGCTGCCAGCGGCGTGGCGAGCGCCAGAGCAACGACGGTAAGCGGCAAACGCATCGGCAAATCCTCTTTCTCGCTCGCCGGAGGCCTAATCGAGCGCCGCTTCGCCGTCCAGCGCCGCCAGCGCCTCCTCGTCGCCCGGCGCAACCGCGAGGATGCGCCGCGCGAACGCCAGACTGTGCCCCGCGCGCGCGAAGGCGGCAATCTGCCGTTCGCGCAGCGCCGGGTCGTCCGCCGCGCGCACCGCGAACGGCCCGAAGCGCCGCCGCCGCGCGAAGCCGATCGCCGCCGCCAGCGCATGCTGCTCGGCCTCGGAAATCGCCTCGCCGCTGTCGTCGGCCGAAATGCCGTCGACGAAGAGCTGCGCCTTCACCCGCCGCACCCCCAGCCCGCGCCGCGTCATCGCGCCCGCGCGCATCGCGGCATAGTGTTTGTCGTCGAGAAAGCGCAGCCGTTCCATCCGGTCGGCCACCGCCTCGCACGCCGCCATGGCCTCACCCTCGTCGATCCAGTCCGATTCGCGAACCTTTCTCGACAGATAGCGCAGCAGTTTGGCCCGACTCGTCGCGAAACGCGCCACATAGGCGAGCGCCAGTTCGTCGAGCCGCGCGGCGTCAAGTCGCGCCCTGCGCCGGTCGGATGGATTGCGACGATTGGCCATATGCCATGTTTGTGCCACAGTCGGGCCCGATTGAGAACGATCAGAACCCGCATATCGGGCCCAACGGCCCGCGAAAGGGCCAATTCGTTCCAACTGTCAGAGGTCGCGCAAACAAACGATGGCACCGAAAGATGACATGATTGTTGCCGCACGCCCTGTTTCCCGGGACTCAGCATCCTTTATGACCGACACACCTGCCCCCGCGGCGGACGCGCTCGTGCCGACGCCGACCTTCTGCGCGCAGCCGCGCCGCTTTTCGGACTTCGCCACCGTCGGCGAAGCGCTCGACTATGCCGCCAGCGGCACGCGCGGCCTCAATTTCCACGATCCGCGCGGGCGCCTGACCCGCGCCTATTCCTACGCCGAGCTCAAGGCCGACGCGCTCAGCACCGCCTACCGCCTGATCGCCGCGGGGGTGCGGCCCGAGGACCGCATCGCGCTGATCGCCGAGACCGGCCCCGAATTCGCGGCGCTTTTCTTCGGCACGATCTACGCCGGCGCCTGGCCGGTGCCGCTGCCGCTGCCGACCAGCTTCGGCGGGCGCGATTCCTATGTCGGCCAGCTCGTCGTCCAGCTGACGAGCTCGGACCCCAAGATGCTGTTTTTCCCGCCCGAAATCGCCGCGATGGCGACCGACGCGGCGAACGAGCGCGGGGTCGAACCGATCGACTGGAGCGAGTTCGAAACGCGTGCCGCGCCGATCGCTGCGCTCCCCGAACAGAAGAGCGACGAGACCTGCTATCTCCAGTACAGCAGCGGCTCGACGCGCTTCCCGCATGGCGTCGCGGTGACCCACGGCGCGTTGCTCAACAATTTGTCGGCGCATTCGCACGGCATGGAGCTGCAGGATAGCGACCGCTGCGTCTCGTGGCTTCCCTGGTATCATGACATGGGTCTCGTCGGCTGCTTCCTCTCGCCCGTCGCCAACCAGGTGTCGGTCGACTATCTCAAGACCGAGGATTTCGCCCGCCGTCCGCTCGCCTGGCTCGACCTGATCAGCCGCAATGAGGGCACGACGCTCAGCTATTCGCCGACCTTCGGCTACGACATCTGCGCACGCCGCATCTCGAGCCAGAGCCACGTAGCGGACCGTTTCGACCTGTCGCGCTGGCGCGTCGCGGGCAATGGCGCCGACATGATCCGCCCCGACGTGATGCAGAAATTCGTCGATGCCTTCGCCGACGCGGGCTTCAAGGCGAGCGCCTTCCTGCCGAGCTACGGCCTTGCCGAGGCGACGCTCGCGGTCAGCATCATGCCCCCGGGCGAGGGTATCGTCGTCGAGCTGGTCGAGGAAACCGAGCTGTCGGGCGCCGCAGGCGACGCCGGCCGGCCGACGCGTTTCCGCGCGATCGTCAATTGCGGCAAGGCGGTCAAGGACATGACGATCGAAGTTCGCGACGAGGATGGCAACATCCTGCCCGACCAGACCGTCGGCAAGGTGTGGTGCACCGGCCCGTCGCTGATGACCGGCTATTTCCGCGACCCCGAATCGACCGCGGCCTGCATGAAGGACGGTTGGCTCGACACCGGAGATATGGGTTATCTGTCAGGCGGTTACATCTATATCGTCGGCCGCGCCAAGGACATGATCATCATCAACGGCAAAAATCACTGGCCGCAGGATATCGAGTGGGCGGTCGAGCAGCTCCCCGGCTTCAAGTCGGGCGACATTGCCGCCTTTGCGATCACCGCGCCGGGCGGCGAGGAGACCCCCGCGGTGCTCGTCCAATGCCGCACCAGCGACGAGGCCGAACGGCTCGCGCTGCGCGAGACGATTCGCGACCGCGTCCGTGCGATCACCGGCATGAATTGCCTCGTCGAACTGATCCCGCCACGCACCCTGCCGCGCACCAGCTCGGGCAAGCTCAGCCGCTCGAAGGCGCGCGCGCAATATCTGGCCGGCGAAATCCAGCCCTTCGCGCTGGCGGCCTGAGGCGCGCAGGCGAGGCTTTCGGGCATTTCCTTTTTCGTCATCCCGGACTCGATCCGGGGTGACGGGGGGCCACGCGCCCCTCCTCCGCTGTCCCGCTGCGGGACGAAAAATCCAGCACCAAGAAGTGCATAGTTACCTTCGGGTAACCCGCGGGCGCTAAGCAGGCCCCGTGAAAAGCCTGCTGACCGACCAGATTGTTGCCAAGGATGTTTCTGTGCGGACCCTTTTGGGGCTGGGGCCGCGCGACGAGGATCTGGGGGACCTCCGACAGCTCCAGCTCGCGCCGCTCCGCGGCAAGGGTCCGCTGCGCCTGTGGGCGGGCGCGGCGATGGCGTTCGTCGCCGCCTTCACCATGGCGCCGTCGATGCCCTGGCCGATTGTCAGCGGCTGGCTCGCCTGTGCGCTCGCCTTCTGCCTCTGGTCGTTCAATCTCTTCGCAAAGCTTCCGCTCGGTGACCCCAAATTGTCGGGAATCACCGAATACCGGCTGTGCAACCGCCACGCCCTCTATGCCGCGGTGCTGTGGTCGGTCCCCTTCTGGCTGCGCGGCGCCGCGCCGCCGCTCGACCATGTGCTGTCGCTGTGGATGATCGTGTTGCTGATGATGCTGACACTGGCGATCATCGCGCACAGTATGCCGCGCGCCTGCCTGCAGTTCATCGTGCCCGTCAGCGTGTCGGCGGCGGGCGCGATGGTCGCCGCCGGATCGCCGCCGATGGCCGCGGTCGCCAGCCTCGCCGCGCTGATGCTCTCGGCCTTCTGCATCCGTTTCGGCCAGCAGCATGTCCGTTTCCGGCGCGCCGAGGAAACGCTGCACGAAAAGACCGAGACCGTGAGCCTGTTGCTCCGCGAGTTCGAGGAAACCTCGGCCGACTGGCTGTGGCAGACCGACAACAACCGCCGCCTCATCCATGTCTCGCCGCGCCTCGCCTATGCGCTCGGCGGCACCGCCGAGGCGCTCGAAGGCGTGCCTTTGCTCCAGGCGCTGTCGGGCGATGCCTGGGAGTCGGGCAATTTCTCGAAGACGCTGCACGACATGGCCGAGCGGATGAAGCGGCGCGAAAGCTTCTCGAACCTGATCGTTCCCGTCACCATCGGCGGCAAGCCGCGCTGGTGGGAGCTGTCGGCCTCGCCGCGCCTCGACGAAACGGGCAAGTTCCTGGGCTTCCGCGGCGTCGGGTCGGACGTCACCGAACAACATGCCAGCGCCGAACAGATCGCGCGCATGGCGCGCTTCGACAATCTCACCGGCCTGCCCAACCGCCTCAGCCTGCATGAGGATCTCGCCCGCGCGCTGTCGCAGGCGATCGACACCAAGTCGCGCTGCGCGATGCTGATGATCGACCTCGACCGCTTCAAGGCGGTCAACGATACGCTCGGCCACCCGACCGGCGACAAGCTGCTCGCGCAGGTGTCGGCACGGCTCAAGGGGATCATGGAGCGCGGGATGACCTGCGGCCGCCTCGGCGGCGACGAGTTCGCGGTCGTGCTCCACAATGTCGCCTCGGCGACCGCGGCGGAGGAGCTTGCCGAACGGATCATCCAGACGATCAGCCGTCCCTATGTGGTCGAGAACCACCAGCTCTTCGTCGGCGCCAGCGTCGGCTATGCGATCGGTCCGCAGGACGGCGCGACGGTCGAGACGCTCACCCGCAACGCCGACCTTGCGCTCTACAAGTCGAAGGACAAGGGCGGCAATGTCGTCGCCGCCTATGTCGCCTCGCTCCACGCGCAGGCCGAGGAGCGGCGCGTGATGGAGCAGGAACTACGCGGCGCGCTCGATCGCGGCGAATTCGAACTCTACTACCAGCCCGTCGTCACCGCCGAGGACGGGACATTGAACGGCTTCGAGGCGCTGATCCGCTGGCACAACCAGAAGCTCGGCAACGTCTCGCCCGGGCGCTTCATCCCGCTTGCCGAGGACAGCCGCCTGATCGCGCCGATCGGCGAATGGGTGCTGCGCACCGCGTGCCACGAAGCGATGAAATGGCCGCAGAACCTGAAGGTCGCGATCAACGTGTCGGCCGAGCAGCTCACCGATCCGGCCTTCGCCTCGGTCGTCGTCTCGGCGCTCGCGCAGAGCGGGCTCCCGCCGCAGCGGCTCGAGATCGAGGTCACCGAAAGCGTGTTCCTGCGCGACGGCGGCGGGGCGGCGCAATTGCTCGACCAGCTCATCGGGCTCGGCATCCGCCTCAGCCTCGACGATTTCGGCACCGGCTATTCGTCGCTCGGCTATCTGCGCAAGACGCAATTCTCGACGATCAAGGTCGACCGCAGCTTCGTCGTCGGCGCCGCCAAGGGCAGCATCGAATCGATCGCGATCATCCGCGCCGTCGTCGCGCTCGCCGACAGCCTCGGCATGTCGACGACCGCCGAGGGCGCCGAGACCGAGGTCGAGGTCGATACGCTCCGCACGCTCGGCTGCAGCAATATCCAGGGCTATTATTACGGCCGCCCGATGCCCGCCTCCGACGTGCTGACGCTGTTCCGCCGCCCCGACCCGGTATCGACCGCCGCCGCCTGACGGCGACGACCGGAAGGTCTCGCGCGACGAATAGAGCGGCTTAACAAAAGGTTCCCCCGCTCACCGCATCGACGGCGCGATTCACCGCTAGATGGTTGGTGCCGTTTCATAAGCGCGGCAAGGACACTCCAACGCTTGAAGACAAGCCAAACGGGGGTCGCCTTCCATGTTCCATCGCCGCTTCCTGGGTGCTTTCGCCCTGTGCGCCACGCTGCTGTCCAGCGTCCCCGCGATGGCCCGCGACTATCTGCAATGCGTCCCCTTCGCCCGCGCCGAATCGGGCGTCGAGATCCGCGGCAATGCCAAGACCTGGTGGTCGCAGGCTGCCGGCGCCTATGAGCGCGGCCAGGAACCGCGCAAGGGCGCCGTGATGGCCTTTGCCGGCACCGGCGGCATGCCGCTCGGCCATGTCGCCGTCGTCAAGAAGATCGTCAGCGACCGCGAAATCCTGATCGACCATGCCAACTGGTCGCCGATCGGCGGCCGTCGCGGCCAGATCGAGCGCAACGTCCGCGTCGTCGACGTCAGCGCGTCGGGTGACTGGAGCTCGGTCCGCGTCTGGTACGCGCCGATCGGCGACCTTGGGCTGCGCGCCAATCCGGTGCAGGGCTTCATCTACGCCGGCGGCGATGCGAAGCCCGACCACCGTTTCGGCGGCGGCGAACCCAAATGGGCCGCGAACGACTGGAAGCCCGGCAACGGTCTCGACCTCGTCGTCGCCTCGCTCCGCTGAGCGGAAATTATTCCAGACACGTCATTGCGAGCGCAGCGAAGCAATCCAGGGCGGCCTGACGCTACTCTGGATTGCTTCGCTGCGCTCGCAATGACGATGGGCAGTTAGTCTTCCGACGCTTCGCCGTCCTCGCCGCCCGCATCCTCGAACCACGCCTCGACCTCGCCCGACAGCTTGATCGTCATCGGCTGGCCGAACCGGTCCTTCGACTTGCCCGCGGCGACGCGGATCCAGCCTTCCGAGATCGAATATTCCTCGACGTCGGTGCGTTCCTTGCCCTTGAAGCGAATGCCGATGCCACGCTGAAGCACCTCCATTTCGAAATGGGGCGAGCGCGGGTTGGTCGACAGATGGTCGGGCGGCGTGTCGGTCATGATGCAACTTCCGAAAAAAGAGAATGGCGCGGCCCTAGCTGGACCGCGCCATCCCAGTCAATCACAAGGCGTCGATCGGAGCGGCGTCAGAACCCCGCCTTCAGCGTCACGAAGAACTGCTGCGGCGCGCCAGCCAGCAGGGTCTGGCTGTCGCCGCTGTTCGCAAAACCGTTCGTCCCGATCGTCGAGACATAGGCCTTGTCGAACAGGTTCGTCGCATTCGCCTGGATCGAGATCTTCTCGTTCAGGCGATAGCCGATGCTGGCATCGACGATCACGAAGCCGCCGACCGCCGCGTCGTTGAGGTAGGAGTAATAGCGCTTCGACGTGTAGTTGGCGCCGATGCGCGCGAACAGATGGTCGTTGTCCCAGGTGATCTCGCCCTTCGCGAGATGCTTGGGCGAATTGACCACCGTCTTGCCTGCGGTCGCGACGATGACGGTGCCCGCCGCATTCACGACGTCGTCCTGATATTCGGAGTCGTTGTACGCGTAGGAGGCGAAGAGCGAGAGTTCGGGGGTGACATTGAACGTCCCCGCCGCCTCGATGCCCCACGAGCGGACGTCGCCGACGTTGCTGAGGATCGCCGGATTGCCCTGGATGCCCGACCCGTTGGCGAAGGCGATGATCCGGTCCTTGAAGTCGACATAATAGCCCGCGATCACGCCCTGGAAGACGCGCGACTTGGTACGGAACCCCAGTTCATAGGTGGTCGAGGTTTCGGGCTTGAGATCGAGCGCATCGAAGCCCGCCTGCGTCGTCGCGAAGGGACCGCCGGTGGCCGACGATTCGAACGCGCGCATATTCTGGGTATAGCTCGCGAACAGCTCGTTATCGTCGTTCAGGCGATAGAGCAGGCCCGCCTGCGGCAGGAACCAGTCCTTCGCCTCGGTCCGCCCCGAGGCGAGACCGCCGCTGACGATCGGGGTCGCTTTGTTGGTGACGCGCAGCCCCTTCCACCCTGCGTTGAGACGCAGCGCGCCCAGATCGAGCGTGTCCTGCACGTGATATTGCAGCGTCTGGGTGTTGAAATCGAACTCCCACTGCGTCGCGAGCGGGTCTTTCGGAAAGGTCAGGCTGCCGCGGCTCGGGGCGCCGCGCGTGTCGGCGAGGCCATAGAAGCGCCGCGCCTGGTTGAAGTCGTTATCCTCGAACCACATGCCGATTTCGACGGTGTTGGCGCCCAGAGTGACGCTACTCGACGCGACGATGCCATAGCGTTCGATCTCATATTCGGTGGTGCGGATCGTGATCGGCGCGCCGCCGGGGGTCACGACATAGGGCGTGTACCAGAGACCGCGGCCGTCGTTACCGTGATAATAGCCCTGCAGCTTCATCGACCAATAGTCGTTGAAGGGCACGTCGAGCCCGACGCCCGCCAGCCAGTCCTTGCGCAGCCCCGACGCGTCATAATAGGCGTCGTCGACCGTCTTGATCAGCAGCGGAAAGGTCTCGCCGACCCCGGCATAGGGCGCGACGAACGGCGTGCCTGCGGGGATCGTTCCGTTCGCGATCCCGGCATTATAGGCGGCGCGGGCATTCTGGTTCTGGTAGATGCTGGCGATCAGCACCGCATAGTCCCAGTTCTTCGCGAAATTGTCCCACTTGTAGCCGAGACGGCCGATCATCTCGGCGCTGAGGTCCTGATAGTCGTTCTCGCGGCGGTTCGAGTAGTTGACGAAGGCAAAGACCTGCCCGTCGCCGACCGGCTGGACGATGCGCGCATTGACCTGGTCCTGCCGCTGGGCGCCGTCGCCCTTCCACTTATCGGCATCCTGCCAGGCATAGCTCAGCGACAGGCGCGGCCCGCCGGGGACGATCTCGCCGCTGTCGAGCCGCGCGAAGACGCGCTTGTTCTCGTCGCTGCCCCAGGTGCCGGCGACGTCGATGCCGAGCTGTTCGGCGGGCTCGCGCGAGAAGAATTCGATCGTCCCGCCAAGATTGCTCGACGATGCCGCGGCGAGCGAACCCGCGCCCTGCGCCACTTCGACGCGGCCGACATTCTCGCTGATGATCGCACGGCTGATGTGCAGGCCGTTATGGTTGCCATAGCTCATGTCGCCCAGCGGAATCCCGTCGAGCGTGAAGCCGAGCTGGTTCTGCGAGAAACCGCGGATCGAGATGCGCGACGACCATTCATAGGCGCCCAGGGGATCGGCCGACTGGAAATTCACGCCCGGCAGCTTGTCGATCGCCTTCAGCGGGCTGATTCCCGACACTTCCAGCGCGATGTCGGCGGCGCCGATTTCCTGCACCTGCCGCGCCTCGCCCTGCCCGAGCACGACGATGTCGTCGCCATAGCCGGCCGCGTCATCGGCCGCGGCGTCGCCCGCCGCCGCGTCCACAGCCTCGCCCGCCAGCGCGGGCGTCGCGGCCAGCACCGCGATCGCCGCCACTCCGGCCCGCAAGCCGTGCGAAAAATAGGTCGTCATTCGGATATCCCCTTGTCCGGCACCGGAATGGCGCCGGGGTCGCGGGGGCTCTAGATCGGTCAGATTGCTGCACTGCGGCGAAGGCGTGACACGGCGATGACATGTCGATGAACCGTCTGTGAAAAGGGGGGAAAATCGACCTCAGGCGGCAGCGCGCGGCGGCGGCGCCTGCCGCTCTCCGCCGATGGGAAGGCGTTCGGCCAGCGGATAAAGCTGCTGCTCCTCGCGCTCGATCCGCATCCCCAGCGCATCGAGGATGCCGATGGTCTCACCGCGGAACCCGTCCCAGTCGGCCTCGACCGCCTCGGGCGTCCAGCGCGCATCATAGGCGGCGAAATCGCCCGCGATATGCCCCATCTCATCGACGAAGATCCTCGCTATCCGCATCACCTCGGCGTCGCCGCTCGACTGCATGCGCGGATAGAGCGCCCAATCCTCGCATTTCAGGTGGCGGACCAGCGTGTCGCGTAGCATCCCGCGCACCGCGGCGAGTTCGGTCGGGCGCGGCGGATGCGGCGCCGCGACCAGCGCCAGCAGGAAGCGCGACAGCGTCTCGATCGCCGCATGTTCGGCGCGCAGCCGTTCGATTTCGCGGATATTGGGCATGACCGATCCAGAATGAGCGGTCCCTCGCCGCCTCCCTATCTTGAGGGCGATGAAGGGACCGTAAATGATGGCGTCACAATCGCCGCCATTGTGGCAATTTGGTCCGCCCGTCAGTCGGCCGCTAATTGTTGTTGCATTCGCCCCCGGTGCAATCATCCTTGGTGTCACCCAGCGCGACGAGCAGGCCGATGCCGACCAGCGCCGCGACCCCGACGACGATCAGTCCCGCATTGCCGCCCGACAGGTTGCTGTGCCCCTTCCCCGGCGCCGGTCGGGCGGACGCGCCGGTCAGCCGCATCCCCGCAAGCGTCAGTTGCGGCGCGCGCCCGCCGCCGCGAAAGCCGAACTCGAACCCCTCGCCGATCCGCGACCGCCAGCTCTGGAGATCGCCGCCGCCGCCGCGATAGTGCATCGGCGCGATCGTCAGCCCCGCGCGCACCTGCCGGTCCTCACGCGTCCCGCCGCCCAGCGGGATGCGGACCCGCGCGCCCGCAAAGCCCCCCATCGCGACCGGCGTCGCGTCGCCATCGGGCTGCGGCGCGACCGGAACCGTCTGCGCGTGCAGCGGCGCGGCGCCGGTGGCGACGAGCGCCAGCGCAAGCATCGATTGTCGCATGATACCATCCTCCCGCCCGCAACCTGCGGCGCGATTATGGCCTAATGATGAAGTCTGCCGGACGACTAGCGGGGGACCGCCTTCGCCCTACCCGACGCGGCCTTCCGCGCGACGCCGGTCAAAGACCTGGTCGATGCGCGTCAGAACGCGCTCGATCCGCGGGATCATGAAATCCATGAACGCACGCAACTTCAAGGGCTGCAGCGCTTGGGCGGAATGTACCAGATGGACCGGGATCGGCGCCGGGCTGTCGGACTCAAGGATGGGAACCAACCGACCTTCGCTGACCCCGACCGACGCCTGATACGACATGATCCGTGCTACACCGAGACCTTTGATCGCGCCGTCGATGACGCCGTCGGCAGTGTTAATCGAAAAACGCGGCCGGATGGCTATCGACGCTGCGTCGCCTCCGATGCCGAACGGCCATTGGCGATAGGTCTGCAGCCCCTCGAAAGCGATGCACGCATGACCGGACAGATCGGAGGGTTTTTCGGGCGCCGCGTGGCGCGCGAGATAGTCGGGGCTGGCACAAACAACCCACCGCACTTGACCAACCCGGCGCGCGATCAGGCTGCTGTCGGGAAGGTTGCCGATCCGCACCGCCACGTCGACATGATTTTCGACCAGATCGACCACCGCATCCGAAAGCACCAGTCGCACCGTCACATCGGGATAGATGGCCAGAAAATCATGAACGATCGGCGCGACGTGCAGCTTGCCGAACATGATCGGCGCGGTGACCAGCAATTCGCCGCGGGGCGCTCTATATTCCCCCGAGGCAGCGCGTTCCGCTTCGCCCAAGTCCTCGAGAATGCGCCGCGCCGTGGCAATGAAGGGGGCGCCTTCCTCGGTCGGGATGAGTCGGCGGCTGGTCCGGACAACCAGCCGGGTACCCAGCCTTGCTTCCAGATCCGATACCCTGCGGCTCACGGTCGCCAGCGGAATGCCGAGGGCGCGCGACGCAGCGGAAAGACTGCCGCCGTCGATCGCGGCGACAAGCGTCCGCATGGCCTCGAACCGATCCATCTTCCTTCCATAATATGGAAGGATAGTTTTCGCAATCGACCAATACTCTCGGAAATATGGAGGATCTATATCAACGGCAGGCCAACCCCGGCCCCCAGACGAAAGGTCAAACCCATGTCCCTGATCCCCACTCCCGCGACGATCGAGGCGGCGCCCGCCGCTTCGCAAGCCATGCTTCAGGCCGTAAAGGCCCAGATCGGCAGCGTCCCCAACCTGTTCCGGCTGGTCGCGACGAGCCCGCAGGCGCTCGAAGGCTATGTCGGCCTGATGGGCGCGCTCGGCAAGGGCAGCCTGCCCGCCGCGACGCGCGAGCGGATCGCGCTGGCCGTCGCCGAGATAAACGGCTGCGGCTATTGCCTCTCCGCACACACCTATCTCGGGCGCAATGTCGCCAAGCTCGACGATGCCGAGATGACCGCGAACCGCAGCGGCGCGTCGAACGACCCGGTCGCCGATGCCGCCGTCCGCTTCGCCGCCGCGCTTGTCCACAATCGCGGCCATGTCGCCGAGGCCGATGTCGCTGCGCTTCGCGAGGCAGGATATACCGATGCACAGGCGCTCGAGATCGTTCTGCACGTCGCGCTCAACAGCTTCACCAACTACGTCAACGAAGCCTTCCGAACCGAGATCGACTTCCCCGTCGTCCAGGCGCGAACCCCCGCCTGAACCGCGCGGAAACGGGCGCCGCTTCTCCGTCCCCTAGCGGCGCCCACCCCTCACCCTGCCAACAGGAACCCGTCATGACCCAATATCGCAATCTGATCCGCGCCGTCGCGATCGCCCTGCTTGCTGCGGCCCCGCTTTCGGCCGAGGCCGCGCCCGCCGCGTCGGCGCCCGCCGCCGCATCGGCGATCCACTCCACCAGCTACCATTTCGCGACCGTAAACGGCCGCAAGATCTTCTATCGCGAAGCCGGCGACCCGGCGGCGCCGACGATCGTGCTGCTCCACGGCTTTCCGAGTAGCAGCCAGATGTATCGCGACCTGATCCCGCAGCTGGCCGACAAATTCCATGTCATCGCGCCGGACTACGTCGGCTTCGGCCAGTCCGACGCGCCGCCCGCGTCCGAATTCGACTATAATTTCGACAATCTCGCCGCGCATGTCGCGGACCTGATCGATCAGCTCGGGCTCAAATCCTACGTCCTCTATATGCAGGACTATGGAGGCCCGGTCGGCTTCCGGCTCTTCGCGCAGCGCCCGACGCAGGTGAAAGGCTTCGTGATCCAGAACGCCAACGCCTATCTCGACGGCGTCGGCGATCCGGTGAAGCAGGCACTGCTGCCCATCGGTCAACAGCGCAACGCTGCGTCGGAAGCCAGCGCGCGCACCCTCCTCACGCTCGACACGACCCGGTTCCAGTACAGCTATGGCGCAAAAAACCCGGACGCGATCAATCCCGACAATTGGACGATCGATCAGGCGCTGCTCGACCGTCCCGGCAACGACGCGATCCAGCTCGACCTGTTCGAGGATTATCGCTCGAACGTCGCATCTTACGACAAATGGCACGCGCTGTTCCGTCAGTATCGGCCGAAGACGCTGATTCTGTGGGGCAAGAACGATCCGATCTTCATCGCGCCGGGCGCCGAAGCCTATAAGCGCGACCTGCCCGATGCGCGCCTCGTCTGGCTCGACGCCGGCCATTTCGTGATCGACGAGAATGCCGTGACGATCGGCCGCGAAATCAAGGCAAGCTTCGCCGGCCGCTAGTCTCGGGAACAGGGCGGCGTCGGTCGGGGGCGGCGCGTCCCCGGTCGGCGCCGCGATCACGCGATGCTACGCCACTCCCCCAACCCCAAGTCCCCGATATCCCACGCTCCGATGCGCCACCGCACCAGCCGCAGCGTCGGGAACCCCACTGCAGCGGTCATCCGGCGGACCTGGCGGTTGCGGCCTTCGGTGATGGTGAGTTCGAGCCACGCATCGGGCACGCTCTTGCGGTATCGCACCGGCGGGTCGCGGTCCCAGAGCGGGGGCGGGTCGATGCGGCGGACCGCCGCGGGGCGCGTCGGGCCGTCGTTCAGCGTGACCCCGCGGCGCAGCGCCGCCAGCGCGGCGTCGTCGGGCTCGCCCTCGACCTGCGCCAGATAGGTTTTGGGCATCTTGTGCTTCGGCGACGATATCCGCGCCTGCAGCGCGCCGTCGTCGGTCAGGATCAGCAGCCCCTCGCTATCGCGGTCGAGCCGCCCGGCGGGATAGACGCCGGGCACGTCGATATAGTCCGACAGCGTCGCGCGCGGGCCATCCGCGGGCGCGGTCATGCCCCCCATCCCGCGCCTGTCGGTGAATTGCGACAGCACGCCATAAGGCTTGTTGAACAGGATCAGGCGGCTCACGGCGTCGATCTCTTCATATCCCGTTCGCTCCACTCCTCGTCACCCTGAACTTGTTTCAGGGTCCATGGCCTGCCCCAGCCGGTAACGCGGCGCCGAACGAGAGCGCGAGCCATGGATGCTGAAACGAGTTCAGCATGACGAAAACCGAAAGAGACGCCCCAACGAAAAACCGGCGGCCTTTTTTGGGCCGCCGGTCTGTCTCTTACGCCGCTTCCTTCTTGCGGCTCGCTTTCTTCCGCTCGTGCGGGTCGAGGATCGCCTTGCGGATGCGGATGTTCTTCGGGGTCACTTCGACCATCTCGTCGTCGTCGATATAGGCGATCGCCTGTTCCAGCGTCATGCGGCGCGGCGGGGTCAGGCGGATCGCGTCGTCCTTGCCCGTCGAACGGAAGTTCGTGAGCTGCTTCGACTTCATCGGGTTGACTTCCAGATCCTCGGGCTTGGCATTCTCGCCGATGATCATGCCCTCATAGAGCGCCTCGCCGGGCGAGACGAACAGGATGCCGCGCTCTTCGAGCGGGCCGAGCGCGTAGGCGACGGCTTCGCCATTGCCGTTCGAGATGAGGACGCCGTTCTTGCGCCCCTCGATCACGCCCTTGTAGGGCCCGTATTTCTCGAACAGCCGGTTCATGATGCCGGTGCCGCGCGTGTCCGACAGGAATTCGCCGTGATAGCCGATCAGGCCGCGCGACGGGCCGCTGAAGGTGATGCGCGTCTTGCCGCCGCCCGACGGGCGCATGTCGGTAAGGTCGGCCTTGCGGATCTGCATCTTCTCGACGACCGTGCCCGAATGTTCGTCGTCGACGTCGATGACGACGGTTTCATAAGGTTCGGTGCGCGCGCCGCTCTCGTCGGTGCCGTACAGCACCTTCGGGCGGCTGATGCCGAGTTCGAAGCCTTCGCGGCGCATCGTTTCGATGAGCACGCCAAGCTGGAGCTCGCCGCGCCCGGCGACTTCGAAGCTGTCCTTGTCGGCGCTTTCGGTGATGCGGATCGCGACGTTCGTCTCGGCTTCGCGGAACAGGCGGTCGCGGATCATGCGGCTCGTCACCTTGCTGCCCTCGCGCCCCGCCATCGGGCTGTCGTTGACGGCAAAGCGCATCGACAGCGTCGGCGGGTCGATCGGCTGCGCGGCGATCGGCTCGCTGACGCTGGTGTCGGCGATCGTGTTCGCGACGGTCGCGTTGGTCAGCCCCGCGATCGCGACGATGTCGCCCGCCTTGGCTTCCTCGACGGGCACGCGGTCGAGGCCGCGGAAGGCGAGCAGCTTCGACGCGCGGCCGGTCTCGATGACCTTGCCGTCCATGTCGAGCGCGTGGATCGGCTGGTTGACCTTGACCGTGCCCGACTGGACGCGGCCGGTCAGGATGCGGCCGATGAAATTGTCGCGGTCGAGCAGCGTCGCGAGGAAGGTGAAGGGCGCGTCCTCGTCGAGGCCGGGGGTCGGCACATGGTTGACGATCGTCTGGAACAGCGGCTCGAGCGTGCCTTCGCGCGCGTCGGGGCTTTCCGAGGCATAGCCGCCTCGGCCCGAGGCATAGAGGATCGGGAAGTCGAGCTGCTCGTCATTGGCTTCGAGCGTCAGGAACAGCTCGAACACCTCGTCGAGCACCTCGGCGGCGCGCGCGTCGCTGCGGTCGATCTTGTTGACGACGACGATCGGCTTCAGGCCGAGCGCGAGCGCCTTGCCGGTGACGAACTTGGTCTGCGGCATCGGGCCTTCGGCCGCGTCGACGAGCAGGATGACGCCGTCGACCATCGACAGGATACGCTCGACCTCGCCGCCGAAGTCGGCGTGGCCCGGCGTGTCGACGATGTTGATGCGCGTCGCATCGGCGCCTTCGCCCCACTCGACCGAGGTGCACTTCGCGAGAATCGTGATCCCGCGCTCTTTCTCCAAGTCATTGGAATCCATGGCTCTTTCCTCAACACGCTGGTTGTCGCGGAAGGTGCCCGACTGGCGGAAGAGCTGGTCGACGAGGGTGGTCTTGCCATGATCGACGTGGGCAATAATGGCGATATTGCGCAAAGACATGCGGAGAGGGCCTTGATGGGAGGGGGCAGCGCGCAGAGCGCCGCGAAACGCCGCGCCCCTAACAGAAGCGCTGCTGCATCGCAACAAAATTGCCGATGCGCTGCCTGAAGGCGCCGCGCCTGCGCCAGCGGGCCGCGCGGCCCCGCTACACCAGCCGGATCTCGGGTTCGACCCAGCCTTGCGCCTGCGGACCAGCGGCGATCGCCGCCTCGATCCGCGCGATCCCGTCAGTGATCTTTGCCGAATTGGCGCAAATGCCGCCACACGCCTCCTGCAGGGCTTTCAGCGCCGCGAGCTGTTCGGTCGCCTTTTCCGTCTTGCCCAGCGTCGCCTGCGCAATGCCGAGGTCGCGCCGCGCGTCGATCATCTTTTCGTCATAGCGCAGCGCCGTCTCGAACGGCTTGACCGCGCGCGCGTAATCGCCTTGCGCCATCAGGCTGGCGCCGAGCAGGTAATTGGCCTGCGGATTCTTCGGCACCGCCGCGACGATCTTGCGAAACGCCTTCGCGGCTGCGGCGTAATCGCCCGTCGCATAGGCGTCGGCACCCGCCTGATAGTCGGCGGTCGGGTCATAAGCGGCCGCAATCTGGTCGGGGGTCGAACCTCCCCCGCCGACGTCGCCGTCCGCCGCGACGGCTGGCGGCGCGGCCAATAATGCGCAGGCCGCGAACAGGCCAAACAAAGACCGATAGTGCATGACGACCTCTCCCATGGCCGAGTCAAGCCGCGAGGCTAACACAGCCGGGCCCAGCGGGAAACGGTCAGATCGCTGCGATCAACCGCTCGATCTCGCGCCCCGCCGAATGCGCCGCGCGTACCAGATTCGCATGAAAATCGCCCGCGCTGTCGCCGTTCGCCTCGTCGGTTACCGCCTTGATCGCCGCCCACGGTTTGCCGAGCCGCGCCGCCACCTGGGCAACCGCACCGACCTCCATATCGACCAATGTCGCGCCAAGCGATTTGAGGTCCGCCGCAGCGTCGGGACAAGCGACGAAGCTGTCGCCGCTCGCGATCCGTGCGTGCGGCAGGCCGAGCCCCGGGTCGGGCATCGCCGCGAAATTCGCTTCGCCCGCTTTGCCGATCGGCCACTCGCCCGCGCGGTAACGGCGGAACCGGCCGGGCTCGTTCGCGCCATAATCATGCTGCACCGCCTCGGCGAGCCAGTACGCGCCGGGGGCCGCACCCAGCGACCCGCAAGTGCCACTCATCACCAACAGATCGGCATCGCCGCCGAGCATCCCGGCGGCGAGCGCGGCATTGACCTTGCCGAGGCCCGAGATGACGATGGTCAGGTCGTGGCCGTTCACGGTGAGGCGGCGCGGGGCGAAGACGCCATCGCGCTTCTTTCCCGCGTCGGCGAACAGCGCATCGCCTTCTTCGGCGAGCGCGGCGAGGATCAAAATGTTGGCCATGGCGGCTGTGTAGCGACCGCAAGGCCGGATGGAAGAGGATTCGCGCAGAGATGATGCCAACCGACCGGTTTGCGCCTACAAAAGCCCCGCCGCGCGCATCGCCGCCACCGCATTCTCGAGCCGCTCGTTGCCGTCGCCATCGACCCACGCCCAGCGCAGGTTCCGCCGCTCGAGCTCGCCGATCGCGACGTCCATGAACTGGCGCCGTGCGAGGTCGCTGCCGAACAGGCGCGTTCCATCCTCCTCCCACGGCAGATTCATCGCCGGGACGAGATAGAGGTCGGCGGGCTCGTCCCATAGGTCGATCTCGGGCAAGCGCCGACCGAGCAGCATGACCGCCCAAGCCTGCGTCATCAGCGGGTCGGTGTCCGACACCAGCCACTGGGGATTTTGCGCAAGCGCCGCCCGCGTCGCCGCGACATGGCCGTCGAAAATCGCGAGCAGATCGATCTCGTCAAACTCGGTGCCGTGCTCTTCGGCATAGGTGCGGCCATATTCGGGAACGACGAGCGCGCCGAGGCGAAAGGCAAGTCGCGGCGCGAGCGTCGACTTGCCCGTGCTCTCTGCGCCGTGAAGGCAGATATGGCGTGTCATTCGGGGATCGCGCCGGTCAACGCCGCGCGGCGCCACTGGATCAGTCCATCGATCGACAGGCCGAGCAGGACGACATAGACCGCGCTCGTCGCATAGAGGCCGCGCCACGCGAACAGCGGCACCGCGATCAGGTCGACGGCAATCCACAGCCACCAGCTTTCGACGCGCCGCCGCGCGAGCAGCCATTGCGCGGTGATGCTCATCATCGCGATGCCGCCGTCGATCCATGGCGCGGCGGCGTCGGTGAAGCGGTGCATCGCGGCGCTCCAGACGATCCAGGCGGCGAAAGTGACGCTGCCCCAGATCCAGCGCGCGCGTTCGCTCAGCCAGCCGACCGGAACGCCGCTGTCCTCGCGCGCCCGGACCCAGGCGATGAGGCCATAGAGGTTGAGGACGAGGAAAAAGCCCTGCAGCAGCATGTCGCTGTACAATTTCGCTTCGAAGAAGACGAAGGCGTAGAGGCTGACCGCGACGAGCGCGAAGGGGTAGTTCCACACGCTGCGCAGCGCGACGAGCGCGACATTGATGAGGACCAGCGCGGCGGCCAGCCATTCGATCCAGCTCATGCGGGCGCCTCATCGCCCCGGGCGCGCGTCCACAGACCGTCGCGGCTGATCCGCCGCTCCGGCGGACGGCGCAGAACCGACCAGCCGGCGCGCGCAACCCACCCGAGCTTGGAGAGGCGAGACGTCGAGGCGCGATGGTCCCAGGCATGGTCGCCGCGCGCGCGCACCTCGCGCGCGATGTCGCCATAGATACCCATCGCCGCGAGCACCGCCCAGCGGCTGCGCGGCGGCAGCTTGCGGGCACCCCAGCGCGCCGAGGCCTCATACTCCTCCGCCAGTTCGGATAGCCATTTCGCCATCACCGACAGCCGCCCGCGAAAGGCGGGGTGCATGTGCTGGCCGGGCGGGATGTCGAGTTCGACCATCCATTCGACGGGCAGGTAACAGCGGTCGGCGGCGGCATCCTCCGCCACGTCGCGCGCAATATTGGCAAGCTGGAACGCGATGCCGAGGTCCGACGCACGGTCGAGCGTGGTTTCGTCGGCAGGCGGCACGCCCATCACCAGCGCCATCGCGACACCCACCGCCCCCGCGACATGATAGCAATAGCGCAGCAGGTCCTGCTCGCTGCGCGGACGCCAGTCCTTCGCGTCAAGCTCGAAGCCCGCGACGATGTCATCGATCACCGCGCGCGGAATGTCGATCTCGGTGAGCAGCAGCCCCAGCGCGTCGAAAGCGGGCTCGCCGGTCGGTTCGCCGGCGAAAGCCCGGTCGCTTTGTAGGCGGATATGCGCGACGGCGGCTACGGGATCATGACCCGCCTGCATCGCGCCGCCATGGTCCTGCCCGTCGACGAGGTCGTCGGCGGCGCGGCACCAGGCGTAGAGCAGCCAGACGCGTTCGCGCGTGATCCGGTCGAAGAGCTGGCTGGCAAGCGCAAAGCTTTTCGATCCGCGCGCGATGCTGTCGTGCGCGAAACCGTGGAGGGCATGTGCGTCATAGGCCCCCCCGTCGATCATTACAGATTTTCGGCCTTCATCGCGAAGATCGTCTTGTGCGGCTCGTAGTTCGCCATCTTGTCGAGCAATTCGTCGAGCCCCGCGTCGACGATCATGATCCCGGCGTGCGCCGGACGGATGAAACCGACCTCGACCATCTTGCGGTTGAAGGCGATGAGCTCATTGTAGAAACCCGCCGCGTTCAGCACCCCCACCGGCTTGCTGTGGTAGCCGAGTTGCGCCCAGCTGATCGCTTCCCACAATTCGTCCATCGTGCCGACGCCGCCCGGAATGGTGAGGAAACCGTCGGACAGGTCGGTGAACATCTTCTTGCGCTCGTGCATGCCGCTGACGACGTGGAGCTCGGTGCAGCCGCGGTGCGCGACCTCGGCGCCGACGAGAGCCTCGGGGATGATCCCGATCACTTCGCCGCCGGCTTCCAAGGCGCTGTCGGCGACCGCGCCCATCAGCCCGAGCCGGCCGCCGCCATAGACAACGCCGATGCCGCGCTCCGCGAGCGTGCGGCCGACATGGCGCGCGGTTTCGATATAGATCGGATCGTCGGGGGTCGCGGACCCGCAATAGACGGCCAGGCGTTTCATCATGTTTCCAACATCAATTGGGCGGTCGCCTTGGCACTGCCGACGACGCCGGGGATTCCCGCGCCCGGATGCGTCCCCGCGCCGACGAAGTAAAGATTGGAAATCACATCGTCGCGATTGTGAGCGCGGAACCACGCACTTTGCCACAGCACGGGCTCAAGGCTGAAAGCGCTGCCAAGATGCGCCGACAGGTCGCGGCCGAAATCTTGCGGCGTGTAGTGGAAGCGGGTGACGAGGTTGGCGCGGAGGCCGGGCGCCACGCGGCGCTCGACCTCATCGAGGATCGCGTCGGCAAATTGCTCGCCGAACGCGCCGTCCCAATCGGCCTTGGCCTTGCCGAGATGCGCGACCGGCGCGAGCGCGTAGAAGGCCGAATGTCCCGGGGGCGCCATCGCGGGGTCGGTGATGCTCGGGTGATGGAGATAGAGCGAGAAATCCTCAGGCACCGTGCCGCCGTAAATGTCGTCGAGCAGCCCCTTGTAGCGCGGACCGAAAAGAATGCTGTGGTGCGCGATGTCGGGATAATCACCCCTCACGCCGAAATGAACGACGAAGAGCGAGGGCGACCAGCGTTTGCGCGTCAGGCGCTTCGCGACCTTGGCGCCGCGCCGGTGACCTAGCAAATCCTTGTAGCTGTGCATCAGATCGCCGTTGCACGCGACCATGTCGGCGTCGGCGTGCCAGCCGCTCGTGGTCGTCACACCGGTGACACGGTCGCCGGCGGTTTCGATCTTCGCCGCCGGATCACCCAGCCGGAGCACGCCGCCAAGCCCTTCGAACAGCCGCACCATCGCACGCACCAGGGCATTGGTCCCGCCACGCGCGAACCAGACGCCGCCGTCCTTTTCGATCGTGTGGATGAGCGCGTAGATGCTGCTCGTCGTCATTGGATTGCCGCCGACCAGCAAGGTATGAAAGGACAGCGCCTGCCGCAGCCGCTCGTCGTCGACATAGGACGAAACGATCGAATAGACGCTGCGCCAGGCCTGGTATTTCATCAGCGCAGGCGCGGCGCGGATCATCGACGCGAAGTCGAGGAAGGCAACCGCGCCGAGCTTCACATAGCCCTGTTCGTACACGCCCCTCGAATAATCGAGAAAATGGTCGTAGCCGTCGATGTCGGCGGGGTTCAGCTTTGCGATTTCGGCGCGCAGCGCGGCTTCGTCGTTCGAATAGTCGAAGTTCGTCCCGTCGGGCCAGTTCAGGCGATAGAAGGGCATCACGGGCATGAGATCGACATCGGCCGCCATGTCCTGGCCGCTGAGCGCCCACAGTTCCTGCAGGCACGGCGGATCGGTGATCACCGTCGGACCGGCGTCGAAGGTGAAACCGTCCTTCCGCCAATGATAGGCGCGCCCGCCGGGCTTGTCGCGCGCCTCGACGATCGTGGTTTGAACACCCGCCGATTGCAGCCGGATCGCGAGCGCGAGCCCACCGAATCCGGCGCCGATGACGATCGCGCGGCGGGTCATTTCCAGTCCAATCTCGAAAGCGCCGCAATCGCGCGGCCGACGGGTACGGGCGGTTTGCCCGACAATATTCTGAGCTTGTCGGCGGCGTTCGGCCGTCCGGCATAGAAGCGCGCGATGAGGCCCGGTGACAGGCGATAGAAGCGCTCGAAGATGCGGTAACGTTCGGCGGGCTCGGCGGCGCGGAAGAGCATCGCGCCGAGCATGCGATAGAAGCGCTGGCGGCGCCAGGATGCGGCGGCGCGATCGCGCAAAAGGATCGGCAGATCGGCACCGTCGATCAGATCGGGCAGCGCCGCGGCGGTTCGCACGGCATCGGGCAACGAATATCCCGTGAGGGCATGAAACACCCCGGCGCGCACGCCGATCCGCCCGGTGCGGTCCGATTCTGGCCAGAGGCGGTCGAAATCGCCCGCGACGACCACCGGGAGCACGCCGGTTTCCTCGCGCGTGGTCGCGGTCACATTCCATTGGCGCCGCGCCGCATAGTCGGCGATCCGGCCCCGGACCGCCGCAACGTCGAGATCGGGGCTGTCGCTATAATAGGTGTCCTCGACGAAGATCGTCTCGGCATCGAACGGGAGCAGATAGACGAAGCGGTAGCCGTCCAGCTGTTCGACGGTAGCATCCATCACGAGGGGGCGGTCGATGCCATGCCCGCCCTCGACGATCAGCGCCTGGCCGACGAATTTCTGCCAGCCGCAATCGAGGTCCGAAAGCTTGCCCGCGCCGCGCGCGTCGATGACATGCTTCGCCGAAAGCCGCCCGCCGCGCGCCAGCAGCAGATGGTCGGGCGCGACATGCTTGGCCTTGTCGGCGAGGATGCGGCCCTCGGGCAGCGCTGCCGCGACCGCCTCGGCCAACGCTTCGCCGGTAATGCTCTTATACCCCATGCGCAGCGTCCGGGCGTGCGCGGGGAAAGCGACGTCGTACCGATCCCAATGATACCGGACGAGCGGTGCGACGAGCCAGCGGTCGCGCTTCGCGATGTCGCTGTCGAAGAAGGACCAGATATGATTGCCGCCGATCGGGCCGGGCTCGACCAGCCGGACGTCGAGGCCCGGCCGCTTTGCCGCGAGCGCGAGCGCCGCGAGCCCGCCCGCGAGCCCGCCGCCGACGATCGCTATGTCACAAGAGTCGGTGTTCGACGCGGCCATGCGTCTGCCCTAGCCGCAGCGCGCGCGGGCGGCTATCGCTTCGTGCATGGCGGCGATCCTTTTCTCCGCGCTCGCGATGACACTGATCGTCGGGGTGCGCTATCTGATCAGCAGCGGCGGCTTCGCGCTGGCGACGCGGATCAAGCACCCGGGCCTCTATCGCGGCCTCGAACCGCAGATGAAGCGCGAGATCGGCTGGAGCCTTGCGAGCGCCGCGATCTACGGCATTCCGGCGGGCGTCGTGGCCTGGGGATGGCAGGAACGCGGCTGGACGCGCATCTACACCGACGTTCACGCTCTTCCGCTCTGGTATTTGCCGGTCAGCCTGCTCGCCTATCTGATGCTCCACGACACATGGTTTTACTGGACGCACAGGCTGATGCACCGGCCACGCTGGTTCCGCATCGCGCATGCGGTGCATCACCGGAGCCGCCCGCCGACCGCCTGGGCGGCGATGAGCTTTCACCCGGTCGAGGCGATCACCGGCGCGGTGGTCATCCCGGCTTTGGTGTTCCTGATCCCGATCCATGTCGCGGTGCTGGGGCTGGTGCTGACGATCATGACCGTGATGGGCGTTGGCAATCATATGGGATGGGAGATGTTCCCGCGCGCGCTGGTGCATGGACCCGCGGGGCGCTGGCTGATAACCGCGACGCATCACGAGGCGCATCACGCCGCCTATCGGGGGAATTATGGGCTCTATTTCCGTTTCTGGGACAAGGCGTGCGGCACGGATATCGGGCTCGGTTCTTTTGCCGCTGCTGCTGACCGCCGCGAGCGCGCCGCCGACGGTTGAGGTCGGCATCACCGGCCTGCGCAACGACAAGGGCCAGATTCTCGTCTGCCTGACCACGAACCCCAAGGCTTTCCCCGATTGCAGCAAGGACAAGGCCTCGGTGCGGATGGCGGTCAAGGCGGTCGACGCCGGCAATTTCGTGATCCACGCGCCCGCCGACGGCACCTATGCGATCGCGGTGGTGCATGACGAAAATGCCAACAACAGGATGGATATGGCGCTGTTTCTGCCAAAGGAAGGCTTCGGCTTCTCGCGCAACCCGGCGATCGGCATGGGGCCCCCGAGCTTCAAGTCGGCGAGCTTCGTGGTGACGGGCGACACGCGCCAGTCCATCCGGATGAAATATATGCTGTAGGCACGGCCCGGCGAGGGATGGCGCGATGCGACGGATTTTTCGTGTTTCGCGCGAAGGCACAAAGGCGCAAGGAAGAGGACAAAAGAGGAGAAAATATCGATGCGCAAGCCCATCTGCTTCGGCGCCAGCCTTCTCATTCTCGCCGCCCAGCCCGCCTTCGCCGGGCAAGCGACCGCGGAAACCGAATCCGCTTCCGCCCCGGCCTCCGCGGTGGGCAGCGCGCGGCTGGGGCCCGAGCGCCGCTTTACCGGTGCCGACCTCTTCGACCTCGCCATCGCGTCCGATCCGCAGATCAGCCCTGACGGCCGCCGCATCGCCTATGTCCGGCGACAGAATGACATCATGACCGACCGCGCGGTCGGCTCGATCTGGCTGATCGATACGACCACCGGCGAGGAAATCCCGCTGGGCGCCAATGAAGGCGCAACCTTCGCGCCGCGCTGGTCGCCCGACGGCAGACGTCTCGCCTATGTCTCGACCGCGGGCGGCTCGGCGCAACTCTGGGTGCGCTGGATGAGCGGCGGCGAAGCCGTTCGCCTCACCGGCCTGCCGACCTCGCCCTCCTCGCTCGCCTGGTCGCCCGACGGCCGCTCGATCGCCTATACGATGCTGGTCAAGGACGATGAGCCGAGCTTCGGCAGCGCGCCGGAGAACAAGCCCGAGGGCGCCAAATGGGCCGAACCGCTCGAGGTCCACGACCTCCTTGCCTTCAAGGCCGACGGCGAGGGATTCCTCGAGCCCGGTTTCGAGAAGATCTTCGTCGTTCCCGCGACCGGCGGTTCGCCGCGCCAGCTGACCTTCGGCCCCTATCACGACACCGGCGCCTTGAGCTGGTCGCGCGATGCCCGCACCCTCTATTTCAGCGCGAACCGCAAGCCCGATTGGGAAAAGGATCCGGTCGAAAGCGAGGTCTACAGCCTCGACGTCGCGAGCGGTGCGGTCACCGCGCTCACCGACCGCAACGGTCCCGATGCGAATCCGCTCGTTTCGCCGGACGGCTCGAAAATCGCCTACCTCGGCTTCGACGACAAGCGGCGCGCCTATGAGAACACCCGGATCTACGTCATGAACCGCGACGGATCGGGCAAGCGCAGCCTGACCGCAAACAGGGATTACAGCGTCGATGCGATCCAGTGGGCCGCCGACGGCAAATCGGTTTACGCGCAATATGACGATCATGGCGAAACCAAGGTCGCGCGCATCGGCCTCGACGGCTCGGCACGCACCGCCGCGACCGGCCTTTCGGGCGGCGGGTTCGACCGGCCCTATACCGGCGGCAGTTTCAGCGTGTCGGATGGCGGCGCGATCGCCTTCACCGGCGGCACCGCGCAGCGCCCCGCCGAGGTACAACTCGCGCGCGGGGGCAGCGCGCGCGTTCTGACCGACCTCAACCGCAGCTTGCGCGAGGTGAAATCGCTTGGCGCGGTGCGCAAGATCACCGCCGCCTCCAGCCACGACGGCAAGACGATCGAGGGCTGGCTGACCCTGCCGCCCGGCTATCGCGAGGGACAGCGCGTGCCGCTGATCCTCGAAATCCACGGTGGGCCGTTCGCGGCCTATGGCGGTCATTTCTCGACCGACAACCAGCTTTACGCCGCCGCTGGCTATGCCGTCCTCTCGGCCAACCCGCGCGGTTCGACCAGCTACGGCGCGGCCTTCGCGAACGAGATCGACAAGGCCTACCCGGGCAATGATTATTTCGACCTGATCAGCATCGTCGATCGCGCGATCGAACTCGGCATCGCCGACCCGCAAGCACTCTTCGTCACCGGCGGTTCGGGCGGCGGCGTGCTGACCAGCTGGATCGTCGGCAAGACCGACCGTTTCAAGGCGGCGGTCGCGCAAAAGCCGGTGATCAACTGGACGTCGCAGGCGCTCACCGCCGACGGCCCCGGCTTCTTCGGCCCCTATTGGCTGGGCGCCGAGCCGTGGGAAAAGCCCGACCTCTACTGGTCGCTTTCGCCGCTGTCGCTCGTCGGCAATGTGAAGACCCCGACCTTGCTCATCGTCGGCGCCGAGGATTATCGCACCCCGGTCAGCGAGTCAGAGCAATATTATACCGCGCTCCGCTTGCGCGGTGTGCCGACCGCGCTGATCAAGGTTCCCGGCGCCAGCCACGGCGGGATCGCCGCACGCCCGTCGCAGTCGGCCGCGAAAGCCTCGGCGATCCTCGCCTGGTTCGAGAAGTACAAGAAAGGCTGGTCGCCGCCGCCGACGGACGACTAGGGTCCGCGTCACAAGCCTTTCATCACGAAGGCATAGCCCGACCCGGCATCCGATTCGGGAACGAGGCAAGCGCATGAACGCAACCACCGCCGACACCGCGAACCGCTCAGGGCTGCAAATGGCGAAGATCCGCAACTTGGTGATGGCGTGGGTGCTCAAGCTTCCGGTTTCGATCCTGCTCTCGGGCGTGCTATACATGCTTTTGTCTGCCATCTTCTAAAGGATCAGGGCTACGGCAACGCGCGGAGACACGCCGGCCGCTCCGGACTTCGGGGCCATCGTGATGCAGCCCGGGCTGATCTGGGGCTGCGCGCGCAGCGGCGAAGGCACCGCGCTGATCGACGAATGCGAGGCCTGCGCCGACGCTAGCTTTCGCTGGCTCCACCTCAATCTTGCCGACGATCGCACCCAGCGCTGGCTCGACCGCTCGATCAAGCTCCCCGAGCCGATCCACGAGTTGATGCTCGCGCGCGAAACGCACCAGCAGGTGATCGTCGAGGCCGGCGTCGTCGGTCTCGTCCTTCAGGACTTCGAGCGTGAGTTTGACGTCGCGCAGACGTCGCAGATCGGCGCGCTCCACATCGTCATCACCCCCGATGTGATGCTCACCGGCCGCTACCATCCGATCCATTCGGCCGACATCATGCGCCAGCGCATCGCCGCGGGCTTCGACGTCTGCGACGGCGCCGACGCGCTCGGCCTCGCGATCGGGACAATGGTCGACGGGCTCAGCGAGCATGTCCATGCGCTGTCGGCCGACATCCAGACCGCCGAGGACGAGTTTCTCAACGAACGGATGAGTCCCGCGACACGCGACCTCATCGCGGTGCGCCGCCGCGGCGCGCGGCTTCACCGCCTCGTCGCAGGGATGCGCGCGACGCTCGTCCGGCTCGAACGCGACCCCGACCTTCCGCCGCTGTTCGCCCCCGTCGCCGAGCGCCACGTCCAACGCCTCCACGCGCTCGACACCGACGTCGCGAGCACGCAGGCGCAGCTCCGCCAGCTACGCGACGAACTCGACCTGCAGGCCGCGCAAAAGACCAACCAGAATCTCTATTTCCTCTCGGTGATCAGCGCGCTGCTGCTCCCCGCGACGCTCGTCACCGGCTTCTTCGGGATGAACACCGGCGGGCTGCCCTTCGCGCATACCGAGGCCGGAACCTTTGTCGCGGCGATGGCGGCAGTGGCCTCTTCGGCGGCAACCTGGCTGCTTCTCCGCCGCCGCCCCTGAATTTCTTCTGCCCGAATTCAATGGCTTGGACAGTATCATAAATTCAATCGTACACGATTCTATCGCGCCCTATTGACTAGACGGCGCGACTCACATATTTAGATCGCATCCGATATAACCGGATACGATCTAAATCCAGAAAGATGTTCTAAAATGGCTGACAAGACTCTCTTCACCGGCACCACCCACGTCAAAGGCGGCGCCGAAGGCTATGCGCGCAGCACCAACGGCGTGCTCGACATCCAGCTTCCCGAACCGCACCCTGCCGCCGAAAATCTCTTCGCTGCCGCCTGGTCGGCCTGCTTCCTCGGCGCGCTCGGCCTCGCCGCCCAGCAGAAGAAGGTCGCACTGCCGGTGACGCCGGAGATCGACACGACGATCGACCTGCTTCACAAGGACGGCGGCTTCGTCCTTCGCGCCCGCCTCGACGTGCAGGTTCCGGGCATCGACCGCGCCGTCGCGCAGGAACTGATCGAGGCCGCGCACGCGATCTGCCCCTATTCGAAGGCGGTTGCCGGCAACATCGACATCGAACTGACGCTGGCGGAACCCGCCCTCGTCTGACCCCGGCTTGCCGGGCGGCGCCGTCCCCTCCCCCCAGCGCCGCCCGGTTGGCAAGCGGGTCTTGCGATCTTATCGTGTCCGACCGAACGGCCTTGGAGAGGACCCTGATGACTACGCCCGCGACCGCCAAATCCCCTCCGCTCAGCGACTATCTCTGTTTCGCGGTCTATTCGGCGAACCTCGCCTTCGGGCGCGCTTACCGGCCGGTGCTCGAACCGCTCGGGCTCACCTACACACAGTATGTGACACTTGTCGCATTGTGGGAGCAGGACGATCAGACGGTCGGGAGCCTTGGCGAAAAGCTGTTCCTCGAATCGAACACGCTGACCCCGATCCTCAAGAAGCTCGAACAGACGGGCTTCGTCGAACGCCGCCGCGATCCCGCCGACGAGCGGCAGGTCCGCATCCGCCTGACAGCGAAGGGCCGCGACCTGCAGAATGAATGTATCGGCGACAAGCTGATCGAGGCAACAGGACTCGGCGACGATTTCGTCAGAGTGCAAAAGGCGATCACCAACCTGCGCGACAATCTGCTGGCGTCGACTGCGCCCTGATCGCGGTCGCAGCGGCCATGGCGCCAGAGTCGCGCTCCTGTGCCAGCACGGCGGTTCACAAATGCGGCCGCGCTGGCTAGGCTGCACAATCCATAGATGTTCGCGTTCGCCCGCGAAGGCGGGGCCATCTCCGGTCGGCGCCATTATGATCCGGAGGGAGATGGAACCTCGCCTTCGCGGGCACACATATCGACCGAAAGCCCTGGATGACCCGACTCCCTGCCATCTGCCTCGCCGCTCTCCTCGTTACCTCCCCCGCTGGCGCGCAGGAGATCAGCGCCGCGAATCTGACCGAAACCGTCCGCACCCTCGCCTCCGACCAGTTTCAGGGCCGCGCGCCCGGCACGATTGGCGAGGAACGCACGATCGGCTATCTGATCGGCCGATTGCAGGCGCTCGGGCTTGAACCTGCAGGGACCAACGGCGGCTGGACGCAGCCTGTCCCCCTCCTCCACACCGCGCTCGGCGAGCCTTCGAAACTCGCCTTCGCGCGCGGGGGCGCGACAACCCCGCTCGTGCAGGGCACCGATATCTATGTCTCGACACTCCAGTCGGCCGACGTTGCGGCCGTCGCAAATGCGCCGTTGGTGTTTGTCGGCTATGGCGTTACCGCGCCCGAACGCGGCTGGGACGATTTCAAGGGCGCCGACCTCAAGGGCAAGGTCGCGGTCTTCCTGATCAATGACCCCGACTTCGTCGCCGCGAAGGGCGAGGACAGCGTCGGCAAGTTCGGCGGCCGGACGATGACCTATTACGGCCGCTGGACCTACAAATTCGAGGAAGCGGCGCGGCGCGGCGCGATCGCCGCTCTGATCGTCCACGACAGCGACGGCGTCGGCTATGGCTGGAACGTCGTCAAAAGCGGCGGCGGCGAAAACTATGGCCTCGTCGTCCCGCCCGAACAGCGGACGAGCCTCGCCTTGCAAGGCTGGATTTCGGGCGAGACTGCGACGAAGCTTTTTGCCGACGCCGGACAGGATCTCGAGAAGCTCCGCACCGCCGCGCGGCGCAAGAATTTCAGGCCCGTCGATCTCGGTACCCGCTTCGATGCCGAGGTGCCGGTGAAGCATGAAGTCGTGCAAAGCCAGAACGTCCTGGCGAAAATCCCCGGCACGAAGCGGCCGAACGAAGTCGTGATGTATGGCGCGCACTGGGATGCCTATGGCGAGGGCAAGCCCGACGAGCAGGGCCGCATCTATCGCGCGGGGGCCAACGACGACGCGCTCGGCGTGGCGGGGCTGTTCGAGATCGCGCGCAATTTCAAGGCCGCGCCGCCGCCCGACCGCACCATCCTCTTCGCCTTCTGGACCGCCGAGGAGCGCGGCCTGCTGGGTTCGGAAGCCTATGCGCAGAGCCCGCTATATCCGCCCGAGACGACCGTCGCCAATCTGGGCCTCGACATCCTTCAGACCGCAGGCCGTGCGAAGGACGTCATCCTCCTCGGCAAGGGCCAGGGCACGCTGGAGGACGATCTCGCGCGCCTCGCCGCGAAACAGGGCCGAACGGTGAGCGTCGAGAGCCTCCCCGAACGCGGCCTCTTCTACCGCGCCGACCATTTCAGCATGGCGAAACGCGGCGTCCCCGTCCTGTTGATGATGGGCATCGCGGGCGCCTCTGACCTCATAAGCGGCGGGAAAGACGCGGGCCAGAAGTGGGTCGATGACTATACCGGCAAATGCTATCATCAAGCCTGCGACGCATGGGACGCCGGTTGGAACCTCGACGGTGCGATCGAGGATATTTCGGTTTTCTACCGGATCGGCGACGAACTTGCGCGTTCGGGTAAATGGCCTGGCTGGAAAGCGGGTAGCGAATTCAAGGCGGTCCGCGACGCGAGCGCGGCAACGCGAAACTGAAAGACGCCGCGCGTTTTCGGTCAGAAAAGCCCCGGCAACTCGCGCTGGGCCGCGCGCGGGGTTTGCGCGATCAGCATTTCGGGTTCGGCCGCCAGTGCCCTCCCGCCGCGCGCGAGCGCGCCCGCCGACGCCTCGGCGATACGCGCGGTGCAGGCGTTGCCCGCGAGAAAGTCGATCGCGGCGCGCACCGAGGCTTCGCGCGGATCACCGAGCGGAAAGGACGGGTCGTCCGCCGCCGCGCAGCTGTTCGATATCTTGGGCGCGAGCCCGCCATAATAATCGCTCTGCCCGGTCGCATTGCCTGTCGCGAAGGCGATGACGCGGATGCGATCGTCGCATTCGGCTTTGTCGAGCGCGATCTGGCCGACGGGCTTGCCATAAGTGTTACTGCCGACGAGCGTCATGTTGGTGCCGAGATAAGGCAGCATCCCGTTGATCACGAGTTCCGATGCCGAGGCGGTCGAGCCGGTGCCGATAAAGGCAATACGCGTCGGCGCGATCGATTGCGGCCTGGCATCGAAGAAATGCCGGTCGTCCTCGGCCGATTTCGACGGACGGAAAAGCGTCTGCGAAAACAGCTCCGACGCCGTGCGATTCCGTCCGAGCAGGTCGCCCATCAGCTCCGCAGTGCTGACCAGCCCGCCGCCATTATAGCGGAAATCGATCACCACATCGGTGATCCCCTGGTTGCGGAAATTCAGGAACGCGCTCTCGAGCTGGGGGTCGGCCGAGCGGATGAAGGTGCGCAGGTTGATATAGCCGTAGTTGCGGCCGTTTTCGCTGATCACCTTGGCGCCATAGCGGTCGGACACCGGGTCGATGTCATAGTCGGCCTTGGTGACCGACACCTCGCGCGTGCCCCCGCCCGCGTCGACGATCCGCAGCACGCGGGTGACACCGGGATCGCTCGGCCCCAGCGCGTTGGTGATGCCCGCGGTGCCTTCGCTCGCGACGATCGCGGCGATCGTCCGGATATTCGACGTCGCCGTTCCGATCCCGACGATCTGCGTGCCGCGGTCGATGCCGGCGGCAAAGGCGGGCGCGCTCTCATAGGCCTCGAGGATCGTGACGCGCTGGAGCGATGCATCGTAGCTCAGCCGCACCCCGAAACCCGCGCTCGACCCGCTGTTGTAGAAGGCATTCTCCTCGGCGATTGAGGTGATGTAGGTGAAATAGCGGTCCTTGCCGAGCGCGCGCGCCGGCGCGACCAGAGCGTCGATATAGGATTGGACGTCGGAATAGCCCGCCGGATTCGTGCTGCTCGCGACATCGCCGGGGAAAAGATACCATTCGTCGATCACCGCCTTGGCGAACGCCTGCCGCGCGGGCAGGCCGCAACTTGCGGTGGGGGCAGGAGTCGGGCTCGGCGTCGGCGTCACAGTGACCGGGCCGCTGCTTCCGCTGCCGCCTCCACCCCCGCCGCACGCCGAGAGCATCAGCGCCGCGAGCACCGCGCCCGCGACCGACCGCCTTGACCCGTTCATTCGCATGTCTCCCCAGTACGACCCAATATTATCTGTTGTGGCCTATATCGCCGATGAACCTCAACAGTCCTCTCCGGTATCCGCGCTTCGTCCCTTGAACCCCTGCGCGATGACGTAGAGTTCGGGCGATCCCTTGCGGCTCGCGGGCGGCTTCGCGTGCTTCACCGTCGCGAAGTTGCGTTTGAGGACGGTCAGCAGCTCGCGGTCCGCGCCGCCGGCGAAGACCTTGGCAACGAAGGCGCCGCCCGGCTGGAGATTCCGGACCGCAAAGTCGGCGGCGGTCTCGGCGAGCGCGATGGTCCGCAAATGGTCGGTCTGCGGATGGCCGACGGTGTTCGCCGCCATGTCCGAAATGACCAGGTCGGGGGCGCTGCCCAGCGCCTCGATCAGCGCGTCGGGCGCGGCGTCGTCCATGAAATCCATCTCGAGGATCTCGACACCTTCGATCGGCTCGCACGGAAGCAGGTCGATTCCGGCGACGCGTGCGCGGGGGTTCGCCTTGCGCACGACCTGCGACCAGCCGCCGGGGGTGATCCCCAGATCGACGACGGCGCGCGCTTTCTTGAGCAAGCCGAATTTCTCGTCGAGTTCGATCAGCTTGTACGCGGCGCGCGAACGATAGCCTTCGGCCTGCGCACGCCGGACATAGGGGTCGTTGAGTTGCCGCTGCAGCCAGCGCGTCGATGACGCGGTGCGCCGCCGTGCGGTCTTCACCCGCTCGTGCAAGCCGCCACGGCCGCCCGAGCGGCCGCCTCCCCCTGCGCCCTTGCTCATTTGCGATGCTCGCGCCGGATCACGGGCACGTCGCGGCCCTGCATCGCCAGCGTGCGCAGGATGCCCTCGCGGATACCGCGGTCGGCGACCCCGACACGCGCGGCGGGCCACAGGTCGATGATGCTTTCGAGGATCGCGCAGCCCGCGACGACCAGATCGGCGCGCTCGCGCCCGATGCACGCGATGTCGGCGCGGTCGTCGAGGCTCGCTTCGGCGAGGCGGCGGCTGATGTCGCGCATCGCATCGGCGGGAACCGCGAGCCCGTCGACCGCGCGGCGGTCGTAGCGCGGCAGGTTGAGGAACACGCTGGCCAGCGTCGTCACCGTGCCGCTGGTGCCGAGCAGACGGAGCGGCTGGCCGGTGAAGCGTGTCGCGCGGTCGGCGAAGGCGGCGAAGGCGCTCTGCGTGACTTCGCGCATCCGCGCATAGCTCGCCTGCCGCGCGGGCAGGCTGTCTTCGCCCGGCGCCGCATGCTCGGTCAGCGAGACGACGCCCCACGGCACGCTGATCCAGTCGTGAATCTTGACGTCCTGGTCGGACACGTCGACGTGCATCAATTCGGTCGAGCCGCCGCCGATGTCGAAGATCAGCGCGGGTCCGTCGCCCGGCTCCATGAGATTGTGGCACCCGAGCACGGCGAGTCGCGCTTCCTCGGCGGCGGAGATGATGTCCAGCGCAATCCCCGTCTCCCGCTTGACGCGGGCGGCGAGTTCGGCGCCGTTCGAGGCGCGTCGGCACGCTTCGGTCGCGACCGCACGCGACAGGGTGACGTGGCGGCGGCGGAGCTTGTCGGCGCAGATCGCGAGCGCGGCGACGGTGCGGTCCATCGCCGCGTCGCTGATCCGTCCGGTCGCGTGCAACCCTTCACCCAGGCGCACGATCCGGGAAAAAGCGTCGATCACGACAAGCTCGCCGTCCTGCGGACGCGCGATCAGCAGCCGGCAATTGTTGGTCCCGAGATCGATGGCGGCATAGCTGCGGGGCCGGACAACCGGCATCGGACGGGACGGAGAATCCCCTTTTTGAATTCGCTTCGCCGGCGGACCGGGCCGCGGCGATCGCCCTGATGGCGCTGCCATTTGCCGCATGGCTATGTTGACCTGTCTCAATCACGCGTCCGCGCGAAGCCGCGAACGTGCACTTGACGTCAAACTAGGCGGCGGCAGCCCCGTTGGCAACCCCGCCCCCTGCACGCAGCAAAACCCCGCCCGGCGGCAGCCGGACGGGGCAAAGGGAGGGAAGAGACTTTATTGGGGTTCGGGTCTGCTTAGCGGCAGCCGTCATTACCCTTGTCGATCGCGCGGCCGGCGATCGCGCCGACGGCGCCGCCGATGATCGTGCCGACGGTCTTGTCGCCGCGGCCTGCGATCTCGTGGCCGGCGAGGCCGCCCGCGATCGCACCGATCACGGTTCCGCCGGTGCCATTGTCGCACTGGCGATAGTTGCGGCGGCTGCCCTGATAATAGCGGCGATCGTTACGATAATCGCGGCGGTCATAGCGGTCGCCACGGCGGTCGTAGCGATCATAGCGACGATGGTCGCGATCATAGCTCGCCGAATAGGCGTCGTAGCCGCCATTGTAAAAGCCCGGCTGCGCTGCCGCCGGTGCCGCCATGCCGAGCGTCGCGGTCGACATCAGGGCGGCGAGGGAGAGGGTCACCATCTTTTTCATCGTCATTCTCCTTCATCTTGTGTCAGCCCGTGTCGGGCAGTGGGTGGGTCGATGACGCTGTTCTGCCCGATTCGCTTTGAGCGAAGCCTGAACACCGCTGTTGGCTAAGGTTCAGCTTTCATTGCCTTCCCCTTGCGCTTTTCCGTCGTTCGGCCCTATCGCCGCGCCGATGCGCCGCCTGTTCCTTGCCGCCCTGATATTCGTCGCCATCGGCCCTGCCATAGGCGCGCGGCAGGTGCGGCCCGTCGTCGACACCGCGTCGCAAGACATCGCGGTCCACGCACTCGGCTATCCGGCGAGCCGGGCCGGCGCGTTGCGGTTTGTTCGCGGCTGGCGGCTCAGCAGCTTCAACGCGATGTTCGGCGGCTTTTCATCGCTTGCCGTGACGGGGCCGGACCGGTTCCAGCTCGTCGCCGACAATGGCTATTGGGCGCGCTTCGCGGTGCTGCCCGGCGACCGCGTCGCGGACGCGCGGATCGGCAAGATCCCGGTGCCCGGCGGCAATGTCGGCAAGAAGTCGAAAAGCGACGTCGAGGCGCTGCTCTTCGACCCGGCGACGGGCCAAAGCCGGGTCGCGCTCGAATTTGTGAACGAGGTCTGGCGCCTCGATCCGACGCTTGGCCGGATCGAATCGCGCGCGGCGCTTCCGTGGCCGCACTGGCCCAAGAATAGCGGGCCGGAGGCGATGGCACGCTTGCCCGACGGGCGGATCGTCATCTTCTCCGAAAATGCCGACGACGACCCGCGCGGTCGAGAGGCGCTGCTGTTCGAGGGCGATCCTTCGGTCCCGGGGACGCGCGCGCAGCGTTTCTATTATGACGCGGAAGGCAAGGGTGCGGTCAGCGACGCGACGACGCTCCCCGACGGGCGCATTCTGCTCGTGCATCGGCGGGTGGATTTCGATCCGGTGTTCACGACGACCGTCGCGATCGTCGATCCCGCCGACATCCGCCCGGGTGCCGTCCTGCGATCACGGACGATCGGGCGCGTGCCGGGGGCGCTCGCGGACAATTACGAAGGCGCGGCGGTAACGACCGATGGCGCCCGCATCTTTCTCTGGCTCGTATCGGACGACAATTTCAATCGCTGGCAGCGAAGCCTGCTCGTCCAGTTCGAACTCGTCGGCCTGCCGGTTCGCGCGCCGGACAGCAAAAAGGCCGCGCGGTAAACCGCCGGCCTCCTGCAATTCGAAAAACCTGGAAGGTCAGGCGGCCTTTTCGGCCAGCTTCTTCGCGACTTCCTTCTTCAGCTTGCGGGCGTTCGCCGAAAGCTGCTCGTCACCGGCCTTCAGGAGCCAGTTGTCGAGACCGCCATTGTGCTCGACCGAGCGCAGGCCGTGGGTCGACACGCGCAGCTTCACACCCTTGCCGAGCGCGTCCGACAGCAGCGTCACATTCTGCAGGTTGGGCAGGAAGGTGCGCTTGGTCTTGTTGTTGGCGTGGCTGACATTGTGGCCAATCTGGCGGCCCTTGCCGGTCAGTTCGCAAATGCGCGACATCGTCTTCTTCCTCGAATCAATGGGCGGCGTCCGGGGCGGGCCGAAAGGCTCCGAAAGGACCGGATGGGCCGGGAAAGGCGCGCGCTTATCGGCTTGCCGGAGATTCGTCAAGCGATTAGCGGGGACGAATGGCTCGATTTCCTCTTCCCCAACCGATGCGCCGCGCGCTCGACCTGGCGCAGATTGCCGCAGACTGGGGCGAAGTGCCCGTCGGCGCGGTGATCGTCAAGGATGGCCGCATCATCGCCGAGGGCCATAACCGCCCCCGCGAATCGCACGATCCCACCGCGCACGCCGAAATCGTCGCGATTCGCGCCGCGGCGGCGAAAATCGGCAACGAGCGCCTCGACGGTTGCGACCTTTATGTCACGCTCGAGCCCTGCGCGATGTGCGCCGGGGCGATCGCGCACGCGCGAATCGCGCGCCTCTATTATGGCGCCGACGACCCGAAGGGCGGGGCGGTGGCCCACGGCCCGCGCACCTTCGCCCAGCCGACGATCCACCATAGGCTCGAGATTTACGACGGGATCGGCGCGGGCGAGGCGGCAACGCTGCTGAAGGACTTTTTCGCCGCGCGGCGGTGAGTCCGGCGCTGTCTGCCGAGGCCGGGAAGCGGCCACGCTTTCGTTGGTGATCGCGAGCTGGATTTTTCAAAGTTCAGGAAAGTTCAGCCTATGGCATCCTCGGTTCTGGAGATGGGGGTTGCCGGACGCATCGCGCCCGCCGCGCCTGCAAGCCGAACCGGGACCGCTTTTATCCGCCAGATGGAACAGCCGGAGGAAGGCTGGCACCGCGGGATAATGTAGGAAAGGCCTATTTGAAGGCGGTGGCGGCTTTGGGGTGGGGAGCCGCCCTTCCGCTATTCGTCATCCCGGGCTTGACCCGGGACCCGCCTTTCCTCTTCCGGCCTCGGATAAAAAGACAAGGCAGGCCCCGGATCAAGTCCGGGGTGACGATGATGGAGCGATCCTCCCTGTGGCGTAGCCTTGGGGAGGGGGACCGTCGCCGCAGGCGATGGTGGAGGGGCGGCAACGTCGCGCCATTTGCCCCTCCGTCAGCGCTTCGCACTGCCACCTCCCCATGGCTTCGCCACGGGGAGGAACCAAACGGCAACCTCCGGTCGCAACCGGTCGGCGCCGTATCGAGCCGAGTCCGTTCAACCTTCCAGCACCTGCTCGACCCACTGCGGCACCAGCTCGGTCGCCGGGCCGTGGCGCGCCTCGTCGAACCAATGGCTGCCCTGGCTCGGCTCCATATTGAGCTCGAGCGTCAGCGCCCCCATCGCGCGCGCCTCGCGCACGAACCCCGCCGCGGGATAGACCGCGCCCGAGGTGCCGATCGACACGAACAGGTCGGCGCGATTGATGGCATGGTAAATCTCGTCCATCCGGTACGGCATCTCGCCGAACCAGACGATGTCGGGGCGCAGGTGGCCGCGCACGCCGCACGCCGGGCAAGCAGGCCGGTCGATCAACGCGCCGGTCCACCGCACATGCGCGTCGCAGCCGGTGCACCAGGCGGTCAGATGCTCGCCGTGCATATGGATGAGCCGTCTCGCCCCGGCGCGCTCGTGCAAATCGTCGACATTCTGCGTGACGATCGTCAGCTCGCCGGGCCACTTTGCGTCGAGCCGCGCGAGCGCCCGGTGCGCGGCGTTCGGCTGCTTCGTCTGGATCGCTTCGCGCCGCATGTCATAGAAGCGGAAAACGAGATCGGGGTCGCGTTCGAATGCCTCGGGCGTCGCGACATCCTCGACGCGATGCTGTTCCCACAGCCCGCCCGCGTCGCGGAAGGTGTCGATGCCGCTTTCGGCCGAGACGCCGGCGCCGGTCAGGATGACGATATTCTGGATCGGAGACATGCTGTCTCTCTAACCGTTCGGGTCGGGCGAAGTCGAGATACCCGTCGACATCGCGCCGGCCTTCGGGACATCTCGACTTCGCTCGATGCGAGCGGCTAAGGGGGAGTGAAATCGAGGGGACGTACCATGACCAGCATCGGCATTATCGGCAGCGAAGGGCGGATGGGCGTCGCGCTCGCCGCCGCGATCTCGGAGGCCGGACAGCGCAGCTGCGGCGTTGACAAGGGCGGCAACATCGTCCGCCTTGCCTCCGACAGCGACGTGCTCGTCGATTTCTCCTCACCCGCCGCACTGGAAGCGACGCTCGATGCCTGCGTCGCCGCGACGAAGCCGATCGTGATCGGCACGACCGGGCTCGAGGAGCGCCACCATTATCTGATCGACGACGCCGCGCACGACATTGCGGTGCTCCAGACCGGCAACACCTCGCTCGGCGTCACCCTGCTCGCGCATCTGGTGCGCGAGGCGGCGGCGCGGCTCGATGCCGACTGGGATATCGAGATCGTCGAAATGCACCACCGCAAGAAGGTCGATGCTCCGAGCGGCACCGCGCTGCTCCTCGGCCAGGCGGCTGCCGAGGGGCGCGGGATCAGTCTCGCGACCTGCTCCGAACGCGGCCGCGACGGCCTGACCGGCGCGCGCGGGCACGGCAAGATCGGCTTCGCGTCGTTGCGCGGCGGCACCGTCGCGGGCGACCATGACGTGATCTTCGCGGGGCCCGAGGAGATGATCACCCTTGCGCACCGCGCCGAGAACCGGATGATCTTCGCGCGCGGCGCCGTTCGCGCGGCGCTGTGGCTGGTCCACCAGAAGCCCGGCCGCTACACGATGCCGCAGGTGCTGGGTCTTTGAACCCCGCTTGCACGCCGCCTCTCCCTGTGTTCTATAGAAACAACACAGCTGGAGGACCGCCATGAGTTTCGATCCCGCCGCCGCGACCAAGGCCTATATCGACGCGCTCGGTCCCGAGGCGCTCGCCAAGGCCGCCAATTATACCCATGGCAGCGAATGGCTGAGTTTCTGGGGTGTTGTCGTCGCGGGGCTGGTCACATATCTTTTCGTGCGCTTGCGCATCCTCGACCGGATCGACGCAAAGCTGGGCAAGCGCGGTTTCGCGCTCCGCACCTTCCTTGTCTGCGCCGCCTTCCTGCTGCTTTCGGCGATCGTCACGCTGCCGTGGGATCTCTACACCGGCTGGTGGCGCGAAACCGCCTATGGCCGCACCAGCCAGCCGCTCGGCGATTATCTGGGGCAGGGCGCCATCAGCTTGGTCATCGGGGTTCTGCTAGGCGCGCTCTTCTTCCTCGGCATCTATGCGCTGATCCGGCGCGCGGGGAAGCGCTGGTGGATCTGGTCGGGCGGGCTCGCCGCCGCCGCGATTTCGCTGATCCTGCTGCTCGCACCGGTCGTGATCGAACCGCTGTTCAACGATTACAAGCCGGTGCCCGCGGGGCCGGTGCGCGATGCGCTGGTCGTCCAGGCGAAGGAGGCGGGGATCGACCCCGACCGCATCTACATGTTCGACGGCTCGCGCCAGTCGAACAATTTCACCGCCAATGTCTCGGGGCTCGGCCATTCGGCCCGCATCGCGATTTCGGACGTGGCGCTGAAGGGCGCCTCGCTCGACGAGGTGAAGGCAGTAACAGGGCACGAAATCGGCCATTATGTCCTCGGTCACGTGTGGATCATCGTCATCGTCTTTTCGTTGCTCGCGGTGCTGCTCTTCTTCCTCGCCGACCGGCTCTTTCCGCGCGTCGCGCGTGCGTTCGGCAGCGATGCGGGGATCGGCGATCCGCGCGGTTTTCCGGTGCTGATGTTCCTCCTCTCGCTCTTCGCCTTCCTCGCGCAGCCGGTGCTGAACACGCTGTCGCGCACCGACGAAAGCGCGGCCGACGCCTATTCGCTGCAGACGGTGAACCTGCCCGACGCGCTCGCCAGCGCGCTGGTCAAGACCGCCGAATATCGCAGCCCGCGCCCGAACGCGGTCGAGGAGTTCGTCTTCTATTCGCACCCTTCGGTCGAACGGCGCGTGCGCGCGGCGATGGAGTGGAAGGCAGCGCATCCGCCCGCGGACAAATGAGGCGTCGCGAAGAAGGCGGCGGGGCGCGGCGGGGGCGGCGGGCGACCCGGCCCGCCGTCCGCGCGATCATTTCCTGAACTTGAGCTCGCGGATCAGGTAGCTGCCCAGCACCGTGCGATATTTCGCGCGATCCCCCGATTCGGCGACGAGTTGCGCATCGCTGCGCTGCATATAGGCGCGGTACGCCGCGTCGCGCTTTTCCTCTTCGGCCGCATCGGGCAGGCTCGGAAAGGATACGGCCAGCAACAGATCGGCTTCGCCCGGCCGCGAATTGAAATTGGAATAGACGGCGTAGCCGGTGATCCAGCCCTTCGACTTGGCGAATTCCTGCGATTTCCTCCATTTGTCCGCCAGATAATTGGCATAGTCCATCTCGCCGCCGTCGGCGATCTTGATCATCGAGACCTCGGTAAAATCGCCCGAGACGAGCGGGAAATCCTGCGCTGCGACAGGCGCCGTCGCGGCGCACGACAGCAGCGCGGCCAGCACGGCCGCTTTCCATTTTCCGGTCATTGATCTGCCCTCCAGGCCGGGTGAGGATCCCCGGACCCCCTTGTCCGGCGTACCCCGACAACGAACTCACCCGAAGCAATCGATCTGACGACTCGCCTTCGGAGTGGACGGACCTTGTATCTTCGCTATGGGCGAGTCAAATAGCCCATTCGGGGTAGTTGGGGCGGGAGCGCGGGGCTATCAAAAGGGCCGATATCTTCGAATTCTACCGCCGCCTCGCCGAGCTGAACCCCAGCCCGGAGACCGAGCTGGAATTCGGCAATATCTACCAGCTGCTCGTCGCGGTGGTGCTTTCGGCGCAGGCGACCGATGTCGGGGTGAACAAGGCGACGCGGCGGCTGTTCGAGGAGGTGAAGACTCCCGAGCAAATGCTCGCCCTCGGCGAGGAGGGGCTCAAGCAGCACATCAAGACGATCGGGCTGTTCAACGCCAAGGCGAAGAATGTCATCGCGCTCAGCGAAATTCTCGTCCGCGATTTTGGCGGGGAGGTGCCCGCCGACCGCGACACGCTCGTCGAACTGCCCGGCGTCGGGCGCAAGACCGCCAATGTCGTGATGAACTGCGCCTTCGGAGCCGAGACCTTCGCGGTCGACACACATATCTTCCGCGTCGGCAACCGCACGGGCCTTGCGCCCGGCAAGACGGTGCTTGCGGTCGAAAGGAAACTCGACAAGGACACGCCGGAGCCGTTCCGGGTCGGCGCGCACCACTGGCTGATCCTCCACGGCCGCTACATCTGCAAGGCGCGCACCCCCGAATGCTGGCGCTGCCCTGTCGAGGATCTCTGCCGCTACAAGCCGAAAACCCCCAAGCCTGGCGCGAAGAAAGCGAAGACGGCAGCCAAGCCCTGAACGTCATCGAAAGGAGCGCGGACCGCTCCCCCGGGTTCAGCCCCTAGACATTCTCGCGTCCGTCATTATATACCGCCCGTTATGGAAAGCACAATTGCCCCCCCCGTCAAGGGACGTCCGCGTGAGTTCTGCGTCGACAAGGCGTTGGCAGAAGCCCTGCACGTCTTCTGGGCGAAGGGCTATGACGGCGCGTCGATGACCGACCTTACCGAGGCGATGGGCATCACCAAGCCCAGCCTCTATGCCGCCTTCGGGAACAAGGAAGCCTTGTTTCACAAGGCGCTGGATCTCTATGAGGCGGAAAAGCTCGAATATACGCGCGCCGCGCTCCAGCAGCCGACGGCGCGCAAGGTCGCGGAATATTATCTGCGCGGCGGGGTCGACGTGCACGCCGCCGAAGGCGAGCCGCACGGCTGCATGGGCCTGATGAGTTCGCTCGCGTGCAGCCCCGAGGCCGAGTCGATCAAGGCCGATGTGATCCGCCGCCGTGCTTCGTCGCAGCGGGCGCTGGTCGAGCGGTTCGAACAGGCGAAGCGCGAAGGCGACCTGCCCGCGCACATCGACGCCGAGGGGCTGACGAGCTTTCTCTACGCGATCCTGCAGGGAATCACGGTGCAGGCAGGGGCCGGGGCGACGCGCGCCGAGCTCGAGCGGCTGGTCGACACCAGCCTGGCGCTGTGGCCGAGCAAATAAGGCCGGTCGGCCGGCGAAAGAAAAACATCGCCGGCCCGAAATTTTTCGATACCGATCGGTACAAAACTCCTTGACAAGATGAACGGCGGGTTTATATACCGCTTAGTACAGATGGTCAGGGCGCTCCTGCCCCGCCGCCAGACGCGAAGGGAAACGCCGATGAGCCACTGCGACTGCACCCGGGACTAGTCCGCTAGCCCTACCCTAATTTTTTCCGGAATTTCGCGCTGACGCCCGCCGGGCGGCACGCGGCTTCCCTTGTCCAGAATCTCCCCTCGCCGGGCGCAAGTGTCCCCGGGGTTCGCGCCCCCTCGCGCCCGGCACCCCCGATAAAACCTTCATCTCCAGGAGGATCGACCCATGGCCTATCTTGCACTGAACGACGGGTTCGCCGCCGCCATCGCCGCTGCAAACCCCACCCCTTCCGCCCCCGCGCTGTCCCCCGCGGCGCCGAAAGCCGATATTCCCGCCGGCTTTTCGGCGCTCGAGTGGTCGGTCGTGATGCTCGCGCGTCACGACCGGCCTTCGAGCCTGCGCGAACCCGGGCGCTTCCAGAAATTCCTCGGCCATATCTTCGGCGAGAGCTTCAACCGCCGCCTCGCCGACCCGAAGCTCGAGGCGCTGCGCCGCATGGCGGTGCTGACCTGGCACCACAGCTATTCGGTACCGAAGCGTGAAATCCAGGCCTTCTTCGCCGCGGGTTTCAACGCCGATCATTATGAACTGCTCGGCAAGCGCGTCGCCGAAGTGCACGTCGCCCGCCTTTTCCGAAAGTAATCCCATGAACATGCTCTCCCCCATCAAGGGCGAGGAGACGGCAGAAGCCGCCCTCGTCCCCGCCCCGAATGACGCCGCCAGGCATCGCTGGCGCAGCCGCGGCCTGAAATATGGCCTGCCCGCCCTCCTGCTTGTCGCCGCCGGCTGGGGTCTGACCCATCGCGAGGCGCCGGCGAACGCCGCACCGCCGGTTCCGGTCGTCACCGTCGCCGCGCCGCTGGTGCGCGACATCAACGAGTGGGACGATTATGTCGGCCGCTTCGAGGCGGTGAATTCGGTCGAGGTACGCCCGCGCGTCTCGGGCCAGCTCACCGGCGTCCACTTCACCGACGGCCAGATCGTCCGCAAGGGCCAGCTGCTCTTCACGATCGATCCGCGCCCCTTCGCCGCCGCGCTCGCCGAAGCGCGCGCCGAAGCTGCGAGCGCGCGCAGCGACTTGGCGCTGGCGCAGACCAATCTCGCCCGCGCCAACCGGCTGGTCGCCGATGAGGCGGTGTCGCAGAGCGATCTCGACCAGCTGAACGCCCGGGTGCGCGCCGCCTCGGCGAGCCTCGCGGCCGCCGAAGCGCGGGTCCGCTCGCGCGCGCTCGACATGGAGTTCACGCAGGTCCGCGCACCGATCAACGGCCGCATCTCGGACCGCCGCGTCGATGCGGGCAACCTCGTCGCCGCGGGCGAAGGCAGTGCTGGCAGCCTGCTGACGACAATCAACGCGCTCGACCCGATCTATTTCAGCTTCAACGGCTCCGAAGGCCTGTTCCTGAAAGCGAAGCGCGCGCAGGAAGAGGGCGCCAGCGGGACAGAGGTGCAGGTCAAGCTGCAGGACGAGGCGACTTACAGCCGCACCGGCAAGCTCGACTTCACCGACAATGGCATCGACCCGCGTTCGGGCACGATCCGCGGCCGCGCCGTGATCGCGAATCCCGACCTGTTCCTGTCGCCCGGCATGTTCGGCAACATGCGCCTGTCGAGCGGCGCCAAAGAACGCGCGCTGCTCGTCCCCGACGCGGCGATCCAGACCGATCAGGCGCGCAAGACGCTGCTGGTGGTCGGCAAGGACGGTCAGGTCGCGGCACGCGAGGTCAAGCTCGGCCCCGTCGTCGACGGCCTGCGCGTCGTGCGCGGCGGCGTCACGCCGACCGACCGCGTCGTGATCGTCGGGACGCAGCTCGCGCAACCCGGGACCAAGGTCCAGACGCGCGTCGGCAAGATCGCGCCGGTTGCCGCGACCGCCGCGCCGCCGAGCACCGCGCTGGTCGGCGAAGCGACCTTCGCGCGCTGAGCCTGAAGGCCCCTCCCTTCCGGGAGGGGTTTGGGGAGGGTCTGCCCGTCCGATGCCCTCCCCGCTGCGCCCCGGATCAAGTCCGGGGCTCGCTGCCCCTCCCGCAAGCGGGAGGGGGATAATTGGAAATTCGATCCTCCAGTCCGGGGAGCCCGTCATGCGTCTTTCGCGCTTTTTCATCATGCGCCCGATCTTTGCCGCGGTCATCGCGGTGATCATCACCCTCGTCGGCGCGATCGCCTATTGGTCGCTGCCCGTCTCGCAATATCCCGACATCGTCCCGCCGACGGTCACGGTCACCGCCAACTACCCCGGCGCGTCGGCCGAGACCGTCGCCGAGACGGTGGCGACGCCGATCGAGCAGGAAATCAACGGCGTCGACAACATGCTCTACCAGTCGAGCCAGTCGACCGGCGACGGGACGGTGACGATCACCGTGACCTTCAAGATCGGCACCGACCTCGACGCCGCGCAGGTGCTGGTCCAGAACCGCGTCGCGATCGCGGTACCGCGCCTGCCCGAAGAGGTGCAGCGTCTCGGCGTCGTGACGCGCAAGACCTCGCCCGACTTCCTGATGGTCGTGAACCTCGTCTCGCCCGACAAGTCGCTCGATCGCTCGTACCTGTCCAACTATGCGCTGACCCAGCTCAAGGACCGGCTGAGCCGCATCGACGGGGTCGGTGACGTCCGCCTGTTCGGCGCGCGCGACTATGCGATGCGCGTGTGGATCGACCCGACGCGCGCCACGGCGCTCAACCTGACCGCGGGCGAGATCGTCGCGGCGCTGCGCGCGCAGAATGTGCAGGTCGCGGCGGGCTCGCTCGGCCAGCCGCCTTATGCGAGCGGCAACGCCTATCAGCTCAACGTCGAGACGCAGGGCCGCCTTGCCGACCCGCAGCAGTTCGCCGACGTCGTGATCCGCACCGACGCCGACGGGCGGCAGGTGCGCGTCGCCGACGTCGCGCGCGTCGAGCTCGGCGCGTCGGACTACAACAGCAACACCTATCTGTCGGGCGACCCGACGGTGATCCTCGCGGCGTTCCAGCGCCCGGGATCGAACGCGCTCGAAGCCGCCAAGGCGATCGAGACCGAGATGGAAGCCGCGTCGAAGACTTTCCCCAAGGGCCTCGAATATCGCGTCATCTATAACCCCACCAAATTCATCGAGCAGTCGATCGACGCGGTGAAGGACACGCTGCTCGAAGCGATGGTGCTCGTCGTTATCGTGATCCTGGTCTTCCTCCAGAAATGGCGCGCCGCGGTGATCCCGATCGTCGCGATTCCGATCTCGCTCGTCGGCACCTTCACGGTACTCGCGGCGTTCGGCTACAGCCTCAACAACCTCTCGCTCTTCGGGCTCGTGCTCGCGATCGGCATCGTCGTCGACGACGCGATCGTCGTGGTCGAGAATGTCGAACGCAACCTCGAACGCGGGCTGTCATCGCTGACGGCCGCGCAAACCTCGATGGACGAAGTGTCGGGCGCGCTCGTCGCGATCGTCCTCGTGCTCTGCGCGGTCTTTGTGCCGACATTGTTCCTGACCGGGCTGTCGGGCGCCTTCTACCAGCAGTTCGCGGTGACGATCTCGACCGCGACGATCATCTCGCTGATCGTCTCGCTGACGCTGTCGCCCGCGCTCGCCGCGATCCTGCTGAAGCCGCACGCCGCGCCCGCCAAACCCTCGCGCATCCGCGAGCTGCTACAGCGCGCCGGTGACGCCTTCAACGCGGCGTTCGAGAAGATGAGCACGGCCTATGCGTCGCTCACCGATCGCCTCGTCCGGCGTCCGAAGCGGATGATGATCACCTATGGCGGCCTGATCGCCGCCACGGCGGGCCTGTTCTGGGCAACGCCGACGGGCTTCATCCCGGCGCAGGATCAGGGCTATTTCCTCGCGGTCGTCCAGCTGCCCCCCGGCGCCTCGGTCGAACGCACCGACGCGGCGCTGCGCAAGGTCGCCGAGCGCATCCTGCCGAACAAGGGCATCCTGGGTTCGGTGATGCTCGCGGGCTTCGACGGGCCGTCGCAGACGCTCGCCCCGAACGCCGCCGCGGCCTATTTCCCGCTCAAGAGTTTTGAGGAGCGCAAGAAACTCGGCGTCAGCTTCGACGAGATCATGAACGAAGCGCGCGCCGACGTCGCCGACATCACCGAAGCGCGCGTGATCGTGATCCCGCCGCCGCTCATCCAGGGTATCGGCTCGGCCGGCGGCTACCGGATGATGGTGCAGGACCGCGGCGGTCATGGCTATCAGAAGCTGGCCGAGGAATCGGGCAAACTGATCGGTAAGGCCAATCAGACCCCGGGTCTGGCGCAGGTCTTCACCTTCTTCGACACCGGCAGCCCGCGCGTCTATGCCGATATCGACCGCGCCAAGGCGAACCTGCTCGGCGTGCCTCCTGAACGCGTGTTCGAGACGCTGCAGGTCTATCTGGGGTCGGCGTTCGTCAACGACTTCAACCTGCTCGGCCGCACCTATCGCGTGACCGCACAGGCCGATGCGCCGTTCCGCCAGTCGGTTGCCGACATCGCCAACCTACAGACCCGCTCGAACACCGGCGAAATGGTGCCGATCGGGTCGGTCGCGACCTTCAAGGACAAGACCGGTCCGTACCGCGTCGTCCGCTACAACCTCTACCCCGCGGTCGAGGTCGATGGCGACACCGCGCCGGGATATTCGTCGGGCGCGTCGCTGACGACGATGGAGAAGCTGGCGGCCGACAATCTGCCCGCGGGCTACGGCACCGAATGGACCGGCATCGCCTATCAGCAGAAGGCGGCGGGCAGCACGGCGGCGCTCGTCTTCGCGCTGGCGGTGGTGTTCGTCTTCCTCGTCCTCGCGGCACAGTACGAAAGCCTGACGCTTCCGCTGTCGATCATCCTGATCGTGCCGATGTGTCTGTTCGCGGCAATGGTCGGCGTCAATCTGCGCGGCATGGACAATAATGTCCTGACGCAGATCGGGCTCGTCGTCCTCATCGCGCTCGCGGCGAAAAATGCGATCCTGATCGTCGAATTCGCACGCCAAGCCGAGGAACAGGACGGGCTGTCGCCGGTCGAAGCCGCGGTGCGCGCCGCGCGCGACCGCCTGCGTCCGATCCTGATGACGAGCTTCGCCTTCATCCTCGGCGCCGTGCCGCTCCTCATCGCCAGCGGCGCGGGCGCGGAGCTGCGCCAGGCGCTCGGCACCGCGGTCTTCTTCGGGATGATCGGCGTGACGGCGTTCGGCCTGCTCTTCACCCCCACCTTCTATGTCGTCTGCCGTGCACTCGGCGACCGTCTCGCGACCCTGCGTGGCCGCGGCGGCGCCGCCGATCCCGCGCTGCAGCCGGCGGAATAGATAGGGTCATGGCCAATATCCGTGTGTCCCCGCGAAGGCGGGGACCCATCACCGATCGGTTCAAAATAGCACCGGCCCGAGATGGGCTCCCGCCTTCGCGGGAACACACCGCTTTCTTTTGAAGGCAGAGTTTCAGGAGACCTCCAATGCTTCTTCGTTCGCTTCTCATCACCGTATCCGCGCTGACGCTTTCGGCGTGCGCGGTCGGGCCGGACTTCGTCGCGCCCACTCCCCCTGTGACGGCGTCCGGCCCCTTCCTCTCGACCAAGGCCGGGGTCACCAGTACCGCTGCCGCCGATGCCGAATGGTGGCGGCTGTACAAGGATCCGGTGCTCGACGGCCTGGTCGCCGACGCGCTCGCGGCGAACACCGACGTCCGCGTCGCGGTGGCGCGGATCGCCAAGGCGCGCGCGTCCTTGCGCGAAGTCCGCGGCGACCGCCTGCCCTCGACCAACCTCAGCGCGGGTGCGACCTATGGCCGCGTCAGCGAGGGTCAGGTTCCGCCCGGCGCCGACCGCACCGGCTGGCAGGTCGATGCCGGGCTGACCGTCGGCTATGAGGTCGACCTGTTCGGCCGCGTGTCGCGCGGGATCGAGGCGGCGCGCGGCGATGTCGCTGCCGCCGAGGCCGATGCCGAGGCGGTGCGCGTCACCGTCGCTGCCGAAACCGCGCGCGCCTATGCCGATGCCGCGTCGGCCGCCGAACGGCTCGGCGTCGCCGAGCGGATCGTCGCCTTGCTCGACAAGTCGGTCGCGCTGACCGCGCGCCGCGCCGAGGTCGGACTGACGACGAAGCTCGACACGGCGCGCATCGCCGCGCTTCGCGACCAGCGCCGCGCCGACATCCCGGCGATCGCCGCCGAGCGCGACGCCGCGCTATTCCGTCTCGCGACGCTGACCGGCCGTGCGCCCGCCGAACTGCCGCAGATCGCGGCGGCGCGGACGTCGACGCTGCGCCTCGACCAGCCGATCCCGGTCGGCGACGGCGCCGCGCTGCTGGCGCGCCGCCCCGACGTGGCGGCGGCCGAGCGCCGCCTCGCCGCCTCGACCGCGCGCATCGGGATCGCGACATCGGACCTCTATCCGAAAGTCACGCTCGGCGCGTCGGTCGGCCAGACCAGCTCGGGGCTCGGCGACCTGTTCGGCGGCGGACCGCTGCGCTGGCTGCTCGGCCCGCTGATCAACTGGAACTTCCTCAACCAGGAAGGCGCGCGCGCACGGATCGCCGGGGCGGAGGCCGACACGCAGGCCTCGCTCGCGACCTTCGACGGGACGGTGCTCCGCGCGCTCGAGGAAACCGAAACCGCGCTGTCGTCCTACGCGCACCAGCTCGACCGGCGGACCGCCTTGCAGGCGGCGCGCGATCAGGCCGAGACCGCGGTAAAAATCACCCGCGCGCAGCAGCGCGAGGGTGCGATCGACGGGCTCGTCGCGCTCGATGCCGAACGCACTTTCGCCGAGGCCGAAGCCTCGCTGGCGCTTGCCGACGCGCGGATCGCCGACGCGCAGGTCGATCTGTTCCGCGCGCTCGGCGGACGGTGGAACCGGAGCTGATATTGCCCTGTGTCCCCGCCGTCACGGGGACACAGATTTTGTTTCTGCGGGCATAGGCAATCCGCCCGGACCGCGCCTTGTCCGGCGACATTGGTTTCCCAATATAAGCGATGCGCGCGGCACTTCCGCCGCCCCGCGATCCGCATCGGGAGTTTGTCACCATGCAGCGCTACGCCCAGAAAATCTTCGTCGCCTCCGGCCTTCGCACCCCCTTCGGACGCGGCGGCGGCGCGCTCGCCGACCATGACGCGATCAGCCTGTCGGTCCCGCTCGCCAGGGCGATGGCCGATATCGCGCGTCCCGACCTGTTCGTCTGGGGTACGGTGATCCCGAGCCTCGGCTGGAGCAATATCGGCCGCGAAGTGTGGCTCGACGCAAAGCTCGACCCGACCGTCCCCGCCTTCTCCGCCGTCCTCGCCTGCTCGACGAGCATGGTCGCGGCCTTCGCCGCCGCCGGAATGCTTGGCGGCAGCGCCGACCTCGCGCTTGTCGGCGGCGCCGAGGTGATGAGCAATCCGCCGATCGGGCTGAAGCTCGACGCGTCGAAAAGGATCACGAAGCTGTTCCGCACCGACCCGCCCGCCGCGATCGCCGCCTTGCAGGCGCTGACCGCCGACGATCTGACCTTGCCCGTCAAGGGCTGGGCGAACCGCATCACCGGCCGCACGATGGGCGACCATATGGAGGAAACCGCGCAGGAATGGGGCATCACCCGCGCGGCGCAGGACGATTGGGCGCTCAAGAGCCACCAGCGCGCGGTCGCCGGATGGGAGCGCAGCTTCTTCGACGATCTCGTCCTTCCGCTCCCCGAACTCGCGCGCGACGCCAATCCGCGCGCCGACACCTCGGCCGAAAAACTTGCCTCGCTGCCCCCCGCCTTCGACAAGTCGGACAAGGGATCTTTGACCGCTGGCAACAGTTCGCCGATCACCGACGGCGCCGCCGCGCTGTGGGTCGCGACCGAGGCGGGGCTGTCGCGCCTACCCGCCGGAACGCCCTTCGCCGAGCTGGTCGATCAGGAGATCGCCGCGGTCGATCATCATGTCGACGGGCTGCTGATGGCGCCGAGCTTCGCGATCCCGCGGTTGCTGGCGCGGCACGGGCTGCGTTACGAGGACGTCGCGCTGTGGGAAATCCACGAAGCCTTCGCGGCACAGGTGCTCGCCAATGTCGCCGCGCTCGAAAAGCCCGGCTGGACGAAGGACCGCGCGGGCGTCGATTTCGACTTCGGCCCCTTCCCATGGGACCGCGTCAACCCGAACGGCGGCTCGGTCGCGATCGGCCACCCCTTCGCCGCGACCGGCGCGCGCGACCTCAGCCAGGCGGTCAAGGAACTGTCGGCGCTGCCGTCCGGGTCATGGGCGATCGTCAGCGTCTGCGCCGACGGCGGCCACGGCACAGTGGCGCTGCTGCGCACCCCGTAAGGCCGGCGATCGTTCGTCGATTTCGGAAAACTGGAGCGGGCGAAGGGATTCGAACCCTCGACCCCAACCTTGGCAACTTGCCGTTCTACCTTTTCGATACCTTCCGATATTACGCTATCTCACTATTTTTGCACAATTTATTGAAAACCCATTCGACCTAATGTATCCTGCGGTCGTCCCCTTTTTCCGCGAATTTGGAGACACATTGGAGACACGGACGATTTCCGAGGCTGTGTCTCCAACAGGAGGTGCGCATGCCAATAGTGAAGCTGACCAAGCGGGCCATAGACGCCCTCGTTCCGCCAAAAGCGAAACAAGTCATTCTGTGGGATACCGAGGTGAAGGGCTTCGGTCTTCGGATCATGGCGTCGGGTATCAAGACCTTTGTCGTCCAGTATCGAAATTCCGAGGGCATCAAGCGTCGTATGAACCTCGGACGATTTGGCGTGCTGACTGTCGACCGGGCTCGCGATCTCGCGAAACTGAAACTGGCTGAGGTCATTGTTGGAGAAGATCCCGCCGACAAGGTCCGCCAAGTTCGCAAGGGTATGACGGTTTCCGAGATGTGCAGCTGGTATCTCGAAGAGGCTCGGGCCGGGAACATTCTCGGCCGCAAGAATGTCCCCATCAAAACATCGTCGCTCGATCTGGATGAGAGCCGTATCCGCACGCATATCGGCCCACTGATCGGCAACCGCATCGTCAAGCATCTGACAATTGCGATCGTCGAGCAGATGCAGACCGACGTAAAGAACGGCAAGACTGCAAAGCCCCGGACGGGAGGCCGTGGCGGAAAGGCAACCGGTGGGCCTGGCGTCGCGGGTCGCTGCGTCGGCACGCTCCAGGCGATCCTCGGCCATGCCAAGCATAAGGGCCTGCTCGAAACCCATCCGACGCTTGGCGCCAAGAAACTCGCCGGAAAGAAAAGGACCCGGCGCCTGAGCGCCGCCGAGATCGAGATGCTCGGAAAGGCAATCGCCTATGCCGAAGCTGGCGGGGAAAACCCGATCGCCCTTGGCGTGTTGCGCACATTGCTCCTGACCGGCTATCGCCGTCAGGAAGGCCAAGCGATGCACCGCAGCTGGCTGCACTCCGATCGCGGCTATGTCATGTTTCCCGATACCAAGGGCGGCGCGCAAATTCGTGCGATTGGGCCCGCCGCAATCCGTGTGCTCGAAGCGCAGGCGGAGATTGCCGGCAACCCGCACTTGTTTCCATCGGCGATTGGCGAAGGCCCGTTTACCGCGGTCAGCGGTTGCCTGAAGCGGGTATGCGGCCTGGCGGGGATCAAAGGTGTCACGCCGCATACGCTTCGTCACACGTTTGGAAGTGTTGCCGGCGACCTCGGATTTTCAGAACTCACAATTCGCGCCATGCTGGGCCATGCCTCGCAGAATGTGACGCAAGACTATGTCCATATCGACGAAGCACTAAAGCTGGCGGTGGAGCGGACATCCAGTGAGATCGAACGATTGCTGGCACGCGGCGCCGAGAAACAGCAGACGATGCAACTAGCTGCCTAGGTCAATCATGACACGTCTGGTTTGAAACCGGGGAAAGTGGAAGATCGACTTCGGCGATAGGCGGCGTCCTTCTCGGCGCAAATCATGAGAGACGGACGTTCGCCTTTCGGCGATCACCGCATCGCTCACAGCAGTCGCTGCCACCAACCGACATCGTGCCAGGCATCAAATTTTCGTCCGACTTCACGATAGATGCCCACCAGCTCGAAGCCTATAGATTCGTGGAGCCCGATACTTGCCTCATTTGGCAGCGCGATGCCGGCAAAAGCGGCGTGATAGCCCAAGCTTGCTGCTGCCGGGAGCAGACGAGAATATAGGGAGCGCGCTATGCCGCTTCGTTGTGCGCCAGGCGCCACATAGACTGTCACGTCGACAGATGTCCGATATGCCGCGCGGGTCCTGTGCTCGGAGGCGTAGGCGTAACCGACAACCCGCCCGTCCACTTCGGCCACGAGGTAGGGATAGTGCGGCACTATGGCGGCTATGCGCCGTTCAACTTCCATGATGTCGGGCGGCACCTCCTCGAACGAGATCGTCGTGCCGGCTACGTAAGGTGCGTAAATTGCCTGAACTGCCGGTGCGTCCTCCATGACGATTTGACGAACATCCATGTTTTCACCGTTTCAGAATAGGAGATTGGACAGATTGGCCTGCCACCTCCGGGCAATCAAGGCCTCACGTCCGGCGCCGTGTTGGCGGCGCTACAGCAAAGCAGCTGCCATGCATATGCATCGTATTTTTCCGATGGGTCTTGACGCACATATACCTATCGGATAATCCCGATGTATGAACACCGACACCGCCCTTGCCGCGCTCGCGGCGCTTTCACACCCCACCCGGCTCGAGGCCTTCCGCTTGTTGGTCCAACATGAGCCCGAAGGGCTGTCGACGGGCCAACTTGTCGATGCCTCGGGACTGACCCAGAGCACATTCTCCACTCATCTTGCGGTTCTTGCCAAAGCCGGGCTGGTCAAATCAGAGAAGCGCGGACGCCAGTTTATCCAGCGCGCCGAGATCGACGCACTGAAGGGCTTGATGCTCTTTCTCGCGAAGGACTGCTGCCAAGGGCGCCCCGAATTGTGTGAGCCGCTGCTCGCCGAGCTCGCCTGCTGCTGACGGGAACCCGATCATGACCGACATTATCATCTATCATAATCCCGACTGCGGAACGTCGCGCAATACGCTCGCTATGATCCGTAACGCGGGCATCGAGCCCCATGTCGTCGAATATCTGAAGACACCGCCCTCGCGGCCAATGCTTGTCCAGCTGATCGAGCGAGCCGGCATCTCGCCGCGCGACCTGCTCCGCGAAAAGGGAACGCCCTTCACCGAACTCGGCCTCGGCGATGAGAGCATCGACGATGACGCCCTGATCGACGCGATGATGGCGCATCCGATCCTGATCAACCGGCCGCTCGTCGTCTCGCCGCTCGGCGTGAAGCTCTGCCGCCCGTCGGAAGCGGTGCTCGACCTCCTTGCTGCACGCCAGCGCGGCGCTTTCGCCAAGGAAGACGGCGAACAGGTGGTCGACGACGCCGGCAATCGCCTCGGCGCCTGAGGAACGATTCGATGACGCAACCGGAGCGCGAACGCCTGTCGTTTCTCGACCGCTATCTGACCTTGTGGATATTCCTCGCGATGGCGCTGGGCGTCTTGCTCGGCTCGACCTTCACCGGACTTCCCGCCACGATCGACAGCCTCTCGTGGGGCTCGACGAACATGCCGATCGCAATCGGCCTCATCTTGATGATGTATCCGCCGCTCGCGCGCGTTCGCTACGACGAGCTGCCGCGGGTGTTCGAGGACAAGCGGGTTCTCGCGATATCGCTGATCCAGAACTGGATCATCGGTCCGGTGCTGATGTTCGCGCTCGCGGTCATCTTCCTCTCGGACAAACCCGAATATATGACCGGCCTGATCCTCATCGGCCTCGCGCGCTGTATCGCGATGGTGATTGTGTGGAACCAACTTGCGAAGGGCGACAATCAATATGTCGCGGCGCTCGTCGCCTTCAACTCGATCTTCCAGATCCTCTTCTTCAGCGTCTATGCCTGGTTTTTCCTGACCGTGCTGCCGCCGCTCTTCGCGCTCGAAAGCAGCGTCATCAACGTCAGCTTCTGGACGGTCGCCGAGGCGGTGCTGATCTATCTCGGCATCCCGTTCCTCGCTGGCTTCCTGACCCGCAAAATACTGGCCGGCGCCAAGGGCAATGACTGGTACGAGAAGCGCTTCCTGCCAAGGATCGCGCCGATCACCCTCGTCGCGCTGCTCTTTACGATCGTCGCGATGTTCAGCCTAAAGGGGAGCGAGATCGTCACCATTCCGGGCGACGTCGTGCGGATCGCGATCCCGCTCACCATCTATTTCGTCGTCCAGTTCGTCATCAGCTTCTGGATGGGAAAGCTGATCGAAGCCGATTATCCTCGCACGACCGCGATCGCCTTCACCGCGGCGGGCAATAATTTCGAACTGGCGATCGCCGTCGCCATCTCCGCGTTTGGCCTTGCATCCCCCGTTGCTTTTGCAGCGGTCATTGGCCCGCTGGTCGAAGTGCCTGTGCTGATCCTGCTGGTCCATCTCGCCTTCTGGTTCGGCAGGCGCTGGTTTCCCGCCTCCACTCCCGCGAAAGACTGACCATCATGTCCGCCACGACTTTCTCCCGTCTCCGGACGCTCGCTGACCCCGACCATTTTCCGGCGCTGAGCCCCGAATATATCCGGTCGCAGCCCGGCCTCGGCCTTGGCCCGCTCGATCCGGCGCCGCGCATCCTCCTTCTCTATGGGTCGCTTCGCGAACGCTCATTTTCGCGGCTCGTGGTCGAGGAGACCGCGCGCCTGCTCCGGCTGTTCGGCTGCGAAACGCGCATTTTCAACCCGTCGGACCTGCCGCTGCCCGACCTGATCGCCGACGACGATCATCCGGCGGTCGAGGAACTGCGCCAGCATTCGCTCTGGTCGGAAGGTCACGTCTGGTGCAGCCCCGAGCGGCACGGACAGATCACCGGCATCATGAAAGCTCAGATCGACCATCTGCCACTTGCCTATAAGGGTCTGCGCCCGACACAGGGACGCACGCTCGCGGTGATGCAGGTGTCTGCGGGATCGCAGTCGTTCAACAGCGTCAACACGCTGCGCATTCTCGGCCGCTGGATGCGAATGATCACGATTCCCAACCAGTCTAGCGTCGCGAAGGCCTATGCCGAGTTCGACGAGGCGGGACGCATGTTGCCCTCGAGCTATTATGACCGGATCGTCGATGTTGCCGAGGAGCTTGTGCGATTCACCGTGCTTACGCGCGGCCATGCCGACCATCTCGTCGATCGCTATTCGGAGCGCAAGGACCGCAACGAGCCTGTCATCACGCCGGCCGAGATGGCGGGTTTACCGGGGACATGATATTTTTTCCTTCGCCCGTCCAGCCGCTTGGAATTTCCCCGCACCAACCTGTATAGACGGGTTATGGATTTCAGCCCTCGCACAGCCGGAAGCGGTTCAAACAATTCAAAAGGTTCAGCCGGTTCCCGGCCAGTCGAAGCCGAGGACAAGGACAGCCGCGCTGCGCCACGCTATGCGGCAATCAAGCAAAGCATTTGCGACGCCGTTCGGGACGGCCACTTAAAACCCGGCGACCGTGTTCCCTCGGAAGCTGAACTGGTGCAGCAGTTCGACGTATCGCGCATGACCGCGAACCGAGCTCTCCGCGAGCTGCAGGCTGCGGGCATATTGGTTCGCCGCGCCGGTAGCGGGTCGTTTATTGCGGAGCCGAAACCGATCGGCCAGATTATCGAAATCCGAAATATTGCGGAAGAGATACGCGAGCGCGGTCATGTTTACCGTGCCCGTGTCGTGCAGAATGACGAGATCCGGGCCAATGCCGAAATGGCGGCGCTTTTGGAAGTGCCGGTCGGGACAAAATTGTTCCACTCGATCATCGTCCATCACGAAGCGGAATTCCCGATCCAGCTCGAAGAGCGCTTTGTGCTCGCGTCAGCTGCCCCTGACTATGGAAAGATGGACTTCACGCAGACGACGCCGAACGAATATCTGACACAAACCGCGCCGCTCGAACGGGTCGAGCACCGCGTCCGCGCGGAGATGCCCGATGCGCGAACGCACGGCATGCTGGGGCTGTCGAATGGTGAACCGGTGCTGCGGATGACGCGGAGAACATGGAGCCACTCACGCCTTGTCAGCCACGCCTGGCTAACGCATCCCGGCTCGCGCTTCGAACTCTCGGCCGCCTTTTCGATCGACGATTGACGGCCGCTGGTCAGGCTGTGCTGCGGGTCACCACAGGCTTGCGGCGCCGGCGCAACCATCGGAAATCGGCGCGGCTGAAGCTTTTGAAGAGCAGATAGAAGCCGGTCCCGGAAAGCCATAGCGCGCCAAAGGCGACGAAGATGATCAGCGGGTGATTGAAGCTCTTCCGGTTCACATAATCCATATTGTGGAGCATCCAGAAAAAGTCCCACGTCCGCCAGGTATCGCCGCGCATCACGAGGAAGCGCGCGGTGTCGAGCGAGACATAGGCGCTGCTGTTCTCGGCATCGGCAAAGTCGACGCGCCACATCGCCCCGTCATGATCGCGCGCTTCAAGGTTTGGCCTGGCGAGTATGCTGACCTTCTGGATCGGCGCCTCGTTCATCATCGACGCGACCTCGCGCGCCATGTCCTCATCAACGCGCATATCCTTACCGGTGGTGGCATCGACGAGGCGGGTGCCCTTGGTCGTACGAAGTTCATAGACCGGCCGAGCGCCGAGATCGCGCAAGAGAACTCCCGTGACAGGTTCGCCGCGCGGCAAGGCAGCGACGTCGAAATACTCGCCAGCAGGCAGGGGATGCGCATGCGACATGCCGCCGCCGTGGCCGCCAACCTTGTCTTTGTCGAGAAGCGCCATGACTGAGCCGCTCAAGGCCCAGAGCAGGAACTGGAGTCCGAGGATAAGCCCGACCCATTTGTGGATGCGGCGGAAAAAGAGCGGCGTCAGCCGGATGCGTTTCATGCCGTCTTCTTCTTTCGGCGCTTGAAGGACCAGATCAGCAGCCACGCGCCCGTCAGCGCCATGGCAAAGGCGCTCCAGGTCGCGACGCGGAGCAGCGGGTTGTTGACGTCGGTCCGTTCGTCATAATCCATGATGTGGAGCATCCACGCGAAGTCGAAGACGCGCCACAGGGCGTGGCGGCGCGAGATGAGTTCGCCCGTCTGCGGCGACAGATAGAGCGTCGGACGGTTCCAGCCTTCGAACTCGACTTGCCAATAGGGCGGCTTGCGCGACTGCATTTCCTGCGGCGCCTTCGCAAGCAGCTGCACCGAAACGATCTTGCCCTCGCCCGTATAGATGCGCCGCGCCTGCTCGCGGACCTGGGACTCGGTCAGGGCAGGCAGCGGCGCACCTGAGCGGGCATCGAACAGTTTCGCGCCTTCCGGCGTCTCGGCTCGCCATACCGGGGACCCGAAAAATCGCTGCAAGCGGATTTCCGAAACGCCGGGTGCGGCCGCAACGATTCGCGAGGGCGGCGCAAGGCCGGCAAGGTCGATAACTTCGGTCGCCGGCGCGCGCACCAGATGGTCGCCATGTATGGTGTCGATATGGACAACCACCATATAAAAGCCCGTCAGAGTCCAGAGCAAAGCCTGGACGCCAACCACCAGGGCCAACCATTTATGCGTTCGCCGTACAAGCAACGGCCAGCGGATAGCCATGACGATAGCCTCAGAATGCCGTCCGGAAGCCGACATAGAAGCGGCGCCCAAGCAGGTCATAGGTCATCGTGTCGGTGTTCGCATCGGTAAAGCTCTGGATGTAGGGCGCCTTGCGGTCGAAGAGATTGTCGACACCGACCTGGAAACGCGTCTTCTCGTCGATCTCGAAGGCAACCTGGAGATTGTGATAGAAGACGTTGGGGGTGCTGTAGCCAATTTCTCCAGGCGAAGCGTTGAAGTCGGTCGCCTTGCCGATCCACTGCGTCGACCAGGTCGCGCTGACGCCGTCCTTTTCGGCGGTCAGGACGCCATAGCCGCGCCACTTCGGATAACCGCCGTTCCCGCCGCCGATGAAACCGTCAAAGTCGATCGGCGCGCCGCCGGGAAAGGGCAGGACGACATATTTGTTGAGGTAGGTCAGGTTGACGTCGAGCGAGACATTCACGCTGCCGATGTCATTATTATAGACGAGGCCAAGATCGAGGCCGTTCATCTCCTCGCGTCCGGTGTTGATCGGCTGCGCCGAAAGGAAGGTCACCTCTCCAGTCAGCGGACTGCGCGTGAAATCGTCGCAGAAGGGATGCGACAGGTTGGCGCTGGCGTAACAGATGGCGAGCTTGGTCGAACCCGGAATCGCCCGGATCGCATCCTTGATCTTGATGTCGAACCAGTCGGCGGTCAGCGACAGGCCGGGAACCAGCCCCTTGGGCGAAATAACCGTCCCGACGGTCCAGGTCGTCGAGCTTTCGGGCTGAAGATCCTCGTTGCCGCCAACGGTTGTCAGGATCGTCGTGCCAAGCTGAACATAGTTCGCCGGGACGCCCGATGCCTGGCAATTGGCAATCAGCCCGGCGTTGCCGCTTGTCGAATAGCGCGAGCAGGGATCGGTCGTCGTAAGATTGCCTTCGGACACACCGCCGAACAGTTCGGGGACATTCGGAATACGAAAGCCGGTGCCGTAGGTGCCGCGCAGACGGAAGCTGTCGTTGATGACCCAGTCGAGGCTGGCCTTATAGTTCCAGTCGCTTCCGAACAGATCATAGTTTGAATAGCGGACCGCGCCGCCGGCCGTCAGCGCTTGGAAAAAGGGCGTATCGGCAAGAATAGGCACCGACAGCTCGAGATAGGCTTCCTTTGCGATGCTGGTCCCCGAGATCGGGCTTTGCTGGTTGGTGTTGGCAATGCCGAGCACCGTCAGCGGATCGGGATCGCGCCAGCCTTTCTCCTTGCGATAGACCACACCAGCCGCGAAGGAGACGGGTCCTGCGGGCAGCTTGAACAAGTCGCCGTTGAGGTCGGCGGTCACTGTTGCCAGCTCGTTGCCGCCGCGATCGCGCGAGGTGAAGAGGATATAATCGAGCACTTCCGGGGTCAGATCGCCGAAACCGAGATAGTCGCCACACGGAATGGCCGCGCCGGGCGCTGGGCTGCAAATGCTGGTATTGATCGTATTGCGGACGCGCTCGAGATTGGCGATGTTGGTGGACCCATCGACCGCGGTGTTGCGTCCGAACGCGCCCGCGACTTCCCAGCCCCAGTCATTAGACAGCTTGCCGCGCAGCCCGAAAGTGCCCTGCCAGGTGTCGGTTTCCTGAAAGAATTGGCGCGGCCCGGGCTCGGCGAGACGCCGCTGGATGAGGACGATGTTCTGCCCGGTCGGATTGGTCGGGTTGCTCGCCGCGATCGACAGATTGCGCAGCGTGCCCGGCGTCGCAATCTGGTTCGACTTGCGGAAGGTATAAAGGAATTCGCCGAACGCCTCGATATTGTCGGTCAGGTCATAGTCAGCGAAGAAGGCCGTGCTGACACGTTCGACCGGGCTAACCGCGTTAAGGAATGGGTTCGAGTTGAAATTATGCTTCGCCGCGCTGTAGGGCTCGAAAAAGTTGCCGTTGCCGCCGAGGACCTGGTTGAAATTGATCTGCTGGCCGTTCGGCAGCACCGCGCGGCCGCCGATCGTCGAGGCGCTGTTGACGCAGCCAAGTGTGCCGGGGGTGGTTTCCGCAAGCGAGCAGGGTGCGCGGGTCGCCATATTGACGGCGCTGGTCTTCTGATAGGTTACCGCAGCCATGAAGCCGCCGCGGTCGTTGCGGATGCCCCAGATCAGGTCGGCGGTGAAATCCGATCCGTCGCCCTTTTCGGTGATGCCCTGGCGAACGCTGAGACCGAGACCTTCATAGTCGGTCCGCGTCACGAGGTTGACAACGCCCGCCATCGCGTCGGCGCCATAGATCGCGGAGGCGCCGTCCTTGAGCACATCGGTGCGCGCGAGCGCGACGACCGGGATCATGTTGAGGTCGGGTGACGAGTTCGCCCCGGTTCCGCCCGCGACGAGGCGACGACCGTTGAGCAACACGAGCGTCCGCTTGATACCGAGACCGCGCAGGTTGACCTGCGCGGTGCCATAGCCGTTGTTCGCCCAATAGGCCGAGGTCTGGTTACCCGCAAAGCCGGCGTTGGCGGGCAGGCGCTGCAGCACCGTCTCGATATTCACCAGACCGGTGTTCTCAATCTGCTCAGCCGAAACGACCGTGGCGGGACCGACACCGGCCAGATCCTGACGCCGGATACGCGAGCCGGTTACGACGATATCGCTCCCCGCATCACTGACCTCCGCGGCGGGCCTGGGGGCCTCTCCTTCCTGCGCGAAGACCGGCGTTGCGATAGTTGCGACCACCGCGGCGCTCGCGAGCAATGATTTTTTGATCGACATGCGAAACCCCCTTTTGGTTACGTTATGAACCGTAGAGAGCATCAAATGTATATACAGGTCAATAGAAATAATTGGCTAACTTCAATAAGTTAGCCTCATTTCTCTTGGTTGCAGCGGATATGCTTTATACGCACGCCAAAGACTTTCCCCTCATGTCGAAGACATTTTTTTTCCTATGGAGCGAGCCCGCACCTGCGGCGCGTAGTCATATCTCAAATTCTGGTAATTAAATTACAGCAACTCTCGCTTGCTGGCCGTCCCGCGCCGCGGCTGTTGCGAACGATTCCTGACGGACGCGCGAATCGCCGGAGACCGGACTACTCATGCTGATGGCCATTTCGAATGGTTCACGCTGGCCCGAGGCGCTGCGCACAAGCCCCCGCGCCCCCGGCAGCGGCGCGGGAGAGGAGATACCACCGGTCGGAGCAGCGGCCGCGTCAGCCGTGGCGCGACGTTAGGTGCGAAATTCAGAAATCTTGCCGTCGCCGCCGAATGCCATCACGTCGAATGCGTCCGCACTGCCATCGGGCATTTCCATGCCCGGAGAGCCGCGCGGCATACCGGGCACGGCAATTCCGCGAATGTCGCGTGGTTTGTCCTGGAGGAGTCTCGCGATATGCCGCATCGGCACATGACCCTCGATTGCGTAGCCACCGATGAGGGCCGTGTGGCACGACGCCAGCTGGTCAGGCACGCCAAGTCGCACCTTGACCGCAGCCATGTCCGCGCGGTTCTCGACGGTCACCTGATAACCGGCTTTGCGTGCGATATCCGCCCACGCTTCGCAGCATCCGCATTCGGGATCGCGATAGACGAGCATCTGCCTGCTTTTCGTCGCATTGGCGACCGGCGTGCGCGCGTTGCCATTCTTCTCTTCCGCTGCCGTTGGCCGCGAGGAAGAATTGCAGCCCGCAAGCATCATCCCCGACCCGGCCGCAACCAAGCCAAAAAGATGGCGCCGGGTGATCGGACTTTTCATGTCATTTCCTCGCGAGAATCGACTTCATCTGTTCGATTTCGGCCGCCTGCCCCGCGATGATGTCGCTGCAGAGCCGTCGTAGTTCAGCATCCTTGAGCGAAGCCTGTTCGCACATGAGAATGGCGCCCGAATGATGCGGGATCATCGAACGCAAGAAGGCGGTGTCGCCGATCGTCGTCTGCGTCCGGATGAGCGCGAAGCTTCCGAAGAAGGCGAGCGCCGATCCGAGCAGCAGGACCATGTTGAGACGCCTCGACGGAAACATGCCCGGCATTGCGACGATCATCAGCACGACCATCGGTGCGACCATCATCAGCGTCATGTAGAGCATGTTGAGATTGTTGTAGAAGCTCGAGAGGCGGTCGATCATGACGAACATCACCAGATACATGATGATGCCGCTGACGATCGTCTGCAGCGCGAGGCTGCGATAGGCTGGTTTCATGGCATTTCTCCTCGACGTCCTGCCACCCCGCAAAACTTCTAGAACCAGGCCCTCACCCCCATTACGAAGCTGACACCATTGGCATCCTCGCCCGCCGCCCGCGCAAAGCGCGCGGTGTCGCCGAATTTGCGCGCCCATTCGACGCCGACATAGGGGGCGAACTCTTTCACGATCTCGTAGCGCAGGCGGAGCCCGAGTTCCATATTCGACAGGCCCGACCCAACGCCGCTCTCGGGCACGTCCCGCGCCGCGAGATTGAATTCGGCCATCGGCTGGAGGATCAGCTTCTGGGTGAGGCGCTGGTCGTAATAGCCTTCGAGCCGGGCGAGCAAGTCGCCCTTGTTCGAAAGGAAGAGTGCGCCCTCGACTTCGAACCAATAGGGCGCGAGTCCCTCAAAACCAATGGTCGCATAGGTTCGGTCGGGGCCCGGTCCGAAGTCCTGCCGGATCCCGGCCTGCGCGTTGAAATAGGGCCCGATCGCCCGGCTGTAGAGCGCCTGCACTTCGCTGCTCTCGATACCCTCGCCGAACACGCCTTCGCCCTCGCTTTTGACGGTGAGCCGGTTGATGTCGCCGCCGTACCAGGCCTCGCCGTCCCAGCGGAAACCATCGCGGCCTTTGCGCGCCTGATATTCGGCGAGATTGAAGCTGACGAAGGCGATGGTCTGCGCCCCATTTTCCTTCATCATCTCGTGACGCGAATGCTCCATTTCGCCCTTGGGATAAATGCGATCGGCATACCAGTCTGCGGGCGGCGCGGGCGCGACCGCGTCGCCCGGCGGCAGGTCCGTGCCGCTGGCGCTGCTCGCCGCTGCCATGCCTTCCATTCCCGCCATGGGCTCCGCAGCCTTCGGTGTGCAATGGCCCATTTTGGCATGTTCGGGGGTACAGTCGGGATCCGTCGGCGGCGCAGTGTCTTGATCCATCGCACCCATATCCGCAGCGTCCTTGCCCAAAGCCTCCGCCTCGGGCGTACAATGGCCCATTGCCGCATGTTCGGGCGCGCAGGTCGAGGCCGCGGGCTCGCTATCCATCTCCGGCATATCGCCATGGTCCATCGGCTCCATCGACCCGTCTGCGGCCGTATCGGTTGCAGGCGGCGCATCCGGTGCCGGCGTGGACGAGGGAGCGGGCGTCGCGGTGGGGGCCGCGCCGTGCATCGAATGGTCCATCGACTGGGCTGCGGCGGGAACAGCAAAAGCGAACGGCGCGATGCCCGCAAGGAGGAGCGCGATCCGGGTCATTCGCCGTCTCCCTTCGGGCGGACACTGACGACGCGCATCATTCCGGCGTGCATATGGTAGAGGAGATGGCAGTGGAACGCCCAGTCGCCGAGCGCGTCGGCGGTGAAGTCGAAGCTCGCGGTGCCGCCCGGCTGAACCAGCACGGTATGCTTGCGCGGCGAGCGGTCGCCCTTGCCGGTAACCAGTTCGAAGAAATGCCCGTGCAGGTGAATGGGATGGCTCATCATCGAATCGTTGATGAGGTTAATCCGCACCCGCTCGCCCTCGATGAACGGGATCGGCTCATGATAGTCGGACATCTTCACGCCGTCGAACGACCACATGAAGCGTTCCATGTTTCCGGTAAGATGGATGTCGAGCGAGCGCGAGGCGGCGCGCACATCGGGGTTGCGCTCTAGCGCGACCAGATCGTGGTAGGTCAGCACCTTGTGTCCGACGTCCTCAAGCCCCTGTCCCGGCTCGCCCATCCGGTCGACCGGCATCGGCGAGATCGTCTGAACACCCGGATCGCGCTTGACCTGCGGCGCGACATTGAAGTCGCGCATGCTGTGCTGCATGGCGCCACCCGAACCATGATCCATTCCTGCCATCGCGCCGGCTTCGCCTGCCGGCGTGCAATGACCCATCTTGGCATGTTCCGGCGAACAGGAAGGGTCGCTCGCGGGCATAGGCATCGCGCCCATATTGCTTCCACCCGAATGGTCCATTCCCGCCATCGCGCCGCCCGACATGTCCATGTCGCCCATGCCCATGTCCTTCATCGTCGCGAGCGGCCGTTCGCGCAGCGGCGGAACCTCGGCGATCATGCCGACGCGCGGCGCAAGCGTCGCGCGGCCCATCCCCGACCGGTCGTTGGCCTCGGCGACGAGCGTGTAGGCGTGGTCCTCGACGGGGGTCACGATCACATCGTAGGTTTCCGCGACGGCGATCTGGAACTCGTCAATCTCGGTCGGCACGACATTGAGCCCGTCGGCCTGCACCACCGTCATCCTGAGGCCCGGAATACGGACATTGAAGATCGTCATCGCCGAGGCATTGATGATCCGCAGGCGCACGCGTTCGCCCGGATTGAAAAGCGCGGTCCAGTTGTCGCGCGGGCCGTGGCCGTTGACGAGGAAGGTGTAAGTGGAGCCGTTGACGTCGGCGACGTCGGTCGGGTCCATCCGCATCTTGCCCCAATCGATGCGCTCCGCAAGTGATTGATCCTTGCCGGCCATGAGGCCAGATAAGGTCTGGCGTTGCATATTGAAATGGCCAGGATTGACCTTGAGTTTGCGGAAAATCGCTTCGGGCGAGATCTGGCTATGGTCGGACAGGACCACGACATGCTCGCGGTCGTACCCGATCGGATCAGCGCCGGCGGGATCGATGACGATCGGCCCATAATGGCCGAGCTGCTCCTGAAGCCCTGAATGGCTGTGATACCAATAGGTGCCCGACTGAACGACGGGAAATTCGTAGACGAAAGTCGATCGCGGCTTGATGCCGGGAAAGCTCACGCCGGGTACGCCGTCCATCTGGAACGGCAGGATCAGGCCATGCCAGTGGATCGAGCTATCCTCGTCGAGGTCGTTGACGACGGTGAGCTTCGCCGTCTGCCCTTCCTTGAGGCGCACCAGCGGCGCCGGGACCGTGCCGTTGATGCCGATGGCGCGGCTCAGCTTGCCGTCGATTCGCATCGTCTGCCGAGCGATGCGCAGAGTGATGTCGTTGCCCGAAACGGTTGGAACGGGCGCGGTGATCCCGGTCGATCCCGACTGGGCCCAAGCGGGGAACCATGCAGCCATCGCGGCCGCCGCTCCGCCGCCCAATGCCCCGTTTACAAATCGACGCCTGTCTATCTGCATTATTCATCCCGACCGTTACTGATTGTTCCTAAAGCCATACGCATCCGCGGCGGTCACCCCTCACCCAAAATGCCTGAATAGACCGAGCGCCGTTCGAGACGGCAAGGCACGAGGTCACTCCGGAACCTGGTTACTCGATTCAGCCAGCAGGCCTCTCAACCGCATCCGGGCGCGATAGAGACGGGTTTCGACGGTTTTCTCGCTCACATTGAGCATGGCTGCCGCTTCGGCCTGGCTCACATCATCCATGCCGCGCAAGAGCAGGACCTCCCGCAGATTTTGCGGCAACTGCGCGATCGCGCCGCGAACGCGGGCGAGCTCCAGCCGGTCGCTCGCCTCCATGTCGGGCGAGGGTATATCGCTGGCGACATGATGCGCGCTCTCGAGGGGCAGGGCGCGCGAAAAGAAGGCGCGCACCTTGCGACGGCGCGCCCAATCGCGGCACTTGTTAATCGCGATGCGGGCAATCCAGATACGGAAGGGACGGTCGCCATCATAGCGGCTCAGCGCGGAAAAGCCGGCCAGGAAGGTTTCCTGTGTCAGATCGAGCGCCTCGTCGGGGTCCCCGACGTGTTTGACAATCAGTCGATAGACCGGCGCCTTGTACCGGCTCAGCAATTCACGATAGGCATCGTCGCGCCCGGCGCGGGCATAGGCAGCGAGATCCTGGTCGCTAGCGTGCGAAAGGCCAGGGTTCACCGCGCATCGGCGGTCAGCGCCTTGACCACGCTTTCGTCGAACATTTCCGCCTGGTCGCGATCGAGGACCGCTCGCATGGCGAAAAGATGGACGAGCGTTTCCTTCTGCAGCGTCCCCATGACGTCATGCGTATGATCGATGGCCTCGGTCACCCGGGGGCCATAGCCCTGCTCGGCCTTGATCGCCTCCGCAAGCCGAACATTGGAAGCGCGCATCTCGAGTTCGAGTGCGCGGCGGCGGCCGGCGAAGTCAGCCTCGATCCGGTCGATTTTCGCATCCTGGGCCGGGGTCAGATCGAGTTGATCGTGGAGGAGCGTATGCAGTTCAGTTTCATTCGCCTTGGGAGCATCGGTCGCCAGCCGGCCGACGAACACGCCGACGATCGCCGCAGCGAAGGCGATAAGGCCCACGAGAAGCAGACGCCGCGAAGACATTGCTATTGCGATTCCAGCAGGGTCGAGGGCGCCAGCGCGCTTGCCGGCCCGAACGGGCTTAGGGGGCTTGCCGCAACGGCGGGTTCTGAAACCGCGCTTCCGGCAACGATTCCGCCGCCGAGCGACACAAAGGCAGCAAGCGCCATGAGACGGCGCGTCGCCATCGTTTCGCGCCGACGAACGGTCAGGGCGCCCATGACGCGATCGTCAAGCGCGTCCAGCCCGGCAGGCAGGCCGATCCGGTTGAAAATGTGCAGCTCTTCGTCCATCGACCCAACTCGCCAAAACTTGTTACATTGTTCATACGCGCGAACGACGACTACCCCTCACCCCACCGATATTCATGTGGATCGCATGAGGGTTAGGCCAGCCCATTGCGTATTAGCAGGACAGACACGCAAATGGAGGTCTTTATGTTCAAGTCCATTCTCCCCTCTACCGCAGCAGCTGTCGCGCTGCTTCTCGCACCGGTCGCGGCCGGCGCGCACACCAAGCTCGTCGGCTCGACGCCCGCTGCCAATTCGACCGTTTCGAAGGTGACCAAGATCGACCTGAAATTCAACGAAAAGGTCATTGCCTCGACGGTCAAGACCGAACTCGTCATGACGGGAATGCCGGGCATGGCCAATCACGCACCGATGAAGATTCCCTATTCGTCGATGATGGGCAAGGACGGCAAATCGATGATGCTCATGGTCAAACGCCCGTTGACCCCCGGAACCTATAAGGTGAAATGGTCGGCGGCGGGTGCCGACACGCACCGCATGGGCAGCGAGTTCAGCTTCACCGTAAAGTAGGGCGGTGGGCGATATCGTCCTGATCGGCATCAGGTTCGCGCTCTATGCGGACCTGATGCTCATCGCCGGCCTCGCAGCGTTCCCGCTATACGCGCTGACCCAAAGCGAGCGCCATGGGCCGGAGCCGATGGCCGCGATCTGGCGCGTGGAGCGATGGCTCTGCGCCGCCGGACTGCTTCTCTCTCTCCTTGGGATGGGCGTGCTGGCAGCCTCAATGCAGGGCGTGGGGCTCATATCCCTGGAACTCCAGCCATTCTGGGACCTCGTGCGCGAAACCGATGTCGGGATGGCCTGGATAATCCGAAGTGCCGCACTTCTGCTCGCGCTGGCGGCGTCGATATGGATGACGCGCCGGCCGACGGCCACAGCCGTGACACTGGTCGCTGCGGGTTCTGTCGCCGTTGCAACGCTGGTCTGGTCGGGCCACGCGGGGGCGACCGAAGGCACCGCGGGCACCGTTCACAGGATAAGCGACGTAGCGCACATGGTCGCAGCGGCGGTCTGGATCGGCGCGATCGGCGCCTTTCATCTGCTGATCTCGCCGCGGCGTATCCGCGAGATACCTGACGGGCTGCGCCTCGCGGCGCGGAGCCTCGATCGATTTTCGCTCATTGGCACGATCTGCGTCCTCGTCATCGCCGGAACCGGCCTGATCAACAGCCAGATGATCGTTGGCACCGAGAATCTCGGCCGGTCTCTCGGCTCCCCCTATGGACAATTGCTCGTCGCCAAGCTCGTGCTGTTCGGACTGATGCTGGCGCTCGCTGCTGCCAACCGCTGGCGGCTTGCCCCCGCGCTCGCGGCCGCTGTTTCGGGAACCGAGAATGAAGGCATCGATGCCGACCCCGAACGGGCGCTTGCAGCTATGCGCAAAAGCCTGATTCTCGAAGCGCTGGCCGCGTTCGCCATCCTCGCGCTCGTGGCCTGGGTCGGCACGCTCGAACCCTTCGCCGGCACCGAACCGATTTGACCGGCCAGCCCCCGGGCCTGACGGCAGGGGCAAAGAAAATCCGAGGGATAACCGCTTTTCTCGCGTATCGATAGGAGCGGTTCCATTCTGGAACCGTCAGGAAGGACGCCATCGGCGAACTCGACCGGGAGCGTTCGGACGGCCCAGCCATCAGGCGGGCAACCGATATGTACGGGAGCGGCAACGATGCACGATCATCTGGACGCGGGCAAAGGCAGCGGGAGCACGACCGATCCGGTTTGCGGCATGACGGTCGACCCGGCGACCACGCCGCACAACGCGACGCACGGCGGCGAACATCATTATTTCTGCAGCGCAGGCTGCCTCGACAAATTCGAGGCCGATCCCGATCGCTATGCCGCAGAAGGCGAGGCGGTCGCAGCCGGTGCACCCGAGGGCGCCATCTGGACCTGCCCGATGCACCCCGAGATTCAGCGCCCCGGCCCCGGAAGCTGCCCGATCTGCGGCATGGCGCTGGAGCCGGTCATGCCGACCGCATCGGACGGCCCCAGCGATGAATATCGCGACATGCGGCGACGCTTCTGGATAGGGCTAATTCTCGCTCTTCCCGTGGTCGCGCTCGAAATGGGCGGCCATATGACCGGCCTCTACCAATATGTCGGTCGCCAGTCGGGCAACTGGATTCAGATGCTGCTCGCGACCCCCGTCGTGCTGTGGGCAGGTTGGCCCTTTTTCGAGCGCGCCTGGGTTTCGATCCGCAACAAGAGCCTCAACATGTTCACCCTCATCGCGATGGGAACGGGCGTCGCCTGGGGCTATAGTATGATCGCGGCGATCGCCCCGCACATCTTCCCAGCCGCCTTTCGTGCCGCCGACGGCTCGGTCGCAGTTTACTTCGAGGCCGCCGCGGTCATCACGGTGCTGGTGCTGCTCGGGCAGCTACTCGAACTCAGAGCCCGCGAGACGACGAGCGGTGCGATCCGTGCACTTCTCGACCTGACGCCGAAGCTCGCGAGGCGGGTCCGCGATGACGGGAGCGACGAGGAGATTGCGCTAGACGATGTCGCAGTTGGCGACACGCTCCGGATTCGGCCGGGCGAGAAGGTTCCGGTCGACGGGACCGTGCTCGAAGGGCGCGGCACGGTCGACGAGTCCATGGTCACAGGCGAGTCGATGCCGGTCACCAAGGATGTTGGCTCCGCTCTCATCGGCGGCACGATCAACCAGACCGGCGGCCTGCTCATGCGCAGCGAGAAGATCGGGCGCGACACGATGCTCGCCCGCATCGTTCAGATGGTGGCAGATGCGCAGCGTAGCCGCGCGCCGATCCAGCGTCTCGCAGATACCGTGTCGGGCTGGTTCGTGCCGGGCGTGATTGTCGTCGCGGTCATCGCCTTCCTGGTCTGGTCGTTTCTCGGCCCGGCGCCCGCCATGGCCTATGGCCTGATCGCCGCCGTTTCGGTGCTGATTATCGCCTGCCCTTGCGCGCTCGGGCTCGCGACGCCGATGTCGATCATGGTCGGCGTGGGCCGCGGCGCCGAAGTCGGCGTCCTGATCAAGAATGCCGAGGCGCTTGAGCGGATGGAAAAGATCGACACCCTCGTTGTCGACAAGACCGGGACGCTTACCGAGGGCAAGCCATCGGTCGTTGCTATCGAAGTCGCCGATGGCTTCGAAGAGCAGGATCTGCTCCGGATTGCCGCGAGCCTCGAGCGCAGCAGCGAGCATCCGTTGGCGGCGGCCATCGTCAAAGCAGCCGAAGACAGAGGCCTCGCGCTCGTCGAACCCTCGGGCGTCGACCAGCCGGTCGGCAAGGGCATCGTGGGGGTCGTCGATGACAAGGCGATCGTTCTGGGCAACGCAAGTTTTCTCGAAGAATATGACGTCGATTTGGGTGCGCTTGCCGAGGCGGCGGACCGGCTGCGCGCCGATGGTGCGACGGCGATCTATATTGCGGTCAACGGAAAAGCGGCCGGCGTCATCGCCATCGCTGATCCCGTAAAGGAGACGACAGGCGAGGCACTTGCGGCCCTACGCGGGGCAGGAATCAAGGTCATCATGCTGACCGGCGACAACCGCGTCACCGCCGAGGCGATCGCTCGGCGCCTTGGCATCGACGATGTGGAGGCCGATGTCCTTCCCGACCAGAAGAGCGCGGTCGTCCAGCGGCTGCGCGAGCAAGGCCGGATCGTCGCCATGGCGGGCGACGGCGTCAATGACGCCCCGGCGCTGGCGGCCGCCGACGTCGGCATCGCGATGGGCTCGGGAACCGATGTCGCGATTGAAAGCGCGGGCGTGACGTTGCTGCGCGGCGACCTTCTGGGCATTGTCCGGGCGCGGCAGCTCAGCCATGCGACGATGGCCAATATCCGCCAGAATCTCTTCTTCGCCTTCGCCTATAATGTCGCGGGCATTCCGGTGGCGGCGGGGGTGCTTTATCCGGTCTTCGGGCTGCTCCTGTCGCCGATCATCGCCGCCGCCGCGATGGCGCTCTCGTCGGTCAGCGTGATAGCCAATTCGCTGCGGCTGCGGTTCGTAAGAATCTGAACGAGACATCGCAACAGGCGCGGATCGCAGTCGCCCGGCGGAAAAAGAGAATGAAGACAAGAGGCACGGACGCCGCGTAACTGGACGTCGTTTCCCCGCGAATAGGGAGCAGCTATCCCGCCCCGATTCAAATTGACGAAAGCTGCTGCAAGGATCATGCATTTACCGTGAAACGCTGGCTCACCTTGATGCTGCTCGCAGGCGCGCTCCTTGGTCTCTTTGGCCAGGAGACGGCGTTCGCTATGGCAAGACCGGTCGTCGAAACGCCGCAACCCGCTGCCGCGTCGGCGATGAGCCCCGAGTGCGCCGAGATGATGGGCATCGAAACCTCGCAGTCCGATAAGCCCTGCAAGGGGATGACGCTCGACTGCATCGCCAAGATGGGCTGCGCTATTCCGCTGGCGGTCGTCGCGCCGGCGGCGCCGCTTGCCGTTGCCGACTACCAGCGCGAATTGACCGATCCGCTGGCCGTGCGGCGGCTGGTTGGACGCAGCTTCGGCCCCGAGCCCGAACCACCGCTAATCCTCGCTTGAACTGCATTTTGCGCGCCGGTCTGTTCCGACGCGCAATTCCGGGCTTTTCAATCGAGGAATTCACCATGAGAATGTTTTTTGCTGCCGCAGTCCTTGCGGCCACCGCTTTCGCAGCGCCGTCCTTCGCCCAGGAGAAGACCGGCGGCCATTATGAATGGCAGGAGCGCTATGTTCCCGGACCGAACAAGTCCAACATCAACCCGCGCACACGCGTCTGGATGAAGGACGCGGCTTCGCAGATGGCGCATTGCGACTGCGCGATGATGAAGTCCGATGCGGCCGACTGCATGAAGGCGATGTCCGGCAAGGCGACGATGCCCTCTGAAGGCTGATGGCTCCCGTCCCCGGCGACCCGCGCCGGGGACGGTCCCGCCATCCTGTCCGGAAGAGAGGCCCATCATGCGCATATTATTTGCAACAGCCCTGGCGGTGCTGCTGCCCGCCGCCCTGCACGCCGAGCCCTTGACGTTCGGCGACGCGCTGCGGCTCGCCGAACGTCAGGCCCCCGAACTGAAGGCGCGCGAGGCGGGCGTCGGCGCGGCCGAGACCGCGGCGATTGCCGCCGATCGCCTTCCCGATCCGAAGCTCAATCTCGCGCTTCAGGATTTTCCGGTCACCGGCCCTGATGCGGGCCGCTTCAACCGCGACGATTTCACGATGCAGGTCATCGGTATCAGCCAGGAATTCACCAATCCCGCCAAGCGGCGCGCGCGGGCGCAACGCGCCGGCGCGGACATCAAGGTCGCCGAGGCCGAGCAGGCGGTCGCCGCGCAGGATGTGCGCCTCGCGACCGCGCTCGCGTGGATCGATCTTTTCTATGCAAAGAAACGGCTCAAGGAACTCGAGCTGCTCGACGAAGGGCTCGATGATCTTCAGGCGACGGTAACCGGGCGGCTCGCCAGCGGCGCGGCGCGCCCGGCGCAGGCGCTCGAACCCGAGCAGCTGCGGGCCGAAGTGGCCGATCGGCGGAGCGCGCTTTCCGCCGAGATCGCGCGCTTCCGTGCGCAGCTCATTCGCTTCACGGGTGATCCGGCCGCCGACACGGCGGGCGCACCGCCACCACTCGCGGTCGACGGCGATACGCTGCGCACCGGCCTTGCCGCGCTGCCGCGGCTGCGCGCCTATGACGCCCGAACGATCGCTGCCGATGCCGAGACCGGCCTCGCACGCGCCGCGAAGCGGCCCGACTGGACGGTCAATGCGGCCTATGGCCGACGCGAACCCAATTATGGCGACCTCGTCACGGTCGGGGTCACGATCGACCTGCCGTTCTTTGCCGCCAAGCGCCAGGATCCAAAGATCGCCGCACGCGCGAGCGAAGCGACGCGGGCGCGCCTCGACCGCGAAGCCGCCGAACGCGAAATCGCGGCGGCGCTGTCGGCCGACCTTGCGATGCACCGCATGCACGACGAGCAGCTTGCCAATGCGCGGACCAGGCTGGTTCCGCTTGCCAAGAAGCGCGCCCAGCTCGATCTCGAAAGCTTCGGGGCGGGCCGGCTCGATCTCGGGACCGCGCTCCTGTCGACACTGACGCTTGCGGAAGCCGAAGTAGATGCGCTGGGGCGCGAGGCCGAAGTCGCGCGCGACACTATTCGCATCAATTTCACTTATGGGGAGGCACGGCCATGACCGATGCGACGACAACGGCGGCGCGGTGGCGCGCCGCACTGATGGCCGCGGTGCTGCTTGCCGGAGGCGCCGGCTACTGGCTCGGGCAGCGGGGCGACAACGAGACGGTGGCCGGGTCGGCGACCGGCGATCCCGGCAAAATACTCTATTATTACGACCCGATGTTCCCGAACCAGAAGTTCGACAAGCCCGGCAAGTCGCCCTTCATGGATATGCAGTTGGTGCCCAAATATGCCGACGGAGGCAGCGCGAGCGACGCCACGCCGGGCATATCGGTCGATGCGTCGGCGCGTCAGAGTCTCGGCATCCGGGTGGTGGCCGCCGAGACAGGGAGCCTTGCCGCGACGCTCGACGTCACCGGCACGGTCGACTTCAATCAGCGCGACGTCGCGATCGTCCAGGCAAGATCGGGCGGCTTCGTCGAGCGCGTCTATCGGCTCGCGCCCGGCGATGTGGTTCGCGCGGGCGCTCCGATCGCCGACCTGCAATCGCCCGAATGGGGCGGCGCCCAGACCGAGTATCTGAGCGTCAAACGCCTTGGCCGGCCCGAACTCACCGCCGCAGCGCGGCAACGCCTGCGCCTGATGGGCATGCCCGAGGCCGTGATCGCACAAGTCGATCGCAGCGGGCGGACGAGCGGCACGGTTACGGTCCGTGCACCGATCGGCGGTGTCATCCAGACGCTCAATGCGCGCGCGGGCGTGACGCTCGCCGCCGGCCAGACGCTTGCGGAAATCTCGGGCCTCGAGACGGTGTGGCTGAATGCCGCGCTCCCCGAAGCACAGGCCGGCGCTGTGGAGGTCGGCCAGCGCGCGACCGCGAAGCTCGCCGCCTTTCCGGGCGAAAGTTTCGGCGGCCGTGTCGTCGCGATCCTGCCGACCGCGGCGGCGGACAGCCGGACGCTGACGGTGCGGGTCGAACTCGCGAACCGCGGCGGGCGCCTGCGCCCCGGCATGTTCGCGAGCGTGGCATTGGGAGGCGACGCCAAGCCCGCGCTGCTCGTGCCGAGCGAAGCGGTCATCCGCACCGGGACGCGCACGATCGTGATGCTCGAGATGGGCGATGGCCGCTATCACCCCGCCGAGGTCGAGACCGGGCGCGAAGGCGGCGGCAAGACCGAAATATTGCGCGGCCTTGCAGCAGGCGAGAAGGTCGTGGCGTCGGGCCAGTTCCTGCTCGATTCCGAAGCGAGCCTGACCGGCATCGCGGTCCGGCCGCTGGACGTTGCGAAATGATCGAAAAGGTCATTCGCGTATCGGTCGCCGCGCGCGGCCTTGTCGTCGCCGCGGCGCTGATCCTGGCGCTGATCGGGGTCGCCGCCGTCCGCACGACGCCGGTCGACGCCCTCCCCGACTTGTCCGACGTGCAGGTCATCATCCGCACGACCTATCCGGGTCAGGCGCCGCGCATCGTCGAGGATCAGGTCACCTATCCGATCACGACGACGATGCTGTCGGTTCCGGGCGCGCGTGTCGTGCGCGGCTACAGCTTCGTCGGCGACAGTTTCGTCTATGTGCTGTTCGAGGACGGCACCGACCTTTATTGGTCGCGCAGCCGGGTGCTCGAATATCTGAGCCAGGTGCAAAGTCGCCTCCCCGAAGGCGCCCGGGCGTCGCTCGGCCCCGACGCGACCGGGGTCGGCTGGATTTACGAATATGCACTCGTCGACAAGAGCGGACGCCACGATCTCGCCGAACTTCGCAGCCTCCAGGACTGGTTTCTGCGCTTCGAGCTCAAGGCGGTGCCCGGCGTCGCCGAGGTCGCGAGCATCGGCGGCATGGTGCGCCAATATCAGGTCCTCGTCGATCCGGCGAAGCTCGCCGCCTATGGCGTGACCGCGCAAGAGGTGACCGAGGCGCTCCAGCGCGCCAACCAGGAAAGCGGCGGTGGCACGGTCGAAATGGCCGAGGCCGAATATATCGTGCGCGCCGGCGGCTATCTCAAAAGTCTCGACGACTTTCGCGCCGTGCCCGTTCGCACCGCAGCGGGCGGCATTCCCGTGACGATTGGTGATGTCGCGACTGTCCAGATCGGCCCCGACATGCGGCGCGGTATCGCCGAACTCAACGGCGAAGGCGAAGTCGCGGGCGGCGTGATCGTGATGCGCCAGGGCCAGAATGCCCGCGAGGTGATCGAAGGGGTGCGCGCCAAGCTCGCCGAACTCAAGGCTGGGCTGCCGCCGGGGGTCGAAATCGTCACCACCTATGACCGGTCGGGTCTGATCGACCGCGCGGTTGACAATCTCACCTCGAAGCTCGTCGAGGAGTTCATCATTGTCGCAATCGTCTGCGCGCTGTTCCTGTGGCACGCGCGCTCGGCGCTCGTCGCGATCCTCACCCTGCCACTCGGCATATTGATCGCCTTCATCGTCATGCGGTTCCAGGGTCTCAACGCCAACATCCTGTCGCTCGGGGGCATCGCGATCGCGGTCGGCGCGATGGTCGACGCGGCGGTCGTAATGATCGAGAATGCCCACAAGCATCTCGAGCATTGGGAACGCGATCATCCCGGCGAGCCATTAGAGGGCAAGGAGCGCTGGCGGGTCATCACCGACGCCGCCGCAGAAGTCGGCCCGGCGCTTTTCCTGAGCCTCCTCATCATCACCTTCTCGTTTCTCCCGATTTTCTCGCTCGAGGGACAGGAAGGGAAGCTGTTCGGACCGCTCGCCTTTACCAAGACCTATGCCATGGCGGCGGCGGCAATTCTGTCGATCACCCTCGTCCCGGTGCTCATGGGCTGGCTCATCCGCGGGCGGATCCCGAGCGAACAGGCCAATCCGGTCAATCGCTGGCTGACGCACGCCTATCGCCCCGCGCTCGACCAGGTTCTGCGCCATCCCAAAAGGGCTCTGGTTATCGCGGGGCTGATCTTCGCGACCAGCCTGTGGCCGCTGACCCAGCTCGGCGGCGAGTTCATGCCGCAGCTCGACGAGGGCGACCTCCTCTATATGCCGTCGGCGCTGCCGGGCATCTCGACCGCCAAGGCGTCGAGCCTGCTCCAGCAGACCGACCGGCTCATCAAAACGGTACCCGAGGTCGACAGCGTTTTCGGCAAGGCCGGCCGCGCCGACACCGCGACAGATCCTGCGCCGCTCGAAATGTTCGAGACGACGATCCGCTTCAAGCCGCGCGATCAATGGCGCGCCGGGATGACGCCAGAGAAGCTGGTCGCCGAACTCGATGCGCGCGTGAAGGTCCCCGGCCTCGCCAATTTCTGGATCCCGCCAATCCGCAACCGCATCGACATGCTGGCGACCGGGATCAAGAGCCCGGTCGGCATCAAGGTCGCAGGATCGGATGTCGCCGAGATCGACCGCACCGCAAAGCGGATCGAGGCGGTCGTCCGCAAGGTTCCAAGCGTCGCCTCGGCGCTCGCCGAGCGGCTGACCGGCGGGCGCTATATCGACGTCGACATCGATCGCGCGGCTGCGGCGCGGTTTGGGCTTAATGTCGCCGACGTGCAGGCGCTGGTCGGCGGCGTCATCGGCGGCGAGACCATCGGGCAAACGGTCGAGGGGCTGGCGCGATACCCGATCAACGTGCGCTATCCGCGCGAACTTCGTGATAGCCTCGGCAAGCTGGAAAACTTGCCGATCCTCACGCCGTCGCGCCAGCAGATCACGCTGAGCACCGTGGCACGGGTGCGGATCAGCGATGGCCCGCCGATGCTGCGCAGCGAGAATGCGCGGCCGGTGACCTGGATCTATGTCGATGGCCGCGACCGCGACTTGCAGACGCTGGTCGGCGATATCCAGCAGGCGGTCGCGCGCGACGTCAAATTGCCGCCGGGGATCAGCGTCTCCTACACGGGCCAGTTCGAATTCCTCGTTCGCGCGACCGAGCGGATGAAGATCGTCATACCCGTCACGCTCGCGATCATCCTCGCCCTGCTCTACCTGACCTTCCGCCGCTGGGACGAAGCGCTGCTCATCATGGCGACGCTGCCCTTCGCGCTCACCGGCGGGCTGTGGCTGCTCTATCTGCTCGGCTATAACCAGTCGGTTGCAAGCGCGGTCGGCTTCATCGCGCTCGCGGGCGTTGCGGCGGAGTTCGGGGTGGTGATGCTCATCTATCTTAAACAGGCGCTCGCCGCGCGTGGCGACGGCCCGATCGAGGAGGCCATCCGCGACGGAGCCTTGCTCCGGGTCCGCCCCAAGGCGATGACCGTCGCGGTCATCCTTGCGGGGCTGTTCCCCATCCTCGTCGGAACCGGGACCGGTTCCGAGGTGATGAGCCGGATCGCCGCACCGATGATCGGAGGGATGATCACCGCGCCGCTGCTCTCGATGTTCATCGTCCCCGCCGCCTATCTGATGATGCGCCGGCGATGGCCCGATCAGCAACCGTTGAAAACCCCGACGACGTGACATGAAAACAAGGAGACCGAATATGAAATCGATGCGCATTCTGGCCGGCAGCATGGTGCTGCTGATCGCCGTTTCGGCCTGCAGCCCCGAAGCCGACAAACAGCCCACCACCGCTCCCCAGGAAGCGACAGCGGCCACCTCGGCTTCCGAAGTGCAGCATGGCAAAGGCGAAGGAACGATCACCGCGATCGATGCCGCCAAGGGCACGGTCACGCTCGATCATGGCGAAATCGCTGCCCTGAAATGGCCGCCGATGGCCATGGGGTTCAAGGCCCCGTCGGATTTGCTCAAAGGTCTGAAGGTCGGCGACCGCGTCGCGTTCGAACTCGACTGGAACGGTGCCGAGGGCAGCATCACGCGGATCGAGGCGAAGTCCGCACCCTGACGGGTTGACCGCCAGCCCATCCGGCACGGATCAGCCCTGCGCCGAACCGCGCATCGGCCCCAGCGTCTGGATGATCTTGCAGTCGCCGACCTTTCCCAAACGGCAGCCGCCAATGATGCGTGCGAGTTCATCGCGCATCTGGGAGAGGTCGGCAATCTTGCACTCGATCGTCGCGAGATGGCTGCTCGCGACCGCATCGACGGCGCCGCATGGCTGGTCGCGGTCGTCGGCAAGCGCCAAAAGTTCGCGGACCTCCTCCAGCGCAAATCCGAGGTCCCGCGCGCGCCGGATGAAAGACAGGCGCTCGAGTTCGTCACTTCCGTATGAACGGTAATTGCCAGCGGTCCGCGCAGGCGGCGCCAGCAGTCCTGCCAATTCATAATAGCGGATGGTTTCGACCTTGGTGTCGGTCGCGCGTGCCAATTCTCCGATTTTCATCGCTTGACCCTATAGTTGCTAGAGGGTGCATATAGACCCCCGACTCGCGACGGGAAAGGATTGACGACATGAGCGATTGTGGCTGCGAGGCCGATGAAGAGCGCGCAGGTGTCGATCCCGCCTATCGCCGCGCGCTCTGGATCGTCGTCATTCTCAACCTTGGCTTTGGCGTGATTGAACTGGCCGGCGGCTTCCTCGCAAGGTCGCAGGCGCTCAAGGCAGACTCGCTCGATTTCATCGGCGATGGTTCGATCACCCTTATTGGACTGATCGCGCTTGGCTGGACAGCCGTCGCGCGTAGCCGCACGGCGCTTGTTCAGGGTTGCTTTCTCGCCGTCTTGGGACTCGGGGTAATCGGATTGGCGATCTGGCGCTCCTTCCATGCGATCGCGCCCGAGGCCGATCTCATGGGCGGCATCGGTGTCGTGGCGCTGCTCGTCAACATCTCGGCGGCGCTGGTGCTCAGCCGCTTCCGCAACGAAGGCGACGCGACGGCGCGCGCGATCTGGCTGTTCTCGCGCAACGATGCCCTTGCCAATGTGGCGGTTATCGTCGCGGCTGGTCTGGTTGCGGTGACCGGCAAGGCCTGGCCCGACCTTCTCGTCGCCGGCGTCATCGCGCTGCTCTTCCTCCATTCGGCCTATGATATTATCCGCGACGCGCTTGGAGAGATTTCTTCGCACAAGGCAGGGGTTGCCAAAGAGTGACGTGCGGGAAGCCCGTCGTTGCTCGTGCCCACTGACAGCATGCTCACGATGTTCTCCGCCGCGCGAAGCTAAGCCGCGCGCGGCGCCGTTGCCCGATTGAACCAGAAGCCCGCGGCAAGGATGATCGCGGCCGCAAGCTGCGCCAGCACCGTCTGAAGCGTCGGGTATACCCCGAGGATCGGAACTCGGGGAAATCCGGCCAGCGGCGTAACGCCGAGCAGGCCGGCTTCCTGCAACCCGCCGACACCCTTACCGGCCAAGACAATGGCCAGGACTGCGATCAGCGCCGCGCTCCAGGAGAAGAACTGCGTGATCGGGAGCCGGGCGCTGTAGCGCAGCATGGCCCAGGCGATTAGGCCCAGCAGGACCGCAGCCGTCGCAGCTCCCGCCAGCATGGCGCCGCCATTTCCCTGCGCCCATAGGGCTGCGTAAAAGAGGATCGTCTCGAACACCTCGCGATAGACCACGAGGAAGGTCAGGCCGAACAGAAACCACGCCGACCGGCGCGACAGCGCGGCGGAGATTTTCTCCTTGATATAACGCTGCCAAGCTTCGGCATTGCTCTTGCCATGCATCCAGATACCGACCGAGATCAGGATGATCGCGGCGAAGAGTGAACCAAAGCCTTCAGTGAGCTCGCGCGATGCCCCGCTGACCCCGATAAAGTAGGTTGCCACGAACCAGGTCAACGCCCCTGCGGCAAGAGCCGAAACCCAGCCGCCATGGACATAGCCCATCACGTCGGTCCGCCCGGTTTTACGAAGAAAGGCCATCATGGCGATGACGATCAGCAATGCCTCAAGGCCTTCGCGCAGGAGAACGCCGAACGCGCCGAGAAAGCTGGACGACGCACTCGCCCGCTCGGGCGCGAGGGCCGCCTCGGCTTCGACGAACAGCCGCGCCACTTCGGCATTTGCCGCCTCGACTTCCGCAATCGGGCGACCCTTTCCGATGGCCGAACGCAAATTTCCCATTGCCAGCTCGATCTTCGCCATGAGGTCGGGATCGCGCGCCGCAAGAACCGGTTCAACTGGTTCAAATCCATCGAGATAGGCGGATAACGCCAGATCGGACGCTGCACCGCGGTCGCCGGCGGCATAGGCTTTCAGGCTCGCTTCGAGGCGCTGGCGGGACAGCGCCAGCGAGCCGACCGGTTTCGCAACGACGGCTTCGGGCTGGCGACGCAAGAAGGCCGTCAGCGGCCCGGCATTGCCATCCCCAAACTCGCGCGCAAGCTGCGCGGGAGTCTTGGCCACGAGGGTCGCAAGATCGGGTATGGCGGCCCGAACGGGCGCGTCCCTGTCCCATATCTGCCGACCGGTGGATTGCGAAGATTCGGGAAAGGCGAGGCTGCCGACATAAAAGGACAGCGCCCAGCGATCTTCGTCGGGAAGGGCTTCGAAACTCGCCATCGACGTGCCCTCAAGGCCTTGCGAAATCACCTGATAGAGCGCGAACAGGCTGCGCTCGCGCGCACGCGCCGCGTCCGTGAAAGCGATCGGTGGCGGATCGAGTCCCGCGGCGCCCGGGCCGTTTCCAGCGCCGGTTGTGCCATGACACATGGAACAATTTTCCGCGTAAAGCTTCGCGCCGCGCGCCAGATCGGGAGCCGACCGCGGCGCCAGCGGAACAGGGTAGCTTCCAAGCAACGCCTCGGCGAGCCCCCGCGATTGTTCTTCGATCGTCGCCGGTGCAGATTTCGCAGCTATCGATTGCCGCAAGGTGGCGGCGCGAGCCACCAAGTTCGGCTTCGCGGTCTTCTGCGGCAGGCGTTTCAATCGCGCTTCGACCTGCGCTGCAAACTCGGTCATCTCGGCATATTCAGCCGCACTCGTAACCTTGCCGCCGGACACCGCACCGGGATAATCAACGGCAACATAATCGAGCAGCCGCCAAATGGTCTGAACCTCGGGTTCGCTCGCGCGGGCCGGCTGGAGGGCGATCAGGGCCAAGAGCAGAACAGCCAGAGCGCCGCGCCCCAGCGCCCGCATCGGCGCGAATGAATTTCGGTTCAGGGTCATCGCCACGCCAGCCACCTCTATTGAGAATGATTTGCACTGACTGATTGGGGCCTGGCAATCAAGATGGAATCGGCGTCTTTGGCTAACCCGCGATCAACGGGATCAGACTCCCGAGGAGCACAACGCCAACGGGCGCGAGCCTCTCGCGCTGCGCCGAAGCAAGTTCCGCTCGGTCCATGCGAGCACCTTGCCTGACCGGACGCCGCCTCTTCAGAAATATAGGAACGCCAAGCCGCTTCATCGCCCGGGGTGACGGCCAGGTGGACCTGCTGCTATCAGAATAGCATGACCGGCCTCGCACATTGGAAAGGCAGACTTCGCATTGGCGATTTTCTCGCCTGCTGGTCGGGTTCGGTCGGCGATACCATTCCCCATCGGCACTTCGCCGCGCAGGCGGTCTTTTCCGACGATCCGGTCGAAGTGATCGATAGCCAGGGGCGGCGCTACAAAGGTCGGTGCCTGCTCATCGAGCCCGAAGCCGTTCACTGCCTTCTTCCGGCGAGCGAGGCGGAGCTCTGGTATGTCGAGCCGACGATCCAATTCGGTCCGCCGGACGATCTGAAAGCGCGCCTGAACGGCGCGAAGCCGATCCATGTCGCGAGCGACCGTGGCACGGGCTTCTGGAAGGCTTGGCTCGCACTTGAACCGCGCCGACCGCTCGATGCGCGCATCGTGCAAGCCGCGACGACGATCGATCGGCTCATCGGGGCAGGACCCGTCCGGCTTGCCGACGCCGGCCGGGAGAGCGGCCTGTCGCTCGGACGGTTCCGCCATCTCTTTACCGCCGAAATCGGAATGCCATTCCAACGCTATGTGCTGTGGCGCCGCTTGCTGATTGCATTCGACGCGATCGGCGGACAGCATAGCGCAACGGAGGCGGCCCACATGGCAGGGTTCAGCGACAGTGCCCATTTCGCGCGCACGATCAAGGCGATGTTCGGCATTTGCGCGAGCGATCTCATGATCGAGGGATAGCCCCTCCGTTCAAGCGCGGATGCGATGGCCGCCGTTAAAGAAGGGTCATGACCGACACCGACAGAGATTTCGTACCCGCGCTTGGCAAGAGCGGTTCGCTCGACCGCTATGACGCCGCAATCGCACTCATGACCCGAGAGAAAAGGTGGCGAAGCGACTTGCTGAAGCTTGTCGCACCGCAACCGGGCGATCGGATTGTCGATATCGGTTGCGGCACGGGGACCCTGGCGATCGCGTTGAAGGAAGGCGAGCCGGAAAGCGAGATTTTGGCAGTGGACCCCGACCCGGCCGTGCTGGAGATCGCTCAAACCAAAGCCCGCACTGCTGGCGCCGATATCCATTGGTTCGAGGCAATGGGCGATGAGCTGGATGGGTTCGCCGCGCTTCAGGGATGCGACAAGATCGTCTCAAGCCTCGTGTTTCATCAATGTCCGATGGAGATCAAGCAAGCCATAGCCGCGCAGATGCATCGCCTGCTTAGGCCGGGCGGCCAACTGTTCATCGCCGATTACGGCGAGCAGCGCTCGCCCCTGATGCGCATGCTGTTCCGCCAGATCCAGTGGCTCGACGGGGTCGAATATACCGAACCCAATGCCCGAGGCTGCATGCCGGACACTCTCGCATCCGCCGGTTTCGACGCCGTGGAAGAGGCAAAGATCATCGCGACGCCGACCGGTTCGATTTCAATCTATCGGGCGGAGCGGTAACGGCCTTTCGTCCACCGCGCGATCGGGCCTAGCCGCGCCAGTGGCGCCCGCGATGATGATGGTGCATGCGGCGCTTCTGGTAGCGTCGTTCATAGCGATCGCGCCGCTCGTAGCGATGATCATTGCCGCGATAATCGCGATCATTCGAGCGATAGCCTCGGTCATAGCCATGATTGGGTACGTCGTGGCGCGCCGAGTGATAATCGCGGTCGCGCCCCGGCGGGGCATCATCGCCGCGGCTCCAGCCGCCGCGATCGTCATGATGCTGGGCAAGGGCCGTGCCGGGAACGGCGAAGGCAAGCATCGCCGCCGCGATGGTCAGAAATCTGCGCATGTCAGCCTCTCCTTTTCGGTTTCCAGCAATCCGCCCTCGTCTTTGAATGCCTTCTGAATATGAGGTCTTCGCCCACGACTGGGCGGCGACCCGGGTTATATTCGCGGCAAGGTGGCCGACATCTTGTGCATCAATCGCGGTACGGACGGCCCGCCCCGGGCTTCGCCGGGACGCAAATCGTCACTTGCCCTTCGCAGCGACCGCCGCGCGAACTTCAGCTTCGAGCTGTTCCGGCGAGGAATTGGGCAGTTTTTGGCCATTGATGAAGAAGGTGGGCGTTCCGCGCACACCGACAGCGCGCGCATCCGCGATGTCCTGCTCCATCCATGCCATCGCCTCGGCGGAGGGCATGGCACGCGCCTTCGCGACATCAAGCCCCGCCTTTTCGGCGGCCGCCCATGCCGCGTCCATCTTGCCGTCATGCCAGTCGGGCTGGGCATCGAGGACCGCGGCCATCACGGGTTCGAGCTTGCCCTGGACACGTGCGGCCTCGAGCATAACGATCGCTTCGGCCGATCCCGGGTGGAGGGGAAGATAGCGCATCACCAGCCGCACATCCTTCGGATAAGCGGCGAGGATTTCCTTCACCTTGGGAAAGAAGGCGCGGCAGGCTTCGCAGGAGGGATCGAAGAATTCGACGATGGTCACCGGCGCATTTTTCGGCCCAATGACGGCCGAATGGGGCCGGATGAGCGCATCGACGGGACCGGCAACCGCTTTTGGTGCGGGCTCGCCTGCGACCGATCCGCTGTAGAGCATGGCGCCGCCGGTGAACGCGAGCGCCGATACAACCAGGGTGGCTACCACGCCGAAACGTCTGTTCATGATTTCAGTCTCCTTTGGAAAATGAGCAAAAGCCCCAAAATGGCCGAGAAGGCAGCGAGTGACAGCAGCGGAAGCGGCACGCCAGCGACGCTCATCGATTCGCCCGAGCAAGACGGCCCGCCGTCGCACGGAACGATCGGTGCGGGGATGAATCCCACGTAAAGGAGCAGGTGATAGAGGGCGACAAGCCAGCCCCCCGCCGCCAGTGCGAGCCCGTAGGGCACGACATGGCGGTCTGATCGGAAGGCGGCGATGGCAAGCGTGATCGCCAGCGGAAACATGAAGGCGCGCTGGAACCAGCAAAGGACGCACGGGGCCTGCCCCATCACCTCGCCGATGAAGATGGCCCCGAGGCTCGCGGCGAGCGCAGCCAGCCAGGCGGCAAACAGCGCTGGCCAGGCGGCGCGATCTCCGGCCTGCGTTTCGCGGACAATCCGGTTCACGGTCGCCGTCCGCCTTTCTTTCGCATGACCTTCGCTGGTGGCTTGGCTCGCGGCCGAGCGAGATATTGGGTCAGGAAGCGGTCGGTTTCGCTGAGAAGCACTTCAAAATTTCGGCGCGTCTTAGGGAGGCTGAGCCGCGCGATCAGGCCCTTGCAGCTTATGATGTGGATCAACCGCGCGCCTTCCGGCGCGGGCTCTATCCGGAAATGTTCCTCGATCGAGAGCAGCAGGCGGCTGAGCTTCACGTCGAACGCGAGGTGCGCACCCGGCTCGCATTCGGACAGGGTTGCGGTGACGCGCCAGAAGCGCGGATTGGCCGGATTCATCCGGAAGGAATATTCGACCTCCGCCCCGCGTCGGGCGAGACCTTTGGGCCGGACATAGGGATTCCAGCGCTCATAGTGGTCGAAATCCACCAAAACGTCCCAAAGCTGCGCCGGCGACCGCGGCAGCAGCGTCTCCCTTGCAATCTCAAACACACTCAACTCCCATATTGGCTACGCCACCTCGGCCCGGTTATTCGCGATAAGCCAGAAGCCGCAGCGCGTTCGCGACGACAACGAGGGTCGAGCCTTCATGCGCCGCAACCGCCGGACCGATCCCGAGGCCGAAGATCGTCGCCGGAACCAGCACGACGACGACGCCGAGGCTGACCACCATATTCTGGCGGATGATCGAGCGGGTGCGGCGGCTAAGGCCGATCGCGAAAGGCAGATGCGACAGGTCATCAGCCATCAGCGCGATGTCGGCGGTCTCGAGCGCGACGTCGGAGCCTGCCGCGCCCATTGCGATGCCAACGGTGGCGCTCGCCATGGCGGGGGCGTCGTTGACGCCGTCGCCCACCATCGCGACGGGCATCTCGGCGCGAAGCTTTTTGATGGCATCGACCTTTTGCTCAGGCATCAGGTCACCCCATGCCTCGTTGAGACCGACCTCGGCGGCGATCGATTCGGCGACCTTTTGATGGTCGCCGGAGATCATGATCATGCGACGAATACCGAGCTTGCTGAGACGTGCGATCGTCTCGCGCGCCGCGGCGCGTGGTGTATCCATGAGGCCGATCGCACCGAGATCGCGCGTTCCCTTGCGCACGACCATCGTCGTTCGACCCTTCTCACGGAGCCCGGCGATGGCGGTCGCCATTTCGGCCGATAGCGGTGCGATGCCGTCGGTGCCGAACATTTCGGCCTTGCCGATGCTGACGATTTCGCCGTCGACCTTGGCTTCGACCCCGCGGCCCGTAAGGCTCTTCAGATCGGTGGCGACCGGAAGCGCGGCGTCGGGGAAAATCTCCCGGCCATCGCGTACGATGGCGGCCGCGAGCGGATGATCGCTCAGGCTCTCGACCGCGACTGCAATGGCAAGCAGCTCTTCCTTGGTGACCCCAGGCGCCGGGATCGTGTCGGTGATGCGCGGCCGTCCTTCGGTCAGCGTTCCCGTCTTGTCGAAAGCCAGCGCGGTCAGCGAACCGAGATTTTCGAGCGGCCCGCCGCCTTTGACGAGCACGCCGCCGCGCGCGGCGCGCGCGACACCGGAGAGCACGGCGCTGGGCGTGGCGATCGCCAGCGCGCAGGGGCTCGCCGCGACGAGGACGGCCATGGCGCGGTAGAAGCTGTCGCGGAAGGGCTCGTCGACGACGAACCCTGCGAAGAGAAGGAGGAAAACGAGGCCGAGGACACTCGGCACGAATATCCGCTCGAACTTGTCCGTAAAGCGCTGGGTCGGCGACTTCTGGGTCTCGGCCTCATTGACCATCTTGACGACCTTCGCGAGCGTCGTGTCGCTCGAAATCCGGGTCACCGCAATCTCGATGGCGCCTTCGCCGTTGATCGTGCCCGCGAACACCCGGTGTTTCGCCTCGAGCGCGTCGGCGCGCGCCGCCGCCTCTTTCGGGTCGGCCACCGGCTCCTTGTCGACCGGCACGCTTTCGCCGGTCACCGGGGCCTGGTTGACGCTTGATCGGCCGAGGGTCACGAAGCCGTCGGCGGGAAGCCGCTCGTTCGGTTTCACGATGACGATATCGCCGACGAGCAATTGCTCGACGGGAACCTCGGCCGTTTCGCCGTCGCGGCGAACGACCGCGGTTTGCGGTGCGAGTTCGGCAAGCGCCTCAATCGCGCGCTTGGCGCGGCCCATCGCATAATGTTCAAGCGCATGCCCGAAACTGAAGAGGAAGAGCAGCAGCGCGCCCTCGGCCCAGGCGCCGAGCGCGGCGGCGCCAGCGGCCGCGACGAGCATCAGTGTATCGATCTCGAAACGCTTGAGCTTCAGATTTTCGATCGCCTCGCGGAGCGTGAACCAGCCGCCAAGGCCATAGGCACCGATGTAGAAAGCGAGCGGCACCCAGCTTGGCAAGCCTGTCAGCTTCTCAATCGCGAAACCGATCCCGAGAACCGCGCCGCACAAGAGCGCGACATAAAGTTCGGTGTTTGCGCCGAAGATCCCGCCGTGGGCGTGACCATGATCGCCGCCGGCCCCTTCGCCATGATCATGATCCTTATGGTCGCCCTTTTCTTCCTGCGCGTGCTTCGTTGGCATCGTCTTCGTCTCCCCCGCCGATTTTTGATAGACGCCCATATCGGCGAGTGCCGAGCGGATCTGGTCGAGTGAAATATCGGTCCGGCTGAACTCCGCGCGGATCACGCCCGCCGCGGTCGCCTCGGCTTCCACGACGCCGGGAAGCTGGCGCAGTCGGTCGCTGACCGTGCGGGCGCGGCGCGTGTGCCCGAGCCCCTCGACATCGGTCCAGAGGAGATGCTGATATTGCTCGGCAAGTTTCGCACCGGCACGCCGCGCGAGCTGGCGTACCCGCTCGAGCGGGAGGATGTCGGGCCGGTAATGAATACAAAGCTGCGGCACCACGCTGTCGTCGGCGCGCACGACATGGACCTTGTCGACACCTTCGCGGCCTTCAAGTTCGCTGGTCAGGCGCGCGACGCAGCGATCGGCTTCGTCGCCGACCTCGGGCAGAAGAAGCGGTATATCGAGCCGCAGCTGGTCACTCATCATGCGATCCTTTTCTTTTGCCAAATTCGAGAGGGTCCGGGCGACACCCCGTCCTGCCGAATGGACGAGGTGCGGGAGCCTTGGCACGCGACCCACTCCCGCACCTCCTTGGCCGCCAGTGACCCTCGACCGGGGGGGCGGGGGCAAGGAGCCGAGGGCTCCCGGCGGCCAAGATCTTATCATCCTTCATGCGCGCCGTCCGCTTGGCCGAGCGTATCGGGATTGGACCGTCGAGCGACGGAAATGCTGTTCGAGCGCGCTGTTCGAGCGCGCCAGGAAGACACGGCAGAAGCGCCGCAGGAAAGGGTAGCCGAGCCAGGAGAAGAGGCCGCGGCAGGCGAGGCGATGCGTCACCTCGACGCCTTGTCCCAATTTTTCGAGGCGGTAACTTTCCTCGATCACGAGCACGCCCGGCATCCCCGTCAGCCAGGAGAAGCTGGTCAGCCAGTCGAGCCCGGTAACCCGTCCCTCGGCCGCCAACTCCGGCCCGCGTGCGCCGCGCGGCGAATAGATATAGTTCAGCCGCTCCTCGTCGCCGGGGCGATCGGTAAAGCGCAGCGTCGGGTGCCAGTCGCCGTAGCGCTCGACATCGACGAGCAAGCGCCAGACGCGCCCGATCGGAACGTGCAGACGGAGCGAACTTTCTACCGAGAACATCGGCAAGCTCCTTGCTTCGGGAAGCTAGTCCGCGACGCAGGCGAGGGACCTGCGCCGCGGTGGAAACCGGCAACGTGCCGGCCAACTCTGGATATCGTGACATTCTGCGGCGCACGCATCGGTGACAAATCGGAAAGAAATGAAGCCAGCGGATGCATCCCGCCGCATCTCCGTCGCTGCGCTTTCGCCGATGCCACCGAGTCTTCCATTTAGGTCGACCCATCTTTTGCGGTTTTTTCCTCGCTGCGCGCGTCGCGCAGGATTTCTATTCCGCCCTTGATCGCGATCCCCGCTGTCGCGAGGCCGACGAGCAGATCGGGCCAGTTGCTGCCGAGCCACAGGACGAGCGCTCCGGCGACAAGAATGCCGCCGTTGGACACAAAATCGTTGAAACTGAACGTCGTCGCTGCGCGCAGGTTGACGTCGGGCTTCTCCAGCCGCTGCAGCAGCCGCAGGCAGATATAGTTCACGACCGCGGCGATGGCGGACATGATCATCATCGTCGCGCCGATCGGTTCGCTCCCCTGGAGATAGCGGCGGGCGACGTCGACGAGAATGGCGACAGCGAACAGCAGGAGCATCGCGCCCGACGCCTTGGCCGCGCGCGTTTTCCACTTGTCGCCGCGACTGAGCGCCGCGAGGCTGATCGCATAAACGGCGACATCGGCGCTGTTATCGACCCCGTTCGCCACCAGCGCACTGGAATCCGCGAAGAAGCCGCTGACAAAGAAGCCGCCGGCGATCGCGGCATTGAGCAGGAGAACGACCCATAGCGTGCGGCGTTCGTCCGGGTTTTCAGAACCGCCCGCGACGCCGGCGCGATCGGGAGCCTCGGCCATGTCAGTTCACCTTGGGCGGGCTTTGCGGCGCCGCCTTGTCGCGCCGCGCCAGCCAGCTTCGCATGGCGGTGATTTCCTTCTCCTGCGCCGCGATGACCGATTTGGCGATGTCGCGCACTTCGGGATCCTTACCATGTTCGAGCGCGACCTTGGCCATCGCCACGGCGCCCTCGTGATGCGGGATCATCGAGCGCATAAAGTCGGTATCGGCATCGCCGGTGAGAACCACCGCCATATCCTTGTGCATCTTGTCAGCGGCCGCCTCGAACGCTTTGGCCGCCGGTGTCGAGGTGGCCGCGGCCGCATGCTGCATATCGCCATGTCCGGCGCTGTCCGCGTCGGCGCTCGGCTTCCCGGACGAACAGGCCGCAAGCAAGAGTCCAAGCAGCGATATGGAGGTCTTCATCACCCTGCCTCCCGGGAAAGCCGATGGCGGCGGAGAGCCGCCATCGGTTTCGTCCTGCGTGGCATGAGGAGCTTGATGCTCGCTCATGCCGGTTTGCCGCCCGTGTCCTCACCGGGCAGGAACACCCGTTCGCCAAGGGCGGTTACGTCCGTATAGTCGCCGGCGACATGCTTGTTGTGCCGGCCGCGAAGCAGCAGATGGCTGATCGCGGGCAAGACGAACAAGGTGAGCAAGGTCGAGGTGATCAACCCGCCGATCACGACGATCGCGAGCGGCTTCTGCACCTCGGCGCCGGTTCCGGTGGCGAGTGCCATCGGTACGAAGCCGATCGCGGGCACGATACCCGTCATCAGCACCGCGCGGACGCGTTCCATGACGCCCTCGCCGATCGCGACATCGACCGGTTTTCCTTCGTCGATGCGCTGGTTGATGCTCGACATCACGACCAGCCCGTTGAGCACCGTCACGCCCGAAAGCACGATGAAACCCACCGCCGCCGACACCGAGAAGGGCAGCCCGGTCAGCAGCAACGAAAAGACGCCGCCGGCCAACGCGAGAGGGATTGCAGAATAGACCGCAATCGCCTGGCGCACGCCGCCCAGGGCCATGAACAGGATGCCGAAGATCGCCGCGAAGATGATCGGGATGACAATCGACAACCGCGCCGATGCGGCTTGCAGATTCTCGAACTGCCCGCCCCATTCGATGAAGCTGCCCGTCGGAAGCTTGACCTGCGCGTTCACCTTCTCCTGTGCTTCGGCGACGAAGGATCCCAGATCGTTGCCGCGGACATTGGCTTGCACCACCACCCGCCGCTTGCCGTTTTCACGGCTGACCTGGTTCAACCCTTCGGAGAAGCCGAACTTGGCCAGCTCACTGAGCGGCACCGATGCCCTCGCACCGCCCTCGCCGGGAAGAAGCACGGGAAGCGCCCCCACCGCGTCGAGATCGTCGCGCGTGGCGCGATCGAGACGGACGACGATATCGTATCGCCGGTCGCCTTCGAATACGATGCCGGCTTCGCGCCCACCGAGCGCGGCCGCGACCGTGTCGCTGACATCCTGCAACGTCAGCCCGTAACGTGCGATGGCATCGCGGTCGAACTGGACGTCGAGGACCGGGAAGCCCGCGGTCTGTTCGACCTTGACGTCGGCAGCGCCCGGGACGGTGTTCAGGATCGCGGCGACCTGCTGCGCCGCGCGGCCCATTTCGTCGAGATCGTCTCCGTAGAGCTTGATTGCGATGTCGCCGCGCACGCCGGCGATCAACTCGTTGAAGCGCAGCTGGATCGGCTGGCTGATTTCGAAGGCGTTGCCGACGAGCGGCTCAAGCTTCTTTTCAACCCGTTCGATCACATCATCCTTGGTGCGGACGCCATCGGGCCATGCGTCGCGTGGCTTCAGGATGATGAAGGTATCCGATGCGTTCGGCGGCATCGGATCGCTGGCGACCTCTGCCGTACCGGTTTTGGAATAGATGAAGGCGACTTCGGGAAGGGTTGAGACAGCCTTTTCGACCTGCAACTGCATCGCCTGCGACTTGTTCAAAGACGTCGACGGGATGCGAAGCGCCTGCATCGCAAGATTGCCCTCGCCCAAGACCGGGATGAACTCACTGCCGAGCATGCCGAACACCAGGACAGCCGCGGCGAAGGTCCCGCCGCCGGCACCAATCCACGGCCAGGGCCGCGCGATGACGCGCTTGAGCACGGGCTCGTAGCGCGTCTTCACCCATGCGATCGCACGCACTTCCTTCTCGGCGACCTTGCCGCGAAGAAGCAGTGCGACCATCGCGGGGACGAAGGTCAGCGATGCAATGAAGGCACCCGCCAGCGCCAGCAACACCGTGATCGCCATCGGCGAGAAGGTCTTGCCTTCGACTCCGGTGAAAGTGAGCAACGGCACAAACACCAGGAAGATGATCGCCTGCCCGTAAATCGTCGGCTTCACCATTTCGCGCGAGGCTTCGAACACCTCGTGCAGTCGTTCGCTCAGCGAGAGCAATCGCCCTTCATGATGCTGTCGTTCGGCCAGTCGTCTGAGGCAGTTTTCGATGATGATGATCGAGCCGTCGACGATGAGGCCGAAATCGAGCGCGCCGAGGCTCATCAAATTGCCCGACGTGCCGGTGATGTTCATGCCCGTCCCCATGATCAGAAACGAGATCGGGATGACAAGCGTGGCGATGACGGCTGCACGGAAGTTGCCGAGCAACCAGAACAGAACCGCGGCCACCAGCAAGGCGCCTTCGGCGAGATTCTTCTCGACGGTGCCAATCGTCGCATCGACGAGTTGCGAGCGATCGAGCACCGGTTTGACGACGATGCCCGCGGGCATGGATTTCGTGACGTCTTTCAAGCGTTCGGCTGCGGCCGATGCGACGATCCGGCTGTTGCCGTTCGCCAGCATCAACACCGTGCCGACGACCAGCTCCTTCCCGTTTTCGGATGCCGAGCCGGTCCGCAATTCGCCGCCGATCTGCACGGTCGCGACGTCACGAACCATGACGGGAACGCCGCCGCGGCTTGCAACGGTGGCGCGAGAGATTTCATCGAGTGTGCGGATGCGGCCATCGGCGCGCACCAGAAACGCCTCGCCGCCACGTTCGACGAAGTTCGCGCCGACCGAAATATTGGCGCGTTCGAGGGCTTCGGCGAGTTCGGAGAAAGAAATCCCATAGCTCGCCATTTTCGTCGCGTCGGGCTGAACGACGAACTGCTTTTCATAACCGCCGATCGAATCGATCCCGGCAACCCCGGATACCGAGCGCAGCTGCGGACGGATCACCCAATCTTGAACGGACCGCAAATAGCCAAGCTTGGCGACCTCATCGACGAGCTTCTCCCCGGTCGGTGTTATATAGGAGCCGTCGGGCTGGAGGCCCGGCTTCCCGGCGACCGTCGGTTTGTTTTTCCCCGAGGTCGGCGCGAAATCGACGGTGTACATCAGCACTTCGCCAAGACCGGTCGAAACCGGTCCCATTTGCGGTTCGGCGCCATCGGGCAAGGTGCCTTTAGCCTGATTGAGCCGCTCGGCGACCTGCTGCCGCGCGAAATAGAGATCGGTATGATCCTCGAAGATCACCGTGACCTGGCTAAACCCGTTGCGCGAAATCGAGCGCGACGTCTGCAGACCGGGAATTCCCGCCATGGCGGTTTCGATGGGGAAGGTAACGAGGCGTTCGATGTCGAGCGGACCGAGATTGGGTTCGACGGTATTGATCTGGACCTGCTTGTTGGTGATGTCCGGAACGGCATCGATCGGCAGCTTCATGAGCTGCGTGATGCCATAGGCCGAGATGATGAGGGTGAGGATGACCACACCCCAGCGAAAGCGTATCGACGCGTCGAGAAGTTTTTCGATCATCTCAATGCTCCGCCTCGCCCTTGCCCATTTCGGCCTTGAGCAGGAAAGCGCCCTTGGTCGCGATCACCGCGCCGGGCTTCACCCCGTCGACGATTTCGATACGGCCGCCGCCACGCTTGCCGGTGACCACTGTGGTCGCCTGGAAGCCTTTGGCAGTCTTGACGAACACGACTTCGCGGCCCTCGACGGTCTGCACCGCCTCTTCGGGCAGCGCGATGAGCGTGGAACCTGCGGCGCCCTGCGGCTTGATCCGCGCACGCAGCCCCTGGCCGGGCGTGAGGCCGCCGATGCCATCGGGGACGAGGACAATCGTTGCGGTCTTGCTGTCGGGATCGAGGCTCGGGGTTGCCGAGCGAACCACAGCATTCACAGTCTCACCGCCGAGCAGTTCAATCACCGCCGTATCGCCGGGCTTGATCCGCCGGGCATCTGCGGCGAGCACCGAGGCATTGATCTGGATGCGACGGGGATCGGAAACCCGGAACAATTCGGTGCCCGCTAGCACATAGGACCCGAGTTTCGCGTCGGACTTGGTGACCCGCCCCGAAATCAGGCTCGTCACCGCAAGGGTGCGGCCGTCGCCCGATACCTTGGCGGCCGATGCCGCCGACTGCGAACGCCGTGCTTCGGATTCGGCCTCTGAGAGCGCCGCCGCGGCGGCCTCGAGATCCTGCTTTGCGGTGATGCGCGCATCGAAGAGCTTCTTTTCGCGGGCGTATGTCGAGCGGGCAAGAGCCAGCCGCGCCGTTGCCGAACTGCGTTCGGACGCGATCGCAGCCGCATCGCGGCTTTCCATGACCGCCACCGTGTCACCGATGCTGACATAGTCGCCAAGCCGCCGATTGATGCGCGTGATCGCCCCGTCGGCGCGCGCCGTTAACACGGCCTCGCCTTCAGGGGTCGCTGCCACGATACCCTGTGCCAGGATCTCCGATCCGAGACCGCCGGACTGGATCGTCTCAGTGACGATGCCAGCGCCCTTGGCGCGCGCCACGTCCATCAGGATCTGGCCTTCGACATGGCCTTCCTCTTCTTTCTCGGCGGGTGCTGCCGCGGGTGCGGCAGCTTCGGGCGCGGTCATCGATCGTCCGATCAATATCCCGCCGCCGCCGAGTATGAGCGCCCCGACCGCGACGGCGGCCATGAGGCGGTTCTTGTTTTCGAAAATTTGCATGATGTTCAGTCCCCTATTGCGCGTTCGCGCGGCCCAGCGCAGCCAAGGCGCGGGCGCGGTCGAGTTCGGCTTCAATGAGTTTGAGGTTGGCGCTGGTCAGCGCCTCCTGGGCATCGATCAGCTCGATGAGCGTGAACTTGCCCTGCTGGTATCCGATTTCGGCAACCCGGGCCGCTTCGCTCGCCTGAAAGAGTCCGGCGCCCGACAAGGCCGTCACACGCTCGGTGGCGGCCGCGAGCATCAGCTCGGCATCGCGCCGCGAGAAGCGGGTATCGAGACGCGTCTGGGCAAGCTCGGCTTCGGCGGCTTCGCCGCTCGCGCGCGCTGCATAGATATTGCCGCGATTGCGGTTGAACACCGGCAGCGGGATCGAAACGCCGACGATGAACGCGGTGTCCTTGCTTTCCCGAAAGTTGCGCACCCCGCCCGACGCCGTGATGTCGGGAACGCCCTCAGCCTGAGCGAGCCGGATTCGCGCCGAAGCCGCATCGCGCTCGGCTGCCGCGAGGCGTTCGTCGAGGCTCTGGGCATCGGCAGGCAAGGCCGGCGGTGTCGGAATATCCTGAGCGATGGCCGACAATTCGGGATCCTCGCTGCCGATGCGCAAGGCCAACTCCTGCCGCGCCGACAAAAGCTCCGCCTTTGCGCGCAGGCTTTCGGCCTTCGCCTCGGCGAGCAACGCGTCGGCGCGCAGCTTGGTTAGCGGCGGATCGCGTCCGACATCGACGAGCGTCTCAGCGATCCGCGCGAGTTCGACCGCCCTAGCATAGTCGCTGTCGGCGAGCTTCGCGCGATCTTCGGCCGCGCGCAACTTGGCGTGCGAAACGATGATGTCATATGCGAGGTCGGCCTCGGCCCTGCGGAGCGCGATTTGCGCAAACTCTCGCTCGGCCGCCGCGACCTCTTTGCGGGCGCGCCTCTTGCCCCCGAGTTCGAACGGCTGCGAGACCGCGACTGTGGTCTCGGTCTGGCCAAAGGTTCGATAAGGCCCGGTGCCGCTGAAATTCTCAACTTCGGCGGATATGGTAGGGTTCGGCCGCACGCCGGCCTGCATGGCGCGGCCTTCGGCCGCCTTCAGTTCGGCTTTGGCCTTGGCAATTCGAGGGGAGACATCCTGACCGCGCGCAAGCGCGTCGGACAACGAGACAGGTTCGGCGAACGCCGGCTGACCTGCCATGGTCAGCAACCCTGCAAACAGCAGGGTGCCCAATGATTTCGACATAAATACTCCTGATCAATGCGTCACGGCGCAGGCAAAGGCCTGCGCGAAGCAGAGATCAGGCGGCGGGAGGTTCGGTGGGGGGAGCGGTCGCGCGCGAAGCGAGTGCCGAAGCGGTGCCGGCGAGATGCACGTCACGCGTCGACAACCAGCCGCCGGCCGCGTCCGATGCGTCAACGGCCAAGCCTGTGGGGCAATGATGGTGATGCACCAGTTCGGTGCCGCTGCCCGTCGGGCTGTTGTCGTCGGGGGCCGCGTCGTCGGCGGCCTCCGCAAACACATGCTGATGCGCGTCGACGCCAATCGGCGCAGCGTCATAGGCCATGACCGGTGTGTCCGGGCAAGCCAAAAGCGCCACAATGAGCAACAGGAACTGGATCGCGCGATTTCGCATCAACCGCCGGTTAGCAGCCGGACGAGACGCAGGCAAGCCGAGGATCATGGCGCATCCTGGCGCATATAAGTCTGCAAATCGTCCGGCATTGGCGCGAAGGCGCTAATGCGGGCGCGACCGGTGTTGCCGGTCGGGAGGCGGCCGGTCAGCGCGCCGAGTGGAACGAGGGCAATGCGCAGCAACTGACCCGACATTTCCCGCATATCGCGGCGCGAAAAAGCGAATGCGAGCATCGTAATATGCGATCCCATGTGCAGCCATAACCTGGGCTGAGCGACGATATGGGCGCGCTCGAGGTGCCGCCATGCCGCAGCGAAGTCGCCGATTGCCCGCGCTGTTCGATATTCCCTCAGTTCGAGAAAATAAGCGGTGCGCACGGGGTCTTCGGCTTTGCTTGATGCCTTTGCGATCTTAGCGGGGTGGGGGTCGTTTGCCATGCGCGTTCCTCTCGAATAACCTCGAGTCGGAACGCGACCTACACCCTGTAGTTACTACAGGGTCAAGCACCTAATCGAGGACAGCGCTGATCTTGAGGTCATTCGCAACAGCTTGGAACGGATTATTGCGCTGACCCAATGGCGCCCGCCGCCGATATTGGGCGGCGCAGATTGGTTCGAAAGGCGTATGCCGGTCACGAGACGCTGAGCGAGTTCCCCATCATGGGACTCCGTGTTCGGCCGGTTCTCACCTCAGTCTGAGGGATCTGAATTGGCGTCACCGGCCCTGCGCCACGTCCCGACCACCCGCAGCCTCCACTCAGAGATTGATTTCGATCCTGCCGAGGCGGGTAGCTGCAGCTTGTCAACGGAAGGGATCGCAACTACACGCGTGGATGTGCCAACTTCGCCCGCCCGTGCAATTGACCGCCTGATCGCGATGCTCTGCGTGGCGCTGATGATGTTCTATGCGGCGACAATGCCCGCCAAGGCAGCCGGCCAGATCCAGCATGCGCCGGCCCTCATGGTGGTGCACGATCATGAAGGGGCAGATAGTTTCGCGATCGACGCTGTGCACGACGACCATGCGGCGCCTCATGACGATTCGCACGATACCGGTGATCAGCCCGACGACGATCTGGATGGCAGTCACCATCATCATGGCGATAGCGGGCCGAACCTGCTCATTCCCAATATCGCAACTGCAACCTCCCTTGCGCCTTCGGGCTCGCTGCTTGGCGGGCGGATCGAGCGGCCGATTGCCGGCCTGCGAGCTCTCGGACCCGAGCGCCCTCCCAGAACCATCTCGCTGACCGTCTGAGTTCCCGCGCCGCCTGAGGCGTGGGATGTTTCTACGCCTTTCAGCGAGGCCGTTATCTCATGTTTTTCCATAATCGCGCGCGCTTTGGCGCGCATGCTGCCCGTAGAGTCTTGCTCTGCGGGAGCGCCCTGCTGGCCGCCTTCGCGCTGCCGGTCCAGGCGCAGAACCTAAGTCTCGATGAAGCGCTGTCGCGGGTTGCCGCCAGCGATCCTGCGGTCGCCGCCAACGCCGCAAGGCTCGAAGCGGCCGATGCCGCCATATTGCAGGCCGACGTCCGACCGCGGGATGTGGTCGGGATCGACTTCGAGGACTTCGCGGGGACCGACCCCTATTCGCCGTTAAACCAGTCACAGACGACGGGCTGGTACGAACGGACGTGGGAGCGCGGCGGCAAGCGCGAGGCGCGGATCAGCGCCGCGCGCGCCGATGTCGCGATCGTCGGCCAGCAGAACCGCATTCGCCTGCTCGACCGGCTCGCGCGCGTTCAAGCGGCGTGGGTCGAAGCCCTCGCCGCGGAAGCGGCGATCCCCGTCGCCGAAGCACGACTTACCGACCTCAAGCGCGTCGAACTCGACGTCGTCCGCCGCGTGACCGGCGCGCTCGATCCGTGGTTCGCCGCCGAACGCGCCCGCACCAATGTCGCGCAGGCCGAGATCGCGCTTGAACAGGCACGCGAGACCGCGCGAAACGCGCGAGCGAACCTCGCGGTCTGGTGGGGCGGCACCGGCGACTATCAGCTCGATGCCGTTGCGTTTCAAACGCTCGACGTGGCGGTTCCCGCCACCGGCGACTCAGCCGATGTCGCGGTCCTCGCGGCCGAGATCACGGCGGCCGAGGCAAAGGTGAAGCTTGCGGAAACCGGCAATGTCGCCGATCCGAGCGCCCGTGTCGGCCTTCGCCATTTCGGGCAAGGCAATGATCTGGCGGTGATGGTCGGCGGCTCGATTCCGCTCGGCAGCAAGGCCGCCAATCGCGGCAATGTCGAACGCGCGCGCGCCGAACAGCGCGCACTCGAAGCCGAGGTTGCGGTCACGCGCGTCGAAATCGGCCGCGAGATCGACCGGCTGGTCGCCGACCGCCGGCTGATCGCCTCCGAAATCAAGCGTATCGACGAGGAGGTGCTTCCCAGCGCCAGTCGCGCCGTGCGCCTGATCAGCGACGGGCTGGCGCGCGGGGGCACCGCCTTCACCTTCCTCGAGTTCAGCCAGGCGCAGATCGCCGCCCATGACGCGCGCTCGCGCCGCGTCGAACTCTTGCGCCGCTTCCACCTTATGGGCGTGCGCCTCGACCGCCTGACCGGCCGCCACGCGGCCCTCATCCCGACCATGGAGAATGCTCGATGAGCAGAAAACATCTTATGTGGGCGTTCCCACTCCTCACTGCCGCGCTCCTCGTTTCGTGCAGCGACGGTCCTCCGACGAAAGATGGCGGCGAAGCCGCTGCCAAGGCCGGCGAATATGAGCGCGGCCCGCATCGCGGGCGGATGCTGCGCGACGGCGATTTCGCCCTCGAGGTCACCATCTTCGAAGATGGCGTCGATCCGGAGTTCCGCGTCTATGCCTTCCGGAACGACAAGCCGGTCAAGCCGTCCGAGGTCAAACTGACGATGGAGCTTGGCCGTCTCGGCGGCAAGATCGACCGGTTCAGCTTCACGCCGCAAGAGGATTTCCTGCGCGGCAGCGGCGTCGTCACCGAACCGCACAGCTTCGACGTTCGCGTTGCGGCGTCGGAAGGCGGGCGCAACCACAAATGGTCCTACGCCTCCTATGAGGGCCGCACCACGATCACCGCCGAAGCCGCGAAGGCGGGTGGGGTCAAGGTCGAGGCGGCGGGCGGCGCGACCGTCAGCGACCTCATCGACATGGGCGGGCGGATCGAGATCACGCCCGAAGGCAAGGCCGATGTCCGCGCCCGGCTTCCCGGCCTGATCATGTCGCTGAATGGCAAGCTCGGCCAGCAAGTACGGCGCGGCCAAATTCTCGCACGGGTGGAATCGAGCCATTCGCTCCAGACCTACAGCATCACGGCGCCGATCAGCGGCACGATTGTTGAAAAGAATGTCAATGTCGGCGACACGACCGGCGATCGCGCGCTCTTCGTCATCGCCGATCCGACCAAGCTTCATGCCGAGTTCTTCGTCTATCCGCGCGACGCCGAACGGGTCCGCGTCGGCCAGCCGGTGAACCTGCGCAGCCTGTCGGGCGAAGCGCGCTTCGAGGGAGAGGTCGAAGCGATTCTGCCGACCGCCGACATCAGCAGCCAGACACTGATGGCGCATGTCCATCTACCGCCGACGGCGTCGCGCACATTCCGGCCCGGCATGGGGGTCGAGGGCAGCTTCGCGGTGGCGCAGGCCAATGTGCCGCTCGCGGTGCGAACCAAGGCGATCCAGCGCTTCCGCGACTTCGAGGTCGTCTTCGCCAAGGTTGGTAATACTTATGAGGTGCGGATGCTCGAAATCGGGCGGCGCACACCCGAATGGACCGAAGTCCTCGGCGGGCTCGCGCCCGGCGAAGTCTATGTCGTCGACGGAGCCTTCCTGATCCGCGCCGACATCGAGAAATCGGGGGCCAGCCATGACCACTGACACCAGCTCCCCGCCAGACAAGGCGCATTTGCTCGAACGGATGATCGCGGGCTCGATCCGCTTCCGCTGGGCGGTCCTCACCGCCGTCCTCCTTCTCTGCGCGATCGGCGTCTGGAGCTTCCAGCGGCTGCCGATCGACGCTACCCCCGACATCACTAACGTCCAGGTCCAGGTCAACAGCGAGGCACCCGGCTTCTCGCCGCTCGAAGCCGAGCAGCGCGTGACCTTCCCCGTCGAGACCGCGATCGCCGGCCTGCCGGGGCTGCAATATACGCGCTCGGTCTCGCGCTATGGCCTGAGCCAGGTCACCGCGGTCTTCGAGGACGGCACGAGCATCTATTTTGCGCGCCAGCTGATCAACGAAAGGCTGCAATCGGCGCGCGAACAGCTTCCGCCAGGGGTCGCCCCCGAAATGGGACCGATCGCGACCGGCCTCGGCGAAATCTTCATGTATACGCTCGAGGCCGACCCCGGCGCAAAGAAGCCCGATGGCAGTGCCTACACGCCCGAGGACCTTCGCACGCTCCAGGATTGGGTCATCCGGCCCCAGCTCCGCAACACGCCCGGCGTCACTGAGGTCAACAGCATCGGCGGCTATGAGCGCCAATATCATGTCACGCCAATCCCGGCGCGATTGTCGGCCTATGGGCTGACGCTCGACGATGTGGTGCGCGCGCTGAAATCCAACAACGACAATAGCGGCGCGGGCTATGTCGAACGCTATGGCGAGCAATATCTTGTCCGCACCCCGGGCCAGGCGTTGGGCATCGACGATCTGAAGGCGATCATCGTCAGCAACCGGAACGGCATCCCGATCCGCGTTGCCGACGTCGCCGACATCGATCTCGGCGAGGAGCTGCGCACCGGCGCCGCGACCGAAAATGGCAAGGAGGTGGTGCTCGGAACCGTCTTCATGCTCGCGGGCGAGAATAGCCGGATCGTGGCGCGTGCCGCCGCGGAACGGCTCGAGGTCGCCGCACGGGCGCTGCCCGCCGGGGTCAAGGCGGTGCCGATCTACGACCGCACCGATCTGGTCGAACGCGCGGTCTGGACGGTCGAGAAGAATCTGCTCGAAGGGGCGCTCCTCGTCATCGTCATCCTTTTCCTGTTGCTCGGCAACGTCCGCGCGGCGCTGATCACCGCGGCGGTCATCCCGATCACGATGCTGATGACGATCACCGGCATGGTGCGGGGCGGCATCTCGGGGAACTTGATGAGCCTCGGCGCGCTCGATTTCGGGCTGATCGTCGATGGCGCGGTGATCATCGTCGAAAATTGCCTCCGCCGCTTCGGCGAGGCGCAGCACAAGGCCGGGCGACTGCTCGATCGTGGTGAACGGTTCGCGCTCGCGGCCTCGGCGACGTCGGAGGTCATCCGCCCCTCGCTGTTCGGCATGCTGATCATCGCGCTCGTCTATGTGCCGATCTTCGCGCTCACCGGGGTCGAGGGCAAGATGTTCCATCCGATGGCGATCACCGTCGTGATGGCGCTGACCGCGGCGCTGATCCTCTCGCTCACCTTCGTGCCGGCGGCGATCGCGCTGTTCGTCACCGGCAAGGTCGAGGAGAAGGAAAGCCGGCTGATGCTGTGGGCGCGCAAGGCCTATGCGCCCGCGCTCGACAGCGCCTTGAAGCTGCGCACCGCGTTCGTTGCGGGCGCGGTCGCGCTTGTCGCCATCGCGGGGTTCGCTTCGACGCGCATGGGGTCCGAGTTCGTCCCCAATCTCGACGAAGGCGATATTGCGATGCACGCGCTGCGCATTCCGGGCACCAGCCTGAGCCAGGCGATCTCGATGCAGACGACGCTCGAAGCACGGATCAAACAGTTCCCCGAGGTCGACCGGGTGGTGGCGAAGATCGGCACGGCCGAAGTCGCGACCGATCCGATGCCGCCGTCGGTCGCCGACACCTTCATCATCATGAAGGACCGCAAGGACTGGCCCGATCCGAGAAAGCCGAAGACCCAGCTCGTCCGCGAGATGCAGGCCGCCGTGGCCCAGATCCCGGGGAATAATTACGAGTTCACCCAGCCGATCCAGATGCGTTTCAACGAGCTTCTCTCGGGGGTTCGCGCCGATGTCGCGATCAAGGTGTTTGGCGACGATCTCGACACGCTGCGCGAAGTCGGCGACGCGATCGAGACTGTGGCCTCGGGTATCGAGGGCGCGCAGGATGTCGGCGTCGAGCAGGTCACCGGCCTGCCGGTGCTCCAGATCACGCCCGACCGGGCGGCGCTCGCGCGCTTCGGGCTCAACGTCGGCGACGTCCAGAATGTCGTCGCCGTGTCGATCGGCGGGGTCGAGGCCGGGCAGATCTTCGAGGGCGACCGGCGCTTCCCGATCATCGTGCGCCTGCCCGAAGCGGCGCGCGAGCGGGTCGACGAGCTCGGCCGGCTGCGCATCCCCTTGCCGGGTCCAGACAGCGAGATGCGCGGGTTCGTGCCGCTCGCAGATGTGGCGAAGGTCGAGGTGGTGATCGGTCCGAACCAGATCAGCCGCGAGGATGGCAAGCGCCGCGTCGTGGTGACCGCCAATGTCCGCGGCCGCGATCTTGGCTCCTTCATCGAGGAGCTGAGAACAAAGGTCGATGCCGAGGTCGAGGTGCCAGCAGGCTACTGGATCAGCTATGGCGGGACGTTCGAACAGCTTATCTCGGCGGCCAAGCGGCTCCAACTCGTGGTGCCCGCCGCACTGCTGCTGATCTTCGGCCTGCTCTATGCGCTGTTCCGCTCGGCGAAGGATGCCGGAATCGTCTTCTCGGGGGTGCCGCTGGCACTTACCGGGGGCGTCGCGGCGCTGCTGGTGCGCGGCATGCCGTTGTCGATCTCGGCGGGCGTCGGGTTTATCGCGCTCTCCGGGGTCGCGGTGCTCAACGGCGTCGTCATGCTGAGCTTCATCCGGCAGCTTCGCGAAGGGGGGAGCGGACTCGATGTGGCGATCCGCGAGGGTGCGCTGACGCGTCTCCGCCCGGTGCTGATGACCGCGCTGGTGGCGAGCCTCGGCTTCGTGCCGATGGCGTTCAACGTCGGCGCGGGGGCGGAGGTCCAGCGTCCGCTCGCGACGGTGGTGATCGGCGGGATCGTCTCCTCGACGATCCTCACCTTGCTCATCCTGCCGGCGCTCTACCGCATGGTGCACGGCCGCCGCGCCAAGGACCCAAATCCCGAGCCCCCAGCGGCCAAGCCTTTACCGGCTTGACCACTCGCCCCGCGCGCCCAGTCGGCGCGCGGGGCACCCATTCCCGACATTCTAGGAGTATTATGATGTCTATCCGATCCATCGCTCCGCCGGGCGGCGTCCTGCGCGCCGCACTGCTCGCCGCGAGCCTCCTTCTTCTCTGTTTCGCGATCGGCGCAGAAGCCTGGGCGCACAATGTCGCCGAGGGCGACAAGGGCTATATCCAGGAAAGCAGCGGCATTCTCTTCTGGCCGTTCGTCTATCTCGGGGCCAAGCATATGGTCACCGGTTACGACCATCTGCTCTTCCTCTTCGGTGTGATCTTCTTCCTCTACCGGATGAAGGACATAGGGCTGTATGTGACATTGTTCGCGATCGGCCATTCGACGACGATGCTGTTCGGCGTGCTCACCGGCATCAGCGCCAACGCCTATATCATCGACGCGATCATCGGCCTGTCGGTCGTCTACAAGGCGCTCGACAATCTCGGCGCCTATCAGCGCTGGTTCGGCGTCCAGCCCAACACCAAGGCCGCGACCTTGATCTTCGGCTTCTTCCACGGCTTCGGCCTCGCGACGAAAATCCTCGAGTTCGAGATCGCGAACGAAGGCCTGATCCCCAACCTGCTCGCCTTCAACATCGGGGTCGAGATCGGGCAATTGCTCGCGCTCGGCACGATCCTCATCCTGATGGGATTTTGGCGCCGCACCCCGAGCTTCATGCGCCATGCCTTCGCCGTCAACACCATCCTCATGACCGCGGGCTTCGTGCTCGTCGGCTACCAGCTCGCCGGCCTCGCGGCCGCTTAATCGAAGGAAACCACATCATGTTCAATTCACAGCGCCCCCGCCCCGAAGACCTGCCGACCAGCAGCCAGCTGATCCGCGCGACCGCGCTCGCCGCCGTTGCCGCGGGCGCCATCCTCGTCGCCGTCGTGCTGCCCAGCGAATATGCGATCGATCCGACCGGGATCGGCGGCGCGCTTGGCCTCACCGAAATGGGCGAGGTCAAGCTGCAGCTCGCCAAAGAGGCCGCGGCCGACGCGGCCACCGGAAGTGCTTCCGCCGCTCCGGCTGCCCAGGTGGCATCTCCGACAGCAACCGCCGCCAAGGCGGACGCGCCGCAACGCTCGGAAACGATGAAGCTTACCCTCGCGCCAGGACAGGGTGCCGAAATCAAGGCGACGATGGCGAAGGACGCGCGCCTCAACTTCAACTGGTCGGTCGAAGGCGGGCGCGTCAATTTCGACACGCACGCCGACGCACCGGGCATCGCGTACCACGGCTATGGCAAGGGCAAGGATACCACCGGCGAGAGCGGCGAACTTGTCGCAGCCTTCGACGGCAAGCACGGCTGGTTCTGGCGCAATCGCTCGGACGCGCCCGTGACGATTACGCTGCGCACCGACGGCGCCTATAGCGACATCCGCCGCGTTGTCTGACAAGGCAACAATGATTTGACGGACTCCGGCCCGGTCGCCGACCGGGTCGGAGACGATGCCCCTATAATCGCCGACAGCGGAGTTCCACCTATGCTCGCCGTTCTTGCCAACCGGACCTACCGCCACCTGTTCCTCGCGCAGATCATCGCGCTCGTCGGCACGGGCCTCGCAACGGTCGCGCTTGGCCTCCTCGCCTTCGAGATCGCCGGCGCCGATGCAGGCGCAGTGCTCGGGACCGCGATGGCGATCAAGATGGTCGCTTATATCGGCGTTGCGCCGGTCGTCGGAGCCTATGCTTCACGCCTGCCGCGCAAGCCCTTCCTCGTCGCGATGGATGTGGTGCGCGGCCTCGTCGCGCTGTTCCTGCCTTTCGTCGACCAGGTGTGGCAAATCTATCTCCTGATCTTCATCCTCCAGTCGGCGTCGGCCGGGTTCACGCCAACCTTCCAGGCGACGATCCCCGACGTGCTGCCCGACGAGAAGGATTATACGCGCGCCCTGTCGCTCTCGCGTCTGGCCTATGACATGGAAAGCCTCGTCAGCCCTATCCTCGCCGCCGCGCTGCTTGGTATCATCAGTTTCCACTGGCTCTTCTCGGGCACCGCGATCGGCTTCGCCTGCTCGGCTTTGCTCGTGCTGTCGGTCACGCTGCCGCGCACCGCGGCCAAGGCGCCGGACGGCGGCATCTATGACAAGACGACGCAAGGCACCCGCCAATATCTGAGGACCCCGCGGCTTCGCGGCCTGCTGGCGGTTACGCTTGCCGCGGCGGCCGCCAGTGCGATGGTCATCGTCAACACGCCGGCGGTGGTGCGCGGCCTTCTCGGGCTGGGACAGAGCGAGATGGCGATCACGCTTGCAGCCTTCGGCGGCGGCTCGATGCTCGCGGCGCTGCTGTTGCCGCGCCTGCTCGATCGGGTCGCCGACCGCGCCGTGATGATTGCGGCAGCCGTGGCCATGACCGTCGTCCTCGCCGTGCTGGCAGCATCATGGTCGATGCACGAGGCGCCGGGCTATTGGAGCTTCCTGCTGCTGGGCTGGTTTGCGCTCGGCGTCAGTTATTCCGCCAGCATCACGCCGGGCGGGCGTCTGCTCCGCCGCTCGTCGGATGCTGGGGGCCGGCCGGCCCTGTTTGCGGCCCAATTCGCGCTGAGCCATGTCTGCTGGCTTGTCGCCTATCCGCTCGCCGGCCAGGTTGGTGCCCGCGCCGGAATGGGCACGGCCCTCGCCGCAAGCGCGGTGCTGGCGCTCATGGGAACGCTCATCGCCCTGCGTGTCTGGCCGCGCGAGGACCCGGACATCCTGACGCATCGTCATGACGATTTGCCGGCGGACCATCCGCATCTTCGCGAGGATCATGCGACGGGGGAAGCAGAACACGCATTCGTAATTGACGATCTGCACCCCCACTGGCCAGACCGATAGGGGTTCGCCTCTTAACGACTCACGTCCGATTAAGGAGCCGATTGTCCTCGAAAAATGGAGCATGCCCTGACACTGTCGAGATCACCGCGCCAGCATGAAACACGGGGGGATCGACCGTCGGCGAGTTTTGTCAATTTTGCGCGCTGGCTTGCCTAACGAAGCCATTCCAACCGTGAAACCTACTGGCGGCTCGATGCGTAGAACATGGCCGCGATGATCCGCTCGCCGCGCAGTTCGTGGAAAAGTGCGCTGACAACATGCCCGATGAGATAAGCCCACATCAACGGGGCCACCGTTTCATGAACTTCCATGAGGGGGCTAGCCGAGGCCACGAAATAGCCAACGACACCGCTTAGCGCCATCACCGAGGCAATGATGAGTCCCAGACCATGAATGGCGCTGGCAAATGGCCGCTCCCTGTTTCCGTCCTCGATCGGTGCAAATAGTCTTTTGGCATCGGTAGCGACAAACCTGAGTTGCTTCGGCGAGAACCAAGGGAAAAACGCAACGAGGCGCGTCTCGCCCGAACGCAAGACACTCCAGATCCAGAATGCCGCGAGCAGCGACGTCGCAGCGATCCCAACCTTTTCATGGATTTCAAAAAAGCTATCTCCGGGACGGTTGCGAGTCGGGCTTTGCATCACCAAACTAAGGCCCAATTGCGTCATGATGGCGAGCGCCACCAACCAGTGCAGAATCTTGGTGGCGGTCGACCGTCTATTTTTCAACACGGCATCGGACATAAATACCCACTCCTGTGTTCGCGAGGTCACTGTTAGCGCCTTTCCAATTGTTCAGAAGCCTAACCGAAGCGCCACCCTCACGGTTCGCGGCCGCAGTGGCGTAATCTGCTTGCCCAGCGCCACGGTGAACGGATTTCCGTAGGAAAAGCTGTTCCCGCTAACATTCAGGAGATTTGTGGCATCGAGCGTCAGCGCCCAGTCCCTTGCCGCGAGCGAAGCGGAAAAATCGAGCTGGGTCGTTTCGCCATGCTCGAGGATGAGCGGCGCGGTCGTCCCAAGGCTCGATGCGCCGATTAGCCTTACGGTCCCGTCGAGTTTCAGGCTCAGCCGGTCGGACAGCGGGCTTTCCCAAGCCGCCGTAAACCGTCCACCGGTTCGAGCGACGTTGGGAAGCGGTCTTTCGTCGGCCTCTTCGAGCCCCTCCACGGGATTGGTCAGCGCGCTGCGATTGATGAACAGCGCACCGTCGAAAAACAGGTGATCGGTTACGTGCCACCGGCCGTTGATCTCCGCACCATAAACCGTGCCGCGTCCGATATTTTCGGTAAAGGGTAGCCCGTCGCTTCCAATCAGGTCGGCTTGGATACTGGTCCAGATCGAATAGAATGCTGTGATGCCGCCGGAAAAACGGGGCCTCGCGCTGTCAGCCTCGCTGCCGAACCGGACCCCGAGTTCGACGTTGTGGATCGAGTCCGAATCGAATCGCTGCGCGGAATTGATCTGTCCCCCCGTGATCGCGATGCCGCCACTGCGGAAGCCGCTTTGGTATCGCAAGAACGTCAGGAGGTCGGACGTCGGTTTCCATGACAGTGCCGCAGTCGGGAGGACACGAATTTGCCGACGCTTCGGTTCGAAATCCTCGCCGGAGCCACCCATCAGCTCCCCGATCGTCTCGGCAAAGACGACACGCCCCCCAAGCGTTCCGGAAAGGCGTGGAGCGATCCGCTGGGTCGCCTCGCCGAAGATTGCGACTTCGGTCTTCTGGTTTCGCAATTGCGCCAGCGTGACCGGCGCTCCGAGAGGGCCGAGCCGACGGTCGATACGGTCGATATTGCGGACGAGGCTAACCCCTGCGACCCAGCTGTTGCCCGAAGGCATGCCGTGCGAGAGGCGCGTCTCGTGGGTCAGGAGGCGAATCGCCTCATGCCCTTGGAATATCTGGATTTCCGGATTTCCTCCATACCCGGTCGCATCGAAGGTGTCCGACAGGTCATGGTCCACGATCCCGGTGGAGGAGAGCAGCTTGAGATCGCCCCAGTCCTTGGCGATTTCCAGTCCTGCCGCCCTAAAATCATTGTCATGCGGCTGGGCGATATTGGCCGCGTGAGTCCGAAGCGGCTGATCGATTTCGGCATATTGGCCATCGCGCGTATCGATGTTCTGGATGACGGCGTTGAGGTCGATCGTCCAATTGTCGCCAGGCTCGACACGCAGGGTAGCGCGCGCGCCGTCTATGCGCGTCCGGTTGGTATTGCGCATACCGAGCGTCGCATTGTCGATGTAGCCGCCTTCGACTTGGTTGTAGCCGACCACGCGGAGCGCCATTCGGTCGGCGATGACGGGGATATTGAGCATTCCGCCGAGATCATAGCCGGGTTCGGCATCGCGCGTGACGGATCGCCCGACGGTCGCCGAAGCGTGAAACCCGCCATTGTCCGCCATCCTGGGGACAATCCGCACGATGCCGCCGAGCGCGCCCGCGCCATAGAGAGTACCCTGGGGCCCTTCGATCACTTCGATGCGGTCGATGTCGTAGAGGCGCAAATCGGGCTCGGGGGCGTTATAGGTGAGCCGCAGGTCGCCAAGGTAGAGACCCACGGTCGATTGGGTCGGTCCCGAGAAGCTGCTGTCGGCAATCCCGCGCACGAACAATTTGTTGCGGCCGGGCCCAAGATTGGTCGAGGTCAGCGTCGGAATACGGGCAATGAATGCTGCCGTACCCTGATTTTCACCGAGGCCGATCCCGCCGACCGACTGAATATGTGCGGTGCCGGGATAGCTGTCGAGGGCCTGACCCTGCTTGGTCGCGGTCACGACGATTTCGGCGGGCGCCGGGGCCGCGGCGCTGGCTCTCGGCGGCGGCACGGCGGGTCGAGGGGCGGGCCGCACAGGCTTGGACCGCGGCGCCAAAGCGACGATCCGCACGGTCTGCGTATCGACGATCTGGTAGGTGAAACCGGTACCGCGCAGCATCGTCGTCAGCGCCTGGGCGATCGTCATCCGCCCGTGAACGGCTTTGCTGCGCGCGCCGGCGAGCCTCTGATCGATTCCGCCGATCGAGATTTGCGCCGCGTTACCAAGCGTGATCAATGCATTGTCGAGGCGCTGGGCTGGGATATCGAAGCGCTGGCTTTCCGCAGCGGCCGCCGGGCTTGCCGTCCAGATGGCGATCGCCGCTACGGGTATCAAATGGGTCCAGGTCACCGGATCAACGCGTCAATTGCCATCCCTTGGCACTATGACGCGCACGGACACCTAGCAAGGATTCCAGTTGGCGGAAAAGGCGCGCCTCGTCGCGATCGACGCGGATGACCCCCGAGAATCTCCGACCTGCCAGATCCGGCGATATGGTCACAGACGTGCCGAGCGACCGTGACAAGTCAACCGCGATCGTGGCGAGCGGCGCGTCGCGATAGCTCAACCGCCCCTGTTGCCATCCCCCCACGGTGGCCGGATCGACCGCCGACACGAGGACCTTCTTGGTTCCGCGCCGAACGCGTAGCTGTTTGCCCGGCGTGAGCGTCACCGCATCGGAGCCCGGTTGATACTGCACACTGCCTTCGGACACCGCGACTTCCAGACCATCGGCAGATTGTCGCACGTTGAAGATCGTGCCGACGTCGCGAAGGGTGCCGTCGCCGGTGTCGACAACAAAGGGGCGCGCGCTGTCATGCTTGATCGTGAAGATCGCCTCCCCGCTCTCGAGGCGGGCGAAGCGTTCGGCTTTCCGGTCGAACGCGATCGTGGTGCCGCCGTTGAGAGCGATTTTAGACCCATCGGCCAGAGCGATTTCGCGCGTCTCGCCCGGCAAGGTCGTGATCGTTTCCATCCCCGGCGACCTGAAGAATGCAGGAGACAGGAACAGCGCGAGGACGAGGCTGGCGGCGATCGCCAGAAAAGCGCGGCCCCGATACCATGGCAGCGCTCCAGGTTCATTGTCGTTGGAGGCCGGGGACAAAGGCTCGATGACCGTTTCGGTGCCTGCCAGTTCGTCGGAGAGATGCTCGTCCGCCATGGCAACGGCATCATAAGCATCGGCGTGCGCCGAATCGGCTTCCATCCATGCCGTGAACTCGGCCCACAGTGCCCCGTCGGCTGCCGGACCTTGCAGCCGCACATGCCATGCAATGGCGTCGTCAGTGATGCTACCGGTCCCCATCATCAATTCCTTCGGCCCATTGACGTTGCGGCGCGTCGATTTCCACATCGAGCTGCTGCTTGAGGTCCAGGACCGCTCGATACCCCCGTTGCAAATGCTTTTCGACCGCGCTGAGACTGATCCCCATTTCGGCAGCGATCTGCTTTTGCGGAACACCGTCGATCCGTACGGCCCGAAAGGCAAAGGCAGTGCGTTCGGGCAATGTGTCGAGGACCGCATCGACCCGCCTCAGCTGGTCGCGCGCAACCAGCAAGCGATCGGCCGACGGCTGGGCGTCGCGCGGGGCGGCGATGCTGCCCTCGATATGACCCTTGGTCCACTCCTGCTCGCGCGCGTTACGGCGCTGCGCCGAGCGGCGGCGATCGAGGACGAGATTCTCGGCGGCGCGATACAGATAGGCGAGCGGCTCGGCGATCAGGCTCGCATCGATATCGGCGAGCTTCAGCCACAGGTCCTGCAATATGTCTTCGCCATCGCCATCGCCGCGGAGACGAACACGCAAATAGCGCAGCAAGGCCGCCCGATTGGCCAAGAACATCGCTTCTAGCCCAGGGGCTTCGGTCATCAAATGCTGCGCACTTCCATTTTCGCTCTCGCGGCTGGGCATGATCACTGCCCGATATCGACGAAATAGGAAAGGCGTGTGACCGTGCGTCGGTGCAGAGGCGAGCGGAGACATCATGAGGCGCGGGCGGTAACCCGCCACAGCGCGGAGCCGAGCAGGGCTGCCGCGATCACGGCCTGCAATAATGCGAGATAGCCGGCGCCCGCCAATCCGGCGGAACCGGTGAAGAACGGCAGCAAGGGCAAGAGGCCCAGTCCGGCGACCAAATTTCCCCCGACCGACAGCCCGGGATGGCCCAATGCGATCAGCGCCGCACTTGTCGGGGGTCCGGCCATTGCCACGACTCTTGCCAACGTAAGCCATATCATGACTGTCGCAGCACCTGCATAGGCGGACCCTCCGATCAGCACCGCCACCTCGCGCGAGAAGAGTGCGAGGAGAAGAACCAGGGGTAGCGCTGTCGCAAGCGCGATACCGACGCAGCGCGCGAGGGCATGCCGAATGGCGATCCTCGCGCGGCCGTCCGCGGCGAGACGCGCCAGCTCGGCATAAGCTGCCTGTCCCAATATTTGAGCGGGCTGCGAGATGACGATCGTCGCGCGGTGCGCGATCGAATAGAGGCCCGCTGCGGCCGGGCCGAGCATTGCGCCGACAATGAGCGGCGTCAGCCTGCCGGTGAGGTCGCCGAGCATGATATCGGCATTGGCCGTCAGCATGAAGCGGCCCAGACCGTCATGCTCGCGCCGCGCGTCCGCAACGGCGCCGAGCAAAGGCTCGTCGAGCATATGACGACGCGCAAGGTAGATGGCCGCGACCCAGAGCGATATGCCCTCTACCAGCGCAGCGACGAGCCAAGCGACGAGAAAGGCCGTGAGCCCGAGATCGAAGGCGATGACCACCAGCGTTCCGAGCAACCGCATCACTGGCGTCACGATATTGTGGAGCGCAAGGAGGTCGAAGCGTCGCAGGATCTGCAGATACCCGCCGGGGGTCGCACGCACGGTCGCGAGGACCGCGAAACAATAGGGTATCGCCAGCGCCTGCGCATCCTGCGACCACCCAAGCAGCGGTCCGACGATCGGCACCGCGATCGCCGCGACAATCACCGCGACCAGCCCCGCGGCGAGTTCGATCGCGCCGACAAAGCGGAGCAACCGGATGAGCTTGGCGTGGTCATTTTCAGCCGGCTGGACGCCGTAGCGGACAATCGCGTGCCAACCTGGAAAGGCGATGAGCCCGCCGACGAGCATCGCGAAATAATTGACGAGAACGAGCACGCCATATTGCTCGGGGCCGAGGATGCGGGCCGCGGCGACGACATAGATGAGACTGATCAGCCCTGCCGCCGCCTTGCCGCCGAGCAGCAGGCCGAGATTCTGGTAGATACGAAGAACCGGCCCTGCCGAACCTTTTGCGATGTCAGTGAACAAGACAGGTGTCGGACGATGCGCCCTCGGGCTTGCGACCGCTGGCGAGACAGACGATTGCGCGCGCGGCGCGCTCCGAAGACGGCTCGGCGGTGAGGTCGAACGTATGGTCGAAGAGCCGTCGCTGCACGGCGCGATAGCGCGCCGGATGCTCCGCTACCGCTTCCTCCAAGCCGCGACCAAGATCGACCGCCTTCGAAATGACCGGCCCCGACTGCCAGTGCGCGAAATTCGGATCCTGATCGGGATCGATGCCGTGGCTGTTGAGGAAGAGGCAAGGCCGGGGCGATTTGAGAAACTCATAGACCTGGCTGCTGACGTCGCCGAGATAGATGTCTGCCCCGTTGGTATAGCTCATGTCGGTCAGCGCGGCACTGCCGAGATCGATATGGATATTCGGGGCTGCGGCGTAGCGGCGGTGCAGCGTTCCGGGCAGACCGACGCAAAGCTTGTCGATCGTGACCGCCATTCGCCGCTCGAACATCATGATGTGGGGCGCGAAGATCAGGTTGTAGCGATCGGAGGCAAGGAAATAGTCGAGCACTGCCCTGCCCTGCTTGTACCAGGAGGAGAGATGCGGCGAGACATGCGGATTGTAGAGTACGATCGGCCGATTGCTCCCGCGAAACTTGAGCGGGCGCCCATCGCCGGCGGCGATATCGAACTTCGGATAGCCGGTGATCGTCAATCGCTCGGGACGGACTCCGGCTTCGCTAGTCAGTCGGTCGCGGATCTTCGGCCCAGCGGCCAAGATATGATCGAAGAGGGCGGTGGACGTGCCGAAACCGATCGCCCGATCGCCCGCGCCATGATCGGTCAGGACCATGCGGAGCGATGACAGGCCGTAACGGGACTTCAGGATCAGCGACGTGCGCTCGGTCACTACGAGCAGGTCGAGCGATCGGAAAAAGTCCAGATTGTCCCGGTAAACCAGCAATTTCGCAGCAGGGACGAGGGATCCGAGAGCCGCCTCGATGCCCCGGGATGCAAAAGAGCGCAGCCGGAGCGCGACGAGACGCAGGCCCGCCGGGACCGCGCCGCCCATCAGTCGGAGCGCTTCGCGCGCGAGAAGGTCGCTGGTCGTCGCAATGACGATATCAGCGCCGCTGCCCATTCGCGCCAGCGCTGTGGCGACCGGCAGACTGTGCGCCATCTGGTGAATCTGGTCGTGGTTGAAAAGAAAGGCGATCCGCATGGGGGGAATGACGCCGCGGCGGCGCGATATCCGCATCAAGTGCGGAAAAAAGCTTCTGGTGGCGTCCTCGCTGCGGAGGAAAACGCTCATGCCATCGTCCCGTCCGCTTTCGGTCTTCGACCTCGACCGCACCCTCACCATCCACGGAACCTGGTCGCCGTTCCTGTTTTTTGCCGCGCGGAGGCGCAGCCCGTGGCGGCTGATCTTCGTGCCGCTGGTCGTCGCGCTCATGGCCGCTTACAAAGCGGGGGTTCTGACGCGCAAGCAGCTCAAGCAGGCGATGCACCGTCTGATGCTCGGAGGCGCCGTCGACCTCGACGCCGTCACTGACCTTGCCGACGCCTATGCCGAACACAGCCTCACGCGCAATGTCCATGCCGATGCTATTGCGAGCATCGCCGCCGAAACCGCTGCCGGACGGCGAGTGGTCATCGCCTCGGCGGCGCATCTCTTCTATCTTGAGGCAATCGCGTCGCAGCTTGGCGTCACCGATGTCGTCGGTACCGCGTCGATGTGGCGCCGGCGCGATCTCACGCCACGGATCGCCGGTGAGAATTGCTATGGCGAGAGCAAGCGGCGAATGCTGGAACATTGGCTCCGCGGCCAGGAGATCGATCGCACCAAGGTCCATATCCGCTTTTTCTCGGACGATCTGTCGGACCTTCCGACCTTCGAATGGGCCGACGAGGCCGTTGCGGTCAATCCGTCGAAGAAGCTGCTTAATGTGGCGCTCAGGCGCGGCTGGACTGTCTATGACTGGCGCGAGGCCAAGGCGGCGCGCGATGGGGCTCCGCAAGCGCAGGCCAGAGTGACCCCGACCTGACACCGCATCAATCGCTGCGGTTTCGTGTCGCGAAGCGCAGCAGGTTCCACCAGAGCGGCGCGCCCCGCTGCCAAACGAAACGGGCGCGATCGCGTGTCTTGCCTTTCGAAGGCGAGTGCGCCGCGCCCGATTGGCCGACCCGGTGGGTGCGGACGGTCATTCAGACGGCCGATGGCATCGGCCGGCGCGCGGCCGGCAACCGCATCATCAAACGATCGACCGGCATCCAGCGCGACAGGTGGCGCGCAGGCCGGCTCGCCGAGAGGAGCGCAGCCTCGATCGCGCCGGGACCCTGGCTGCGCTGAAAGCGAAACAAGGCGAGAGCCGCGAGGGCAAAGCCGAAGACGATCATCAGCTGAAACAGCGGAGCCAGCGCATGGGCGCTATCTTCGATGGCCACGACGGCCTGAACGAAGCCGACGATGAGAAGGATTCCGGCGCCAAGTCCGAGCGCCGACGTCGACCGCTTCGGGGGAACGCCAAGCGCAAATCCGAAAAAGGGGACGAGGATGATGAAGGCGGCGGTGACAAACCGGCTGCCCAGGGCAGCGCGCGCCGCATTGCGCTCGGCGCCCGTTCGTCCGCCGACAGCGGCGCCGATCAGATCGCCCAGCATGAGGCGATCGTTGCGATGGCGCGCCGTCCCGCGGGCCAGCTTTGGGGCGAGCAGCTGGACGGGCATCTTCAATGCTTTGAAGGACGCAATTTCGAGCCGGCCGGCCGATCGGGTGACGATGACATGGCCGTCGGATAGCCGCAGCAGCACCTCGCCGCGCCCGCCGTTGATGACCCTTCCGGCCCGGGCAGCGACGGTCAGGTCCGGATTGCGAAGAAAAAGACCCCGAAATTCGCCGGTACGCCGATCGACGGCGTCGACGTGAAACACCGTGTCGGGGCGAGGACGAAGAAACTCGCCCGGCGCGATCGACAAGCCGAGATTGCCGAGCGCGATCGATGTGCCGAGCGCGTCGAGCCGCTGCTCGCCAGCCGGTTCGACATAGGCGCGTAGTCCGGCATGCAGCATGGCAACCGCAAGCGCCAACAGCAGCGGAACGCGGAGCAGCCGTGCCGGCGACAAACCGATTGATGCAAAGATATCGAGTTCGCCGCTGATTGCAAAACCCCGAAAGGCAACCGCCACCGCCACGAACACCGAGATCAGGAGGCCGATGCCGAGATATTCTGGAACGAGATAGACCATGAGCTTGATCAGGACCGCGACCGGCTGCTCGACATTGTCGAGCAAGCCCATCAGCCGCCGACTATTCTCCAGGCTCAGCAGCAGAATGACCACCGCGCCGGTGGCGAGAAAGGGGAGCGCCAACCGCCGCGCGATATAGAGATCAATAGCTGGCATCAGGCGGCAGAGCGCAGAGGCATAGCGAGCAGCTGATAATGGCAAAAAAGTGCCGCGAAATGATCGTCGATGCGCGGTGTGTCGGGCGCGCGCCGGGCGGCGGCCGCGCGTAGCCGGCTGCGATCGCGCGCGAGGAGCCGCCCGATCGCCCGCGCCGCGGCGCTCGCATCGCCAGCCGCGTAGAGCTCGCCGTTGTCGTCGCCGACAAAATCGGACGCGCCGCCCGCATCGGGCGCGATCAGCGGCAACCCCGACGCCGCAGCCTCCGCCGCCACGAGGCCGAAGGTTTCGGCCTCGCATCCATGAATCAGCGCGTCGGCGCTCGCCATGAGCTTGGCGAGAAGGAGACGATCGGCAATCGGGGCAAGAAGATGGACATGCGGATTGTTGCCGATGTGACGCACGAGCCGCCCCCGGTCGCGGCCGTCGCCGACAAGGACGAGACCGATCGGGCGATGTTGCGATGCCGCAAGGCATGCGTCGACAACGAGCGGCCAGCGCTTTTCGGCACTGTGACGGCCCACGCCGATGAGCAGGCTCGCGCTTTCGGGAAGTGCGCAGCGCGCCAGAAGATCGCGGCGCAGGTCGGCATCGCGATGCACGGGAGAAAACAGGCCCGGGTCGACCCCCATTGGAATTGTCGCGACGCCTGCCACGCCGCCCGTGAGCAGCCGCGCCGAAAGATGACGATTGGCACTGACAACACAATCGAAGCGCTCGCCGAGGCGGCGCAAATGACGCCAGAAGAGGTCGAAGCTCCTGTCGATCGTTTCACGGCTGCCGAAGCGGCCGAACCAGCGATAGGGATAGGCCGCCAGTGGATCGGCGTGCATGACGAGGGACCGCGGTGCGCTCCCCTGCCAGCCCGCGACGATGCTCGCGGTGCGCCAGGGCGACGAGGCCTCGACGAAATCGGGGCGTTCGGCGTCGAGACGGGCATGCACTGCCGCCACATCGTCGAAATAACGATAGCGGCGGTCGACGAGCAGGTGCGGGCTCGCGATATGGACGATCCGGCCGCCGCCGGGGCGCAGCTCGACATGATCGTGCGAGCCGGGGGCAATGACGACGACCTCGTGCCCCAGCGAAGCGCCGAGCGCGAGTTTGCGATCAATATAGGTTTTCACGCCGCCGCCGTGCGGCGTGTAAAAGGCGCAGACATCGGCGATTTTCATTTGCGCTCCAGGGGGCGATATTTGAGCCCGCTCAGATAGGTCATGACGATCTGGGCGCGTGTCGGCCCCGCTCCCACTAGGACCGAAGCGGCCGCGGCCGTCGGTTTCGACCAGCCGAGCTTCGGATTGCCGCCGAAGCCAAGGCCATCGGACAATTTGTCCCATTTGAGATTACGGTTCCGGTCGTGCAGGACCGACAGGCTGTAGCGGCCGGGTCCAGGGACACGCAGACACAGGGTCACCGGCCCGGATGCCGGCAGGTCCAGATCGACGCGGCGGAACAATTTATGCGCGTTGATCAGGACCGCATCGTCGGCGAGAAAGTCGCTGTCATTGTCGGGATAGAGCTCGGCCCGAACCAATCCCTTGCGATCCTTGAGCCCGGTTATCCCGACAAGCAGGGCCGGGCCGGCTTCATTCGGCCGGCACACCGCCTCGGCCTTGCCGAGCGAGGCATCGGGTCGGACCGGCCCCGCTGCGGCGAGCAGCAAAAGCGAAAGCGGCGCGATTGCGTGCCTCATGCCCGGTGCGCCGTGGCCAGTTCGGTCAAGGTCAGGACGGCGCCGAGCGCGAGATGCACGAGCAGCGTCAGGCCGGCGATCATCGCGATCAACGGGCCGAGCGCGCCGTCATGACCGATCAGGAAAATTGCAACGCTGGCGAAAACCAGATCCTTGTTGGGAACGAAGGGGAGCCGCGTCACGAGCAGTTGCAGGGTCGCGAGGATGAGCAGCCAGCCCATCGAAACCATCGGCAGCGCGCTGTGCCACATGAGGCCCAACAGAAATGTCGTCAGCAGCAAACGCCCGATGTGAACCCCGAATATCATGCGCAGTTCGGCGCGGGGCAGCGAGAAGATGCGATGCCGGAAGGCGAGGAGCGCGAGCGACATCCCGATCATCAGAGCCGCCGACAGGGCCACGGTGCGACCATGGAATTCAGGGGCCATGCGGCCGATGGCAGGCCAAGCAAGCGCGAGCATGGCCAGGGTCATGAGATTGCCCGCGACGGCCGACAGGATGCTGACATCCTTGATGGCGCCGAAGGGCGCCGCCGCCATCGTCGCGCGACGCCGCGCCCAGCCGTAGAAATAGGCCTCGCCGCTATAGCCGAACAGGATTTCGTTGCTGACGAGCTTGCGCAACAGGGCGGCAAAACCAGCGGTCGGGATATTCCACAAGCGCCGAAAGATCACCCATTCGGAGGCAGGCAGGGCAAGATAATAGGCCGAAAAGCCTATCCAGAAGATCGGCGAGGCGGGCACGCCTCGCAACAGGTCGCTGAAGCCGACACTGGCCAATTTCGAGCCGAGCGCCGCGAGGAGCGCGAGCGACAGGCCCAGGGAGAGAAATTTCTGCCAAGGTTGTCGCTCCCGAAGCAGTGGCCGGAGGCGCTCGGTCCATGTCCCCGGGTTTGTGCGCAAAGCTCGAGAGGCCATCGATCACCTTTTGGCAGCGGTTCCTGGGGGAGTGACGCCAGGCGCGCGCATAATCCGCACCATGGCCTTCGAAAAATCATCCGGGCACGAGATCGCGGTATGGCGATGGCCGATGCGAGCGCGCAAAGGCCGCGAGAGCGCGCGCAATTTCGGCCAGGAGGCGCGGCGAATCGACATCATGCGGGTGGACCGCAAGGCGAACGGTTTGCGCCCGCGCGAGCAGCCTTGTCGCAAGCTGCGACCAGAGGATCGAACTTGCAATGCGCGCAGCCGAACGGCTGGCATAGGTGACGACTGGTCCCCTTGCGAGGACCGCCGAGGTCTGCGGGTTCCAGACACGGAAATGATCCTCGATCATGCAGATGTTCTGCGCCGCAAGCGCGGCAATACTGTCCTCGCCGTAGAGCCAGGCCGGCGCGACGAAGCCGGCGATCGGCCGGCCAATGAGCTGTTCGATCATGTCGCGGCCCGCGGCGATCCTCGTTTCGGCATCGCGGGTCGACAATCCCAGAAATTCGCCTTCGCCCGCGGTCATCCGCGCCGCCTTCCACCGCGCGCTGGCACTGTGGTGGCGGCTCTCGTCGAGATGGGTGAAGCCGTGGAGGAATATCTCGCATCCGGCATTCGACCAGTCGCGCAAACGGCGCCCGAACCCGGAGTCGGCCGTCAGCAATCCTTGCCGGTGAAAGTCGGGGACGACGAGCAGCGCAAAGCGCCCCGGCCCCACCGCTTCCTCAACGAGCGGTACGAGGCGGTCGAGCCGCGCCGCATGGACCGGTGCGACGTCATGGATCGAGGCCAGCAGGCGGCGCGAGGATCTCATGCGGCAAGCCGGTCGAAGAGCGCCAGATAATCCTTTGCCGATGCACCGAGTTTATGACGATCGGTCAGCTCGCGCGCGGCACCGGTCGAGGGGCGCGCCCGGCGGAGCCGCGCGACGATCGCCGCGGCGATGGCCTCGGGTTGGCGCTGCCGGACGACGGCGCCCAGCTCGGACGACCGGAAGATTTCGGGCAGCGCGAGCGAACAATCGGTCGTCACGATCGGAACGCCGGCCGCGATCGCTTCGACGAGGACCGCAGGATAGCCTTCGTAATGCGAACTCATCAAATAGAGATCAGCTTGCGCCAGATAGGGTGCGATGTCGGGAACATGGCCCGGCATCTCGACCCGCGACGCGACCCCCAGCCGCCGCGCTTCGCGTTCGAGGCGGCCGCGCAGAGGGCCTTCGCCGAGAATGAGCAGCCGCGCTTTCAGCGCGACCGGCAGTTCGGCAAAAGCCTGTATGGCGGTGAGCAAATCCTTTTGCGGCGCCAGTCGCGCGGCGCACAGAATGAGCGGCGCGGGTTCATGGCCGGCGCGGCTTTGCGGTACAGCGATATCGTCCTCGAGGATGGGCTCGGCTATTTCGGCGAGCGCGTGGCCGGGAAACACCGATCGCGCCTCCGCGAGCAGCGACGGCGACATCGCGACCAGCACGTCCGCCGGGGCGGCGGCGAGGCGGATGGCGGCGTCGGCAAGCCCGCGCACGAGGCGCCGGACGCCACCGCGGCGAATCGGGTTGCTAAGCTTGCTGACGAAGACCGGTCTTTTCGTGAAACGCTGACGTCCGAGGAAGGCGAGGATGATGAGGTGAAAATTACCTGGCGAGAACAGGATGTCGGGGGCTGCGGCACGGACGAGTCGTGCCATGCGCCAGCCGAGTTGGGCGCGCGACCAGGGGCTGCGCTTTGTCTCGGGCGAACAAGACAGGACCGTCACGCCGGCTCGGACCAATGTGCGCGCCGCGCCTCTCTCGGTGCCGCAGATGATGGTGACGCGGCGTCCCATCTCGGCCCAGCGGTTGGCGAGGCGAATGGCGATCCGCTCGCTTCCTCCGGTCGAGAAATCGTGGAGGATGATGGCAATGTGGCTGGCGTGGGTCATGTCAGAATTTCTGCCTCAGGAAGATCTGGACGCGCGCGTCCCGGTGCTGAACATCGCGGTCCTGCTGCTGTCGAAAATCGATGCCGACCGACAGGCGCTCGGGGTCGCCCGCTGGATGCAAGCCGGCGGTCAGCCCCCAACCGCGAACCGCGCGGGGCGCGCCGCCAGCGAGGTCGGCGATACGCTCGACGGGGGTCCGGTTCTTCGCTGGACCGGCGTCGAACAAGCTCGCAGCGAAATCGAAGCGATTGTCGCGGGACCAGTGCAGCGCGATTGCGCGCTCGTCGGTGCGATAATTTCTGTGCGGGCTGACGATGAACGCGGGACGTCGGCGCTCAACCGCAAAGGTTGCGCCAAGCGACAGCGTGTCGCGCGCAGATATCTGCTGGGCCGCGCCCAGCTGAATCGCCAACAGCCCGAAATGCCGATATTCGAAACTTTGCGGGGCAGATGTCGCGGGGAGCGAACGCGCGCGCATCGCAGTCAGCTTGAACTCGCCGTCTGTCCACTCGGCGGTGGCCGACCGGACCTTCATTGGTCCGAGCGCTGCGATATCGGAGACAGGCGCGGTCGAACCGTTCAGTAAGGACAACATCGACGATGTGGGGACCGGCGCGATGGGGAGCCGCGCCGAGCTAGGCAGTCGATCGCGGGCGATGAGCGCGGCGTGGGTCACCGCAATGCTCGGCGATGCCTCCTGCGCGAGTGCCGCAAAGGGAAGTATCAGCGCAGCCATCGCTGCAGCACGGGCCGCAATCACCGTCATCGCATATCCCCTGGGCAAGCTCCGGCGCCTGCCAGTCAGGCGTCCGGAAGGTCTGACGCCATCAGGCCGCGATTCCCGCACCGGCTGCGCAAAGTGCGGATCGCTGCGCACCGCGGCGTCAATCAGCAATTCTCGAAGCGGAAGGGATCGCCAGGATGGAGACGAAGATCATGCGCGTGGGCGGACTGATGGCGATGGCGCCGCTGCTACTCGGAGGTCTCGCCCCTCGTGCCGCCGCGAGCGAGCCGCGGCGTCCCGCTCCACCGGCGGCGTCCGCACTTTCGATCATGGCCTACAATGTGAAGGGCCTGCCCTGGCCCATCGCCTCCGATCGCACCGCCGACTTCACGCGCATCGAAGCGCGTCTGCTCGCGATGCGCGCGCGCAACGCGCAGCCGCATGTAATCATCCTGCAGGAGGCCTTTACCGCGCCGGCCAAAGCGATCGCGCGTCGTAGCGGCTATCGCTATATTGTCGAAGGTCCGTCTCGCGATCTGCAGAGCATGGTGAAGCCGCGCGCGAGCGACCGGCCCTTCATCGACGGCGCGAGCTTCTTCAAGGGCGAGCGTTCGGGCAAACAAGTCGGCTCGGGGTTGATCCTGGCGTCGGACTATCCGATCCTGTCGGTGCATCGCGAGGCTTTCCCCGCCTTTGCTTGCGCGGGTTATGACTGCCTCGCCAACAAGGGCATGCTGATGGTGACGATCAAGGTGCCGGGCAGCGCAACGCCGGTGACAGTGGTCACCACCCATATGAACAGCAAGAAATCCTCGGGCGTCGCCCAGACCCGTTCGCTCTACGCTTATCGGCGGCAGGTCGAGGCGATCGACGCCTTTCTCACCCGCTACCGCAATCCCGACCAGCCTGTCATATTGGCCGGCGATTTCAACGCCAGCTCGGCCGAGCGGCGCTCATTCCTGACCGCGCACAGCGCGGCGAACTGGACCACGAAGCGGCGCCTGTCGATCGACAACGCGCTCCAGCATTGCCTGAAATCGGACGCGCCCTGCGGACGCGCGGTCCCGGCTATCGCCGCCACTGTCTTCCAGAAAGGGCGTGATTGGCAATTTTTCTCGCCCGGCTATCGCGCTTCGATCCAGGCCATCGCGATGGCGGTGCCGTTCGGCCGCGAGCGCGACGGCACGATGTTTTCAGACCATGTCGGTTATCGCGTGACCTATCGCCTGACGCAGGCGTTCAGGTCCCCAGCGCATCGGCGGCGCCCGCTCTCCTGATCGGCCCGGCGTCCACGGTCAGCCGGCCGGTGCAGGCTCGCGCGGCGCCAGCGCCAGCAGGACGGCTGGCAGGAAGAAGAGCACCAGCGGCACCGCGGCAATCAGGCCGAAAATGATCGCCGTGGCGAGGGGTTGCTGAAGTCCGGCGCCGCGGCTCAGCCCGAGCGCGAGCGGCGCGAGCGTCAGCACCGCGATCAACGCAGACATCAGGATTGGGCGCAGCCTCTTCTTCCCGGCTTCGAGCAACATCGCCGCGGTGAGCGGCTTGTCTCTTTCGATCTCGGCGAGGAAGAAGATGACGAGTTCGGCGACCATGCCCACCACCATCGTCAGCCCCATGAGCGCGGAAATATTGAGTTCGATTCCCATGACCCACAGTCCGATCATCACCGCCGCCGCGGTGAGGAGCACCGTCGCGATCGCGGCGGCCGTCCAGCCGGCGCGTTCGAACAGAAGGGTAATCAGCAACGCGCTGAGCAGCAGAGCAGCCCCGAACACCAACGCAAGGTCGGCGAAGCTCTTCTGCTGCTCTGCATAAAGCCCGCCATATTCGACGCGGACCGAGGTCGGGAGTTTGAGCTGGCCGACCGCGCTCTGGATTTCTGTCATGGCCGAGCCGAGATCGCGGCCCTCGAGCCGCGCGGTAACCGCGATATAGGGGGCGAGATTTTCGCGCGTGAGCTGCTTCTGTCCGCTCTGGACCGAGACGGTGGCGACCGCCGCCAGGCGAATGCTGCTGCCGTCCGGTGCGACGAGCGGGAGGTTCTCGATCCGTGCGACATCGTTTCGCAGGTCCTGCGGCGCGCGCACCCGAACGTCGATCAGCTGCGCACCGATGCGGACCTGCGTCGCGGCCGTGCCGCCGATCGCGGTTTCGAGCTGCGCGGCGATGCTGTCGGGATCGAGCCCATATTGGGCTGCTGCACCTGGATCGACCGCGATGCTGATCGCGTCGCCAGCGACGCGCAGGCCGTCGACCACCTCGACGACCCCCGATATCTTGCCGATGCGCTCGCCGATCGTCTTCGCCGCCGCTTCGAGCGCTGCGGTATCGTCGCCGAAGAGCTTCACCTCGATCGGCTGGGGCACTGCCGTCAGATCGCCGATCAGATCCTCCATCAGCTGGATCAGCTCGACCTCGAGCCCCGGCACCTCGGCTGCGATCTTCTCGCGCATACCGGTCATCACAGCCTCGATATCGCGCCGCGAGCCGCCCTTGAGCCGGATGAAATAATCGCCCTCATCGGCTTCGGTCAGGCCGCCGCCGAGTTGGATCCCGGTCCGCCGCGAGTAGCTCGCCACTTCCGGGGTCGCGCTGATGATCGTCTCGACACGCCGCAGCAGGGCGTCGGTATCCTCGAGCGACGCACCCGATTGGGCCTTGTAGTCGAGGACGAAGCCGCCTTCGTCCATCTTCGGCATGAACCCCGAAGGGACATTGCGCCAGGCGGCGTAGCCGCTGACCGCCAGAACCGCCCCGACGACCGCCGCAAACAGGACAGGCCGGCCAAAGGCGCGCGCACTCGCGCGGCCGTAGCGGGCGAGCAGCGGGTCGAGGATGGCGTTGGCCCGGTCGGCGGACTCCGCGTCCTTCTGGCGCAGCCAATGAGCGGCGACCAAGGGAATTACGAAGCGCGCGAAGAGCAGGGAAATGAGCAGCGCAGCGACCATCGTGACGGCCAGCGCCTGGAAAAAGCCCCCGGTCACCCCGCTGATGAAGGCGAGGGGAAGGAAGACGACGATCGTCGCCATGGTCGATCCGAGCAGAGGCATGCCCATTTCGGCGGCAGCGCCGAGGAGCGACTGCGGATCGCTCAGCCGCTGCTCCTGCATCCGCCGCATCATATGTTCGAGCATCACCACCGCATCGTCGACGACAAGGCCGACGGCGGCCGCCATGCCGCCCAGCGTCATCATGTTGAAGCTCATCCCGAGCGCGAAGAGAAGCAGACAGGTTGCCGCGAGGACCGCGGGCAACATCAGCCCGGTGATGACCATCAGCCGTCCCGAGCGGAGGAATACGAAAAGCACGATTCCGGCGAGCACCGCGCCCATCAGTATCGCATCGCGCACCGCATTGGCCGCGCCTACGACAAGTTCGGACTGGTCGTAGAAGGTGGTGACCTTGACCGACGGCGGCAGGCGGAGCGCGGCGAGGCGCGCATCGACCGCGCGCACGATCGCCACGGTATCGCCTTTGAGCGCCTGGCGGACGTTGACCAGCACTGCCTGCTTGCCGTCCGAGGTCACCCGGCTGAACGCCGGAGCGGTCGAGGGCGTGATTGTCGCGATCTGCCCGAGTGTGACAACCCCCGAGCCGCCTGCCGCCGCCTTGACCGGGACCGCCGCGAGATCGCTTGCATCGGCGACGCGGTTTTCGAGCAGGACCAGATAGAGACGGTGCCGATCCTCGATCTTGCCGAGACCACGCACCATATTGGCCTTGCCGAGCGTTGCCACGACGTCGCTCAGGCTGATGCCGAGCGACTGCAGCCGCGATGGATCGACCTCGACTGCAAATTCACGGGGGCTGCTACCGAGGATATCGACGCCGGCAACGCCTTCGACCGAGGTCAACGCCGGCAGGATCTTGAGTTCCGCAAGGGTACGAAGCGCCTCGGGGCTAAGACTGTCCGAGGTCAAGGCAAAGCCGGTGACCGGAAAGATCGTGGGATCCGAGCGCCGGACGTTGAAGCGCGTCCCCGTCGGCAGGGTCGGCAGCAACGTGGCAAGCGCGCCTTGCGTCGATTGCGCCGCGGCGACCATATCGTCGCCCCATTGAAAGTTGAGCGCGACTTCGGCGCTACCGCGGCTCGTGACCGAGCGGACCCCGGTCACGCCCGGGACGGCGCGCAGCCCGATCTCGATCGGGCGGGTGATCTCGGCTTCCATCTGCGCCGCGTCGCGATCCCCGGCATCGACCGAGACGACGACGCGCGGATAGTCGATGTTGGGGAAGAGCCCGACGGGAACGCGGGTCGCGGATACCACGCCTGCGAGGGTGAGCAGGATCACCGCGAGCCAGATCGACCGCGCATGTTTGCTGATGACGTCGGTCACTTCTTCGCGGCCTGGATGCGGACTTTCATGCCATCCTCGAGCGCGGTGACGCCGACCGTGGCGACGCGGTCACCCGGCTTCAACCCGGACGTAACGGCGATCCGGTCGCCGGTGCGCGGACCGGCAACGATATCGCGCCGCTTGGCGACATTCTGGACGATGGCGAAAACGAAGGGCTGGCCGCCATCGTCGAGCAAGGCAGCATAGGGTATGGTCATGCCGCCGGCGATATTGGCGAGGAGCACGCGGCCGGTCAGGCTCTCGCCCGCACCGACACCGCTTTCATCGGGTATCTGGACATAGACCGACGCCAATTTGGTAACCGGGTCGACGACGCTGTCGACCGACAATATGGGGACGTTGAAGGCCGCTTTGCTGCCTGCCGCGGTGATTTCGACATAGCTGGGCTGGGGGATGCGCCGCGCGATCGCGGGATCGACGCCGAAGCGGGCACGCAGATCGCCCTCCTTGACGAGCGAGACGATCGTCGCACCGGCGGCGACGAGTTCGCCTGCGCTGGCACCGATGACCTCGACGGTGCCGCTCGCGGGCGCGCGAAGGACCAGTGCGCTATTGCGGGTGGCCAGGCTTGCGCGCGACGCATCGGCGGCCTGTTTGGCAGCGCGCGCCGTCTCGACCTCGGCGTCGCTCACCAATCCATCAGCTCGGAGACGCCGCGCGCGGGCATGCGCCAGATCGGCGGCATTGGCCGTTGCGGAAGCCGTCGCAAGATCGAGCCGAGCGGTCGGGCTGGGGCTCAGGCGGACGAGAATCTGGCCGCGCTTCACCTGACTCCCGACTGGCGCGTCGATCGCCTGGACCAGCGCCTCCATCGGCGCCGACAGCGTATATTTACCTGCGCCATTGGCCTCGGCGGCGCCATAAAGCGTTAGCTTTTCGTCGATGGCGCCGGTGGTTACGGCGGCGACATCGATCGTCGCTACAGGGTCGGGCGCCGCGGTATCGGCAGGGGACTGGCAGCCACTCAGCATGAGGCCACAAGCGAGCGGCAGGGCAAGAAGTTTGCGGCTGATCATAGGGTCCAAGCTTCCTGGGGGGCGCCGACAAGCAGTTCGAGCGCGATGGTCTGTTCGGCGATCGCCTGTTCGGACTGGAGGAGCAGCAATTGGCGGTCGCGCAGGCTCTGCTCGGCGACCTCGGCGGTCGCGAGCGCGAGATCGCCGCGCTGTGCGGCCCGGCGGCTCGCCAACGCGAAGGTCGCGAGCGCCGGCATCCCGGCGCGCAGGAGCGCATATTGCTGGCGCGCGATCGCAAGCCCTGATGCGGCGGCGGCGATATCAGCGCGGGTCTGGAACAGGCGCGCGTCATATTCCTGCCGCAGCGCCTCACGGGTGGCTTCGGCGACGGCAATGCCGCCGCGGTTGCGGTTCCACAGCGGCAAGGTGAAGCCGATCGAAGGGCCGATGAGCTTGTTGCCACCGGTATCGCGCGCGCCGCTGATGGTAAGATCCAGAGTGGGGAACTGGTCGAGGATGGCGCGGCGAACGGCGGCTTCCTGCGCGTCATAACCGGCGCGCAAGGCCGCCAGATCGTCGCGGCCGGTCAGCGCGAGAGTGAGGAGGCGATCGGCATCGGGAACCAGCGCCGGGAGCGGCGCGGGCGCTAGCCGCAGCGCGTAGGCCGGCGGCAGGCCGAGCAGGCGATGCAGTTCGGAGCGCGCGGTCGCGAGATTCGTCTGGGCGCTGCGAAAATTGCTCTGGGCATCGAGCGCGGCAATGCGCGATGACTGGACCTGATCGGGCGCGATGTCGCCGCGGCCCGCCGCTTTCAGATAGCGCCCGAGCAGCGCCTCGCTGGCATCCGCGCTGGTGGCCGCATTGGCGAGCGCCTGCTCGAGCGCCAAAACGCGCACCGCCTGCAGCCGCGCATTGCAGGCGGTCTGCCATTCGGCCCAGGCCAGGTCGAGCCGAACCTGCCGCGCCTCGGCGACCGCTTGGGCGCGCTGTACCTTTTGGGTGCGCAGCGCATTGAGGCTGAAACCGAGCGCGCCGGCGATATTGTCGAGCGGATCGGGACCCGAGAGAATATGATCGACGCCGAAACTGAAGCTGGGATCGGGAAGCAGCCCCGCGGCGAAGACTTGCGCGTCCCGCACGCCGGCGCGGGCGCGCTGCGCCTTGAGTTCCGGGTTGGCGATCACCGCGAGTATCGCGATGCCATTGGGATCGAGCGGGGCCGACAGGTCGAGCGCCACGGGTTTCAGATAGGGCCGGTCGATATGCGCGGCGTCGCGCGACAAGAGGTCGGCAATTGGCGCCTGTAGAGCCGGCGCGGACATGGGATCGGCAGCGAGTGGTCGCGGTTCAAAATGGGCGCAAGCCCCCAGCGGCAGGAGCAGCAATATGGGCGGTGACAGCCGAAACCATTTGGTCATGCTCGAACGATAGCCCCTTCGCTTCCGGCTGCCCACCACTAACGCCTCGACATCATGCGGGAATGCTGGAGCGTGCAGAGTGGACATTGGGCTGTTGACGCCGCCAGGCGAGAAAGCCCGCATCGGAAAAAGAAAATCCGCCGAAATCTGAAGCCTCCGCCATTTGGCGCTTGCCGCGCGAGAAGCTGTTTGAGCGGCGCACACATCGATCAAGCGACGCCGAGGCAATCGCGGAGCGTCGCCGTTCGTCGACAAAGGCCGCAAGGATTGCAACGGCGGGTGCCTCGTCCATGTTCAATATGCCTTCGAGCGCGACTCTTGCTGGCGGGGTGTGATATTAGCTGCTTTGTCCGCATTGGTTCGACCAGCCGAAGAGGAGCTTCGGCTGATTATATGGGACATTGCGTATACCGCGCATCACTTGCGGAACTTATCGACCGCGAGACAGCAGCACTCTCGCATCGCCGCCATCGAAATCCCCCCCACCCAAGGAGCATCCTCATGATCAAGCCCGGCTTAGCAATATTTGCGACAGCGCTTATGCTCTCGGCCTGTGGCGGCAAGAACGACACGGGCGGGAAGGCCGACATGCCGGAACCGGCGCCAAGCCAGGCCATGGCAAGCAACCAAGCGAAAGTTGCCGCGGCCCTGTCTGCAGCGGGCGAACCCTTCGAGACATTGACCGAGACGGCATTTACCGCGACGCCGGCCGAGCTCGACACGTCGATACTGGCGGCAGAAGCGGCGGCTGGCACGTTGAAACCCATGGTTCCCCCTGCCTTGTCAGCGAGCCTGCAAACACATCTTGCTGCGGTCCGCCGCGCGCGAAAATCCGACCAGAGAGTCGATCTCGCGCTCGCCTCGATTGAGGGCTTTCGCAGCATTGTGAGCGCGGTTCCCGGCACACCTGCGGTGCCGATTGATGTCAGCCTGCTCGATTATGCCGGCTTTCGTTATGATGCCGATGCACAGGCCAAGCCGCCGCGTTGGGACGACATGGCAGCAGCCACCACCTATGCGCGCGAACGGTGGGCAAAGATTTCCGGGTTGGCGCCTCTCGCCAAGCTGCGGACCCGGTTTGACGATGGGCTGACTGCGATGGAAGCGGCGGTCAAAGCGCACGATGTCACCCGGGCCCGGGCGGCGGCGAAGGCCGAGCTGGACATGGTCGATGAGCTGGAGACCGCATTTCAAGCACCGAAGTGACTTTCCAGAACGGCCGTGATTTGTGCGTCCCGTTCAAACGCTGACGACGACCGTTAATCGGATCGTGTCGCAGTCAACTTCGCCAGACGTCGTGGCAGGTCTGATGCGATCTTCTGTTGCTGATGCGGACGGGCCTTCTTCCAGCCCCGGCATTCCTGCTTGGTGCGGCCGCAGGCGCGGCACCAACCGGTGCGCCCGTCAAACGAACAGATTTCGACGCACGGCGATTTCATCGGATCTCGACCGTGAGATGGGCGAGTTCATGCACCGGCTTGAGCCGCCCCCGGATCATTTCCTGATCAATCCCGGGTCCGGACGCGACACTGACAATGCCGGCATGCGCTTCCGGCCCAATTCTCCAGACGTGCAAATCGGTAATGCGGGCACCGCCCGGACCGTCCAGCAGGTCGCGCACCTCGCCCGCCACCTGCTCATCGCTTGCGTCAAGCAGCACCGACGCGGTGTCGCGCATGAGCGACCAGGACCAGCGTGCGATCACGATGGCACCGACAATACCCATGACCGGATCGAGCCAGATCCAGCCGAGATATCGACCGGCCAGCAGGGCCGCGATCGCAAGAACCGAAGTAAGCGCATCAGCGAGCACATGGGCGTAGGCCGATCGCAGATTATTGTCCTGACCTTTGCCACCATGCCCATGATCGTGCCCATGATGATCGTGATGCCCATGACCATGTGAATGACCATGGGCGTGGCCACCGGACAGCAGGAATGCGCTGACAATGTTCACGCCTAGCCCGACAATCGCGATCACCGTGGCTTCTCCAAACGCGACACGGATCGGCTGATACAGACGCAAGACGGATTCGATCCCGATCCCGAGCGCAACGAGACCGAGAATGAGCGCCGAAGCAAAACCGGCAAGATCGCCGACCTTACCGGTGCCGAAGCTGAAGCGACGGTCGGACGCGTGGCGCTTGGCGTAAGAATAGGCGGCCGCCGCCACGCTCAACGCGCCCGCGTGGGTCGCCATGTGGAAGCCGTCGGCCAGCAGGGCCATCGAGCCCGTCACATAGCCTGCGATGATCTCGCCCACCATCATGACCGCCGTAAGCGCGACGACCCACAGGGTGCGCCGCGCATTCTCGTCATGCGACGCGCCCAGGAAGACGTGATTGTGCTCGAGCGTGTCGATGTTGCGCGTCTCTGCCATGGGTGGCTCTACTTCACGTACCGACGGATGACCGTCATCAGTTCTTCAGCGCCCTTTTTCCGCTCGGCGTCCGACAGGCCGGGCTTGGCGACATGCTCGTCGAGATGATCGACGACGATTTCGTCGAGCAGGCCATTCACGGCGCCGCGCACGGCGGCGACGAGATGCAGAATCTCCGCGCAACCGGCGTCCCGATCGAGCCCTCGCTCGACGGCCGAAACCTGGCCGGCGATCCGTTTGACGCGGGCCAAGAGGTCGCCCTTCTTTTCGATCATATGTCCCATAGGGTAGCCCCCTAGCCTATATGGGAACATGGCGCCAGCCGATATCGCTGCAAAACTCCACTAGGGCTGCGAATGCGCCGCGGCCCCGGCCCCGTCCGCAACAATGCCAGCAAGGAGCCGCGCGCTCAAAGTCCGAATGCTGCGCCGCAGCTTCCAAAGCGCGCAGCGTGTTTAGCAAGATTGATCGAGATCCACGGCATGTCCCTAAAAAAATTGGCCTCTAGCCCGAGAAATCATCCGTTGGTCAGCCGCTCAATTGGAGGTTAGATGCCGTCAGGAGAAATTTTCCGGTGGCGATCCGAGGTGAGGAAGCAGGACAATGCGGAATGCGGGGCGGATCGGAGTTTCATTGCGGCGAAGCCTGACTCTAGCAGGCCTTTTGTGCGTTCAAGGCTTCGTTGTTGGCTGCAGCGAGGCTGAGACGCTTATCTCTGACGCTAAGGGCCTGACAAAGGTGACCGAGGCGGCAAGCGTTGAGGGCAGGAAGGAGGGCGTGTGGCAACCCCCGGCGGGCCATCAGCAGACGCCATTGTGGCCTAGAGCCGCGCCGAACATGGAAGATGTCAAACTTCCTCCCGAGTATAGCGAAACGGCAACGAATCCGAAACGCTTCGCCGGACGTCCGGTTACCGGCGTCTTCAACGTTACTGTGCCCACTCTCACGGTGTTTCCAGCCAAACAACCCGGCAATGGCGCCGCGATGCTGGTTTTTCCCGGCGGAGGATTTTCCAAGCTCGCGATCGATCTGGAAGGTAGTGAAGTTTGCGATTGGCTGACTTCAAGAGGCACTATCTGCGTGCTCGTCAAATACCGCGTTCCCAAAAGCAACCACCATTATGATGAAGGCTGCCATTGTGCAGTGACGCCCAAGCACCTCCTTGCGTTGCAGGACGCCCAGCGTGCAATACGCCTGGTGCGCTCGCGCGCCAGTGAGCTCAAGATCAACCCCCGCAAGATCGGTGTCATCGGCTTCTCGGCGGGAGGGTATCTGGTCGCGCAGACCAGCAATATATTCGAACCTGCCTATCAGCCAGTCGACGAAATAGACAAAGTGAGCAGCCGGCCCGATTTTGCCATCGCAATGTTCCCGGGCCACCTGTGCAGAGCGGGGGGCTCGCTTGATCCTGGAATCAAAGTCACCAAGATGACCCCGCCGACATTTCTTCTTCAGGCTTGGGACGATCCTGTCGATCCGATTTGCAACAGCACCGTCTATGCGCGAGCGCTGGACGAGGCAGGCGTTCCAGCAGAAGTCCATCTCTTTGCCAAGGGAGGTCACGCCTTCGCCATGCGCCCGCTGGGTCATCCCGTTGAGAGATGGCCGACGCTCGTGGAAGATTGGCTCAAGGACACAGGAATTCTTTGAGCAAATGGGGCAAGCAATCGTGCTCGATGAGCGCGCCTGCACTTCATCTCCCCGGAATGTTTGCTACTCAGGGAATTCGCTGGTCTTGGCCGATCGGAGATCACCGGGCTTCTGGCTGAAACCAATCGAACGCCGACATCGGTTTGAACTCCGGGGTATCTTTTGGCGCTGCCGTACAATTATCGGTCGGCTCGCGACGCTATCCGCGCCGTGCGACCCAGAAGAGCTCTTCCTTTCAGGGAACAGAGATCTTCATCTGACGCCCGCACGGTTTCGATCGCGCGGGCGTCTTTTTTGGCGCACAGCCGTCAGCGGTTTGAACGAACAAAATATGGGCGATCAAGCCTGACCGACGCGAGGATGACGCCGCCGTTCCGTCGCAAATCCACGATCGGTCGCGATAAAGCGCTCGATCATCGGCACCGCGATCTTTTCCGGCGCCATAGGCGCCGCGAGGCCATTGGCCTTCGCATGCACCTCGGCATAGACGAGCAATTCGCGATGGAGGGATCCCGGCAATTCGATCGTAAGCTTCACCGGCTTGTCGTCGGCGATCGGACCAAGTCTGAGCCTGCTCACGACGCGCCTCCTTCAGGCTCAAGGATCAGATCGCGGGTTACGAGGACGCGCAGCGCGAAGCCGGGGCGAATGGTGAGGGTCGGCGGGACATTCATCTGGCGCTCGACGAGGCGCCGGCCCGACTGGTTGACCGTATCCTGCGACCCGTCGCGAAGCGCACGCACGATCGCGTCATCGCCGTCGGAGCCAAGTTCGGCGCCGACACCGAGCAAGGTGGAAATGAGCGCGGCGCGCAGCATCGATCCCCAATGATGGTCGGTGCGATCGGCAACTCCTGCCATGCCGCGTGCATCGGCGCCGGGCTGGCGATCGAGCCGAATCGACCGGCCGCCGGGCAGTATCAGCCGGTCCCAGGCAAGCAGCACGCGCTCCTGCCCCGAAGCGATTTCGCTGTCATATTCGCCGATAAGCCGCGCGCCCTGGGGAATGAGCAGGATGCGACCGGTCGGGCTGTCATAGACATTTTGCGTCACCTGCGCGGTCACCTGTCCCGGCAGATCGGACCTTATTCCGGTGATCAACGCTGCCGGGATCAGGCTTCCGGCTTGGAGGATATTGGGCGAGCTCGGCTTGCGGATACGTTCGGCACTTTCGGCGGGCGTCCGGGCGCTGCCTTCGATAAAGGCGCGGCGTGCCGTCGTCGCGGTTCGCGCGCGCGCCTCGGGTGCCGCCGGGTCGCCGACCGGACGATCGATCAACCCCGGTAGCGCGTCGGCCACTGACGCAGGCGACGAACCGCCGCCAAGAAAGAGCCGGCTCGTCTGCGCGCTCTCACGCTCCTGCCGCGCGCGCTCGCGCGCTTCGTCGGCCAGCGACCGTCCGTCGGGCGGCGTCTGTTCGATCGGCGGCACGGGGACGATTTCCCCGTTCTGCTGCGCCGCCACGATCGGTCTGCCAAGGTCCCCGGGCAGCGGCGGCCCAAGCTTCGGCACCTTGCCATAGTCGGCGGGCGCGCCCGTGACGACCTCGGCGGGGTTGGCTGTATCGGCCGAATAGAGATTCTCTGCCGTCTTGGGCGCCGAGGGTTGCAGCGCCCAGAGCAAGGCGCCGCCGATCGCAATGCCGCCGACCGCACCGATGCTCGCCAGCGTCTTGCGCGACAGCCGCATCACCCGCGGCGGGTCGCCGCGCAGGCGGAAGGCGTCGATGCCCGGCGGCTGCGCAGCGCGATATTCGTCGCCCGGCTCTTCGGCGGGCGGCACGGCCTGATCCTCGCGCTCGGTCATGACCGGCCCCGGCGGCGCGGTATCTCGCGCTCGATCCGGACGGTCCGCGCCTGTTTCCCGGCCCCCAAGCGGAGTTCGCCGCGCTCGAACAGGCGGTCGACGATCATGTAGCGCCCCTGCACCCGGTAGTTGACGAGTTCGGCTTCGCCGCTGCGGCCGATGACGAACAGCGGCGGCATGTCGCCCGATGCGATATCTGCGCCAAACTCGATGAAGAGCTGGCGCGTGTCGTCGAACGCGCGGACCGGGCGCCAATCGACCTTGTCGCCCGCAATCCGGTAGCGGAAATTGAGCGCCGCCAGATCGATCGCCCCGGCTACGGGCGCGGCGCGCGCCGCCTCGGCCTCGGCGACTTGCAAGGCGATGAGCTCGTCGGCGGGATAGGTCCAGGAGACCGACGCCATATAGGATGCGGCGGTCGCGCGCAGTTCGACATGATAGGTGCGACGGTCGGTGTTGATGATCGGTTCGCTGTCCTTGGCCTTGCGACCGTTGGGGATGATCGCGATCGGTGCGGTGACGCTGAGCGTGGCAAGCGTGCCTTCGAAGCTGCCGTCCGTCTTAACGGTGAGATTTGCGATGGTGGCCATGTAATTTCTCCTGAATCGTCGGGGCCTATCCCCGATGGCGCCCAAGGGAGGGCCCGCGAGCGGCCGTCACCGAGCGAGAGCGAGGGTGAACCCCGAACGGGGTTGACGGCACAGGCGCGTCGAGGCCCGCAGAAAGGCGACTGAGGGGGAAGGTGCAGGTCGATCGGGAGGCGGATAGCCAACATTCGAACCGTCACGGCGGCTATTCTTCAGGCTTTTTGCGCCAGGCCGTCACCAGCCCGGCAAGTGCGGACAGCAAGGCGGCCAATGCGCCCAACAGCGCGACGAGGTCATTCACTTCCATCATAGCTCCTTTCATCGGGAACTATGGCAGGTCGCTTTCCGGCGTCGCAGTGGGCAATTTCGCGCACATTTTTGGAGACACAAGCTCGACCATCAGATCGGGAGCGATCATTGGCATGCGAGTCCAGCCGGAGAGTATCCGCCATCGCTCTGCATGTTCGATGGCTTCCCAGATCCAGATTTCGCAGTTCCAAAGCAGGACGAGCAACCAGTCCGCATCGCCCAGCGCGTAAAGGTCCTTTTCATGATCCTCGAGTATCTGGTTGATGCCGTGAACCATGTGGATGACGGACCGCGATTGCACAAATCCGCGCGCAACCAGATCCCTTTCTTTCTGGATCGGGTCTGCCGGAACGACACTCTCTTTCAGATCGAAGCTCTCCGACCATCCGGGTAGATTGTTTCGAATGATGCGCCGTGCGCTTGGCATGGCTCGCTGCCAGATCTCGGTTCGAAGGGTTGCGTGTCCTCCCGTGTGGCTCCGTTCGAACGGATCCTCGCCCGCGCTTTTCATTCGGTAGGCGATATCGTTAGCGTTGAACATCGCGCTCACCATCTGGCTTCCGACGATGTCGAATGCCGCGAAGCGGCGCATGATACGGCGGCGGCCACGTTCCACCGCGCCTTCGAAACGGCGCTGGCGGGGCGTGTTGAAGCGGGGCGCGGCGAGCGCGGCACGGACCTCGCGCAGACCGCGAACCCGCCTCCAGTTCCACATATAATATTCCCAGAACGCCTCAGTGAGGCGGCATCCTCGTTCGCCGGGCTGGCCTTCGCCTAGCTCGGGGTAAGCCATCAGCGCGAGGTACATTCGTGCTGCTTCGAAGGCGTTGTCGGGAAATTCGACCTTCGGCTCGAAGGCGATTGCGCCGCGTTCAGCCATCGGTCGTCGCCCGATCCATTCCGTCAGCGTCAGCCCTGCGAGACTTCGGCATATCGCTCGGCGTCCTGCATGGTGAACGGCGCCCCAATGAAATGGCCGTCTTTCGGGAAATTGTGTGAGGCCCCGATCCACCAGCCATTGAAACCAAGGACTTCAAGGATATCGCGAATGACGGGTCCAGCATCGAGACTTGTACCGCCTCCCCATGCAAGCAGCATTTCTGCCGCAGCGTCGATTTTCGCCATTTTTTCTCCTGGCACCGTCAAGCGAAAGAACCGCTTGAGCTGTTCGCGATCCGCGTCGGTGCCCGCACCGCCGGGTGCGATGGCAGACAGATATTTGAGGAACAAATATCCGGTTGTCGCCACTTTCGGTTTCATCCGTTTGAGTTCGGTGCGGACGCTCTTGTAGGTTTGTCCATCTGAATCGCAGTAAAATTTGGATGGATCGAGCCCCGCAGCCACGAATGCCGGGAACATTCGATGATGCTGAAGCTCATTGTCAAGCGCCTGCACGACATGTTGGACCATGTCGTTGTCATCCACACGTAGCATCGTCAGATGTTGGCGAAATCCCTTCAGCTTCAAGTCGGCGTGGAGGAGTTCGTGCATCAGGCTTTCGGAAGGGTGAGCCGTGCGCGCCACGGAGATGGTCGTCCCCAAGGCGGTTGTCTCGCTGCCCCAAGTCTCCTCGGGAGAGACGTCTATGGTGATGGTGGAGCGCGCGTCGACCGCCTGATAGAGGACGTCGGTCTGGGGATTGGCTGCGCGAGCATCCGCAACCAATTTCAAAGCGTCGTTCAGGTTCATATTTGCTTGGTGGACGGCTGCGATCGGATTGACAACATATCTGATAACCTCGCCATGTTTCAGTGAAAATCATGACTCCGGATGCGGAGCGGCGCATCGCGCGAATCCGGTCCTCCTCCGTTCCGCGCGCCATCCCCGCGACCGGGTGCGATCGACACTTCACCCTGCGCGATCGACCGCAGCATCGCATCATGATCGACGATCCGGTCGCAGATGATGTGGATGACCTCGCCCTCCTTCTGGAGCCGGCCGCGCATCCCGATCATCGAGGCCGACATGACTTGGCGCCGGAAGATGTCGAAGCGATGCCGTTGGCGATCCCCGTCTCGTCCTCGATCGTAACGAAGAGCACACCCTTCGCCGACCCGGGCCGCTGTCGGACGAGAATGACGTCGGCGACCTCGATATTGCGCCCGTCTCGGATCGACGCGAGATCGGCGCAGCGGAAGATCCCCATCGTGCCGAGCTTATCGCGCAGGAAACTCAGCGGATGCCCTCCAGAGAATGACGCGCTCTTGGCGAGCCCGCAGCGGGGCGGCGTGCGATGCGCGTCAGTGCCTAGCCGCCGCCCCGCAAGGAAAGCGAGCCGAGTGCGCCGCGCGGCCCGACATCAGCGCGCGCCCTGGCCGAGCGTGCCGAGGCCAGAGTGCGCTCATCAGATGCCGCGCTCAGTTGGGGGCTTTCAACCGCCTGAGGCGCTGGTAGACTTTGTGTTCAAGAGGAGCGAAAACGATGCCGACTCTATTCGAGCTATCCAAACCGGAAAATCAGGCGCGATTTCACAGGGAACTTGCAGAGCAATTTCCGGACGCGCTGTACGGTTCGAGACGAGATTTTAGCGCCAAGCTGGCTGGAGAATTCGATGCCGCTTTGGCCACAGGGTCGGAAGAGGCGATGCAAAATATAATCGAGACGCATCCCTACCTTCTGCAATATGCATTCCGGACGACTGGTCATCACGGGACATGGGCATATGCCAAACGGTGGATTCGGACCAATCAGGTAAACGGCCAGCGCGGTCTCATTCCTGACTTTATAGCGGCCATGAGCAACTCGCTCGGCTATAGTTGGCAGATCATCGAGCTAAAACGGCCTGACGTCCAGTTCGCGAACAAGCGCGGCGACGGGCTTAGTACGGAAGCACATAAAGCACTTGCTCAGTGCGGCGAATATATGAGCCACTTCGCGAACTACATCGAGAATGTCCGCGTGAATGTCGGAAACGAACGCATAAAACAGCCGGATGGTGTGACGATCGTGATGGGGGATTCTCGCCTGGAGAATGAAGCGCAGCGAAAGGTAAGGGTAGGCTTCCAAGACCTAAGCCCGAAGATATCGATCGCCACCTATGATCGTCTGCGGCGTGGACTGCTGAACGATGTGATGCCGTCCGCGCTCGAAACGCC